>JBGPWL010000109.1:0-13975 GCA_041492185.1 Pyrinomonadaceae bacterium | reverse complement strand
ATATTTAAGCCGGTGAACAAAAGACTGTCATTACTCGCCGCGTTTATCAGTCTCGTGGGATGCATCATTGGACCACTTAGCCTTTTTGTTCACGCCGCCTCCCGCATCAGCCCGTTGGTATTTTTCGGATTCTATTGCCTGCTGATCGGCTACCTCATTTTCAGGTCGACCTTCCTGCCGCGAATTCTGGGCGTCCTGATGGCGATTGCAGGTTTGGGTTGGCTGACATTTCTCTGGCCGCCGCTCGCAAACTATCTGTCCCCTTACATTTTCGCACCCGGCATCTTCGGCGAAGCATCGCTGACCCTGTGGCTCCTCGTGTTCGGCGTGAACGAACAACGATGGAAGGAGCAGGCCGGGGCCCGTTGAGAAATATCAACTCGCACGCGCTAAACAATAAGGTGACCTATCTCTAAGAGCCAAATCAGCCCAGTTTCTTTGCCGGAGCGCATTGAAGTTCTCGACGTGCTGCGCGGACTGGCCGTCGGCGGCATTCTGATCGGAAATATGCAGTGGTTCTCCGGTTACGGCATGATGCCTCCGGCGATAGCACAGCAGAGCATGTCGGTTGCCGATCACGCAACACATTTTCTGGTTCACTTCTTTATTGAAGGCAAGTTCTATTCGATCTTTTCATTCTTGTTTGGTTTCGGCTTTGCGCTGCAGATCGGGCGGGCGGAAGAACGCGGCGATCTCAAAGCCTCGCTTTTCAAACGGCGTTTGTTCTGGCTGCTGGTCATCGGTCTGCTTCACGCTTACTTGCTGTGGGCGGGCGACATTCTCAGCGTCTATGCCGTGATGGGCTTTCTGCTTATTCTGTTTCGCAAGAAAACAAACAACGCGCTGCTCAAATGGGCGTTCGCCCTGTTGGCGGTCCCGATTCTGACGTACCTTCTGCTTTATGTTTTGTTTGTCGCCTTTGTCCCGCCCGACGCCGTAGCGAAGTTAAATGCCGCGCAGATCGATTTTTGGAGCGCGTCAGTAAAAAAAGTTCAGCAAGGCAGTTACCTGCAAATTCTCACCGGTTTCAATTTGAACTATATCGTCGGCAGGTATGCGAGTTTGATTCTGGAGATGCGTCTGCCGAAACTACTGGCGATGTTTTTGCTCGGTTGCTATGCGTATCGTCGCGGGTTCTTCCAGGATCTATCGAGTCATCGGCCGTTCATTCGCCGCGTGCTGATTTACGGACTTATCTTAGGGCTTGTCGGCAATGCTGCTTTTGCGACGTTAGCGGGAGCGGAAGCGGTTTTTCCGCCGTCGCCTGCGGGAATTGCAGGTGTTGTCAGCTATGCGTTCGGCGTTCCCGCGCTGGCGCTCTTCTTTATTGCCTTAGTCGCCACGTTGTGGCAAAAAACAGCGTGGCGGCGACTGCTGGCCTGGCTGGCTCCGGTGGGGCGCATGGCTCTGACGAATTATTTATTGCAAACGGTTATTTGCGTTCTCATTTTTTACGGTTACGGTTTCGGTCAGTTCGGAAGATTCGGCGCGAGGACGGCGACCCTGATTGCGCTTGCCATCTTTCTATTTCAGATATTGATGAGCGCGTTGTGGCTGAAGTATTTTAGTTACGGTCCGATGGAGTGGATTTGGCGACGACTTTCATATCGCCAACGGTTAAATCTACGGCTCAAGCGTCAGCAAACCGCGGTTGTGAACACGGGGCAGTAGCCCGCGCGTAAGCGAGGGCGTTTTGGGAATTTCACGCCCTCCCTCACGGTCGGGCTACTGCCCCGCATGTCCGCTTTACGCATCACACGCTGCGCTATTTTCAATCGTCGGCTGCGCCGACTATGTCTGCAACGAGCACTTGGAGAGACAAAATGAACTCAACGAAGAAACAAGCAAGGGTCGCGGGACTCTGGTATCTACTACTCGGAATCACTGCCCCCATTGGCCTCGTGTATGTCCCCAGCAAGCTGATCGTGTCTGGAGACGCAACAGCGACGGCCGATCGCATCAGGGCTTCCGCGTCGCTTCTGCGCATCGGCATTGCCAGCGAATTGTTCCATCAGGTCATTGGTATTTTTCTGGTGCTGGCTCTGTACCGCTTATTCAAGGCGGTGAATAAGCGGCATGCTGTGCTGATGGTGATCCTGGGGGCTTTGGTTTCAGTTCCGATTGTGTTTCTCAACGTGCTCAACGAAATCGCTGCGCTGGTCCTCGTCAGCGGCGCCAGTTTCCTGTCCGTCTTTGACAAACGTCAGCTGGATGCCCTGGCGTACCTGTTCCTCCGTTTGCACAGGCAAGGACTTGAGGTGGCCGCAATCTTCTGGGGGCTTTGGCTATTTCCGTTTGGGATGCTCGTCATTCGATCGCGTTTCATCCCGCGCGTGTTGGGCGTCTTGCTGATGATTGCAGGTGTCGCGTATCTGGCGAGTTCCTTCACCTCCCTGGTTCTGCCACGGTACGACCATATTGTTGGCCAGTACGCGATGATTCTTGAGATTGGAGAGTTGCCGATAATCTTCTGGCTTTTGATCTGGGGCGCGAAGGTGAAACCATCCGACCCGCCATCAGGTTAGAAATCGGGGGTCAGGCCTGCGCTTCTGCGATCTTGCTCGACGCTCAGCGGCGATTAGATTTCCTCGCCGCCATCAACCCGCAAAGATCAATCACACGTCATGCCGAGAAGTCCGGACATTGATCATTGAAAATCGCAGAAGCGCAGGCCGCACGTCGGTTTTGGGTTTCGGCGTCTGTTTGAGTAGTAAAAAAGGATAGACAGCCGCTATAGTCCTCACATGCGCTTTGCCTGGAATGAGAAGAAAGCTGCTGGTAATCTCGTTAAGCATGGTATCTCTTTCGAAGAAGCTACAACGGTCTTTGATGATCCACTCTCGAATGCCTTCCCCGATACAGATCATTCAGTGGAAGAGCAGCGCTTTGTTATCATTGGCTCGTCAGAGCAAGGTAGAATCCTGGTAGTTGCGCATACAGATGACGGCGAACTAGTGCGTCTCATCAGCGCTCGAGAAGCAACACATGGAGAAAGAGAGTCTTATGAAGAAATTTGAATCAGAGGAAGAGGATGACTTGCGGCCCGAGTACGATTTCTCTCAGATGAAGGGCGGCGTGCGCGGCAAATATGTTGAGCGCTATCGTGAGGGAACAAATCTGGTTCTGCTCGATCCCGATATCGCCGCGGCATTTCCCGATGCTAAAGCTGTCAATGATGCGTTGCGGTTGGTGCTGCAAGAAAAGCAAAGTCCGCAGCCACGTTGAAGCTGACCCTAGAGGCCGAACACACAGTGATCGCTACTCGGTATAGAACCGGGAGCGGACCGGGGCCCTTGCGCAAATTACACGTCAGCGGAACGATGCTTAAATGCCATGGCAACCAAGAGAGAGTCTAAGAAGAAAGGCGAATTGCCTTACGGCGTGATTCGGGAGCAGTTCACGACGTTACTAACATTCATCTCCAACAGGCTTGAGCGCGAGCCCCGCTATTTGAACGTTGATAGTTCGCCGCAGTTGTTCTTACAGGAATTTAGAAACGCATTCAACACGTTTCATGTGATTGTTTTTATCTGTGCCGATACTCCGAAAGACCCGCACAGACTCAAAAGATTCGCTCTATCAATTTCACCATTAACCCGGACGCTGTTCGAGCAGCTCATTCTTTTCATATTCCTACTTGAGGATGTACCGGCGTTTGTACCTTGGCTGTTCAAGACCGGCTATACAGAGACTCGAATTGAGTTGGAGCATTGCAAAAAGTATCACGGGCAAAAAGCTAATTGGCGAAAATACATTGTCAGCCTAAAAAAGAAGGTTGCTCATGCCGAGGCGACTTATCGTTTGAAGCCGCGCGAAATCAAGAATCCTGTAGAAAACATTGGACGAGGACCGACACCAGGACTCCTGCTTCGTGTCTTAAGAAAGAACCGACCGAAGTCTAAAGCAATTTCTTTTATGGAATACGTTTTGTCGTGGCTGTATCGTGAATTGTCAGGTCAGTCTCATCTAAACGTTCTAGAACTGGCAAAGCGAGGAGTGTTGTTTTCGACCGAAGACGCGAAACAAAAATTTGGGGCAAAATGGGAAGAAAAGCGTGATGAGCACCTTGAAGAGTATAGGCAGAATCAGGTTTTTCTTGCCATTACAATAATGCTCGCGATGTGCACTGAATTGGAAGCTCACTTCCGTTATGGAAAGCGCGACGACATTAGATTTCTTTGGACGGTTCTCAGTGAGTATTCCGATATGACCAAAGACCTTTGGGATACTCGCTACTCGACCCTTCTAACTTAGAAGAGTTATCAACAAGGACAGCATGATTCAAAAACCCAACTTAGCTTTGACAAGTGTTAGCCCATCGCCAATACTCCGCGAACATGCTCATGGATTGGAAATACAAACACTGTCGTCAAGAGATAATCTTTCCGGAGCCGCGCGACCTCGTAACGGAAGCAGCGCGCGCGTTCATGGCCGAATCGCTCGGGTGCAGATCACAAATCCACCGGACGGAGTGAACGAGTTCCCAGTCCGCGCAGCGGATGAATGAAAATAGCCCACCGATTCATCGGTGGGATCAGCGGCGTTATAAACACGCAGTCCGTGAAGCGGACGGCTGACCGGTCCGGGTGTAAGGACTCAGTCGTCGGCATCGCGGACTTATTATTGTATTGCTGCTTATCCCAGCACTGAAGTGCTGGGCTATTGTCATACGTCCGCTGCGCGGACTAACCCGGTCGCTATTGCTCCCACCACTGACCTCGTTACGGCGCATCAGCCTTACAATATTGCCCGCCGCCGTTCGTCTACAGTAATGGATGGATGAGCCGCCGAGCACACGCGCGATGATCGAGCAAGGCCCCACAGGACTGGTGTCAGGGATCAGGGGTCAGGGGTCAGAGGTCAGAGGTCAGTAAAATCCGAAATAGACGGCACCGACCAGTGCGCGCCTTCCGGCTGGCTTTTATGACGTGCGAAGCGCGTCTGCTTTCGGGGGTCAGAAATCGGAA
The DNA here is from genome assembly GCA_041492185.1 of Pyrinomonadaceae bacterium. Taxonomy (GTDB): domain Bacteria; phylum Acidobacteriota; class Blastocatellia; order Pyrinomonadales; family Pyrinomonadaceae; genus JAOAPY01. The sequence continues at coordinate 9,008 of JBGPWL010000109.1, read as the reverse complement.
GTCAGAAGTTAAAAAGAAGAAAGTGAAATATTGCATGCTCTCAACTCGGTTCTCGCTGAGATTGAGAAAAAGAAAAAATAGGTCCTTTCAGGATTGGAGCATTAAGGCTTCCCCTCGGTTTGGAGGTCACAAATTGTTATCTCTAACTCAAGCGCAGCCGGGGTCTGTCGCCCGCTGAAGCAGGCTTCTGAAATAATAATCAGTGATCCAGGGGTGGCGCGCCGAAGCGGCGCTTACCCCTAGCTACTCTCTTTCACGCCTTCAGCGTGATAATTGACCGCTCCTGGAACTAGGGTCCTGAATTTCTCATTCAAACCTACAATATTCGTCTCGCCCGTTCGTCTTAAGTAGTAGGTGGACGAGTCCGCTCCGGAAAAACGTGGCCAATGGCTGAGCGCATGGAGCACATGACCCCTGAGGAGCGTGAACGATTACGGCAAGGGCTTCATAGTCGCGGCGGGCAAACTACGCCGCTGGATTCGCAGCCGGGTGCGTGATCTTCGCCAATGATCTTCGCCCGAAACGTGACCGCACTGCATCTTTTATGATCGCAATTTGTCTCGAGCAATCGGCCGCACTAAGACTAGCCAGCCTCCGCTCCAGGACACGAGAATCCCGCTCCCCACACAAGAGCGAGAGGTCCGGGTCGTCCGACGTATGTCTCATGGTCTTCCATGCAAGTGTGCCGAAGTGAGGAATATCGAGGCCTTCCATCGCCGTTCGCTCGGCGTCATAGACCTGTATGCGGCCCTTCTGCGGTGTAGTCGTCCCACCCAAGGGTCTTGCGAGCCACTCCAACTCGATGCTGCGATCGAGCCCGTCCCGCAAGAATTCGGGATGCAGCAAGTGTAGTTGGAGGCAGGCGTAAGTCGCCGAACTTCGCAACAGTATCCGCAATTCCAGGTGATCGAATCCGCTCAGCAATCGATCATTCGAAATGAGGTCTTCGCGATTCACCAATAGGCACAAATAAACTTCCCTGAATCCCCTGAGAAATTCCTGGAGGTAATCCGCCACTGATGGCAACGCGCCCGCCAGGCGAACACGATGGGTCGTCGATGTTGGAGCGCTGGTCTCTTCCGAGAGCGTCATCTGATCGGTGTTGATCGATCGCCACGCAAAGAGCCGAATACCAGCGTCCTGGTCGGCGTCGGATCCAAGAGCGCTCATATCGTACCGATGCCCATCCGGCGCAGTTTGCCATCGGGGCAGAAACCCGGTGCTCAACACAGAGGGTCCACCCGGGTCTTGCCCCTCGGGAGATTGTTGCGAGTCTTGTGCGCGCTCACTTAAGAGCGTTTCCAGGTCCACGACCACTGGTTGCTCGCCACTAGCGATCAAATTCTCGCAATGAACATCTGTTGTGACGAGGGCATGAAGAGCGCCGAGCAGCATCCCAGCCCTGATGTAGAACCTCTCCACTTCCGCTTCCGAATTGACCGCCGCGCACGGTATGGACTCGACCCAGCCGTGGGTTGTTCGATCGAGCACTCGAAGCACTTTTAGATCCAGAGACAAATTGCAACTGTTCAGCCAACCCAGAAACTCGTAGAACGCGACTTCAGGCCCTACCGTTCGGGGCTTATAGATCACACTCTCATCCGTCCGAAGAACGCACTCGGTAACGGTTTGACCGTCATGATGGCGGTCCGACAGATCCGGACGCACGTGCGCCACTGCGCCTTCCGGCTGCTTAACTCTCCAGTCGAACTGCGCTCGCAAGTTAGAGAAGTCGTCGAGGAATCTTAGGCAAAAGTTGGCTGTTGCGCGCACCCACTGCTCGACTGACTGCGATAGAAGGCGCGCCAGAACCGGATGCGTATCAAGCAGATCAACTAGTCCGCCACAGTGCATATGCTGAACGTATGCCGAATAAATCACCGTGGACCGATTCTGACGGCACCATACAGACTCGATGGCAGACGCAGGCGCGCGCTCAAAACGAAATCCATAGAAGTCCAGGCCGATCGTCATGCTCGCCACGAATGTAATGTGACCCAACAACTGGCGCTCGAAGTCCACAAGGGCCGAAGGGCAAAGGACATCTATGGCCGCGCCAGCCTCAGCTCTGAGCCACTGTCGCGCATGACGGACGAACCCAACCAGCACTTCCTGGAATGGCAGGAGCTGTGTTGGGTGGAACGATCTGTCGGTAATATTATCGAGGTCTTCGGCCTCGGAATGAGATGAGAGATTCAATATGGAGGCAATTGTCGAAGCCCAAGAAGGGAGTTCTGCTTCTCTCTGGGCGTTACCCAGTAGATCCTCAAGCGCCGCCTTGGGTATTTCGCTACTCCGGAGACGCCTGTTCAAGACTTTGGCGCTACCCAGAACCGCCCGCCAGCGGTTAAGCCGACGACGTGCGAATATGGCGTCAGGCTTCGCTCCCTGGTCAGAGGTTCCGGGCTGACGCTCCCATAAGGGAGTGCCGCGGGCTGCGATACCACGGATTCGTTTTGCTTCCCCGGAACTCTGGCCCATGCGAAGAGCACCTGCGGAATCCGAGAGCCGCGAACGCTCTCCGTCGGGCTATCCGACTGACTTGAGTTCGCTGGGATGCCAGCTAATCGTGTAGCTCAGACATCCTTTTGCGCACGAGCTCTCGAGAGGTTCCTTTACTTTCTTCTTGCCAGCAACCCGCGCTAGACTTTCATCACCGGCGGCGAATCTTTCTTCGAGGTTGCGTTTCACTTCCTTTTCGAATTCGCTCCGTGTGAAAGAGAATCCGAACTCCTGCGCAATTTGAAGAACTTCTTCGCCCGTGAGTTTGCCTCCTCTTTCAACCGCTGCTTGGACGCGCGCTCTGAGCTTCCGGTCTTTCTGCGCTTTCGCAAGAAATTGCAAGGGTTTAGATTGCTTCATTTCGATCAGCTCCTTCGCTTCCGGTCTAATTTTGAGGCCAAAGAATACAGAGTCGCATACTTTTTTGCAACACCCTTATGTCTTTGTCGCGGCAAAAGTTCACGCCCTCCGGTCGCGGCACAAACTAAGTTCGAAATAGCAACGAGTTTTTGGCTTCTGTTTAAGGGATTAAGGCCACCTTGGGATAGCTGAGCCCGATCAAGCACAGGCCGGTGCCGCCCAACCTACAGGCGACGATATGTCGCCCGTTTTGTTGAGCAACAGACGGCGGTCGCCTGGGGTCTTAGCTTAGTTCGAAACTTAAGGTCGGCCCGCTGCGAAAGCTGTATTCGTCGAGTTTGTTCGTCGCAGGAAGACCAGGTAGTTGACTGCGAGGCAGACCAGCGATGCGACCGCCAGTAGAATGAAACCCCATGTGTACGCGCCAGTGGTGTCTTTGACAATTCCCAGAACGAGCGGAGGGAAAAAGCCGCCGAGGCCTCCGAAGGCTCCCACCAAACCCGTGATCGTGCCGGTCTCTTTCGGAAAATACTGAGGCACCAGTTTGAAGACCGCGCCATTGCCTAAACCGAGCGCAGCCGCGGCACCCAGGGCGCCAATGGTGAATGTTGGCATCCAGGGACAACCCATCAACGCGCCGAGCACCGCCACCGCGATGAAGACAAACACGAGTATGCGCGCGCCGCCAAATCGATCGCCGAGCATTCCTCCCAACGGTCGCATCAACGTCGCGACGAGTACGAAACCCGCCGTGCGAGCGCCGGCATCAGCCGCGCTCAGTTTGAAGATGTCCTTCAGAAACGTCGGCAGATAAATCGCAAGGGCCACGAACCCACCAAAGGTGATGAAGTAGAACAACGACAACACCCAGGCAATCGGTGCGCGGCGCAAGACGCTCAGATTCTCGCGCAGCGTTTTTGGCTCGGTTGTCGTCGCCGCATCGCGCGCGAAGAGATAGAAAACTATCCCCCAGACAAACGTGACTGCCGCAAAAACAAAAAACACCGGACGCCATGAACCAAAAGCCAGGGCCAACACCGGCGCGCCAAACACGGCAACTGATTGACCGACATTGCCCATGCCGTAAACGCCCAGCGCCGTTCCCTGCTGGTCAGGCGTGAACCACTTCGAGGTAAACCCAATGCCCACCGGAAAGGTCGCGCCCGCTATCCCGAGAAAGAGTCCGAGTCCGAGTAGTTGCCAGTAACTATTCGATGCTCCGATCAGCACCGCGGGAATCGCCGACACTAACAGCATCACCGCAAACACGCGTCGCCCCCCAAATCGATCGGCGAGCAAACCAGCGGGCATGCGGCCGATTGCTCCCAGCAGAACCGGAATGGCAATCATCAAGCCCTTGGCTTTTGCCGACAGTCCATAGAGGCCGGCGAATGTTGGGGCCAGCGAGCTAATCAATCCCCAAAGCGCAAAAGAAACTGCGAAGGCGGTGGTGGCAAGAAAGAGCGCGCGTGCAGCGCCCGGCTTGAAACTCTTCATAGGCAACCTCTGTTTGCGATTTCGAATTCCTCTTCGACGCTAGCAGGATGCTGAAAGAGTCCCCTCTCCCACTGGGAGAGGGTTAGGGAGAGGGCATGAGTGCGGCAGAAAACCAAGAATATTTACTAGCCACGTTTGTCTCAAACCCTCTCCCCGGCCCTCTCCCAAAGGGAGAGGGAGTTTTTCAGCAGCCGCCATCCGATTCAATTGACCGGACGATAAGAATCCAGGGTCTTCATGTAATTCGCGCGCTCGAAGGCGGCGGGCTCGGCGCAATGTTGCTGGCTCATGCTGCCGATCATCTGGGCCACCGACACGTACTCGTGTTCGTCCATCCAGTGTTCGATCTCAGCGAGTATCTCTTTGATTCGGCGCACGCCCCTCTGCAATAACTCTGAAGCCATCATCGTGACCTTGGCGCCCGCCATCAGTCCCTTCAGCACATCTTCCGAACTGTGCACGCCGGTGGTGATCGCCAGATCGGCGACTACGCGTCCGTAAAGAATCGCGACCCAGCGCAGCGGCAGCCGCAGCTCGTTTGAGTTGCTGAGCACGAGGCGCGGCGCTACTTCGAGCTTCTCAAGATCGAAATCCGGTTGATAGAAACGATTGAAGAAGACGAGGCCGTTGGCGCCTTCATCGGCGAGACGCTTCGCCATGTTTGCGGTGGAACTGAAATAAGGACTCAGCTTCATCGCAATTGGAATCGACACCGATGCTTTCACCTGACGCAGCATGTCCAGATAGATGCTCTCGACTTCGTGGCCCGGCAGATCGACGTTGGTCGGGACGTAATATACGTTCAACTCCAAGGCGTCGGCGCCGGCATCTTCGATCAGGCCGGCGTAATTCATCCAGCCTCCAACAGATACTCCGTTGAGGCTGCCAACGATGGGAATATCAACAGCTTCTTTCGCGCGGCGAATCAAGTTCATGTACTCATCAGGCCCAACGTTATATTCTTCCATCTCCGGAAAGTAACTAAGAGATTCCGCGTAGCTGTTGGTGTTGGTCCGCAAATAGTGATCGACGTAATAGCTGTCGAAAGTGATCTGCTCTTCGAACAGCGAGTACATCACCACGGCGCTACAGCCCGCGTCCTCGAGCCGGCGAATGCTGTCGACCGTATGCGAGAGCGGGGATGAAGAAGCGACGATCGGGTTCTTCAGCACCAGGCCAAGGTAGTTTGTGGCGAGCGTCATGATGGATCTCCTAAGTTCTTTCTCCCTCTCCCTTTGGGAGAGGGCCGGGGTGAGGGCTTGAGCGCGACCCTCATTTGATTTCATGTTGTCCTCGGTAAACACGAGGGACAACTAAAACATTTCGCGCTAAGCTTCGCCCACTCCCCTAACCCCTCCCAAAGGGAGGGGAATAAACCAAACACGTTTCACCGAAGAACACTGAGGTCACACAGAGATTTTCTCGGCGACCGTCTCCGCCATCTTTTTGTATTGCTGCCAGCGATGGTCGGCCGACTTCTGCGCTAAATCCAAAAGAAACTTCGCGCCTTCTGGATCGCTCTGCTTCAACATTCGATAGCGACCTTCGGTATAGATATAGTCCTGCAACGGAATCTTTGGATCGTGTGAATCAAGCTGAAAAGGATTCTTGCCTTCCTCGGCGAGCCGCGGATCAAAGCGATAGAGCGGCCAATGACCGGACTCGACCGCCAGCTTCTGCTGATGCATGCCTTTCGCCATATCGATGCCGTGCGCGATGCACTGGCTGTAGGCGATGATCAAAGAAGGACCCGGATGGGCCTCTGCTTCCAGAAACGCTTTCACGGTGTGCGTGTCGTTCGCGCCCATTGCTATCTGGGCGATGTAAACGTTGCCGTAACGCATGGCCATCATGCCCAGATCTTTTTTGGCGGTCGGCTTACCGCCGGCGGCAAACTTTGCTACAGCGCCCATCGGCGTGGCCTTGGACGCCTGGCCGCCCGTGTTTGAATAGACCTCAGTGTCGAGCACGAGAATGTTCACGTCCTGGCCGCTGGCGAGCACATGATCCAAACCGCCGTAGCCAATGTCGTAAGCCCAGCCATCGCCACCGACGATCCACACGCTCTTTTTCACCAGCGCATCGGCGACACACAAAAGGTCGCGCGCCTCAGGCTCGGTGCGGCCGTTGAGTTTCGCCTTCAACTCAGATACCAACTCGCGTTTCTCGGCGATTGCATCCTCGTCTCCGTTCAGCAGACTGTCGGCGAGTGAATCGCCAACGAGTTCGCGCAGCCGCTCGACTAAACTCCTCGCGTAGGCGCCCTGATGATTGAGCGCCATTCGCATGCCGAGTCCAAATTCAGCGTTGTCTTCAAAGAGCGAGTTGCTCCACGCCGGACCACGTCCTTCGCGATTGATGGTGTAAGGAGTTGTCGGCAGGTTGCCGCCGTAGATGCTGGAACAACCGGTAGCGTTCGCGATGATTGCGCGGTCGCCGAAAAGCTGAGTCATCAGCTTGATATACGGCGTCTCGCCGCAGCCCGAGCACGCGCCCGAAAACTCAAACAGCGGTTGCAGCAGTTGCACGTTCTTCACTGAACTGAAAGTGAGCGCGCCGTTCCGGTCAATCTCCGGCAGCTTTAGAAAGTACTCCCAGTTGACGCGCTCGCTGGTGCGTAGCGGCAACTGCGGTCGCATGTTGAGTGCCTTCCGCGAAACATTGCTCTTATCCTTTGCCGGACAAACTTCAACGCAAAGCTGGCAACCGGTGCAATCTTCCACCGCAACCTGGATCGTGTAGACCTGATCCGGCAGCTCGCGCCACTTGGCCGGCATGGTCTTAAAGCCTGCCGGCGCATTTTCCAGATCGCCGGGGCGACAAACTTTGGCGCGAATGGTTGAATGCGGACAGACCAAAATGCACTTGCCGCACTCGATGCAGATATCGGTTTCCCAAACCGGAACTTCCTGCGCGATGTTGCGCTTTTCCCACTGCGCTGTGCCAACAGGGTACGTACCATCGAGCGGGAAAGCGCTGACGGGCAAAAGGTCGCCCCGGCCGGCAATCATTTCTCCGGTGACGTTCTGCACAAACTCGGGTGCCAAGGCTGAGACCGCGGGTGGCAGGTCCGTCAGGCTGTCTGCCTCGGCGGGCACAGCCACTTCGTGTAGGTGCGCGAGTGCGGCATCGACGGCTGCGAAGTTTTGCCGCACTACTGGTTCGCCGCGCCGGCCGTAAGTCTTCCGAATCGCTTCCTTGATTTTCGTGATCGCTTCGTCACGCGGCAGCACGCCGCTGATAGCGAAGAAGCACGTCTGCATGATCGTGTTAGTGCGATTGCCCAACTGATTTTCTTTGGCGACGGCGTAGGCGTTGATTGTGTGTACCTTGATCCGCTTGACGATGATCGCTTCCTGGACGGAACGCGGGAGATTCTTCCAGACATCGACGGCGTCGTAGGGACTATTCAGCAGCAGCGTGGCGCCATCTTCGGCCGCGTCCAGAACCTGATACCGGTTCAGGAAGTCGAACTGGTGGACGGCGATGAAGCTGGCACGCCGGATGAGATAGGTGCTCTTGATCGGTTCGGGCCCAAAGCGGAGATGCGACACGGTCATCGCGCCCGCTTTCTTGGAATCGTAAACGAAATAGCCCTGGGCGTAATTCGGCGTTTCTTCGCCGATGATCTTGATCGAATTCTTGTTTGCGCTGACCGTACCGTCAGCACCCAAGCCCCAGAAGAGCGCGCGCACTTGCCCCTCGGGCTCAGTATTGAAATCCGGATCGATATCGAGACTGTTGAAAGTCAGATCGTCAGTGATCCCGACGCTGAAATGATTCTTCGGCTCAGCTTCGGCCATCTCGTCGAACACGGATTTGACCATTGCCGGCGTGAATTCCTTAGAACCAAGTCCATAGCGCCCGCCGACGATCCGCGGCACTCTCAGAAAAGGAACAGAGCCTTGCGACATTGCTTCGCTGATCGCGGTCACGACATCCTGATAGAGCGGTTCACCGGCGCCGCCGGGCTCTTTGGTTCGATCCAGTACCGCGATGGCCTGGACCGACGCAGGCAAAGCCTTGATAAAGTGGTCAACCGCAAACGGCCGGAACAGACGGACCTTCAAGAGACCGACTTTTTCACCGCGAGCGCAGAGAGTGTTGACGGTTTCGTCGGCAGTTTCGCAGCCCGAGCCCATCATCACCATGACGCGCTCGGCATCAGGCGCGCCCACATAATCAAACAATTGATATTGCCGGCCGGTGAGAGCCGCGAATTTGTTCATGACGCGTGACACGATGGCGGGCGTTTCCGTGTAAAGAGAATTGGCCCGTTCACGCGATTGAAAGAAGACGTCGGGATTCTGGGCCGTGCCGCGCATCACCGGACGATCAGGCGTGAGCGCGCGCCGGCGATGCGCTTGCACCAGTTCATCGTCGATCATTGCGCGAATCTCTTCGTCAGAGAGTTCCCGGATTTTCATCACCTCATGCGAAGTGCGAAAGCCGTCAAAGATGTGCAGGAAAGGAACGCGCGCTGCCAGGGTTACGGCCTGAGAGATCAACGCAAAGTCCATTACCTCCTGAATCGAGTTGGCGAAGAGCATTCCCCAACCGGTCGAGCGCGCGGCCATCACGTCGCTGTGATCGCCGAAGATCGAGAGAGCATGGGTGGCGATCGATCGCGCGGCAATGTGAAAGACGGT
>JBGPWL010000142.1:0-8486 GCA_041492185.1 Pyrinomonadaceae bacterium | reverse complement strand
TGGCGCCGAGCTCCAGCGCTACAATTACTTCTACGGTACAGTGAATCAGGCGGACGGTTCGGTGGACACTTCGAAGAACAACGGGCAGATCGGGCGCATCGATGGGACGATCAATGGAGCGGGAACCAAAGAATGGGACCAGCGCTTCTCTTATGATTCGCTCGGGCGTTTGTCGACTGCGGCTGAATACAAGCAAGGCAACAACAGCCAGCGCACCTGGCAAACCCAGTACACTTATGACCGCTTTGGTAATCGGTTCCAATCCGGCAGCGAGAACTCCGGCGTTGGCTTCACGACAGTAGTGACCGGCGATATTGACGCGAACACCAACCGCTTCGTCACGACAGGCGCGACGCCGACAACTTACGATCCTGCCGGCAACATTCTGACGGACACAAAGTTTCGCGGCATGAATTTCAATTACGACGCGAACGGGCGCCAGACATTCGCCGAACACACTGACCACACCGGGCAGCAAACTTCCATCTACGATTGCGCGGGCCAGCGCGTGCAGACGACAACTAACGGCGTGACGCGCACGATGGTATACGACATCTTTGGGCAGGACGTTGCCGATTACAGCAGCGGCGCGCTCGAACGTGAAAACCTCTATCGCGGGGGGCAACTGCTCGCGACGCAGGACTACCCACAGATAACCACACAGAACGTCACCTGGACCAACACCGTCGGTGTGGCGGTGAACGGTAACAGCATTGGCAAGTCGGCAGTCGAGGGTTGGGGCAATGCGGGCGCAGTTTCGACGCAGGCGATTGCTACCGGCGATGGCTATGCTGACTTCACTGCCGATGGCCTGGGTTACGGAATGTTTGGGCTGAGCCACGGCGACACGGATCAAAGCTATCAGGATATCGACTATGCTCTTTATATCGAGCTTGGACCGAACACAATCTACGTCTTTGAGAACGGTGTGAACAAGGGGGTGGTTGGTACTTACACCTGGGGTGATCGTTTCCGCGTTGCTGTCGAAGGTGGGGTGGTGAAGTATCGCAAGAACGGAACGCTTCTCTACACGAGCGCAGTCGCGCCGACGTTTCCGCTTTTAGTAGACACTTCGCTCTACTCGAATAACGGATGGCTGTTGAATGTGGTGATTTCCGGCAACCTGAGTGGCAACACCGGCGGCTTGAAGTATGTACTGCAAGACGTGCAAGGCTCGACGCGGGCCGTGATGAACAACAACGTCAGTAGCGGCACCAGCACGATCATCGTGCGGCATGATTATCTGCCGTTCGGTGAAGAGATCTCATCGGGCACCGGTTTGCGCGTTCCCGCACAAGGCTACGGCGCAACCGATACAAACAGACAGAAGTACGGACTGACGGAACGCGATGACGCGACGGGATTAGATCACACCTGGTGGCGCAAGTACGAAAGCTTCTCCGGCCGCATGACGACTCCCGATCCATATCGCGGCAGCATGAGCATCGCGAACCCGCAGAGCTTCAACCGTTACTCTTACGTTCAGAATGATCCTGTGAACTTCATCGATCCGAGCGGACTCGACGAGAAGAATCCCCCGCACCTACCTCCTCCTCCCGGCCCACCACCGTACACTGTCATTATTCTAATTTCGTTTCTCGATTTCATCCGTAGTGGTGGGGGCGGCGGTAACGAATTTGGAACACCGCAGGGACCAGCGAATCCCTGGGCAGACGCTCTTCCGAAGCTATTGTGGCTTGGCGGCGGCGCTCAGCAAAAGAAGGGAAGCGGCTTTGTTAAGCTCTCAAAGGAAGATTGTGCAGCGTTACTCAACGAGATAAACAGACTTGCTGACATTGTTAAGAGGCGAGGTGATGAGCTAATCAACGACGCTCTTGATTTTGAAGCTAGAGGCATGACAAAGGAGATCGAAAACCATATGAAGTCATTTAAGGACGCACGGGTACCCCTCAACGAGGCCCTGGACAAGTACGATAAGCACTGCAAAGGCGGCCCCCCGCCTTCTCGCGAAGCCAGGGAGCGGGCGGGCCAGCCGGTCCCACGCCGCACGCGTGCGCCTAACGCTCCCGCAGAGAGATCCTCACGTTGGCTGTGGGTAATACCGCCGGTTTTGGTTGGGCTGGCGTGTATTATCTGCCCCGAGTGCTGCGCCGTCGCAGTTCCCGTAGTCGCTATTCCATGAAAACTGAGGTGTTCAGAGAGTCAGAAGTCGATGAAGATTAAGAACGGCAGGGCCCGACGAACGAGGTTGCGCGGCTACGATCGCAGTTGGATGACTGCGTTTGGCTGGGGTCTCGTCGATCCGACTGAACGCTCATTTGACGAGTGGTTGGAGTTCGTCTTCAATCATCCGGTAACAGATCCGGAATGGTATCGACTTGGAGAATTTGATCTGGGCTGGGCCGGTGATCCGAATCGCTTTCTGGCATTCGTCACCCAATTGTTCCAGGATCCAGACGTTCTACTCGACAAGTATAGTGCAGAGCAGATCGACCAAGGGTTTGGGTACCTGCTTGGGTTGGAAGGGCTGGAACGCTGGATTTGGGAGAAGGCTATAGACAGCACACTGCGAACAGAGTGTGTGATGTCAATGGTCAACGTCTTCGAGCGGTTGTTTAAGAACGCTTCCTACAGCGATGCCTGTTATATGTGGTGGGACCATCTTCGGTACTTCGGAAAGAATCCTGATCCGAAAGTTAAAGAAGCAATGCTCAAGGCGCTTTCCCAGATCCTGGAGATTGACTCACAGAATTGTCAGATCAGTGCCCTTCATGGTTTGGGTCACATAAAACACTCTGAGAAAAGTAAGGTGATTGAGGAGTTCCTGAACTCGCATCCTGAGCTTGATGAGAAAACAAAGTCGTACGCGAAGGCGGCCATGAAGGGCCGAGTTCTATAGAGAGAACGCTTCGGCCTGATCGAGCACGACCCGCCTCGATCTCAACTAAAACTCAACTAAACTCTTGACGACCAGTCAGCGTGGGTGTTAGTTTTCAAGGGTGGCCTGTGACACAGGCTGCACGGACCATGCCTCGCGCCATCTGCGTAAACGGAGTTAGCCCCGCCAGTGGCGCGTATCTCAGCTAAAGGATTTCGCCTTGTTAGCTGGACGCAAACTTCTTCTTGCCGACGACTCAATCACGATCCAGAAAGTAGTCGATCTCACGTTTGCCGACGAAGGTATTCAGGTTATTTCGGTAAACAATGGCGCGGAGGCAATCGAAAAGCTGGAAGAGTTTTCGCCCGATGTCGTGCTGGCGGACGTTTTCATGCCGGAAGTTGACGGCTACACGGTCTGCGAGTACATCAAACACAACGAGAGGCTCAAACACATCCCGGTGATGCTTCTGGTGGGCTCGTTCGAGCCCTTCGACGAAGCGGAGGCGCGCAGAGTTGGCGCGGATGATATCTTGACTAAGCCATTTCAATCCATTCGAAACTTGATCGATAAAGTCGGCGCGCTGCTCAGTGGTCAGAAGGCGACCGAGGGTGGGGAAACCGCTTCGTTGAATCCGCCTGGAGCAGAGACCATAAAGGAATTCAGCGTTGCCGATCAGGGAGAGGTCACCACAGCGGAGCTGCCGAAACCGGAGACGATTGCCGAAGGGCCAGAGACGATGGACACAGACGAACTGGAGCTTACGACTGCCGATACGCAACAGCTCACGCCGGAGATGTTGGCTGAGACGCAGCCGATAGCATTGCCGGAAGATCGCACGAAGAAGATGAGTGAGGACGAAGCGAAGATGAAAACTGAATCACGCTCAGTCACAGAATTCGCGCATGCGAGCGCGCTGGACTACGGCGACGTGCTGTTGGATCTCGGTGACTTTGAACCGACGGTTGTGCGAGCGCCTGACGACGCCATACTTGATATCGATCTTGATGCTCCAGTGCCCCGGAGCTTTCCTTCGATTAGAGCGCAAGCAACGGTTGCCGTTGAATCCAAAGTTGAGTCGTTGCCGGGTGTCGAGAAGGAAGCCGCCTGGGCATTTCAGGATCAAGACACGCTCGAGTGGGCAGTGGTAAGCGAGTCAAGCGCAGTAGAGATTGTCGAGCCAGCGGTGGTTGAAGAGACCGCGCCCGCATCAGGATCAATTGCGACTGAGACCGCCGTTGCGGTGGAGGAAATGCAAAAGCCACCACAGATTTCGTCACCAGCCGAGATCGAAAGCGAACCGCGGCCGGTTACCTCTGCTCTGCCTGCGGGCCAGATCACGCTCGCGCAGCTTTCACCTGAAGTGATCGATGCGGTGGCGCGTCGCGCCGTCGAGCAGCTTTCGGAAAAAGTCTTGCAGGAGATCGCCTGGGAAGTTGTGCCGCAGCTCGCGGAGCTTTTGATCAAGCAGCAGCTCGAAGAAGAAGAATCTAAAGCAAAGTAAGACTCAGTCGGTGGAGTTCTCAATCGAGCACGAGCGTCAAGAACGTTCGTGCTCGATTTGTTTTGTAACGCACCATCCAAGTGTGCGAGACGGTCCGCGCGGTTAAGTACTAATGCAGTTTGAACTCTCATTCAAACCTCGCTTCAGCGAGGTGGAGGTCGACGACAGTCCTGTCTCGGTTTTCATCGGCTTACTGTGTAAGCCGATGAAAACCGCGGCGTGTGATAGCTTGCCTGTGGCCGCCTGGCTGAAGGCAGTGTGAATGAGATTCGCGACCAACCGAAACTGCATTAGTATTCGCAGCTACGATGGAGATGGAATTCTCGCGCCTTTGCTTTACAATGAAGCGCCGTTGATAAAGCTGAAAGCGGAAAATGAAGACCAGTTAATAATGGACATTCCGAAAACTTACGATCCGAAACAGGCTGAACAGCATCATTACGCGCGCTGGGAGCAGCAGGGCTGCTTTGCTCCCGAGATCAATCAAGACGCGAGCGCGCCTGTGTTCTCGATAGTTATTCCTCCGCCCAACGTCACGGGCTCGTTGCACATGGGCCACGCGCTGCAACACACGATGATGGACGTGCTGACGCGCTACAAACGAATGTGCGGCTATCGGACGCTGTGGCTGCCGGGCATGGACCACGCGGGCATCTCGACGCAGTTGATGGTTTCGCGCGAGCTGAAGAAGGAGGGATTGACGCGTCACGATCTCGGACGCGAGAAGTTTGTCGAGCGAGTGTGGCAATGGAAAAGCGAGTCAGGCGGGCAGATCACCAAACAGATGCGCCGCGAAGGCGCCTCGGTCGATTGGTCGCGCGAGCGCTTCACGATGGAAGACTCGCTGTCGCGCGTCGTGCGCGAAGTCTTCGTGCGTCTGTATAGAGACGAATTGATCTACCGCGGCAAAAGGATTGTCAACTGGTGTCCGACCGATCAGACGGTGCTTTCGGATCTCGAAGTCCAGAAAGACCCGCAGCAGGGCAAGCTCTATTACCTTCGCTACCCACTTGAGCTGAGAGGGCGAGTGCGTGAGATAAGAGCAGGGAAGCTGGACGAACATTACATAACAGTAGCAACGACTCGCCCTGAAACAATGTTGGGAGACACGGGTGTGGCGGTCAACCCAACCGACAGCCGCTACCTAAGCCTGATTGGGACGACTGTGGAGTTGCCGCTCACCGGGCGCAAAATACCGATCGTCGCAGATGAGTTCGTCGATCCGGAATTCGGCACCGGCGCGGTCAAGGTGACGCCCGCGCACGATCCAAACGACTACGACATCGGTGTGCGCCACAATCTGCCTCGGGTTGTGGTGATCGATCAGCATGCAAGGATGACTGAAGACGCCGGCGCCGAATTCGCTGGACTCGATCGCTACAAAGCGCGCGCGAAAGTGATTGAGAAGTTTGAAGAACTCGGTCTGCTCGAAAAAGTGATTGACTACGAATTCTCGATCTCGAAATGCGAGCGCTGCAAGACGGTGATCGAACCATTGATCTCGACACAGTGGTTTTGTCGCATGGAGCCGCTACGGGATCTCGCGCTCGATTTGATGGCGCGCGAAAAGAAACCGCGGTTTGTTCCCGAAGTGCCCTACGAAAAGGTCTATACCAACTGGCTCGAGAACCTGCGCGACTGGACCATCTCGCGTCAATTGTGGTGGGGCCATCAGATTCCCGCGTGGTACACGAAAGATGGCGAAGTTATCGTTGCACGTACGGAGGAAGAGGCGCGCGAGGAAGCCGGCACGGATGATCTAACGCAAGACTCGGATGTGCTGGACACTTGGTTCTCGTCCGCGCTGTGGCCGTTCTCGACTTTGGGCTGGCCCGAAAAGACCAGCGATCTGAAAACATTTTATCCGACATCGGTGCTGGTGACAGGGCGCGACATCATCTTCCTGTGGGTGTCGCGCATGGTGATGATGGGGTCGAAGTTCGTGGGCCGCGAGCCATTCGCTGACGTTTTCATCACCGGAACGATTCTGGACAAGCATGGCCAGCGGATGTCGAAAACCAAGATGAATGGTGTTGACCCACTTGAGGTGTTCGATAAGTACGGCGTCGATGCGACTCGGATCATGCTGGCGTCGGCAGGCAGCACGGACGTGCGTTGGAACGACAAACAAGTCGAGTCGTACCGCAACTTTGCCAACAAGATCTGGAACGCCGCGCGTTTTTGCCTGCTGAATTCCGAAGATGCAGCAGTCGATCCCGGCGTATTGAGTACCGGCGTTTCAGAATTAGCGCTGCACGATCGTTGGATCATTTCGCGCTTGCACAAAACGGCTCGCGATGTCCATGACGCGTTAGCTGGTTATCAATTTCACGAAGCGGTGCAAACGCTTTATCACTTTTTCTGGGATGACTTTTGCGACTGGTACATCGAGCTGACAAAGATGGACGTAACCGCGGACGAAACCACAACGCAAAGAACAGCGGCGCGTACGCGTTTGCTCACGGTGTTGGAGCAGGCGCTGCGATTGCTGCATCCCTTCATGCCGTATATCACGGAAGAGTTGTGGCAGCGTCTGCCGGGCGCCGGTGAGAATCTTTTGCATCAAGCATACAAAGATGCGGCGCCGACGATCATGCTGACTGCGTATCCGGAATGCATCGCTGAGTTGATTAATGAAGGAGCAGAATCGGAAATGCAGGCGGTGATCGATTTGATCTCGCGCGCGCGGAACATTCGTTCGGAGATGAACATCAAGCCGGGCGAGCGCATCCCGGTCATTGTCGGCGCGGCGGATGAAAGACTGCGCGCCGTGTTTGCCGCGAACACGGACCAGATCGCTCGGCTCGTTCGCGCTTCTCATATTTCCGTCGGTGAACGACTGGACGCGCCGCGAGCCTCCGCGCGCGCAGTGTTGGGCGGCGGCGCCGAAATCGCGATTCCGCTCGAGGGTTTGATTGATTTCGATCAGGAACGCGAGCGCTTGCGTAAAGAGCAGGACAAACTCAACTCGGAAGCGGCAAAGCTGGAGCTGCAACTGGCGAATCCACAGTTTGTCGAACGCGCGCCCGTTGAGAAGGTAAACGAATTGAAGGAACGCCTCACGGACATCGGCCAGCGTACGGCGGCGCTCGATCAGATGTTGGAGGCGCTCTCATGAAGAAGCACTGCGTACAGGATGTCTGCGCTCCCAGGGAGGCTTTGCAATGAGCTGGATCGACGAAGGCGCGCTTTATTCGCAGATCGCTGTATTTCTGCGCGAAGATTTAGGGCGCGGCGACATTACTACGCAATCGATCGTCGCGCGCAACACGCGGGCGCGCGGCCGTTTCATCGCCGGCGAGAAGATGATCGTCGCGGGATTGGAAGCCGCCGAGGAAGTTTTCATGACGCTCGATCCGCAACAGCAACTTGAAGCGTTTGCTTCCGACGGTGAAGAGATCGAGGGCGGCAAAGTGATCGCGCGGCTCAGTGGTTTTGCCGACGTGCTGCTCGCAGGTGAATGCGTAGCATTGAATCTGTTGCAACGGCTCTCAGCGATCGCGACGCTCACCCGACGATATGTTCGCGCGGTTGAAGGAACCAGCGCCGCAATTGTTGACACGCGCAATACAACGCCGGGGCTGCGGCTGCTGGAAAAATATGCGGTGCTCCTGGGCGGCGGACGCAATCATCATTTCGGGCTCGACGACGGCGTCGTGATCAAAGCCAATCACATCTCGGTCGCCGGCGGCATCGGCGAAGCCGTGAGGAGCGCAAAAGAGAAAGTAGGCCAACTGCATAAGATTGAGGTGCAGGTCGCGAACGAACACGATGTCCGCGAGGCTCTGAAGCACGGCGCCGATCTGCTCATGTTTGAAAATCTCGCGGCGGAAGAAATCGCGCGTCTGGTTGCGATGGCTCGTGAACTCTCGCCCGCCGTGACCATCGAGTGCTCGGGTGATATCACGCTCGAGAATGTTCGTGGTTTCGCCGAAGCGGGTGCGGATCTGATCAGCATCGCCGCGCTCACAAATCACGCGCGAGCGATGAACGTGAGTTTTCAGATCCAACCGTTCTAGCGGGGCTGAAACAGTGCCGGGGAACGCAGCGAAGCTTTTGGAGTGCGGCGGCAGCGACGCCGCTTTGGATATTCCTAACTGAATGCAACCTCTCATTAGCACTTCTCGGCGGCGAATCCAAAGC
>JBGPWL010000059.1:0-28668 GCA_041492185.1 Pyrinomonadaceae bacterium | reverse complement strand
TAAAGATCAAAACCATTCAGGCCTCCCCCCGGACCTCCGGAGAAACCAGTGGCCGAGAGAGCAACACGCGGAAGATATTGATTTGTTACGAGCGCCCCGCTCGGCAGTTCGTCGAAGTTTATCGTCACCGGTTGCGGACCGGTTTGCGCCTCGATGGTCACTGTCGTATCGACCGCGTTAGTGGCACCGCTGTTATCGGTGACCGTGAGTGTCACGACGTAACTGCCGGGCGCGACGTAGGTATGGCTCGGCATTTCGCCGCTCCCGGTTGTGCCATCTCCAAAGTTCCAGGAATAGTTCGTAATCCAACCGTCCGGATCCCACGAACCTGAACCTGACAACGATATGGACTGTTGAGGTGAGCCGCTGTAAGGACCGCCCGCATCGGCTTCAGGTGGTTCGTTGCCCTGGGCGTGTGTCGAACGCGTGATGACGATACCAAGAAGAAATGCGGTTACGACGAATCCGGAGATAAGTGCAAATCTTCCCTTTACGAAGAAGGAATTTCGCAGAGATCGCATATGAGGCGCCTTTCTGCTTGAGTAACCGTTAAGCGAGAGTGAAGCTCTACAAAGGAGCAGGACTCTTTCAAAAACCCGCGAGGTTAAAAAATTCGAGCCGAGTTATGATCGATGCGGTGAGTTTATAATCCCAAGGATGAATGATTGTCAATACTTAAAATAGCAGCGACAGCGGTGAACTTCGCGAAGCTATCCAGATGGCTACAGGAGATACACAATTCGGTGTCTGCCCGATGAAACACATCCGCCTTCACGCCGGGGTCCTTTGACCCCGGTCGTGTTGGCCACGCTGTTTGGAAAGCGTTACTGGTTACGGCCTTGATGAAGGCGGCGGAGTCGACCTTGGCATCGCGTCTATAATCGACCGCATCGCGTCGCCGCGCCCTCCGAGATTGCCCTTACCCTCGATGTTCAGATTGATTCCCGATAGCGCGCTGAACATCACGACGAGCAGGATAATCAACAAGACTTTCTGCGTTGTGCCAGTGGCCTGAACCGTCATCACGATTAAGCCGATCAGAAGACACAGCGCGCCCAGAAATGTAGCGATGTAATGAATTCGCGTACCAACCAGGTCAGCCTGTGCCTCGAGGAACTCTCGTTTGGCCGCCACAGCATTGTACTTCTGTTTCAGCTCGCGCTGTTTATCCTCGTAGGCCTTTTGTCTGTCCTGTTGCCGCCTTGACAGGTCTTCGGGAGAAAGGCTAGAGCCAGCCTTCTCGTCTTGCTTCCTCTCCACATCCTGCTTCTCGCTCAAGTCCTTCAAGTCGAGTTGAATAAACTCGTCCGCTTGCTCGGCCGCAGCTCCCTTTTGCATCGCACCTGCGGTTTTGAAGTTCATGATCAGCGGTGAAAGCAACATTAGAAACAGTCCGAGAATCACCAGAATATGCGCTGGTGTTCCATCAAGCTTCGCGAATGTCGCCTTGGTTGATTCGTTCATTTTCTCCTCCTCCTACGTTTGCAAAACCGAGTGGGAACATCTTTTGATCAATTACCCCGCTAGCTCGAAACTCACGCGAGGTCCGCACAAACATTTACCCGACCGCTTTTGCTCGCACCTTCGATAAGATAAACAAGCTCACCGGACAGGTGAAAACCGTTGTCTTAGATAAAGCAAGCTAGAAACCCCTGGAACTGCACATTGCGCAGTGGTCGCAGGGCTTGCCGCCGGGTTCGACGGTGCAAGTCTTTTCACTCTGAAAGAAATCTACCAGTTCGCTGACCACCGCTTCTTCGACGCCGAATCGTTCCTGGCTCGGATGCGAGGCGACGGCGTTCACACCCGCAAGCCAGGGAGAATGGGTCGGCGGAACCATGGGTCGCGGCGCCTCGCTCGAACCATGGCCACCCGGTGGACTGAAACTCGTACGCGACGATCCTCCGCGGACTTTCGCTTCCAATTGGACGAGTCGTTGCTGCAAGTCGCCGAGGCTCAGTCGCATAGCCGCGAGTTCGCGGCCAAGATCCGCGTCGGCACTCGTTGACAAGGGAGTCGAAGACTCGCCTGAAACCCGGCGCGCAATTCTTTCCGCAATCGATCGCGCCTGATCCAGTTCACTGCTCATGATTCCCAATGCATTATCCAACGCGAACCGTCACATCACAAAAGTTGGCACTATCTTGGTTCCAGCAGATCGATGCGATCTACAACTCCGACAATCGCCGAATCGATTGCCGCCCCTGACTTGCCCGTTGAGACGGTCGAAGCACTCCAGCCTTCCTGGACGATCAAGACCGTGTCGCCCGCGCCGGCGTCGACCGCATCGAGCGCCAGTACCGTTGAGCCAGTTGCTTTGCCCTCCGGGGTAATTTGCTCGCAGAGCATGACGCGCGCGCTTTCATAACGTTCGTTCTTCTTTGTGGCAACAATGTTTCCGACGACACGTGCGAGAATCATAGCTGGCTTTGGGTTACGTGGGAATCAGAATCCACGATCGCGACAATTGTGCAGTCGGTCGGCGTATCTTCACGCTTGAAAGGAAAGCTCGCTTCCTTTCCTCGACACCAGAAAACCAATTCGCCAACGCCGGCGCCGATCGAGTCGACTGCTACCATCGGCTTGCCCTGCGGTTCGAGATCCTTGTTCAGCGTTTGAATCACCAGCAGCGTGCGCCCTTCGAGCGATTCGTTCTTGATCGTGGCGACGACGGTTCCGATTACGCGCGCGAGTTGCATGATTCTTAGGATCGATCCTCGGAGCGTTTGGTCCCATTTCCACCAAGTTGTCGTTCGACTACATTGATGAAAATGTTCAGACGTTCTTCAGTCCGCGCCTGTGCTTCAGCCAACTCGGCAAAGCGGATATCCGTTCGGGCCTGCGATTCCGCCATCCTCGCATCAGTGCGCTCTTGCGTTTCAGATAGTTTGCCAACCAAACCCACTACGGTGATCACAGCGGCGCCAACTTTTTGGATCTGCTCCTTTACCAGCTTCGTGTCAGCCGCATACACCTCGCGCATGACCTGGATATCGGCAGTAAACTGCGCCTGCTGATCGATGATGAATTCGATCTTCTTGTCCAGTTCTCCGTTGGTCATTTTCCTTTTTCTCCCGAAACGATTACACGTCACGGTAGCAACTGCGTTTCATTCTGTCACATCAACCGTATCGATCACCCCTACAATCGCCGCATCAACAGGCGTGTCTTTCATTCCCTGCGCGAGTCGCGCGCTCGAGCCCGCGACGACCAGTACGCGTTCGTGATAGCCCGCGCCGACGGTGTCAACAGCCACGACATATCCGCTGGTGTCCGTCCCATCAACGTTGACGGGCCTGACGATCAGCAGCTTCTTGCCGAGTAGCCGCGGGTCTTTCTGTGTAGAGACTACGGTCCCGAGGATGCGCGCGATGATCATGACTTACGAGCGCAGGCCGATGGGAAGCGTTTCGTCTACGCTGCCATGCGGTCGTGGAATGACGTGTACGCTCACGAGTTCGCCCACGCGACGCGCTGCTGCTGCGCCCGCGTCGGTGGCGGCTTTTACGGCCGCGACGTCACCGCGCACGATCGCCGTCACAAAGCCGGCGCCGATCTTCTCGTAACCAACCAGGGTGACGTTCGCGGCTTTGACCATGGCGTCAGCCGCTTCGATCATCGCCACCAGACCTTTAGTTTCGACCATTCCGAGTGCTTCTTGCATTCAGATGCTCCTGCTGCTGGTAAATGGTAAATCGTTAATGGCAAGTGGATGGTAAACGGTAAACCGAGAATAGTAAATGACTGGTCACTATTTACTGTTTGCTGTTTACCGCCTGTGATAACAACTCCACTAACTCCTCTCGCGTGAGCGAGATTCTGCCGGAGCCGTTTGTTGACGACGCTAAATAACTACCTGCTGCCGGCCGATCGCCTGTCGGACAAGCCATCCGCGTCTCGTGCAGATAGCCGCAAGCCTGGCAACGCGCGCCTTCGCCGAGATAACCAGCGGCTTCGCGGACATTGATCAGTTTTTCAATCGCGTCCGGTGGTAAATTCTTCGACCCGCCGAGAATGCGCGAGAGTATCGCAATGCGCGCTGTGTGTTCCAGCGTCTCCAGCCGATCGAAGGCTTGCCACAAATCGCTGCCGTAAGCGACGGCGCCATGATTGGCCATCAACAGCGCGTTGTGATGCTTCAAGAGAGGACGCATTGCGTCGCTCAATTCGTCAGTCGACGGAGTTCCATAACCGGCGAGCGGCACACAGCCCAGCGTCAGAATTACTTCAGACAGAATCGGTTGATCGATCGCGAGGCCGGCAACTGCGAAAGCAGTGCCGTGCGGCGGATGCGCGTGGCAGACTGCTCTTACGTCCGCGCGCTCGCGATAAATCAAGAGGTGCATGGCCAACTCGCTCGACGCCCGGTTCTCATTCAAAGCTTTGCCGTCGATGTCCGTGATGGCGAGTGACTCTTCCGTCATCCTCCCCTTGCAAGTCATCGTCGGCGTCGCAACCACGCGGCCATCGTCAAGACGCACGCTGACGTTGCCGTCAGAAGAGACGACATAACTGCGTTCGTACAAGAGACGGCCGACGCGTACTATATCGCGCCGGGCGGTTTGCTCATCCATTACTTTGTTCGGTTATCCGGAAGCAGACTTTCATAATTCGCGTTCCTGTTGTTCCGCGACTTCTTCGGGACGAGCGTTGCGTCGCCCGTTAGTAACAGCTGCCGCCTGCGGTCGCGCCAAAAAATATGATAATGATTCCAGCGAAGTTGTTAAGTCAACGGTCTTTACTTTCACGCCGCGACGCGCGGTCAGTGGCGCAGGCGCAAAATTTAAGACCGCTTTGACGCCCGCCGATGTTATCTGATTCAACACTCGTTGCGCCGCGCGTGCGGGCACGACGATCACGCCGACGTCAATTTCCTCGTCACGCACGACCTTTTCCATTTTCTTCACGTCGTGAACCAAAATCTGTTCGGGACCGATGCGTTTGCCGACTTTCGCGAGATCGTTGTCAAAGAGCGCGACGACCGTGAAGCTCGATTTGCCGAACCCGTGGTAGTTCGCCAATGCCGTGCCCAACCGGCCCGCGCCGATGATTCCCACACGATGCGGCTTGTCGAGCCCGAGAATCTTCGTGATGTGATCGCGCAGGTCAATGACGAAGTAGCCAACGCCGCGCACACCGAATTCGCCAAAGTAGCCGAGGTCCTTTCTGATCTGGGCTGAATTGAGATTGAACTGTTCGGCCAGCGCCTGCGAAGAAATCGTGTTAATGCCGGCTGCCGCCAGGGTATTCAGACAACGAAGGTAAACACTCAGGCGGGCGGTCGTTAGTTCTGAGATTTTCTCTGATTTCATCTGCGGATCCCGTCCGCAAGTATAGTCCGAAGCAGGCACTGGCGAAAAGTTGGCATTTGCGATCAAAAATCCCTTACGACATAATGCGCCTGCTTTTCAGAATGGTTATTTCCGTAACTGCAGAATGATCGCACACCTTTCCGGCATTCTCCTATCGAAGCAAGCTACGTCCGTGATTCTTGATGTCGGCGGCGTCGGGTACGAAGTGACGATTCCGATCTCGACTTTTTATGAACTGGAAGAGCCGGGATCGAAAGTGCAACTGCGCATTTACACTCATGTGCGCGAAGACGCATTGCAGCTCTACGGATTCAAGACTGCCCGCGAGCGCGAGCTCTTTATGCGTCTGATTTCGGTCAGCGGCATCGGGCCGAAGCTCGGCATCACGCTGCTCTCGGGGATGAGCGCCGACGAAATGATCGCGTCGATCCGCACGAATAACCTGGCGCGGCTGACACTGATTCCCGGCGTTGGCCGCAAGACCGCGGAACGTTTGGTGATGGAGCTGCGAGATAAGATCGCCGCGCTATCGTCGCCGGAACTCGAAGAGGAATTTGGCGATCGGCCCACGGTTCCCGGACCGCCAACAGAGGAAGCCGTGCGAGCGGACGCACTTTCGGCGCTGGTGAATCTGGGTTACCAAAGGTCCGCGGCTGAGAAAGCGATCAATGCAGCCGTCAGCGAAGGTGACGACATCTCGGTTGAGTCGATCCTGCGACGCAGCTTGCGCAGATTGGCGAAGGCGTGATGAGATGGTTCTTCTCCGTACGAGATTCAGGATTTATTACCCGAAGCGATTTTCTATCTGAGATTATCTGAGATCTGAAATCTGAGATCTGAAATTGTTTGAGATCTGAAATTATCTGAAATCTGAAATTTGAGATTCGAGATTTGAAACCTGATCCTATTATGTCCACCGAACCAGGCCCAGTTCGTGCCCAGGACGCAACGCTCACTGACGAAGAGCGCCAGTTCGAATTGTCCTTGCGTCCAACCCGTCTCGAAGAATACATCGGACAGCGCCAGGTCAAGGAAAACCTGCGCGTGTACATGAAGGCCGCTCTAAAGCGGCGCGAAGCGCTCGACCACGTTCTGCTAACCGGGCCGCCGGGACTGGGAAAAACGACACTCGCGCACATCATTGCCAACGAGATGGGGGCCGAGATGCGATCGACTGCCGGGCCGGCGATTGAGAAAGCCGGGGACATCGCGGCGCTATTGACGAATCTGCAGGAAAGCGATGTGCTCTTCATCGACGAGATTCACCGCTTGCTGCCGGCGCTCGAGGAAAAACTTTACCCGGCGATGGAAGATTACCAACTCGATTTGCTCATCGGCCAGGGCGCGGGGGCCCGTTCAATCAAGCTTGAGCTGCCAAAGTTTACTTTGATCGGAGCGACTACTCGCGCCGGCTTGATCACTGCGCCGTTACGTGGCCGGTTTGGAATCGTCTTCCATTTAGACTTTTATCCGCACGAGGACCTGGAAGTGATTTGCAAACGCTCAGCCGAGATTCTCGAGGTGGAGATTGACAAAGACGGCGCGCGCGAGATTGCTCGCCGCTCGCGCGGCACGCCGCGAATCGTCAATCGTTTGCTGCGGCGGGTGCGCGATTATGCGGAAGTCGATTACGATGGTCGCATCACGCAGGACGTAGCCAAGGATGCGCTCAACCGGATGGAAGTCGACACCTTTGGTCTGGACGAAATGGACCGCAAGCTCCTGCTGACGATTATTGAGAAGTTCGAAGGTGGCCCGGTTGGACTCGGAACAATCTCTGCTTCGATCCATGAAGAAAAAGATTCCATTGAAGAGATCATCGAGCCCTATTTGATCCAAATTGGCTTTCTTGACCGTACCCCACGCGGGCGCATGGCAACGCGGCTCGCATACGATCACTTCGGCGTTAGATACCCTGGCCCGTACAAGCCCGGACTGTTTGATTCGTAATGAATCCGCGGTCATAAATTCGCATGAGAAGGTTTCCCTCAGTCTCTCGTCACTCTTTCGGCGTGCGTAATCGCGCACCCTGGTCGAAGATCCTCGGACACTCAATGCATCAGTTTCACGAGAACGATCTGTTCACGTCGGCGGCGGCGATGAGTTACTTCGGACTGATGGCCTTGTTTCCCGCGCTGCTCCTCATGCTGGCGTTAAGCAATCGCACTTCCGCGGGCAGTCAGATGCTGACACGAATCGTCGAAGTCTATCCCGCGTCCGCAAAGTTCTTACACGAAACGATTCACTCGCTTTCATCCGTGGGCACCGGCGTGATCATCGCGTGCGTGGTGATTGTGCTCTGGGCCGGATCGTGGGTTTTTTCGATCATCGAAGGAGCACTCAACCGCATCTGGGGAACGGCCCGGCGAACATTCTGGCACGGTCGCGCTATAACGATCGGCATGATCGGAATTGTTGGGTTACTGCTATCTCTTTCGGTACTGATCACGTCGGTACTCGTCGCGCTGCAAAAGATGGCGGAGCGTCTCTCGCCACGACAGCTCGAAAGTTATGCGCTGGTGCCAATCCTCGGTAGCGCGCTCTTGCAACTCATATTTGCGATTGCGAGCATTCTCGTGACGATAGCTTTGTTCGTCATTGTCTATCGTTTCATGCCGAAGGCGTCGGTGACGCTGCGCGATACACTGCCGGGCGCGGTGATTGCCGGCCTCTTGTGGGAAGCCGCGAAATACATTTTTGCCTGGAGCCTGAACTATTTTCACTACGATGAAATTTACGGGCCGGTCGGCGCCGTCGTTGCGGTGCTGACATGGAGCTATGTCTCGAGTTTGATTCTTTTGTTTGGCGCGCAACTTACCGCAGTTTTCCACCGCGAGCATCCCTCGTGAAAGTCACTGCTTGTTTGCTTTGAAGTCTCTTCCTTCTCTCGCTAATGCACATCTCAGAATTTGATTACGCGCTGCCGGCGGAGTTAATCGCGCAGGAACCACTTGACCGACGTGACGCGTCGCGCATGTTGGTGCTTGATCGCGACAAAGAACAATGGTGCGACTCACAATTCACGTCACTACCCCAATACTTACGGCCAAACGATCTTCTGGTAATCAATGACACACAGGTATTTCCCGCGCGACTGATTGGCCGACGCTATCCTTCAGGCGGTCGAGTGGAAGTGCTTCTGGTGCGCGAGGTTGAGCCATTACTTTGGGAAGCGCTGGCGCGCCCCGGTCACCGGCTCAGGCGCGGAACCAGCTTAGAGTTCGGCGATTCGCGGCTGCGCGCTGAAGTGGTTGATATTTTGCCCGAAGGTCTGCGCATCCTGCGCTTTGAATGCGACGATCCCTTCGACAAGGTTCTCGATGAGGTGGGGCAAACTCCACTTCCACCTTATATCAAACGCACCGTTGGCTCTCTGCCCGCCGATCGCGAGCGCTACCAAACGATTTACGCACAAGCAAGAGGCGCGATCGCGGCTCCGACAGCCGGTCTGCATTTTACCCAACGGGTTATGGACGAAGTGATCGCGCGCGGCGCGAAGTTTGTTGAAATCACTCTGCATGTAGGTTACGGAACCTTCGAGCCAGTGCGGGTTGAAAACGTGCAGGAACATAGCGTCGCGCGAGAACGTTTCCAGATCAGCGCAGCAGCGGCGGAAACAATCAATGATACGCGCGCGCAGGGCGGGCGGGTTATCGCGGTTGGCACAACCACGACGCGCGCAATAGAATCTTCAGTAAACGCGACGGGACAGGTCGAGCCTGGCGAGCAAATGGCGGGACTGACAATACAGCCTGGTTATCAATTCCGCATCGTGGATGCTTTGGTGACGAACTTTCATCTGCCGCGCTCGTCGTTGCTCTTGCTGGTTTGCGCGTTCGCCGGCCGCAACTTATTGCTCGATTCATATCGTCATGCGGTCGAGGCTCGCTATCGCTTTTATAGTTATGGCGATTGCATGTTAATAATTTAGTTATCCAAACCCGATGATGGTAGACTAATGCAAATCCCGGCGCGCATCGTCTTGTAGTCAAAGTCAATGGCTGTACTCAAAAAATTCCGTTCTCGCTGGTGGTCGCAATCGGATGCGTCGGCCGACTATCAACCGCCCTTGGCCGTACCTGCGCCGATCGGCACCAATTTCACCTATGACATTCGGCCGCTCACCATCTCACAACTCGACGAATGCTGGAGGCTGGATCAACGTTGCTTTCTTGATGGCGAAGCTTACAGTCGCGACACTTTTGAATACCTGCTCACGGCGCCGGAAGCGGTTGCCTATCGCATCGTCACGCCCAGCGGTGCGATGGTTGGCTTTGTTATCGGGCTGGTCGAACCCGATCACACCGGACACGTGACAACAATTGGCGTTGCGCCGGACCACCGGCGGCGCCGGCTGGCGCAGCGTCTCATGAAAAAGGTGGAAGACGGTTTTCAGCGTCGCAACGTGCGCATCGCCCGGCTTGAGGTGCGATCGCTCAACACGCCGGCCCAGGAGCTGTACCTCAGCCTCGGCTATTCCGTAACGCAACGACTACCTAAGTATTATTCCAATGGCGGCGATGGCTTGTTGATGGTGAAGTCCCTTGATTGATTTCTCGCCTGAGCCTTAACTCCTGCGTAACTCCGTCAGAACCTGCTTTGCTACTGCTTTGAGCGTATCGAAAACGCCGGCGCCGGATGAAGCCACCGCTTCCACTACCGGTTCGCCCTTCCTACTTAATTCCGCTTTCAATTCTTCGACTGGAATGATGTTCGGCAAATCGCGTTTGTTGAGCTGCAAGACATAGGGGAGCTTTATCAAGTCGTAACCTTGCGCGCGTAGATTTTCTTCCAGGTTGTAGAGCGACTCGATGTTCGCGTCCATACGCTCCTCTTGTGAATCCGCCACAAAGACAACTCCATCAACGCCCTTCAAAATGAGCTTCCGCGAAGCATCGTAAAAAACCTGGCCGGGCACTGTGTAGAGATGGAATCGCGTCTTGAAACCGCGCACCGTGCCAAGCTCGAGTGGCATGAAATCGAAAAACAACGTTCGATCCGTCTCCGTCGCCAGACTTATAAGTTTTCCTTTGGCCTGGGGGGCTGTCGAATCGAAGATGTGCTGTAGGTTTGTCGTCTTACCACAGAGCCCTGGTCCGTAGTAGACGATCTTGCAGTTGATTTCGCGTGATGCGTAATTGATGAAAGTCATGGAAACGTCAATTAACTGAATAGACTGTCAATGTCTTCATCGGTGATTTGCGAAAAGGTGGATTCGAGATCATCGTAGTCACCGCGAGTAACCTCTTCAAAAAGATCGGCGAGTTGTCGCGCAATCTGTTTGCTGCGTAGCTTCACCAGGCCAAGGCTGGATCTTTCGTCGAAGACGACCACCAGCAGCAGCCGACCAATGACTGAAATATGTATGCTCTCCCTCTCGCCTTCGTGAGATAGGGTCGGAAACTCTTTCTCGCCAAGCAACTCTGCAATCCCGCCAGTTGCGGCGACATTTCCCGCAGCCAGCGAAGCCAGACTCGTCGTATCAAGGTTCCCCACGTCGCCCTGCACAGCGATTTGCTGACCATCCTTATCAATCAGAAAAACTAACCGGGCCGAGGAGTCTAAGCGAAGCCGCGCTAAGACAGCTTTGATCTCGTAATACTGCTGCTCGCGCAAAAGGATAGGAGCGTCTGCCATTGATACAGCTCTCTTGCTCAAGGCCAGGCGGGCAAGACCGTAGGGTGTGGTGGAATCAACCGAAAAACAGTCGAAGTCGCTTTAGCGGTCGCGGAAAACTGGTGTCTCCAACTCTGGGCGCCCGGAACAGACATGTCCCGAAACCAAGAGCACTGTAGCATAGCAAACACGGTGCTTCAAGTGTTTTTCTCAGTTCATCAGTGAACGCCACAGTTGTCGTTCGATCCACTCAAGCAAGTCTGCAAATGCCCTTATTCCGTTGATTTAGAGGTGGAGCTATGTTAAGCTCCGCGCTGGTTTTAAGGGGTGCTCAAGCGCTTAAACGTCGGACATTGAGAGCTGAAAATGAGTAGTCCTATGGCAAAAGGCCTAAGAAGATCGAATTCCCGACGGTCCGCTTCGAGATCATCGGTCAAGGCTCGACCCTTCAAGTCTAAGGCAGGTCGATCCAAACCGATGGCTAAGCGTGCTGCCGCGAAAAAAGCCCCGGCGAAAAAAGCGCAGCGCTCGACTCGCGTGGCGGTGCGAAAAGCGAAGCCTGCAAGAAAACCGGTCATTCGATCCGCGAGAGCGACGGCGAAGTCTAAGGCTCCCAGGAAAACTGTTGCTCGCAAGCTGCCGGGCAAGGTGCGCGCGAAGAAGCTTGCACCGACTGCTAGAGTCAAAAAGACCCGGGTACCTGAGCGAGCGGTCCGTGCGCAGAGACCGTTCGTTTCGCCACCTCCTCCTCCAAGACAACCAACGCAGGACGAGGCCGCTGCTCTTCGTGCGTTTGATCGGGCACACAAGGAGTTTACCCACGGCCGCTTTCAAGAAGCACGAAACCAGTTTCGCCTGTTGCTCGATAAGTACTCTCAGGTTTCAGAGGTTGCGGCGAGAGGCCGTACTTACCTCGCTGTTTCCGAAGCGCGTCTGCGCACGGAAAGCATGCTCCCACGCGATGCTGACTCCCTTTATGATCGTGGCGTGATTGAATTGAATCGCGGCGAGTATGTGGCCGCCCAGGAAATGTTTGAGCGAGCGCTCAAGCGCGAACCGGAAGCAGCACATATTCACTATGGTCTTGCGGCCACTCGCGCGCGACTTGGCTCAATCGATCTTGCCCTCCAATCACTACAGCGCGCGCTGGATCTTCAGCCGAACCTTCGCGTTCGCGCCCAGCATGATCAGGATCTGACTCCTTTGCGCAACGATCCTGACTTCGACCGATTGATTTTCGCTCCTCGTTTATAGAGAAGGCGCAATCTGCTTACCAACCTTATCTTCCTTCAGGACGGCTCCTCGGTTTCAAACGCTCTATCTTTTAGGTATCATTCCTTCAACGCCATACGCTGGCGCATTGTCAGTCACAGGAGATTTGCAATTGCAAACATTCGAAACCGGTCGCGGACTTAAGCTTGTCGCAATCGGCGGCGGGACCGGTCTCTCGACGCTTCTTGCAGGACTGAAGCGACTCGTTGGTCAGCATAATACGGACGAGATCTGGTTCGAGAATCTTTCTGCGATCGTGACGGTTTCGGACGACGGCGGTAGCTCGGGTCGGCTGCGCGAAGAACTACAGATGCTTCCTCCCGGCGACATACGCAACTGCATGATTGCTCTTTCGGAAGATTCAAGTCTCATCTCGCGTCTCTTTCGCTACCGCTTTCGGGGGAGTGGTGAACTTGGTGGTCACAGTTTTGGTAATCTTTTTCTGGCCGCGCTTACGGAGGTCACGGGAGACTTCGTCGAGGCAGTGCGCCTTTCATCCGAGGTTCTGGCCAGCAAAGGTCACATCTATCCCGCAACGATTAACGACGTGCGGCTCGTGGCGGAACTTGAAGATGGCCGGATAGTGCGCGGTGAGACGCAAATCAGCGCCTCGCACTCTAAGATCCGGCGGTTACGATTGGAGCCGGAACACTGTTTGCCGCTGCCGGAGGCGCTGGCCGCGATCAGGGCCGCCGATGTGATCACGATCGGTCCGGGTTCGCTTTACACGAGTATTTTGCCTAACCTTCTCGTTGCCCGAGTGGCAAGCGCGATCGGTGAAGCAAAGGCGACTAAGATTTTTATTTGCAACCTGATGACCCAACCGGGCGAGACGGATGGCTACACGGCGCGACGACATCTTGAGATCGTGAATCAGTACGCGCCTGAGATTCATTTCGACTTTATAGTCGTCAACAGTCGATCAATCAGCAAAGAACAGGCTGAGCGTTATGCCGCAGAAGGCGCTTGTCAGATCGGTATTGATGACGACTTTTCTGATACCGCGGCTGACGGTGAAACCGAGATTGTTCGAGCCGACCTTTTGGACGAAGGTGAAAAGGTGCGTCACAATCCCGACCGGCTGGCTCGCGTGGCCATAGCCTGTTGGGAGCAAGCGCGCTCTCGGCCAGCCGTCGTTGCGTAGTCCAGGCAGAGAGAACCTCAATTGAACTCCCGAACAAATCGAGAACTCGACATCCTGATACTTGCCGCCGGGCTTGGCACACGGATGAAGTCCAATAAGGCGAAGGTGCTTCACAAGCTTGACGGCCGTCCGCTAATTGCTCACGTCTGTCGAACCGCACAGTCATTGAATCCCCGAAGGATTTTTGTTGTTGTCGGTCATCAGGGTGAAGATGTCGGTGCTGCGGTCCGCGCAGAACTCGACGACAGGTGCGTTGCGCTGATCAATCAAAGGCAGCAGTTGGGAACCGGGGACGCGGTGATGTCCGCGCGCGAGTTGCTGCAAGACTCCGGGTCAACCGTTCTGATTCTTTCAGGCGATGTTCCGCTCATTCGCCCAGAGACACTTCGCCTCCTTGTTGCGCACCATCGGTCGCTCAGCGCGACGGCCACGATTTTGAGCGTAAGAATGGAGAACCCTACCGGTTATGGTCGCATCGTGCGCGACGCTGACGGCCGTTTCCAAAGGATCGTCGAGCAAAAGGATGCTACGCCAGACGAGCGACAGATTCGAGAGATAAACGCCGGCATCTATTGTTTTGAGACCGGCAAATTATTCAATGCACTCGCGCGTGTGCAGCCGGCGAATCAGCAGGGCGAATATTATCTGACCGACGTTGCGGCAATTCTTCTTTCCGATGAGGAGCCGATCGAGGTCTATCTGCACACCGATTCAAGAGAAGTTTCCGGCGTGAACACGCGCGCGGAACTGGCCGAGTTTGAGAATCTCCTGCGCCGCAATACGATTCGGCGGCTGATGCTAGACGATGGTGTTACGTTTATCGATCCTTCGCACGCGTACATCAGCGCTGAAGCGCAGCTCGGACGCGATTGCGTGATCTATCCTAATGTCCGGATCGAAGGTAAGACGGTTATCGGTAGCAACTGTGAGATACGCTCAGGCACGCGCATCACAAACTCGCGCATCGGCGATGATGTGATCATAAAAGATCACTGCGTGATCATCGATTCTGACATTGCCTCGAAATGTTCCGTCGGACCGTTTGCGCATTTGCGCATGAATGCGCGCCTGGAAGAGGGTTCAGCGGTCGGCAACTTCGTCGAAGTTAAAAAGTCGCGTCTCGGTCGCGGTTCGAAGTCGATGCATTTAACTTATCTCGGCGACGCGACGATTGGCGAGAAGACCAATATCGGCGCCGGAACCGTTACCTGTAACTTCGATGGCCAGCGCAAACACGAAACGATCATCGAGGACAATGTTAAGATCGGCTCGGACACAATGCTGGTCGCGCCGGTCAGAGTTGGCAGTGGTTCAGTTACCGGAGCAGGATCGGTCGTCACGAAAGATGTGCCACCTGACACGCTCGTCGCTGGAGTGCCGGCGGTTATTAAGAAACGTTTGATCGAAAGGGACGATGAAAAGCAGGGGTGACCACTTTCTTGTTCATCCTTTATCCCTCATCCTTCATCCTTTGATTTTATGTGTGGAATTGTTGGTTACGTAGGCAACAAACAAGTCGTGCCGTTGATCATTGACGGACTGCGCAAGCTCGAGTATCGCGGTTATGATTCGGCCGGAATCGCCGTCGTCAACGAGGATCACAAGCTGGAGATTCGCCGCGCTGAAGGCAAGCTGCGCAATCTCGAAGAAGCGATTCGCCTGAGCCCGCTCGACGGCACTTACGGCATCGGCCACACTCGCTGGGCCACGCACGGCCGTCCGACCGAAGAGAATGCCCACCCGCACCGCGATTGCACGGGACGCGTCGTCGTCGTCCATAACGGCATCATTGAAAACTATCTGCAAGTGAAAGAGCGGCTCCGCAAAACAGATCATCGCTTCGTCACCGAGACTGACACGGAGATCATCGCCCACCTGATCGAAGAGTATCTGAAGAACGGTAACAACTTTGAGAAGGCAGTGCGCGATGCGATGCGCGATCTGCGCGGCATCTTTGCGCTCTCAATCATCAATGCTGACGAGCCGGACACAATTATCGCAGTGCGTGAAGGGCCGCCGGTCGTGATCGGTCTCGGCGATGGCGAGTTCTTTGTTGCTTCGGATATTCCTCCGATTCTCCAGCACACGCGCGACGTCTTCTTCCTTGGCGACGGCGAGATTGCGATTCTGACGAAAGATGCCGTGCGCGTCACGGACTTCGAAGGCAATTCTGTTGAGCCCTCGATTCAGAGGATCACGTGGGATCCGATCATGGCGGAAAAGGGCGGCTTCAAGCATTTCATGCTCAAGGAGATTTACGAGCAGCCGCGCGCCGTCCGCGACACCGTTCAGGGTCGCATCTCGCTCGACACCGGACGCGTGTTTCTCGACGAGATGAAGGACATCACCGAAGCGGATTTCAAGCGCTTCAAATCGATCAGTATTGCCGCGTGCGGCACGTCCTGGCACGCCGCGCTCGCGGGCAAGTATATGATCGAACAACTCGCACGCATCTCAGTCGACGTCGATTACGCTTCCGAGTTTCGCTATCGCGATCCCGTACTCGACGAGCACACTTTGATGCTGGTCATTTCGCAATCGGGAGAAACCGCTGACACCATCGCAGCGCTGCGCGAAGCGAAGGAGCATGGATCGAAAGTGTTGGCTATTTGCAACGTGCAGGGCTCGATGATCGTGCGCGAAGCTGACGGAACAATTATGACTCATGCAGGACCGGAGATCGGAGTCGCTTCAACCAAAGCTTTCACCGCACAGATGATTGCGCTCTATCTGCTTGGTCTTTATCTCGGCGAATTGCGCGGCACACTAACGGCTGATCAAGCTAAACAGCACGCGCAACAACTGGCAGAACTGCCCGTTAAGCTCGAACATCTGCTGAACGAATCGGACGAGATCGAGGAGCTGGCGAAAGAGTTTTTCCGCGTAACGGATTTTCTGTATCTCGGTCGCGGCATCAACTTTCCCGTCGCGCTTGAAGGCGCTTTGAAGTTGAAAGAGATTTCTTACATTCACGCTGAAGGTTATCCGGCGGGTGAGATGAAGCACGGACCCAACGCGCTGATTGACGAGCGCCTGCCGGTGTTGTTCATCAACACGCGTGAAGAGGGCAATCACGCTTCCGAACTACGGTATGAAAAGACTCACTCTAATATTGTCGAGGTGAAGGCTCGCGAAGGCATCGTGCTTTCCGTTTTGACTGAAGGCGATTCGATGTCGTCGGTCGTCTCAGATCACGTCATCGAAATTCCACCTTCGAGCGATCTGCTCTCACCAATTCTTTCGATCATTCCGCTGCAGTTGCTGGCTTACCACATCGCCGTTCGTCGCGGCTGCGACGTCGATCAGCCGAGGAATTTGGCAAAGTCGGTGACCGTGGAATAACTCTGCAGGCGTCTTAAGAATGACTCAGGTTTCTTAACGCGAATTCTCCTTTGCGTCTTTGCGCCTTTGTGGGAAACTGTCTTTCTCTTAATCCGGATCAGGTTTCCCGCAAAGGCGCAAAGACGCAGAGTGTTCTCAGGAGCGTGGCCGGACACTCGCCTCGGGACTCGACGAACGTTCCCGCTGAAGAAGCTTCTTCTTTCGCTCCAGACCCCAACGATAGCCTCCCAAACTCCGGTCTTCGCGAATCACGCGGTGGCACGGGATCACCAACGCCACGGGATTCGTAGCGCAGGCTCGCGCAACTGCGCGGACTGCTTTCGGTTGGCCAATCGCTTTTGCTACGTCGCCATACGAACGAGTGCTGCCGCAAGGTATCGTCCGCAACGCTTCCCAAACCCTTCGCTGGAACGCGGTCGATTGGATGTCCAGCGGTAGATCGACATGAGGTTGTTTGCCCGCGAGCTGATCCAGGATCTCCTGCACCCACTCGCCTAGCGGTCCATCGTTGTGTTCTATTTTCGCCGCCGAAAATTCACCGCGCAGATCGGCTTCGAGGGCGTCGTCAGAATCCCCTAGCCTGACTGCACAAATTCCCTTCTCCGTGGCTGCGACCAGGAGACGACCGAGTGGCGATTGCGCGATGGTGTAATTGATCGCGGCGCCGCGACCACCACGACTGTAGGTCGCTGGCGTCATGCCCAGTTCCGCGGTGGCGCGCTCATAGAGCCTACTGCTGGAACCATAGCCGGCGTCGTACATCGCGTTGGTCACCGACTCGCCGCGACGAATGCCGGCTTTGAAACGGTTCGTACGCCGCGACTGCGCGAATTGGCGCGGAGTAATTCCCATCACGCTCTTGAAAACTCGCTGCAAGTGAAACGCGCTCAAGCCAACATGGTGACCCAAGGTTGCGAGGTCGATGTTCTCGTCTTCGTGGTCATCAATAAACTTGCACGCACGCCGGACCACCTCAACCTGGGGATCGATGGCCACTGCGCGCCGCGGATGACAACGACGACACGCGCGAAAGCCCGCTTGTTCCGCCGCCTCCGGCAAACGATAGAAACTGACGCGCTCGCGGCGCGGTCGGCGCGACGGACAAGATGGCCGGCAATAAATTCCTGTCGAACTCACCGCGAACACAAAGTTGCCGTCGAAGCGATGGTCCTTTGACGTCACGGCGTGCCAGAGCGCTTCCGAGTCGTTTGTCCACAGTGTCATTTGATTATTGTGCACTTGGTGCTGCGCTAGATTCAAAGCTGTTTCCTCCTATTTGCAATTCGCGGCGATAATAAGGGTTCCCGTGGTACGAATCTATCCGGTTCTTGCGGCCAAATTTTGGAGCGCGGTGGCAGAGCGAAGCAGCGACACCGCTTTGGATGCTGGGTTGAGTCGCGCGTGAAATCCAAAGCGCCGTCGCCGCTCCGCTTTGCCGGCGCACTCCAAATAAATCATCAAACCCAACTATCCTTTTCCGCGTACGATGTCTCTATTCTAGTGGACGGACGGAGCATGGATGGCACAGGCAACCGTTGACTCGCCGGACGAGGTGCTCGTGATCGCCGCAATCATGGGCAACCTCGACGCCTTCAATGAACTCGCGTCTCGTTACCGCGCCGCCGTCGTGCGCACCGCGCAGGGAATTGTCGGACGCGAATATGCAGAGGATGTTGCGCAGGACGCGCTGTTGCTGGCCTTCAAGGCGTTGCCATCGATTGACGAGCCGAAGAAATTCGCGGCGTGGCTCTCCGCGATTACACGTCATCGTGCGCTGCGTTTTGGCAAACGCGAAGGCGAACATCTGAAGCGGCAAGTGGCGATCGATGACTTACTGCTTGAAAAACTCGACGCGTTGGCTCGGCCTTTCGTTGATAGCAGTGGAAACGACGAACTGCGACGGGCGCTGGAAAATGTGCCCGCGGATTATGCTTTGGTGCTGAGGCTGCAGTTCCTTGACGAGATGCCCCTTAAGCGGATCGCGGCATTTCTCGGCGCGCCGCTGTCAACGATCAAGTGGCGTTCGCACCAGGGCAAGAAACTTTTGCGCCGGCAGGTTGAGCTTTTACAGAACCGCGAGCGGTAGCGACCGGTTGGCAATCTTTAGAAAGTGAGAAAACAAAGATGGAGAGAGAAACAGTCAAGTTAGTGAACGTACTCCGGCGGATTGCTCGCGCCGCGGGCTATGCAAACTGGATCAAATCCGATCCCGAAGCGGCACGCTTCTGCGCAACTCAATATAATCGAGTGCTCGCCCGGCTACGGGACCTTGAGCCCAACTTAAAAACGATCTTTGCGCCGCTCGCGGGTGACGTTTCTCCCGACGTAACGCGGATTGCCGCGCGCGAGCTTGTCGCTTATTTCGAAGACGAAGGGTCCGAGCCACAGGCTTGGGGATTTGCGTTGAGCTGCGGGGAAAGATCGATGCGACCGAAGGCTCGGTGCATTCCCATCTCGGTTCGTTGCGACTAAAGGAGAATCATGGAAAGAGAAAAAGAGTTAGCAAAGTTAATCAATGTTCTGCGCCGCACTTCGCGGATGGCCTTGCAGTCGGAATGGACCGGAGGCAGCCAGGACGCCGCCGCATATTGCACGGATCAATACAATCGCGTGCTCGCACGATTGAAAGAGATCGACCCAAATGTGAGCACGGTCTTTGATCCGCTCCCGGCGGGAAGTTCCCTGACGGTTGTCGCGATGGCCAGCCGTCAGCTCGCAGCTTACTACGAAGACGAGTGCGGATCGGCGAAAGGGTTTGGCCGTGCGTACGGCTTGCACTTTGATCCGAAAATGTTCAAGGAATTCTGGGAAAAGTCTGCTCGCGAATTCGAGGATCTCGGCGAGTTCATTCGCGAGAGCATTAATGAATGGGCGCGGCAGCACAAGAAGGAAAAACCTGACGAGCCGAAGAAGCAGTAGCACCGATCAGTCATTTCCCACGCAAGCAAAATGATCTCTAATCTGTGTGGTCCCGTGTTTTGTGTAACAAGATCGTAGCTTCCTGTTTTCTTTGGACAAGATTCGCCTTCTCACGACAAGTCCCGTTAGGGACGAAATATTTATAGATGATGTGTGAGCTATTCGCTCCAGCTCCGTAAGGAGCGACATATTAACGGTCCAAGCACTTGGCGCGTCCGCTGGAACATGTCGCTCCTACGGAGCTGGTGATCGGTGTTGTTGTCGGCAACTATAAATATCCCGCTCCTACGGAGCTGAAGACTTCCATCTACCTCAAATGAATCCTTTACTCGGACTTGGACCAGTTTTGTCCTCATCGATTCGTATGCTTAAATGTCACCTTCCGAAAATTCTATGCATACGAATACGCTTGAACTCGCGCACTCGGCGCTTGCTGTCATCGACATGCAAGAGGCCTTTCGCGCGAAGATTGCAGACTTTACAAAAACAGCACAGCGCATCGCGGCTATGGTCACCGCCGCGAAACTTTTACAAATCCCGATCGTCGTAACTGAGCAATATCCGAAAGGTCTCGGCCACACCGCCGTCGAGATCAAGGAAGTCCTGCCGGAGTCTGTAGAAATTATTGAGAAGACGGCTTTCAGTTCCTGCGGCGCGCAACAGTTTGAAGCTCAACTCGACCGCGCGGGCGCGAGACAGGTTTTGGTCTGCGGCATAGAAGCGCACATCTGCGTCAATCAAACAGTGCACGATCTGATCGCGCGCGGTTTTCAGACTCATCTGCTAACGGATTGCATCGCGTCACGCGACACGGCAAATAAGGAAGTTGGGCTGGCGAAGATGCGGATGGCGGGCGCGATTCCTTCGTCAGTGGAGCTGGCATTATTTGAATTGATGCGCGATGCCAGGCACGAGCAGTTCAAAGCGATTCAGAATCTGATCAAATGATGTAGTGGCGGACACGCGCGACGAATGTATTTTGAAATCAGCGGCTCGATTCGGGAGATCGAAACTATTGCGAAGGGCCCCGGTGTTCGCGCACAGAAGTGGTTGAATCAGCGATACGGAAGACACTATTGGCGAAAGTTGAGGGGCGTTGCCACCGTCAAGCTAAAAGGTGGTAGGATGCGACTTGCTGAGGTTCACTGGTATGAAGCTCACGGAGCCGGAAAGAAGGAATTCAAAATAAAGCTCCCGTTTCTCGATTAGAACATCATGAAGAACAATCGAATAAACAGGTTTGTAGTTTGCATCAATAACAAAGGTTACGAGGCGTCGTTGCAGATCGGCAAGCTCTACGGCGTCATCGCCGACGAGCAAGCGGCCGAATCCGGACTACTCAGAGTGATTGACGAAGAGGGCGAGGACTACGGTTACCCCACCGAGAGATTCTTTCCTGTTGAAATTCCCCAGGCATTAGCGCGAGCCTTACAAACAGCCACAAGATCTACGAGATGATCGTCTCAGCAAACTCTCTTGATCTCCAGGCGGCTGGCTCACACAAAATGGACCTCCTTTCTTCTCTCAACGAACAACAACGCGAAGCTGTCATCGCCACCGACGGCCCGCTGTTGATTCTCGCGGGCGCCGGCTCGGGTAAGACGCGCGTCATCGCGTACCGCATCGCGTACCTCATCACCGAGAAAGGTATTCCGCCCTGGAATATTTTAGCCGTCACGTTCACGAACAAAGCCTCACAGGAGATGCGCGATCGCGTGCAACGTTTATTGCGCGGACAGGAACTTTCAAGCGCGCCATGGGTCTCTACTTTCCACAGTCTCTGCGTTCGCATCCTGCGTCAGGACATTGAGCAACTAAAGCAGGGCTACAGCCGAACGTTTACGATTTACGATCAGGACGATTCGTTGCGTTTGATCAAAAACTGCATCAAGGACCTCGGCTACGACGACAAACATCTGGGCGCGCGCTCGGTGCAGGGCGCAATTAGCTCGGCAAAAAATAGAGGCGAGGATGTGGACGCCTACGCGGCGCGCGCGGATTACGTTGACGAACGCCGCGCGGCAATCGCTCGCGTCTACAAGCTTTACGAAGAACGCCTCCATGCAAACAACGCGCTCGATTTCGACGATCTACTGATCAAGACCGTGCGCTTGCTGCGCAACGTTCCGGAAGTGCGCGAGAAATACAACAACAAGTTTCGCTACATTCTGGTTGATGAGTATCAGGACACAAACTCGCCTCAGTTTGCGTTGGTGAGTTTACTAACTGAGAAGCAGCAGAACATCTGCGTAGTCGGCGACGAAGATCAATCGATCTACAAATGGCGCGGCGCCGACATCACCAACATTCTCAACTTCGAAAAACACTTTCCCAGCGCGCGGACAATTAGACTCGAACAGAACTATCGCTCGACGCAAACAATTCTGGATGTCGCGGGCGCGGTGGTGAAACATAACGTCGAGCGCAAGGGCAAGACGTTATGGACTTCAAACGCTGCCGGCGAGAGAGTTCGTTACTGCCAAACGCTTGACGCTGAATCAGAGGCGCGTTTTGTCGCGGCAAAAATTCTCGAACACCGCGAAGAGGACTACAACCTTCGCGCGGCCGTGCTTTATCGCACTAACTCTCAATCGCGCGTGTTTGAGGAAGCGATGCGCCGCGCGGGCCTGCCTTACAACATCGTCGGCGGCTTTTCTTTTTACGAGCGAATGGAAGTGCGCGACATCATCGCGTATCTGAAACTCGCGCTCAATCCCAACGATTCGATCGCGCTCCAGCGAGTCATCAACAGTCCGCCGCGCGGCATCGGCAAGCAAACTCTCGACGAGCTTCAGCGGCGCGCGAAGGACTATGGCCTTTCGTTGTGGGAAACACTTTCACAAGTGATCGAAAAACCCGACGGACTGAGCGCTCGCGCCGTTGCGGCCTTGAAGAGCTTTCAAAAGATCATTCTTCATCTCGGAAATCTGGCTAATGCTGGGAGTCTAGACATCCTGTCTGCTGATGCCGCGAGCAGTAGCCCTACCGTCAGCGAGGGCTTCGGTATTGACTCCGACTCACCCGTCTCCGACATCGTCAAAGCTGCAATCTTCGAAACGGGTTACGAGAGCACATTGAGAGCGGAGAAAAGCGACGAGGCGGACGCGCGACTCGAAAATCTGCAGGAACTCGTGAACGCCGCGGTCGATTACGACGAACAGGGCGCCGAAGGATTGCGTGAGTTTATCGATCACTCGGCACTGGTTTCCGACCAGGATCAATACAAACACGACGTGCCCGTGACTTT
Source organism: Pyrinomonadaceae bacterium (assembly GCA_041492185.1). GTDB lineage: Bacteria > Acidobacteriota > Blastocatellia > Pyrinomonadales > Pyrinomonadaceae > JAOAPY01. The sequence goes on along the minus strand of JBGPWL010000059.1, from coordinate 5,816 downwards.
GTTAACCGCGCATTCCGCGAAGGGTCTCGAATTCCCATTAGTGTTTATCGTCGGTTTGGAGGATGGACTGTTTCCACATTCGCGTTCAGTCACCGATCCGGCGGAACTGGAAGAGGAGCGCCGGCTCTGTTACGTCGCCATCACGCGCGCGGAAAAATATTTGTATGTGACGCATGCAATGAAGCGGCGCGTCTACGGCGAAGAACTCGCTTCCGAGCCTTCGCAATTTTTGAACGAAATGCCGCTCGATCTGATGGAAGATCTTTCACTCGGTAAATCGTGGCTCTCGTTTGCTCGTGGCTCTTCGGCCATCGATTACGAACGGGGCGAATACCGGAAAGAGAAGAAGAAATTCACCGGCAAAACTTACGACAGCGCCGAATCGATTGCCGAGTTTTTCAAACTTCGCAACCAGCAACTGGGCATCAAGCCAAAAGGTCGGGCCGCCGCAGCCAACTCATCGACCTCAGCGGCGCAATCGACAGGCGACTTCGTGCCCGGCTCGTACGTTCGTCACGCGAAGTATGGGCGCGGCCTGGTGCTGCGTCGCGAAGGCGCCGGCGAATCAACAAAACTCACGGTCAGCTTTCCCGGCTATGGACAGAAAAAACTGGTGCAGAAGTTTGCGAATCTCGAAAAAGCCTGAGAGGTATCGGCAAATTTCGCATTTAGGTCCCCTCTCCCGTTTTTGAGTTTGGATTCACTCCTCAACTCAATGGTCGTCGTCGCCGCCTATGTTGGTGATGGTTGCGGTCGTCCCGTCGAACTTCGTTATGTTGATAGTGAACGGCTCGTTGTAGGACTTGGCCCGGTCCCGCAAGATGCTGAGCGCAACCTGCTCGCCCAGCAGGATCGACCAGTAGGTCGAACTGCGGAAGTGGATGCCGGCGTGAATCCCGTGACCAAACGAGACGTTGTACGCCAGCTTGTTCAGCTCGCCGTTGATGTCCAGATTGTTTCGGTCCGCGCCCGTGTAGGTGTTCAGTAAGAGGCCGCTCGTGCTCGGCTCGTACACGTCCCGCCCGCGGGCTGTGAGCAGCGGTCGGATCTTCTGGCTGCCGTTAAAAAAGAATTTCAGCACCGTGCAGCACGCGCCACCGACCGTTCCGTGACCCGTCGGGTAGCACGGATGCGTCGGCGATCCCTCCGGGAATGCCTGTGGGAGCAAGTAGCTGCCATAGGTCGAGTTGATGATGGGCAGCACGGCTGAGCCCAGCACGTCGGCGTGCAGTGCTCCGGCGGCTTGGGGGAGTGGAACGGAGTTGGTCTTTCTCGCGTGTACCAACGCGCCATATTCCTCCGGTCGCAGGCGCAGGTCTTTGATCCACTTGTGGAACCAAGCGGCTTTCAGTGCGCGCGTGGCCATTTCCGCAAGCGTCCCGGCAGCGTCTGGCCCCCCCAGCGTCGCGAAGGCTTTTTGCGTCAGTGAGCCGATGTAGGGGTTACCCGGATTGGGCGCAGCACCCAGCCCCGCCAAAACGAGGAAGGCGACGAAGTACCCTTGGTAGAGCACGTCCACACGGGTGTATGCGGCGAGGTCTCGACCGTTACGCACGTAGCGCAATGTGGGGTCAGAGTTCACAGGGCGCCCTGAGTCCCCGCCGTTTTGCACCAGTTGATACTCGCTCGGCAAAGTCATAAATGTCTGCCCGGGCAGGAACGTTTGGTATTTTTGGTTGAGGGGTTGGACGCCGCAGTTAGTCGGCTGAACCATGAACTGCGAAACGTACGGCCCCTGCACATTGCCGTCGCCCGCGACGATCCGCCCCCGGAACAGATTCTGCCGTGTGACCGGGTATGGGAACTGATTATTTGCGGGGCTCTGGAGTAAGGACAGGTTGTTCATATCGGTCACAGCCTGACCAACCAGCGAATTTGTCGAGTAATCGGTGAACGGCACGTCGGCCAGCAGAGCCGCCCAGTAGTGCTCGATCTGTTCGGCTGCCGTCTGCGCGCTGGCGACGCTCGGCGCCGGCGGGATGACGGTGGCATGTGAGTCGAGACCTTCCAAGTCAAAGGCGAGTGCGACCTGGGGGCCATTCAACTTCGAATTGCCGCCGCCGCCGGGGGTCCCAACCAGGATGTTTGCGAAGTCTGTTTGGCTGCCAGTCCTTAAGGCCCGTTTTAGGCTTCGGAAGGCGATAACATTCGGCACGCCGAGGCCGTCGTGTAACAGGGCTTTGCTGTAGTTGCCGCTGAAGTCTGTGAATCGCGACGCATCGCCATTGTCTGGTTGAACCCCAACTTCGATCTTCTCGGCGTGGGCCGTGCTCTTGCGGTAATTGAAGCTGGCCTCGGCGCGATCATCGGAATCATAGTTTACGACCGACGCCTCGGCGACTGACCCTTTTCCGCCCAGCAGAGGTTCAAGTGGAACTGCCGCTGCTGCGGCCGCTACCGTTGCGGCGCCTTTTACAAAGTTTCGTCTGGTGATGGCCCGTTTCTCAGTCTGCGAACCGGTCACGTTTCTCTTTTCCGTATCCATTTCTATCTCCTCCGTTGCGCGGAGCCCAGTGTCTCACGCCAATAAAAGTTTGGTTTTTGTCGGTCGTCCAACTTGAGGCTCACATCAAATACTCGCTTGCGTACAGTCGAACTTCGTCAGCGCTGAACGTTTCGTTGTAAAGGCTCTACGAATAACGCGGCGAGTGTCGCGGCGCGATGACAACAGGGCGTTCGTCTTTTCGCATAGGGATCTCCTGATCAATCTAGCTGCAAATGAATGACCGAGCCAGGAAAGAATTGCCGCACAGGAAGAAATCTGATCGAGACTTGAAATTGGTCAGGGCAGGAGAATCCAAGTCTGCGAATTCGTTCTTTCTCAATTCTGTCTTGTGTAAGACTTATCACAATTCTCGGTCTGTCACCAGAAATATTTGCATTAGTTTCCGGATGTTCTTATTTGCTTGCCAGGCTGAAGCGCAACGCTCGAGTAACCTGATTATGTAATCGGGGATATTGGAATTATCATGGCGGTTCCCTTGCCTAAGAGCCAATGCCCTATTCATCGCTATCGACTTCGCCTTCAGTTCCAGGCATCAGCCCGGTAGAGATTCATTACCGCGACGAAGGTAAAGGAGCGCCGCTCATTTTTCTGCACGGCGGCTGGGGATACGAGATCTATCCTTTCAGGCGCCAAATCGAAGCGCTGCGCGGCGATTACCGCATTATCATTCCGGATCGGGGCGGCTATGGGCGGTCAACTCATCTCGTCGACGGTTTGCCGTCCGACTTTCACTATCGCGCAGCGGCAGAGACGCTCTTGCTCCTGGATTCGCTGGGCATCGACCGCGCTTTTTTGTGGGGTCATAGCGACGGCGCGGTCATCGCGGCAATTCTCGGATTCACCGCGCCTGCACGCGTAAGTGGCTTGATCCTCGAAGCATTCCACTTTTACCGAACGAAGATCAGTTCCCGAGAATTTTTCGAAACACTTGCGTATCAACCTGAAGGGTTAGCCACCGAATTGCGCGAGCGGTTCGCGCGCGAACACGGTAAGGAATATTGGCGAAAGTTAATTACCAGTCACGCAAGGGCATGGTTCCAAATCGCAAAAGAGAGCAATGGCTCCGATGATGATCTCTACGCCGGCAGATTGCATGAGATTAGCGCTCCCGCATTATTCATTCACGGCCGCCTCGATCCGCGCACCGAGCCCGGGGAATTGGACGCCGTCCGTGAGCAACTTCTGCAAAGTGAAATGCACATCCTCGACGATGGATCGCACAGTCCTCACAGCGAAAGCGCCACCGCGGATTTGGTGACCGACATCGCGCGCGCGTTTCTGAGAAAGACTCATCGCTGATCAGCACTGCCCCCTTCCATAAATCAAGCCGCGCCTTCGTGCTGAACTGACTGCACGAGTGCCAAGCTTGTCACTTCGGGCGCAGCATTAGACGCCGTCTTACCGCGGCCTCTGCGACTTCTGACTGGCCATTTAGCGTGAGCAGTTTAATGGCCGCGCGGCGCACCTCAAGGTCTTGATGTTCCTCGATTGCCATTATCAGCGGCTGGATCTCGCCGGTCCTGGCCATCACAAACAGGAGAGACAACGCGCTATAAGTGTCCTCTCGGTTGTCACGGCCCAACTCCTCGATGGCCTGAGTGGCCAGGCCCGAGGCTACCAGCGCGCCGCCGATGTTGCGGCCTCGCTCCGGCGATCCTTCTTCAATGGCCCGCCTGAAAGACTCGGCGGATCGGTGGGGTTCGAGTTCATAAAGCGCCTGGGCGGCGGCGCGACGAACGTCGAGTGAAACGTCATCAAAAGAATTTGCGATCAAACGGAACGCCCCGGTCGCGCCTGAGCGGGCCAGCTCTCTCAAAGCTTCGACGCGTTCGCCGGGATCTGCGCTATGTAGGTCGGCGACGATCGTCGGCGGCATATCCGCAACGTCACTGTCGATCGGCATCAGGCTTTGCTTCGCTGGTCCTTGCTCTTCCTCGGCCTGATGGGCAGGTAGTATTTCCTGATCGTCCGAAACAAGTAGTGCCTTAAGTGGGCCCTCAGCCACGGCTGGATCACCTATCTGAGCCAGCGCCGAAGCGGCAGCGCGCTGAACTTCGAGCGAATCGTCAAAGAGCGCGGCAATCAGGTGCGCGGTTGAACGACGACTGCCAACGATTCCGAGCGTGTGCGCTGCGGCTGCTCGTTGCTCGGGCGAGTTAGCGCCGCGCAGATCGCGAATCGTTTCGTCAAGGTAACCATGGTCCACAAATAACAGCCGGGCGCGCGATTGCTCTTCCGCATCACTGCGTGCCAGTGCGGCGAGAAGTTCCGCGGCGACGACCTGCCGCGTCTCGCGATCGTTGGAGGCGACGACGTGCGCATTGCCGCGGTGGCCGGCGATGAGATCTCTCACTTGGCGGATGATTCGTTCTAGCTTAGGATCTGCAGACAATCGGGGTTTTGGAACTCCTTCCTAAAGATAAGCCTAATAGCTGCCCGGGGCAGTTCATTGGCGGCGGATTGTATCACCAGTCACCATAACCAAAAAAATCCGAGTAAGTGACTTGCGTTCAATCTGGAGACAAATGTCTTTGTTCTCGGTTCCTTGTTAACGACTCGCTTTTTTGTTATCTACATTCTGCCGTGCCGTAAAGGAGTTGCGCGGATTCTCAAAACGACAAGCCCCGCTCAACCACTTGGCTTGCTAACGTTCGCTCAGATTCTTTCGTCATGATGAAAGTATTTCCCCAAAACTTTGATCTGCGAAACTCTCAAGGGTCCAGGCCAAAGCAGTTTGCCTTGCCTCAAGATGCTTTTCAGCAATTGGTTGGCGACGCTCTCCAGGAGACGACAGGACCGTACGCGCATATCTCACCCACGAAGGGCCAGGATGGGAGCATTGACGCCTTCGTCGAGACTGGCGGTGTTTTGGCTGGACCCTTTCAGGATCTGCCTCTTCCGTTAATCGTTGAGTGCAAAGCTCACGACGACACGGTGAAAGATCTTCGGAAAAACATATTCGGCGAGTGGGCGCGAGTGAAAGGTAAACTGGAATCGAATGCCCAGGCGGGTTGGCAAAACCTGTTTCAGCCCTGGACTCGCGCGCGTGGATACGCCTATTGCATTAGTGCTGTTCTTCCAAGCAAGCAGATCCGCGTTGAATTGACGGAAGCGATTCAAACATTTTTCGCGAGCCTGCCGGCCATCCAACGTCCGCCAATAGAGTCGGTTCGAGTGATCGATTGGAACGACCTTCGCCAATGGCTTGAGACCTTGCCTCACGTCTCGGACGCATGGCTGGGCATTCAGCTTGAACTGATTCTCGATCACGCAAGCTTCTTAAAGAGGCTGGATTTGTTCTTCCTCCGCT
>JBGPWL010000022.1:0-52841 GCA_041492185.1 Pyrinomonadaceae bacterium | reverse complement strand
TCGCTTCGAACTGTTCGGCCTGGCAGGCAACATCCTGCAAATGGATGCAAGGACTTTGAAATTTCCCACCGAGAGTTTCGATTTTGTCTGGTCGTGGGGCGTCATACATCACTCCTCAGAGACCGAAAGAATAATTACCGAAATTTGTCGCGTGCTTAAACCCGGTGGTGAGGCGCGAATAATGGTCTATCACCGAAACTCGATTTGGTTCAAGGTTCATTATGTGCTGGTTCGTGGCGTCCTCATGGGCGAATTACTACGCCTCACTCCACAGGAAATCGCAAACAAGTATTGCGACGGGCACATCGCAAAGTTCTATACCGCGGCTGAATTCAAGGGGAAGCTTCAACCTCATTTCGGAAAAGTGGAAGCCTGCGTTTACGGACAGAAATCGGACCTCTGGTTGCTTCCCGCCGGTCGTGTAAAGACTCGGCTGATCAAGCTGACGCCGAATGCGCTGGCGGAGTGGGTAACCAGAAGGTTTGGCGGCTTTCTGTTCTTAAGGGCAATTAAGTAACTCTTTTCAACAACCAAGCAAATCGTGATTCTGACTCTCCAGACGAATACTTTTGGATGTCACGGGGGCATACCGAGCTACAACCGACTGGTGTGTCGCGTGCTGAACGACTTTAGTTCGCACGATAGAAATTGCGTCCTCATAGCAATGGATTCTTCTCAGGAAGTCGAAAACGCAGCTTCCTCGCATCCGCAGTTGCGCCTGGCCGCATTCGACGGCCGACGTTTATCGTTTGCGAGAACAGCGTTAAGCATTGGCGCGCGCGAACCTGTAGAACTGGTTCTTGCAGGTCACGTGAACTATGCCCCGTTATGCGTGTTGCTGAAGAGGCTGCGGCCGGGAATGCGCTTCGGCGTCTTTCTCTACGGCTGTGAAGTCTGGGAAAAGATGCCATTAATTAGACGACGGGCATTGCAGCAGGCAGACTTTTTTATTTCAATCAGCGGCTATACCGGGCAGCAGGCAGTCGAGGTGAATAAAGTGCGGCCCGAGCGAGTGTTTTTGTTGCCCAATGCCCTGGAGTGGGAAACAGAAAGTAAGGATTCGAGCGACGCCTACGAATTGCCGCGGGGAATGAAACTATTGTCGGTCGGCAGACTTGACACTACTGAGCGGCGAAAGGGTTTTGATACGATCATTGAATCGTTGCCTCTGATCGCGCAGCGAGTGCCTGATGTTCAATACATCGTCATCGGTAGCGGAACAGATCTGGAACGACACAAACAACTGGCGCAGACGACAGGCGTTTCGGATCGCGTGCATTTTCTTGGTTCTGTCGACGAAACAGTCCTCCGCGCTTGTTACCAGGCGTGTGATGTATTTGTGATGCCGAGTGCCCAGGAAGGGTTCGGCTTCGTCTACCTTGAAGCGATGCAATATAAGAAGCCGATCGTCGCAGCTAACAGTGGCGGTGCACCCGAAGTTGTGCAAGACGGCGTCACGGGAAAGCTGGTCGCGTATGGCAACAGGGAACGAATCGCAGAGACGATCGTAGATCTGTGTCTTGACGAAGACCTGCGCCGGCGTTTGGGAGAGGCCGGATACCGACGGCTGCACGAGAGATTTACCTTCTCGCAGTTTCAGCACAAGCTGACGGAAATTTTGTTGCGAGAATCACCGGCTAAAGCTTGCGAGGTCCCTCACACTGACGAGTCTGCTTCATGCGCATCCTGAAAACCACGCAGACTTATTATCCCTACCTGAACAAGGGCGGGCCGCCGGCGAAGGTGAAGGGAATTGCGCGCGCGCTGGCGCGACGCGGGCACGAAGTCACCGTGCTCACCGCTGACCTTGGCGACAAAGTCGAAGCTTTTGATTTGCAAGCGTGGAGTCGAGAAAGAATCAAGGGCGAGTGGGGATGGGAGTGGCAACATGAAGGCGTCAGGACGATCTATTTGCCGACCCTCGCGAATTATCGCGCCACCACTATCAGTCCTCGTGTTCTTAAATTCTGTCGCCGAAACCTAACGCAGTTTGATGTGGCGCACTTGTACGGCTTCTACGATCTGATCGGCCCGACCGTGGCGCGGCTGTCTCGCCGCAGCGGAGTTCCTTACGTGATCGAACCGCTGGGAATGTTTCGACCAAGAGTGCGCAGCCTGGGGAAAAAGCGCGTCTACCACCGTCTCGTCGGAAACTCTTTGATTCGTAACGCCGCCGCGATTATTGCCACGTCGGAAACTGAGCGCAAGGAATTAATCGATGAAGGCCTGGCTGCGGAAAAGATCCTGTTGCGCCGAAACGGTCTTGATCTGGATGAGTTTCAGTCGTTGCCGGCGCGCGGGGCTCTGCGATCTAAACTGGGGATAGGCGAGCGCGAGCCGCTCGTTTTGTTTCTGGGGCGTGTGTCACTCATCAAGGGTCTGGACGTCTTAGTGCGAGCCTTTGCCGAGATCGACGCGTTACGCGCCCTCCCTGACCGTCGGGCTACTGCCCCGCTAGACGCTCGATTGGTTATCGCGGGTCCTGACGATCAAGACGGGAGCCTTGAAGCGATTCGCGCGCTGATCGACCAATTGAATTTGAGCGGGCGGGTAGATATCACGGGACCGCTTTACGGCGCTGCGAAGCTGCAAGCTTTTGCAGATATGGACATCTTCGTCCTGCCTTCGAAGTCCGAAAGCTTTGGCAACGCGGCGGCTGAGTCGGTTGCATCCGGGGTTCCCGTGGTGGTGACCCACGGGTGCGGAATCGCGTCGTTGATCGATCAGCGGGCGGGGCTGGCTGTTGAGTGCACCGTGGAAGGTATTCGCGCAGGGCTCGAACGATTGCTTGATGACCACGTCCTGTTGGCGCGCTTGCGCGCAGGATGCCCTGATGTCGCGAAAGGTTTGTCCTGGGATGGACCCATTGAACAGATGGAGCGCATATATTCTTCGTTGCTCGCCCCGGCGAATCACTCTCGCACTGTGACGGTTGCGCGGTCGCAGGCTTTGCCCTGAAGAGTCTGTGTCAAAACTCACTTGAGCGACGACGAATCGATGAGCTTAAACGCAAAGTACGCAGAGTCCCGCGCAAAGGTCGCAGAAAAGGCCTTCTTTTGCGTTCCTTTGCGGATTCCTTCGCGTCCTTTGCGTTTAGGATCGAAGCTTGATTACCTCACAAGCTGAGTTTTGACATAGCCTCTGAACGCCGGGGAGAAGACAAAATGTGTTCGAAAGGAATAAGGTAGTGCGATTGCGACGTGCATTTGAATTGAGCCTTGCGCTCGCGCTCTCCTTAGTATTTGCGACGACCGGGACTGCGATCGCTCCGCCTTCTCTTGCTGCTCTCCAGCAAGGCGCGTCAGCTTCTTCGCTGTTCGTCAATCCGAAAGACTTTGGCGCGATCGCTGATTGTCAGAGCCATCCGCTTAGCACGGTTTATGCTTCGCTCGCCGCCGCGCAGGCCGTTTATCCATTCATCATTTCGCTATCCCAGCAAGTTGATTATGCGGCAATCAAGGCCGCTTCGAACGCGGCATTCGGAGCCGATGGCGCAGAGCACGCTTATGCAAATCGCACGCTTAACAAACCTCTCTATCTTCCGGGCGGCTGCTACAACCTCGGTGAGGATACGTGGGTGGTTCGCAACGCTGTCGGCGTGCACATCCATGGCGCCGGGCGGCTCGTCACTCGAGTAGTTTCGAACAGCACCGCGTTTCGCACGGACGGGCTATGGTATTCGCGAATCGAAGGGATTGAGTTTGCCAGCGTATCGAACGGAGCGACCGTCGCCTTTGACATCGATGGCAATGTCCCCGGCCATCCTTACGACACGCGCGGAGTTCAGGGAAACACTTTCACAAATCTCATGATCGATGGCGGCGGATCGAGTTACGCCTTTGCGCTTTGCCGCCAGGGACAGTCGGGCGGGCAGTGCTCAGAGAACCTGTATTTGGATCTGCATCTCAACAATGCATCGTCTGCGGTCTATTACCAGTATGGCTTCAACGCGCTGAACAATACTTTCATTGGTGGTAATTTTCAGAACTACCCTAAACACGGCATCCAACTGGTGGCCGGATCGCTGAATCTTTTCTCGGTAGGCTTTCAGAGTACGCATCAATACCGTCAGATACTTGAAGGTGGATTCGATATCGACGCGTCAAGCGCCGGCGTCTGGGATCGAATTATCGTCGATGGATGCAGAACAGAGTCACTCAGATTCTACAACGGAGCATGGTCGCAATACGGAATTCTGCGCGGTGTTCAGCAACGTGCCAGCGTGTTTGAATGGTCTGCAAATACGCCGCTCAAATTGGATACCGTGATCGTTAGAAAAACCAACGCCGGCGAAAAGCTTTTTCGCGTGACTACTGAAGGAACAAGCGGCGCGTCGCAACCCGTTTGGCCTTCATCGGGAACCGTGAGGGATGGAACCATTACCTGGACCGAAACCGAGTTCGAAGTTGTCCATCTCGTTGCTGGTGAAATATCCGGCTCGTCTTTCCAGGTCGGTAACGTGGTGCTGGAGGTTCCTTTGCAATTGACAGGCGGTTTGACGTTGGACCGACTGACGTACGGTCGCTTGGCTGGCGACTTGGCGCCATCCGAGCGACTTTCCCCACCAGACGGTACGCAGATCTATTGCACTGATTGCGACACTCCAGGCACCCCCGGTGCGGCATGTTCCAGCTCACGAGACAAAGCCGGGGCCGAGGCGCACAAGGTGAGGGGAGCATGGAAGTGCTTTTGACGGGGGCTAAGAGCTTCACCGCGGGCCGGACGAGATGAGGGCTACCTGGATGCGCGGCTAAAAGCAGACGGGCAAAGGGCAAGGAGCAAAAAGAATCGCGGATTGCGGAATACAAGCTGTATGATTACCTAGATCCAGTAAGCATTTGATGGGCAGGACGAAAACTATGCAGCAAAAGACCGAGGCGGAAACCCATTCTGGTGACTTTGTGATGGAAGGGCTGAGCCGAATAGACGAACTCGATCGTTCTTTTGATATCGAGTTTTGGCAACGCCAGGACTCCAACGCTCGGTTCGGCGCCGCTTGGGAGCTGGTAGTCTTTGCACACCGACGAAAAGGACGAAATGAGTCCGAACTCAGACTTCAGAGAACTGTTGAATCTCTTGAACAAGGCCCAGGTTAGATATCTGGTCGTGGGCGGCTACGCGGTGATCGAACATACCGAGCCCCGCTACACGAAAGACTTCGACATCTGGATTAGCGTGGATCGCGAGAACGCCGAACGCGTATTTGCGGCGCTGAAAGAATTTGGTGCGCCGCTAGCCGATATTAAAGTCGATGATTTCACCAACCCCGACCTCGTTTATCACATGGGACGGCCACCCGCACGCATTGATGTGCTGATGGGACTCAAAGGGCTCGATTTTGAAGCTAGTTGGAAAGACCGCATTGTCTCAACTTATGGCGATGCTCCCACGCAGTTTCTTTCCTCACAAGACCTCATTATCAATAAACGCCTGGTAGGAAGACCGCAAGACTTGGCAGATGTAGCGGCCCTTCTGTTAGCGCTAAAGAAAAAGTCATAAGGGCAGCTTCGGAAATTCGCAATTCGCAATTCGAAATTTTAGATCATGTGCGGAATCTGTGGAGCAAGTAATTTCAGCGAGCCAGACGCAGGGGCTTTAGTGCGGCGCATGACGGACACTATGGTCCATCGCGGCCCTGACGACGAAGGGTATCTCGATGATGGACCGCTGGCGCTGGGGATGCGGCGGTTGAGCATTATCGATCTCGAAGGCGGACATCAACCGATCTTCAATGAAGACGGTTCGATCGGCGTGGTGCTCAATGGCGAGATTTACAATTTTCGGTCATTGAGAAAAAGATTGGAAGATCGGGGTCACAGCTTTCGCACTCGCTCTGACTCTGAAGTCATCGCGCACGCTTACGAGGAGTGGGGCGCTGACTCCGTGCAGCACCTGGAGGGGATGTTTGCGTTTGCCGTTTGGGATCGGCGAGGAGCGAAGGGCCAAGAGCAAAGGGGTAAGAGCGAAGAGCGAAGAGGGACGCTGTTTCTGGCGCGTGATCGTCTGGGTATCAAGCCCTTTTATTACTATGCCGGCAAAGAGCAAAGCGCAAAGAGCAAAGAGCAAAGAGCAGAGGGCGAAGACCCATTTTCGGATTCTGATGGCCCTTTGCCCTTAGCTCTTGGCCCTCTGCCCGGTTCGCAATTCTTGTTCGCTTCCGAAGTAAGAACGTTGCTGGCAAGCGGCGTTGTGCCACGGCGACTGTCGCGATCGGCGTTGCGCAGTTACCTGTTGTTTGGTTCCGTTAGTGAACCCGAGACGTTGGTCGAAGGAGTGTTCTCGCTGCCGCCGGGTCACACGCTGACGATACGACTCGATGGGCATGGAGCGACGCCGAAGCCGGAGCCTTATTGGAACATCGCGAGCGGCGGCAAAGAGCAAAGAGCAAAGCGCCAAGAGCAACCGGCGGTAAGAATTGCCACAGAGACACAGAGACACGGAGGTGCGGGGGGTGCTCCGATGAGAGCGGGCGAGACCTCCGCGGTCCCGGTCAATTCGCAATCCGAAATCCGCAATGCGGGGTCCCCGGACGGGCAGCCCGGCTGGGGTGCTAGTTCGCAATCTTCTCTTACCCCTTCGCCCTTTGCTCCTGGCTCTCTGCGCTTTGCTCAGGCGCGCGTGCGCGAGTTGCTGTCAGAGAGTGTGCGACAACACTTGATTGCCGACGTCCCCATTGGTGTTTTTCTGAGTAGCGGGATCGACTCGACCGCACTTGCGGCGCTCGCGAGCCGCGAAGTTTCCGGCATACACACATTCACCGTCGCCTTTCCGGAAAAGGAATTCAGCGAAGCTGCGATAGCGCGGCAAACGGCAAAGCAGTTTGGCACAACGCACGATGAGTTGATGCTGAGCGGCGATGAGATGCTGGCGCGCCTGACTGAGGCGGTTGGCGCGCTGGACCAACCAAGCATCGATGGGATTAACACTTATTTCGTTTCGTGGGCGGCGAGACAAGCAGGACTCAAGGTCACGCTTTCGGGACTCGGCGGCGATGAAGTATTCGGCGGCTACAACACGTTTCGTCGGACGCCCCAATATCAACGGCTGGCGGCAATCGGCAGCCAGGTGCCGCGCTCGTTACGCGCGGCGATGGCAGCGGCACTGTCAAGCGCGGGTAGCGGATTGGCGCGCGGCGACGCTGCGCGTAAGCTCGCGGCTTTGTGGAACGATTCCAGTTCATTACCTCACGCATACTTTTTCGCGCGGGCTCTTTTCACTCCATCGCAGGTTGCTGAGTTGTTGAATGAAACGCAAAGGCCCGACAATTTATTGTGGTGGGATTGGCTTGCCGAAGGCGCGGAGCAAACAAGCAAGATGGATAATTTCTCCGCGGTTACTTGTCTTGAAGCGCGATCGTATCTCGTGAGCACGTTGTTGCGAGATACGGATTCGATGAGCATGGCCCACTCGCTTGAGGTGCGCGTGCCGTTTCTGCATCATCCGTTGGTCGAATTCGTTACGCAGCTTCCCGCGGAAATGAAACAGCGCAACGGAACGCCAAAAGCTCTGTTGGTTGCGGCGCTCAGCGATCTGTTACCGTCGGAGGTGATCCACCAGACAAAGCGCGGCTTCACGTTTCCGTGGGAGCAATGGTTGCGCGGGCCGTTGCGGGAGATGATCGATTCAGGTTTGGCGTCGTTGTCTCCGTCATTGCGAGACGCGGTCAATGAAAAAAGCGCGTATGCCGTTTGGCAAAGTTATCTCAACGGCAAAACGAGCTGGTCGCGACCTTGGAGCCTTTACGTGCTGAATGAATGGGTGAAGCGACATCTCGATTAGCTAAGAGCAAAGGGCAAAGAGCAAAGGGCGAAGGGCGAAGAGCGAAGAGCGAAGGCCAAAGGCCAAAGGCCAAAGGGGATTAAGACTCTAATCGAAATCCGAGCCTTCTGCTAGAATACCCACATGGCTATCGAACTTCAGATCGAGCAGATGACGATTGAAGAGAAGCTGCGAGCGATGGAAGCACTCTGGAATGATCTATGCGAACAAGCCGCTGTACCTGTGCCGCAATGGCATAAGGATATTCTCGACGAACGCCAGCGCCTGATCGATGAAGGCAAGGCTGAGTTCATCGACTGGGAAACCGCTAAGAAACAGATCGTCGAACGAACCTCATCAAGAGCTACGACGGCTTTCACTTCTATGAGCGTCAAGGAAGCGGGCTCGGTTCATATTTCCTGACAAATCTGTATGCCGACATCGAGTCGTTGCAGATCTATGGCGGCATTCACCAAAGAGTCCATAAGAATTATTGTCGACTCTTATCGCGGCGTTTTCCCTTTGCCGTGTACTGCGCGGTCCAAGAAAATCAGGTTTCGATTCATGCAGTAGTGGACTGTCGCCGCGATCCTGCATGGATTGGAGAACGATTGAAATGGAACCGTCGAGATCCAAATGATCATTCTTGGCATTAACGCATATCACGGTGACGCGGCGGCGGCGATCATCAAGGACGGAAAGCTGATTGCCGCGGTTGAAGAGGAACGATTCAATCGCGTAAAGCACTGCGCTGGATTTCCGATTGAGTCGATTCGTTATTGTCTCGAAGCCGCCGGCGTTGAGATTCAGGATGTCGAGCATGTTGGCGTCTCGCGCGATCCGTCGGCCCATCTGCATAAGAAGATTCTTTTCGCGGCAACGAGAGCGGCCCGTCAAGTGACTGGAGGCAGGAGGCAGACGGCAGGAGGCAGGCGACAGGAAGCAGAAGTGCTCACGGTAGCAGAAGAAGATGCAGGCAGGATGCCCGCGCTCCCGGGCAAAGGCAACGGCGCCGGCATCTTTCGGCAAGTGAAGGATCGTTTGAGTAATGCGGCGAAGGTGCGCGATCTGAAAGACGATCTGGCAAGAGCATTGAATGTTTCGAAGCACGCTCTGCGCGCGCAGTTTCATAACGTCGAGCATCATCGCGCGCATCTCGCCAGCGCGTTCTATGTTTCGCCTTTCGAGCGCGCGGCGTTGCTTTCAATTGACGGCTTTGGCGATTTCATTTCGACGATGTGGGCAAGTGGGGAAGGGAACTCGATTGAAGTGCTGGGACAGGTTGAATATCCGCATTCAACCGGGATCGTCTACACCGCGACGACACAGTTTCTCGGGTTTCCGCACTATGGCGACGAAGGGAAAGTAATGGGTCTGGCGCCGTACGGCGAGCCGCGCTACATCGCAGAATTTCGCGAGATCATTCGCACGGAGGAAGGAGGACAGTTCCGTCTGAACCTCGACTATTTTCGTCACCACGCCGAAGGCGTCGACATGACGTGGGATGGCGGGTCGCCAGTCATCGGCAGGATCTATTCCGACGAGTTCATTGGAACGTTTGGACCTGCGCGTGCGCCAGGCGCCTCGTTAACAGATCGCGAGCAGGACATTGCGGCGAGCTTGCAATTGCGTTTGGAAGAAGTCGGTTTTCACATTCTCAATCACCTGCACGAGCAGACGGGATTGACTGATCTGGGTTTGGCCGGCGGCGTGGCGTACAACTCGGTGATGAATGGAAAGATTCTGCTCAATACGCCGTTTCGTCGCGTGTTTGTGCAACCGGCAGCGGGCGACAGCGGAACCGCGCTGGGTGTTTGCTACCAGATTTACAACGGAATTCTGAATCGTGAGCGCGGCGGCGAGGTGATGGAGGGAGCTTACACGGGACCAGAGTTTTCAGATAACGAGATTGAAACGGAATTGAAGATCTCAAATTTGAAATCGGATATTTATTCAGATAGCGAATTGACGCGCCGCGCGGCGAAAGACATCGCGGACGGATTAGTCGTCGGCTGGTTTCAGGGGCGCATGGAATTTGGGCCGCGCGCGCTGGGCAATCGTTCCATCGTCGTTGACCCGCGTCGCGCCGAGATGAAACAGATCCTCAACGATCGCATCAAGAAGCGCGAGCCGTTTCGCCCCTTTGCGCCGTCGATTCTTGAAGAACACACGGGAGATTATTTCGAGCAGACGCATCCGGCGCCGACGATGCTGATGGTCTATCAAATCAAGCCCGAACGTCGCGCTGAGATTCCCGCGGTCACGCATGTAGATGGATCGGGGCGACTCCAAACTGTCTCGCGCACGTTGAATCCGCGTTACTACCAACTGATCGATGACTTCTATAGACTTACAGGAGTGCCGGTCGTGCTCAACACGTCATTCAACGAGAACGAGCCAATCGTCTGCACGCCGCGGCACGCCATCGATTGCTTTCTGAAGACGAAAATGGATGTGTTGTATTTAGGGAATCATGCGATTCGCAGGAAATAATTTTGAGTAAACGCGTTCTAATTACCGGCATCACGGGGCAGGACGGCAGCTATCTCGCCGAGCACCTGCTCGCTCTGGGCTACGAAGTGCACGGACTGGTGCGACGCGTGGCGCTCGAAATACCCGAGCAACGCACGGCGCGCATCGCTCACTTGTTGGATCGCATCACGCTTCATTCCGCTAGTCTCGAAAGCTATCCCAGCATCTTTCACATTGTCAGTCGCACGGAGTTTGACGAGTGCTATCATCTCGCCGCTCAGAGTTTTGTCGCCGAGAGTTTTGCCGACGGCTTCTCGACCATTAATACGAACATCAACGGCACGCATTACATGCTGGCGGCGCTACGCGAACTGCAACCGAAGTGTCGTTTCTATTTTGCCGGCTCGAGCGAGATGTTCGGCAAAGCACCCGAGGTGCCGCAGCGCGAGACCACGCCGTTTCATCCGCGCAGTCCCTACGGCATCAGCAAGGTTGCGGGCTTCCATCTGACGCGGAATTATCGCGAAGCCTATGGCATGTTCTGCGTCAACGGCATTCTGTTTAATCATGAAAGTCCGCGTCGCGGTTTTGAATTCGTGACGCGCAAGATCACGAGCACGGTGGCGCGCATTAAGCTGGGTCTCGCAACGGAACTGCGGCTGGGCAATCTGGAAGCGCGGCGCGATTGGGGCCATGCTAAAGACTACGTGCGCGCGATGCACTTGATGCTGCAGCAGGCCGAAGCGGACGAGTACGTGGTGGCTACCGGAGAATCACACAGCGTGCGCGAGTTTTGTGAATCGGCTTTTGCGGAAGTTGGACTTGATTACCAGAAGTTCGTCGTCAGGGACGAGCGTTATTATCGCCCGGCGGAAATCGATCAGTTAGTCGGAGATGCTACGAAAGCTCGCACGATCCTGGGCTGGCAACCTGAGTACTCGTTCGCAGAACTCATAAGCGAGATGGTGCATTCCGATCTGCAAGCATCGACGAGGTCGATTAGCGAAAAGCGCAGCACCGTCGCGGGCGCGGAATAGTTTTGCGAGAAACTACAACGGGATCTCAAGAAAAACCTATGGCGGGAAAAACAGAATGCGTATACTTGTAACCGGCGGCGCGGGGTTTATCGGCTCGCACTTGTGCGAGCGATTAATCAATGAAGGTCATGAAGTCATATGCCTTGACAACTTTTTTACTGGGCGGCGCGAGAACATTCTGCCGCTGCTCGACAATCATCGGTTTGAGTTGCAGCGCCACGATGTGATCGAGCCGGTGCTGCTCGAAGTCGATCAAATCTACAACCTCGCGTGTCCTGCTTCGCCGGTGCATTACCAGTACAATCCGGTCAAAACAGTAAAGACCAATGTCATGGGCACGATTAACATGCTTGGCCTGGCCAAGCGCGTGCGCGCGCGCATTTTGCAAGCGTCGACGTCGGAAGTCTATGGCGATCCGCTCGAGCATCCACAGACGGAAAAATACTGGGGCAACGTGAACCCGATTGGGCTGCGATCGTGTTACGACGAAGGCAAGCGCCTGGCGGAGACGTTGATGATGGATTATCACCGCCAGAACGACGTTGACACGCGGATCGCGCGAATCTTCAATACCTATGGGCCGCGTATGCTCGAAGACGATGGGCGCGTGGTTTCCAATTTCATCGTGCAGGCGTTGCGCGGCGAACAGTTGACGATCTACGGCGCGGGAGATCAGACCAGATCGTTTTGTTATGTCGACGATCTCGTCGAAGGTCTGATCAGATTGATGAACGTTGAAGCTGTACATGATCCGGTGAACCTCGGAAATCCGGGCGAGTTTACAATCAAACAACTGGCCGAGCAGGTGATGGAAATGTGCGAATCAAAGGCCGGCGTAAAATACCTCGAGTTGCCACAGGACGATCCGAAACAACGGCAGCCAAACATCTCGCGCGCCCGCGAATTGCTCGGCTGGAGTCCGACCATTCAGTTACGCGAGGGCCTGGAAAAGACGGTGGCGTATTTCAAGAAGCACTTGACGAGTGGTGGGTGAGAGCATTTTCCATTTCTCATTTCTCATTTGGCATTTTTCATTTGCCCGAACCGAAGCGTTTCATAATCCACCTGGTTCAACGGTAGCGGCTTAAATCCAAGACAAAGCACTACCTCAGAAATGGGAAAATGACAAATGAGAAATGAGAAACGGAAAATAGTCCTTGATCTATTCATTACTTACTAGATGAGGTTCCTGCTAGTCAATCAGTGTTTCTATCCGGACGTCGCGGCGACGGGCCAGTATCTGACTGACCTGGCGCTTGAGCTGAGCGGGCGCGGTCACAAAGTAACGGTCGTCACGAGCGATCGCGGATACGATGATGCAACGAAACGCTTTCCGCATCGCGAGGCGTGGCGGGGCATCGAGATCATACGCATCAGAACGTTGAGTCTGGGAAAAGAAACGAAGTGGCGACGGGCCCTGAACTTTGGCAGCTTCCTGTTGAACTGCACGTTGCGTCTTGCACTGTTGCCGAAGTTCGATGCCGTCATTGCGTTGACTTCGCCGCCGTTGATCTCGCTGCTCGGAGCGTTGTTCGTGCGATTGAAAGGCGGCCGTTTCTTTTTCTGGGTGATGGACCTCAACCCCGACGAGGCCATTGCGGCTGGTTGGTTGAACGAGTCGTCAATCGTAGCCAGAGCGCTGCAGGCGTTTTTGCGTTACAGTTTGCGGCAGGCGGAGAAAGTCATCGTTCTGGATCGCTTCATGAGACAAAGGATCATCGACAAAGGAATCGCGGACCGAAAGGTTGTCGTGCTGCCTCCATGGGCGCTTGACGAAAATGTCCGCAGGGACGACCAGGGCCGGCAATCATTTCGCCAACGGCACGGTCTGTCCGAGAGCTTCGTGGTAATGCACGCGGGTAATCACAGCCCATGCCATCCACTCGATACGCTGCTCGAGGCCGCGCGTCGTCTTTCGAGTGAACCGCAAATTGTTTTTTGCTTCGTCGGCGGCGGCAGTGAGCAACATAAAGTGACTACCTTTGCCGCGCGCTACGATTTGAAGAACATTCTTTGCCTGCCATATCAGCCGCTCGCCGAGCTTTCAGGTTTGCTTTCGGCGGCTGACTTGCACGTCGTTGTGATGGGTGAACAGTTTGCCGGCATCGTTCACCCGTGCAAGGTTTATAACATTCTCGCGGTCGGCAAGCCGTTCTTGTACATTGGGCCGGCTAAGAGTCATATTACCGACATCGCGCTGCAGCAGAACGACGTTTCGATTTATGCTGCAAGACATGGAGACGTTGAGACGGTCGCTCATCAGATCCTCAAGGCGGCCTCGCATTCAAGCGAGCCCACGCCAAGCATAAGGCCGTTCGCGCAAACATTTTCACGAGGATCTCTAATGCCGGTGATGATAGATATGCTCGGGGCTGTTTCACCAAGGTCGCCTGTGCCGGCCACCGCCGTATCACAAACATCGGTCTAAGAGCAGTACATGATCTCAAGGTAAAAACTCGGGAGGCAGTTCGTTGAACACATACTTCGCGCTTTTCCTGATTGCCACTTTCGCCTCGCTGGTAGTCACGCCGCTGGTGCGGCGGCTTTGTGAGCGATTCCACCTATTGGATGTGCCGGTGGATGGACGGCGCGTGCACAAGTTAGCAATTCCGCGACTCGGCGGCGTAGCAATCTTTGCGGCAGTGGTGATCGCCCTTTCAACTTTGCCGTTGGTTGATAATCTTTTGACCCAATCACTCAAGCCGCTCAAGCACGATCTGTTGTGGACGCTGATTCCGGCGACGCTGGTGCTGCTGCTCGGAATTTATGACGATCTGCGCGGCACCAACGCAACAGTAAAGTTCTTATCCCTTGGTTTGATTGCGACTTTGTTTTTCGTCATGGGCGGAAGAATCGGAGCGCTCAAGATTCCGTTGCTTGGATCCGTACATCTCCCCTCGACCATTTCGTTTCTAATTACAGTTCTGTGGCTGGTGGGAATTTCAAATGCCTTCAACCTGATTGACGGAATGGACGGCCTCGCTTCCGGAGCGGCGCTGTTTTCATCGTTGGTGATTCTGGTCGTATCGCTGGCCGGTGAGAGTCCGCTGATGATTGTGGTGACGCTGGTCCTGTGTGGCGCACTGGTTGGCTTCCTGCGTTACAATTTCAATCCCGCCTCAATTTTTCTTGGCGATTCAGGCGCACTCTTTGTCGGTTTTATGCTGGCGGCGCTTTCAGTGCGGGGAACGCAGAAAGGGACTACCGCCGTGGCCGTCATCATTCCGATTCTTGCCTTTGGACTGCCGGTGGTCGATACCGGCGTGACCATGGCGCGACGCCTCATCGGTGGCCGGCCGGTTTTTCAGGGAGACAGCGAACATATTCATCACATGTTGTTGGCGCGCGGCTGGTCGCAGCGCCATGTCGTGCTCGTGCTGTACGGAGTGTGCGCGGCGTTTGGCTTGCTGGCCACGATCTTCACCAAAACGTCATCGCCGGTGATGGGCTTTGGTTTGTTCGTTGTCAGCGTGGCCGTCGTGATCGCCGTCGGTCATCTTCGCTATCACGAAATGGACGAGATCAGGGCCGGCGTGAAGCGCACCGTCGCTGATCGCCGCATCCGAGTGGCAAATAACATTCGCGTGCGGCGTGCGAGCCTTGCGCTTTCAAAGGCAGGCGATCTGGGTGAACTCTTTGAAGCAGTTGGCCAGATGCTTGAGTTTGGAGAGTTTGTCTACGCCAATGCACTTCTGGGCCAACCCGGCAATGCTGAAGCAAATGAGCGCGCCCTGAAGCTCGCCGGACACCGTCGCGGGCTCAAGAGTGCGGAATTCCGCGGCGGCAGAATCTGCTGGTCGTGGAGCCGTGGGGATGTGAAGGTGGAGGAGGTCACCCGCTCGGTTAGTTTTTGGTCCGTGCGGTTACCGCTCTCGACCGAAACAGGCGAATGGGGCTGGATCAATCTCTATAGAGATTTTAGTAGTGAGCCATTGTTGGTGGACATGAGCTATCTTTGCGATCTCTTTCGGCGCGAATTGTCGTCGGCGACAGAGCGCGTGCTTCAGCCCCCGAAGGACAAAGTCGGCGCACCGGAGTTTCGCATGAGTGTCAGCGCTGGAAAGATCACGAATTGAATTCCGAAGCAGCAACACCGTTTACCCAAGAACCAGGGGGGCAGGGCATTGCGCGAGGTAATCCTCGCTTTCTGGGAAGCGTGATTTACATCGCGCTGCTGGTCCTGCTCGTATTGACCGCCATCGCTTACGGCGGCACTGACCCATGGTGGAAAGCGTTCTTCAGTTGCCTCATCTTTGCGCTCGGTGTTTTCTGGTTGATTGAGAGGATCCTGAGCGATGCGAAACACATTGAAGGCCTCGACGTGTTGCTGCCGATGCTCGCGCTGGTGATCTTTTCGCTTTTGCAAACCGTGCGCGTGGGTCAGGGTGACGGGTCAGCTTATGGCATCACCTTCCGGCTATGGCAGTCGATTAGCGCTGACCCTTACGAGACACGAATCTTCGCGCTGCAAGTATTGGCGCTCGCGCTTTTGGCCGCGTTGTTCTTTCGCTATGCGTCGAGCGAGCGCCGGATGCGCGGGCTGATTCACGTGATCATCGGCATCGCACTGGTCAGCGCTTTGTTCGGCATCCTGCGGCAGACAACTCAACATCAGACCGGATTCTTCCTGCCCGTGCTGCAACCTGATCAGGGATATGGCCAATTTATTAACCGAAACCATTTTGCTTATTTGATGGAGATGGGGTTGGGGCTGACGCTTGGCCTGATTGCGGGCGGCGGCGTAAGTCGGGAGCGCGCGCTCATTTATCTGGGAGCGTTACTGCCAATCTGGACCGCCCTGGTTTTGTCATACTCACGTGGCGGAATCATGGCGATGCTGGCTCAACTGGTCGTCACGTTGCTGCTCTTTTTCGCGGTGATTCCCGCGCGCGATTCCAGTCTTCAGAATTCTCGCGTCTGGGCCCTTGCCGGATCACCGGGCGTGCGCCTCGTGCTGGTGGCGGCGGCGATTATCCTGATCGTCGCTGGCATGTTCTGGGTCGGCGGCGAAGGTCTGACGACTCGCCTGGAAGCGACGCGTGGTGAGTTTGGCGAAACAGAAGCGTATCGACAAGGCGTTACCCGATTGCGAATCTGGCGCGCGACCGGCCGGATGATCAAGGCTAACCCAATTGTTGGTGTCGGCATGGGTGGTTACTGGGCGGCAATTCCGACCTACCATGACGCATCGGGAGTTTCCACACCGCAACAGGCGCACAACGACTATCTTGAGTTGTTGGCCAGCGGCGGTGTAGTCGCGCTGGCGATTGGCGTCTGGTTTGTCGTGGTCGTCTTCAAGCGAGCACGCGCGAACCTCCAGTCTCCACGTCCGTTTCGTCGGGCTGCGTGTATGGGAGCGTTGATTGGAATCACTGGCGTGGCCGTACACAGTCTCGTTGACTTTGGCTTGCACCGGATGATCAATGCGATGGTATTCATGGCGCTCATAGTAATTGCCACATGCAACGCAAACGCGGAAGGAGATCGTCTGAAGAGCGATGGTTTCAACTCTTAATCGCCCGGCCGTTGCCTTGCTCACCGTTTCGCTGTTTTGGCAATGGAGTATCGCGTTGCCGCTGCAGGATATCGCGGGCGGGGCCAGTGCCTTTCAGGGACAAGACATCATGGGCGGCGCGGCGGTCATCTTCAAACGCCCGCAAAGGGTCCGCGATGTCTCCGGCAGAAGCATGGCTATAGTCAAGAAGAGCAAGCCGGTACAGGTGGCAGCGAATAATCCACCAGATCATGGGAAGCCCCGCCCGCGCGCGCTTTCAGATGCAGACAAGGCTGAAGCGTTCAAGAACCAGGGCAACACTTATTATGGCCTGGGCGATTATCCGAAGGCGATCGAAGCGTACCTCAATGCTCTGAAGTTCGCGCCGAACGATCCGGACACTCATAACAATCTGGGAGCTGCTTATCTTAGTCTGGCGCGAAACAGCGAAGCGTCCGAATCGTTCAAGAAGGCGATTGCGCTGAAGCCGCAAGACGCTGAGGCCTATTTCAATCTCGGCGTCGCTGCCGCGGCGCAGGAAAAATTTGATGAAGCGATCGAAGCCTTCAAACAGGCTACTAAATTCAAAGCCGATTGGGCAGATGCCTACAATGTTCTTGGCGACAGCTATCTGAGCACTGGCCGTTACGAAGAAGCGGCGCGCGCTTACTCAGAAACAGTCCGGTTGCAACCCGACAATGCCGGCGCTTACAGCAATCTTGGTTTCGTTTATGACAAGCTGGGGCGAGCAGAGGATTCAATCGCGGCGTTGAAGAAGGCAGTCCAGCTTAAGCCAGGTGACGTGGTGGCCTATAACAACCTTGGCGCGAGTCTTTACAAGGCGCGCAGATATGACGAGGCGATCGAGGCTTTCAAGGAAGCGCTTAAACTGAAGCCCGGCGACCCGGAAATTGAGAATAACCTTGGAGAAGCGTATTCGGCCGCAGAGCGTTATCCTGAAGCAATCCAAACTTTCAGATCATCTATCAAGGCGAAGCCGGATCTGGCCGACGTTCATTACAACCTGGGCAACGCCTACTATCTTTCAGGAAAAGCTGAAGAGGCGATCGCTTCATACAGGGAAGCGCTTCGCCTGCGACCGGACTACGCCGAGGCTCATACTAATATGGGAACGGCGTTGACCAGTTTGGCGAAATATGAAGAGGCTGTTAGCGAATTCAAGCAGGCGACTAACAGGCAGCCGGACAACGCGGTTGCCTTCAATGATCTCGGCTACGCGTACTACCGGCTCGATAAGATTGCGGAGTCGATCGCGGCATACAAAGAGGCAGTGCGTCTCAAACCGAATTATGCCAAAGCGCTAAATGGTCTCGGTGACGATTACCAGCGCGAAAAGCGTTTTACTGAAGCGGTTGAAATTTTCAAGCAGGCGATTGCCGCCCGGCCCGATTACGCCAACGCGCATTACAATCTCGGCAGAGCTTATTTTGATTTGCAACGCTACAATGAAGCCATCGACGAACTAAAGTGGGCGCTGCGAATCAAACCGGATTTTGCGGTCGCATATAAAAATCTCACCGCCGCGTATTACATGGCCGGACGGTTCGATGAAGCGATCGACGCCGGAAGGCATGCAGTGACTTTGCTGCCGCAGGATTACGAGGCGCAAAAAAATCTCGGCAAGGCATACTTTCTCGCCGGCAAGTTCGCGGGAGCAATCGACGCGTACAAAATGGCGGTGAGCATCAAGCCCACTGACGCGGAGGCGCACAACAATCTCGGCCAGGCGCACGTCAAAGCTGCCGGCTATCAGGATGCGCTCAAAGATTTCAAAGAGGCGGTGCGCTTGAAACCGGATTACGCGCAAGCGCATTATAATCTTGGCGTTACTTATGTGTTGCTCAGGGACGCGAAAGGGGCACGCGAGGAGCTGGCGATTCTGAAAACTCTGGACGCAAAACTCTACGAGCAACTCATGCGTTTTGACAAAAAATAGTCTTGGCGCTTGTTTTTCTAAGGAATTTTTGCGAAAACTTTGCCTTTAGCCAACAAAAGGCATTGACCTCTACGAGGAAGCGAAGTACACTGGCGGCCACAATAAGGCTGATTCTCGTAGTTACTAACGCGTAAAAAGCAGGAAGGGATTAACCAACATGAGTCCACGACAACGAAAAGCCTTCAAAGCAATCGCCATATTTCTTGCGTTTTCTTTCGCCCAGGTTTACGTCCAGACTAGTCTTGCGGGACCTGGCGCCAGTTCAGTAATTCCGATTCCGCAACAGTTCGTCGCACGACTGACGACCAAAGGTGGCGCCATTACGATGAACGGCGCCGCTGCCTCCAGCGGAGCAACAGTTCTTACCGGGGCGGCGCTCGAAACGCCCGACCAAGTTAGCGCGACGATTGATCTGGGGGCCCTGGGAACCGTCGAGCTTCCACCCAACTCGAGCATCATGCTTGATTTTGACAGTAACGGAAATGTCAGAGTCAAGATACTTCGCGGCTGCGCGGTGCTGAAGAAGAAGGGCCAGGGCACTGGTGAAATCTACACCGCCGAAGGCGCTTCCGAGAAAACCAATAACAAACGTAAGGGGTTGGCGTTTTGTTATCTTAACGGTGCGCTCTCTTCCTCGGGCGCAGGTGGTGCTGTTGCTGGCGGCGCGGCCGCCGCAGGTGCTGGCGGTCTATTTGGACTTGGTACTGCCGCAACCGTTGGGATAATTGGCGGCGCTGCTGCAGTGACGACTCTGGTAATCGTGGGAACTCGTGGCAGTAATCCCAGCCCGTAGGTTTGCCGACGGCATCGATGATCTTAAAGGCGTGCCCTTCTCGATGAGTAGGGCACGCTTTGATTTTGTGATCAGACAATACCGCGAAATCCACGCTCACAAATTGAGCGACACTCGCGGTCCATTGTGCTTCGTGCGAAACTGCCTCCGATCGTCCTGCTGCAACTTCTCAGATTTCAGTGTCAGCCCAGGATAATTTCATAATGCGTAAACGTAGTGTGCGCACACTGGCGTCCGTGGTCGCGATGCTCTTTTGTGTGTGGGCGATGTGGTTCTCCGGCCGCGTAGCTTTCTCGCGTCTACTGGCCAGGTACGGGACCATCGTTGCTAATGTGTCCGCGCTTAACGCGGCAACTGGCTTGACGCCCTCCGACGCGGAAACTCACTACGCGCGCGCTGCGCTCTCGAACAATATGGGGCAGCCCGCCGAAGCACTCAGAGAAATGGAACTCGCAGTCAGTCTCAGACCTCGCGACTATGATCTCTGGCTGGAACTGGGCATGACGCGTGATGAGCTTGGCGACAGTGCCGGTGCGCTCTCTGCCTTCAATGAGTCGGTGCGACTGGCGCCGTATTATTCGCAGCCGCGCTGGCAGCGCGGTAATCTGTTGTTCAGAATCGGGCGTTACGACGAAGCCTTTGCGGATCTGCGTAATGCGGCAACGAGCAACCCGGATCTCGTGCCGAACTTCGTCGATCTCGCCTGGGGCGCGTCCGGTCACGACGCCGGCCTCACGGAGCAGATTTTCCAACCGCGCGACGACGGCGCGCACTTGACGCTGGCTCGATTCTTCGCCGCCCACGGCAAGCCGATCGAGGCCGTTGCCCATTTCAAGTTGGCCCACAACAACTCCGATCAATTACGGAATGATCTTATTCGCCAACTAGTGGCTGCAGGTGGGTTGACGCAGGCTTATGAGCTCTGGTTAGCCGGGGCGAAGTCGCAAGGTCACGCGGACCCCGCGCAGAAGGCAGTAATCCACGATGGCGGTTTCGAAGGTGCGCTGATCATCGACGAGGCCGGTTTTGGCTGGCATCCATCACATGAGCCGGGGCTCAGTTTGTCGCTGGATGCCCAGCAGCCGCACACTGGAACCCACAGCTTGCGAGTCGATTTTAGCGGGAACTCAAATCCCGGTGCACAGATCGTTTCGCAACTGGTCCTCGTCGAACCGGCAACTCGGTATAAGCTGAATTTTGCCGCGCGCCTCCAAAAGATCGTGACGGGTGGTCCGCCAGTTATCATCGTCAATGAAGCGACGGGCGAACGGCGCGAGCTGGGTCGCTCAGCCGCGCTGTCTCAGGGAACGAGCGGCTGGCAGACTTTTAGTTTTGAGTTTCCTACCGGACCAACGAGCGAAGCGATAGTAATCTCTTTGCAGAGGGAGAACTGCACGACTTCGCCGTGTCCAATCTTCGGCTTGCTGAATCTGGATAGCTTCTCGCTTGAGCGTGTGAAGTGATTTGGTGTTATCAGTACCACCTGCGTCAGCGGATGGGTATCGCCGTGGTCTCGCGCAGCAACAGCGCGTGCTCGGGGCAGTAACTCAAGAGTGATAACAGGCGTATAGAGTACAAGCTTCAGCTTGGCTTTTTCCCGTCGCCCGAACTACCAAGCTAAAGCTTGTACTCTAAACGCCTGTTAGCTCGCGCCACTCTAGCATCGCGCCAGTCCGGCAAACATGGACAAGGCGGCCGCAAAACATTATTCTTAAAGTTCCCGCCCCGACAACCTCATAGATTGATTCCTTATGGGGGCACAAATGAATTTCAACTCTTCCGGGCATTTCAAATTTTCCGGCCGGCACTTCTTTGCGACTATGACGTCTGGTTTCGTGACTGCTGCGAGGCATGCGGCTCGTTTATCGCTCATCGCAGCTGTAATGGCCTGGGCTGGCGACATGGTGGCTCCAGTGGTGGCTGCAACGCTGCCCGCGAATTTTGTCGAGACGCAAATCGCCAATGGCTTGACCAGTCCCACAGCCATGGCTTTCGCTCCCGACGGGCGTCTCTTTGTCTGTCAGCAAGCCGGGCAATTGCGGGTGATCAAAAACGGAAGTTTGCTGTCGGCGCCATTCGTGACGGTGACCACTACTTCCGCAGGCGAGCGCGGGCTGCTGGGCGTTGCTTTTGATCCGGACTTCGCCAACAACCAGTTCGTTTACGTCTACTACACCGCGACGACTCCGACAACGCACAACCGGGTCAGTCGCTTCACCGCCAACGGCGACGTAGCTACCGCGGGCAGCGAAGCATTCATCATCGATCTCAACGACCTCAGCGGGGCGACGAACCATAACGGCGGCGCCATACATTTTGGTCCGGACGGAAAGCTCTATATTGCCGTCGGCGAGAATGCCAACTCCGCCAACTCGCAAACAGTCGCCAACCTGCTGGGAAAACTTCTGCGCGTTAATGCCGACGGTTCGATTCCTGCTGACAATCCGACGACGTTTCCGGGAATCGCGGGCTCGCCTGCGGGTATCAACCGCGCGATTTGGAGCGCCGGATTACGCAATCCCTTTACGTTCACGTTTCAGCCCGGTTCCGGTCGCATGTTCATCAACGATGTGGGCCAAAACACCTGGGAAGAGATCAACGACGGCATCGCCGGATCGAATTACGGCTGGGCAAATTGTGAGGGCGCCTGCTCACCATCCAACGCCAACTTTCGCGATCCGCTGTTTCAATACGGCCACGGCAGCAGCTCGACAACCGGCTGCGCAATTACGGGCGGCGCTTTTTACAATCCCACGACGACATTGTTTCCCGCCGACTATGTCGGCAAATATTTCTTTGCTGAGTTTTGCACCGGATGGATTCGTCGCTTTGATCCGGGTACGGGGACGGCAACGGCTTTCGCGTCGGGAATTTCCAGTCCAGTCGATCTCATCGTCACCGCCGATGGCAGTCTCTATTATCTGGCGCGCGGCGCCGGCGCCGTCTTTCGCGTGGGCTACAACGCGCCCACCGCTTCGTTTGGCAGCGTCAGCGGCCAGGTAACCAGCGGTAGCGATGGCGCTCCGCTAGCGGGCGCCGTGATCCAGTTGAGCGGCTCGCAAAACCGTAAGACGATCACCGACGCTGGCGGCAATTACAAGTTCAACAACGTGGAGACGGGCGGCTTCTACACTGTGACGCCGGCGCGGGCGAATTACAATTTCAATCCCTTCAATCGATCGTTCAGCCTGGTTGGGAACCTGACGGAAGCAGCATTCACGGGCACCGACATTGGAGATAATGCGAACCCGCTCGACACGGCGGAATACTTTGTGCGGCAGGAGTACGTCGACGTGCTCGGGCGCGAGCCCGATGAAGCGGGCTTCAATTATTGGAGCGACCAAATCAATCAATGCTTGTCAGTACCACCTGCGTCAGCGGGTGGGTCTGCAAGCGGCTGCGTCAACACGCGACGACGTGATGTAGCAGCGGCGTTCTTCATTGAACAGGAAGCGCAGCAGACAGGTTCGTTCATCTACGACGTGTACGCCGGCGCGCTCGGTCGCAAGCCGGTGTTCGCAGAGTACACGTTGGATCGCCAACAGGTAGTTGGTGGCGCCACGCTGGACGCGGCAAAGACAACGTACGCGCAAGCGCTCGTGCAGCGCGCCGAGTTCATGACGAAGTATCAGAATGCGATGACGGCGGAGTCGTTTGTCGATGCGTTGATTCAGAACGTGCGCGCGTCGGGAGTCGATCTCGGCAGCGAGCGCGCGAACCTGATCAATGCGTATAACGGCAGCGCGAGTATGATCGAAAGCCGTGCCGCAGTCGTACGCGCTGTTGCCGACAACGCGGCCTTCAAGCAATCACAATACAACGCCGCGTTCGTGCTGACCGAGTACTTCGCGTACCTGCGCCGCGATCCCGATCAGGGCGGTTACGACTTCTGGCTGAATGTTTTGAACAACGGCGACGCCGGCAACTATCGCGGCATGGTGTGCTCGTTCATCACGTCGGAGGAGTATCAGCGGCGGTTTAGCGAGAGGGTGACGCGCAGTAATAGCGACTGCCCTTAACTCAAGCGGCGGAACGGGGTTTAGAGTACAAGCTTTAACTTGGCTTTTACCCGTCGCGCTAACTACCAAGCTAAAGCTTGAACTCTAAACGCCTGTGAACTCGCGCCACTCACTACCCACGCGCTCACGCGGGTGGTAATGAGACTAATCACTCCTGGTCGGGCTTGCGATGTTGACGAGGCGATTTCGCTCGTGATAGTGTGCGCGTGCTCATTATCAGTCCACTAAGGGCGTTCTGGTTCGATAAAATCCGATACTGTGTTGAGAAAGCGTAGGGAAGGTCGTTCTGTGTCATCAGTAACGTTGCCGCGTCTTAAATTCACGTCTACTTGAATGCAGAAAGTAGACCGCCTGGGTTGGGCGGCAGGATTCTCAATAAAGTCTTATGGCGTGCGCGTTGGGATTCGATCCAACGTGCGTCAGGGACTAGTTCGAGTTCAGCAACACCTTCCGCATCAGTGCGAGGTTGTTGATGATCGAGTAGTGGATCGCCTCTATTCAATCATTGTTGGAGGCGAGGGCCCGCGCGCAAATGTGCGACGGTTCAACTTGCTTTACGCCGACCACATCAGAATTGCGCGCTCGGTCGATATTGACGAGGTCTTTGAACGACTCGAATCGGATTTGCGGCTCTTTGTGGCGGAGGTGGCACGTCATCGCGTTTTCGTTCACGCGGGAGTCGTGGCGTGGAAGGGAAAGGCGATCGTAATTCCGGGCCGAAGCTATTCGGGTAAGTCAACGATGGTATCTGAGCTCGTCAGAGCGGGTGCAACTTATTACTCAGATGAATACGCGGTCTTTGATTCGCGCGGGCGCGTGCATCCGTTTCCCAAGTCTCTGGAAATTCGTGACACCGGAAAATTCAAGCAGACAAAGTTTCCCGTAGAGAGTTTTGGTGGTCGAACCGGAAGCAAGCCGATTCCCGTTGGGCTGGTTCTGGCAACACAGTTTAAGGCCGGCGCAAGATGGAGGCCGCGCGAGTTGACGGCGGGGAATGCGGTTCTTGCTCTGCTTTCCAGCACAGTGTCGGCGCGACGCCAGCCTGAAAAATCGCTGGCCACGCTACAAAAAGTAGTAGCCGAAGCGCGAACGCTCAAGGGTGTGCGCGGGGAAGCCAGCGAGTTGGCTTTGTCCGTGCTGGCAAAACTTGAAAGAAATTAGGTGATTCTTGGCCGAATTGGTGCTACACTCGCGGCCATTCGGTTCTAGATTTTATCGTTGACCTGCGGTTTGAGGAAAACTCAAAGACGATTGGAGGCAGCATGAAGCAGAATGCAGGAGATAGAGCACCGCGTGCTCGCAAGCAGGGTTTGGTGGTCCAGGAACTTCCGGACGAGGTGCTGATTTATGATCGCGACCGTGACAAGGCTCATTGTCTCAATCAGACTGCCGCTCTGGTTTGGAAGTACTGCGACGGTAAGACTACGGTACCGAAAATGGCGCAGCGCCTCGAACGCGACCTGAACACGTCGGATGTAGACGAGAAAGTGGTCTGGTATGCGCTCGATCAGCTAAGCAAAGATCATCTACTTGAGGAAAGCATGGTCCCACCCGCCGTGCTCGCTGGTATGACCAGACGCGAGATGGTACGCGCGCTCGGAGTCGCAGCAGTGATCGCAGTTCCGCTCGTGACGTCGATTGTGGCGCCTACGCCGGCGCAGGCAGCCACATGTTTGCCGAGTGGTTCAGCATGCAGTTCAGGCGGTCAGTGCTGCTCGGGGCAATGTGCTGCAACTCCGGCGACATGTCCGCCGAACGCGGCTAACACCTGCTGCTAGATTCGACCGGAATCGATTAAACGAGGTGCTGTTTTAAGTCGGTGACTTAAGCGGCACCTTTAATTTTGCCTCCTGCACGGACCTGCTGCGGTTCTAGTTCATGAAACAGATCCTCGCGAAAACTCGTGGAACTTTGGTATGCCCGATTCTCGCAGGCTCCTGGCGTCAATCACCCACACATTCGCTTAGCATTTCCGAGGCACAGTTAGATGAAGTGGCGCCGCTGCTATACGGCTCAGGCGGCGCGGCCCTCGGTTGGTGGCGAGTACGCGAAACCGAGCTCAGAGACAGTCCGTCCGGGCAAGTTTTGCATGAGGCCTATCGGCTTCAGACGCTTCAATCAGCAATTCACGAAGAAAAGATTAGGACCGTCTTTCGTTTGTTGCGCGGAGCTTCCGTCGAGCCGATCCTGGTCAAAGGCTGGGCCGCGGCAAGTCTCTATCCAGAGCGTGCGCTGCGCCCTTACGGTGACATCGATCTCTGCGTGAAGCCCTCCGACTACAAAACTGCGACCGCTGTGTTAGCCGGCCCGGAGGCAACCGGGTGTTGGGTAGATCTGCATTATGGATTTTCTGAGCTGAACGATCGCGCAATCGATCAATTATTTGAGCGTTCGCGTTTGGTGAGCTTCGGCGATGATCATCTGCGAGTGTTGTCGGACGAGGACCACCTCGCTTTGCTTTCGATCCACCTTCTGAAACACGGGGCGTGGCGTCCCCTGTGGCTCTGCGATATTGGCGCGGCCATTGAATCATTGCGTCCTGGATTTGATTGGGACATTTGCCTGGGCCCGGAAAAGAAACGCGCCGGTTGGATCGCGTGCGCTGTTTTGTTGGCGCATCGGCTTTTGGGCGCGGAGTTACCGGACGAGCCGGCCTCGATCAGAAATCACAAACTCCCGGATTGGTTGGTTACTAACGTCCTTAAGCAGTGGGAAAACCCTTTCGCGACAAATCAGCCGCCGATGAGTCATCCGCTTCGGATGATGGACAGTCTCAGACATCCAAATGGTATCTGGAAAGCCATCCAGGCTCGCTGGCCAAATCCGATCATCGCGACAATCAGCGTTAATGGGAAACTCAATCGTGCCCCGCGATTTCCGTATCAGCTTGGCAATTGTATTTCGCGGCTCGCAAACTTTGTAGCGCATTTACCAAAGGAGCTACGCCATTGAACGACAAACTTTCAAGTTGGCGATAGCGCGCGTGACGGAAACGCGCGTTTATCTCCAGGCCGCACGCTTCGACGTTTGGCCATGCCTCGTCGGCACACATGGAAATATTTCAACAACTAGGCTTGCTCGTTGAAAATCTTTGGCGGGCGGAGAACTATTCGGAGGATGTATTTCCGGCGATAGCGGAGCGAGCGCTTGCCGAGATCGAATTGGGCCGAAGCGGTGTCAACCCCTGGGAGATCATTCAATGGCTGCACACAGAGTCGCAACTACCCAGACAGCAGGACATCGATGGGCGGTTCGGCAATCCTCCCATCACGTTATATTGCGGTTCGCGATTCTACATTGACATCTATTTCTGGCTCGATGGCACCACTGATATTCACCAGCACGGATTCGCGGGCGCGTTCCAGGTGTTGATGGGATCAAGCATCCATAGCACCTACAGCTTTCAGCAGGAGCGAAAGATCAATGAGTATTTTCTTATCGGCAGGGTGATTCTCGAGCGTGTCGAACTCCTGCGCGAGGGAGACATACGTCCCATCATTCCCGGCAGCGAACACCTCCACTCACTGTTTCATCTCGATCGCCCTTCGTGCACTGTAGCCGTGCGCACATTTACAGTGTCATCCAGTCAACCGCAATACAGTTACCGAAAACCCTTTGTCGCGGTCGATCCTTTCTTCAAGGAACCGTCGCTCATCAGAAAACTCCAGAGCGCGGCGATGCTGCTCCAATTGCCACCGCCGGGCCAGGACGAATTGTTAAGCGAATTAATCTCAACGGCGGATTTTCAGACGACATTTTTTCTTCTTCAGACCGCTTTCAGAATGTTGCGGGGCAACCAAATGGAAAGTTTCTTTCAGCTTTCCACCAGCGGCACCCGCTTCAACAATTTTTTGGAGAAAGCGCGGGAGCGGCACGGTCCTCTTGTTGATTGCGTGCTGCCGGTATTGGCTGAGGAGGCGAGGCAGGAAGACATCGTTCGCCGGCGACAGTTTATCACCGGCAATGAACACCGGTTTTTTCTTGCGTTGCTCCTGAATGTCTCAAACAGAATGAAAATTCTCGAGTTGGTCAAGGAGCGCTTTCCGGAAACTAATCCAGTGGAAAAAGTGCTCGATTGGGTGATGGAACTTTCAACTACGAAGGTGTGGGGCTCTGCGGAAGCGAACGTGCTGGGCCTCGACGATTTCGACGATGACTATTTGTTCGTGCTTCAATGCCTGCTGGAAGATCTTTCCGCGCCGCAGATTAAGGAAGCGTTGGCGAAGGAGTATCCAGCGGCTTATGCCGCTAAGCTGGCAGGGAAATTTGACGCGATCGCCGCCGTGCTTCGTGCTTCGATCCCTTTTAGGGCGATACTCTCTGAAGGCGAAGATTCATCTTTACGCTGGCAAGCATTTCAAAACCCGCGAATGTAGTATAAAATGCAGCATCCCCGATCGACGGGTTGGTTGACGCGCGCAGCGACGTATGGCCAACCTCTCTTACAGTTTCTCTGAGAGTAATGAGTTACCACCGCGAGAATCATCAACCCCTGGTTCGAAGTCTAACCGCGACCGGCTTAATGATCATCGTTGCGCTGATTCCGCTGGCGCGGTTTGACGCAAGCGTCCTGGCGCGCGGACGAGCCATCCCAGTCAATGCGCCATCGCCGCAGCCAACGCAGGACGCCGTGCCCGCGCAGGACGCCACGATCAGCTCGGCCAGCGCTGCGATGGCAAGCGGCGGAGTCCTGGTGCAATGGCGCGCAAACGCTGCCCTCGAGAGTCTTCGGTTTCGTGTCTATCGAATGCGCAGCTCCCGACGTACGGTTGAGGCGGTGAGTGCAGGCTCGTTGTCTTCCGTCGTCCCGGTGCGGGTGCACGGCGGTTATTCATTCCAGTGGCTTGATCCTGATGGCACTGTCGATACGGTCTACTATATCGAGTCGATCAATTTGAACGACCGGCGCAACGTCCACGACGCAGTCATACCTGTTTCTCGCAGTGGGTCTCCCGGCTTTAGAGAAGCTACCGGTTCTATCGCCAGCGAGTCGGTGCAGGTTCCACAACATGTGAGCGAGTATCCAACGTCGTTGGCGATGACGCAGGCGCAATTGCCCGAAGGGGCAATCGAAAACCAATGGGCTGTTGCTGCGCAGACCGCTTTGAAAATACAGATAAAGAGCGACGGTTGGTACAGAGTCACACAAGAACAGATGGCGGCGGCCGGCTTTAATCCAACCGTGGACATACGAAACCTCTCGCTCTTTGGCGACGGACAGGAAATTACTATTCGTACGAGCAAAGGTACAGGCCAACTAACTTCCGGAGACTTCATCGAATTTTATGGTAGGGGATTGGACACGCCGGACACTGACACGAGAATCTATTACTTGATAGCGGGTACCGCTCCGGGAAAACGATCTCGAGAGAATCTGCAAGTTGATAGTAGACCAGACCACCAACCTCCCTCTCAGTCGCCATTCCAACAGACCGACTCGCATAGCCCCGATTGGACTTATAGAGGCTTGTTCGTTCCATTAGTAAACCTCATCAACCCGGAACAGCGGTCCGAAACTCGCAGTGAGGAAGTGAAACCAGTCATTGGGCAATCTGAGTCAAGTTCGACTGAACTTTCTCCTTCGCTTTCCAAATCTGTTCCGCTTTTTCGATCCGAGCTGCCGACTAACACTCCTCGCGAAAAAGGGGACACGAAAACAGAACCAGATGTTGCGGCGCACTCAACCGGCGTTGCGTCAGCAGGAAAGGTAGAGTCCGTTTCTAAAGCCCGCAAGAACAAAAAGAGAACCAATTCTCTGTGGCGCAGGACGAGCAGGAACCTTGGAGCTTCCAAAACGCGATATAACCACTCGTCGAACCAGGCGGCGGTTGCTCTGAGCTTTGACGATACCCTGCAAATCAAAGAACGATTTAACTACAACGGACAACTTACGCTCGGGCACAACTTCTTCGGTGCGACGATGGGGACCACCTTTCCGTTGACGCAGACACTCACGGTTCACAGTGTTCAATCAAGTGCGGCCGGGCCGGCGCGGTTAGAGATTGCGTTGCAGGGTATCAGTTTCCAATCCCACCAGGTGAATATCTCTTTCAACAACGTGCTGATCGGAACTATGACGAATTTCTTTGGGCACGACAATCTCGTTCAGACGTTCAGCATTCCGGTTTCACAACTTTTTAGCGGAAATAACGGTATCAAGTTAGCGCCTGTGGCAGGGGGAGATTTTCTTGGACTCGATTACATCAAATTAACTTATCCACACAGCTTTTTTGCGGACGCGAAACCAGCTGGATTGCGTGCTGAAGTTATTATTCCACACGGCTCGTTGCGATTTAGCCTGGATGCAGCGCAGTCGGCGACAATAGACGGCTTCACGACATCGAGAGTCCGTCTCCTCGATATCACGGACCCCAGCACCGTCAAGTTTACTAGTCCGACCACCACGCAAACCCCCGCGGGATACAGCATCACAGTGCCAACCGATGCTTCGACGAGTGGCTTGAGAACCTTCTATGCGTTACCTGAAGCAGAGTTTGCGACGCCGGCGGGATTTTCGCTGAATCAGCCTTCAACATTGAATGCGTCCAGTAATCGAGCCGACTTGCTGATCGTTTATCATAAGGATTTCTTCCCGAGTCTGGCACAACTGGTCACGCAACGGCAGGGTCAGGGACTAGAGGTGTTGGAAGCGGACGTCGAGGATGTGTATGACGAGTTCAGCTTCGGCGCGCATAGCTCACAGGCTGTGCAGGATTTTATTTCGTATGCCTCCAGTCATTGGACCACCAAGCCTCCGCGCTACGTGATGTTCGCTGGTGATGGCAGCTACGATCCGCGCAGTCACTTTTCTGTTGCAATGACCCGTGCTAACAAAGGATGCACTGATACGAACAACAATGCGGCTGATTTCAGTTTGAGTCTCTTTGGCAACGCGCACAACAGTGGGTTCACGTTGAATCCCGGGTGCAGTGGTTCGGGTGGTGTGGTTATCAGTCAGGTTTATACAGGCGTGGGGGAGAAGGGTGGATCCTACACAAACAGCTTCATCGAGTTATTCAACAGCGGCTCCGCACCGGTCAATCTCAACGGCTGGTCAGTACAGTATGCAGATGCTACAGGTGCGACGTGGCAGGTAACGAACCTGTCGAATGTAACCATTCAACCAAACCACTATTACCTCGTCCGGGAAGCGTCGTTCGGCGGGATTTTTCCTCTTCCCACTCCGGATGCGATTGAAAACATTTCGATGAGTGCGACCGCCGGAAAGATAGCACTCGTCAACAGCACCACGCCGCTGACCGGCTTTTGTCCGACTGGTGCGAGCATTGTTGATTTTCTCGGTTACGGGAGCGTCGCGAATTGTTTTGAAGGCAGCGGTCCAATACCCATAGGGCTTGATTTTGTGCCAACAAAACAAGTCGATACGACCTTTGGAGTGGCTTGCTCCGATGATGGGTTGGGAGATTTCAACAACGACGGCGTGCCGGAAATTCCGGTCGGCCGACTGCCCGCCAGGACTCCCGCCGAGGCTAACCTGATGGTCTCGAAGATTGTAAGCTTCTCGAAAGCGAACGTGCCACAAAACGCTCTGTTGGTTGCGGACGCACAAGGGACTTACTATTGGAATTTCGAATCACACAGCGATGACCTGGGCAACCTTGTTCCTCAGACCCTGACGAAGCAAAAAATATATCTGGCCCAGCAGTCTTCGGCCGCGGCTTGCCGAACGAATATCATAAATGCCATGAATCAGGGCGTGGCGCTGGTGAATTATCAGGGGCACGGCAACGTGAACGTCTGGAGCGGGTCCTCCATATTCACCGCGGATGACGCTAGGGCCCTTACCAACGGCAACCGTCTGCCTTTGGTAATCGTAGCCGATTGTCTTAACGGTCTGTTCGATGATCCAGTGCTTGAAGGTCTCGCTGAAGTGCTCTTAAAAGCTCAGAACGGAGGCGCAGTCGCCGCCTACGCTTCATCAGGCGAGACGATACCGGACGGTCAGCAGGATATGTCCGTGCGTGTGTTTCAATTGTTGTTTGGCAGCCCATCAATGGCGCTCGGCGATATAACCAAGGACGCGAAGGCCTACACCACTGACCTGGACGTGCGCCGCACCTGGATCTTGCTCGGCGATCCGTCGATGAAGATTTGGTAGATTCTACGAGTAAGGTTGGTAGGAAAGACTTCATCCGGTCGATCAAGTTCCAATAGCTGTTGGACAGGAGAGTAGGTTTGAGCAATGGGTCGCAAATCCGGACTCTCGTCTGGCCACAATAAGTTTTGAACCGCATCTACTAATGAAAGGAATGGCCCTCAAACGGTCAGCGCGCCTCCACAATTCCCGTCGTAGCGCAACCGCAACCGGGCCTTGCACAACATGAAACCTTCGCAAACGTCTTCGGTCACACGCAGACAATCACGCCTTAGCATCGTTGCTGCGCTGTTTGTAATTACCGCTGGTGTCGCACTCTACTTTTCGATGGCCCCTCGGTCAGTTCAAAGCGCTGGGAGCCCAAGCGTTGTTGTTAACAAGTATTTCAACGGGGGTGGCGCGAGCGGCGCGGGAGACGTGGTTGAGTTATTGGTCATTCAGAACAACCTTGATATGCGAGGCATGATCATAAAAGATTTTTCCGCCAGCATGGTCAACGACGGCGGCGGGAAGTTTACTTTCACGAATGATGCGTTGTGGAGCAGCGTTCGGTCGGGAACGCTCATCGTGCTCAGGACCGATAACAGCGCGGCGGATACAACGGTCGGGGGCGCGGACTACAACTTAGACATCGGCATGGCGAATACCACCTACTTTACTTCCGGCGGTGGAACCTTCGACATCGCGACAACGGAGATGGTGATGATCAAGGCTGCAGGGAGCGGAACCGCGGGAGTAACCGGAAGCATTCATGTGCTGGCTGGCGGAACTGCAGGCGCGCAATTCACCGCTACGGCTGTTCCTAAGCTGATCGCCTCGGGTACCTCAGGCGCGAACTTTTTTGTTTTCGCTAACAACAGCACCCAAAGCATTAATGACTTCGACGGTACCGACGCCACGGGAGGCGCCACCGGATTAACTTTCGGCGCCGGGAACAATGCGAACAACACAGCCTACATCAATTCGCTCCGCGGCGCAGGTGGTCCACTAACGATCTCGATCAATAACGTGACTCAGGCCGAAACAAACAGCGGCACGACAACCTTTTCTTTCACAGTCAGCTTATCCGCCGCGGCCCCAGCGGGAGGTGTGACGTTTGACATAGCCACGCAAGACAACACCGCCACGACGGCGGATAACGACTACGTCTTGCGTAGTCTGACTGGCCAGAATATTCCGCAGGGCAGTCAGACTTTCCCTTTCGATGTCACCGTCAACGGCGACACGAATATTGAGCCGAACGAGACTTTCTTTGTCAACGTCACTAACGTCGTTAACGCTACTCCAACAAGCGTTCAGGGAACAGGCACGATCACGAATGACGATGTTGGTCTGACACCCATTCATACGATTCAGGGAAATGGGAACAGTTCGCCGTTTGCCGGAAGCGCGGTAACTACGAGCGGTATCGTGACTGGTCTTAGAAGCAACGGCTTTTTCCTCCAGGAACCAGACGCGACAGTGGATGCTGATCCGAGTACTTCGGAAGGCATCTTCGTCTTTACATCGAGCGCGCCTCCTGCGGCGGCAGTTGTCGGCAACAACGTTCAAGTCAGTGGCACGGTTTCCGAGTTCGTTCCGGCGTCTGATCCGGGGACCCAGTCGCAAACAGAGCTTACGTCGCCTACCGTCACGCTTAACTCGTCAGGTAACACGCTGCCTGTGCCGCACACAATCACGGCGGCAGAGACTCTTGTCAACGATGTGAATAATCTCGAGAAGTACGAAGGCATGCGTGTGCATGTTGATTCGCTTACGGTTGGCGCGCCGACCGGAGGCAACGTTGACGAGGTCAATGCCACTTCGGCCAGCTTTGGAGATTTCTACGGCGTGGTCACAGGCGTGCCGCGTCCGTTCCGTGAACCCGGCATAGAGATCCCTTACGCTACGCCCACACCCTGGCCTTCAGGTTCAGCTCCGGCAAGCGCGCCAACCTTTGATGCCAACCCGGAGCGCATCCGCGTCAACAGTCTGGGACTGACGGGCTCCGCTGACTTGCAAGTTTCGACCGGCGCCGTAGTCACCGGCATCACGGGTCCACTTGATTATGGCTTCCGCACTTACACAATTGACACGGATCCACCGGCCGTCACGCCGACGCCGTTGGTTGCCGGTGGCATGAGCGTGGCTCCCGTGCCGACGCCAACCGTCAGGGAATTGACCATCGGAAGTTTTAATATGCAGCGGTTCTTCGATACGACCGATGATCCGCTGACAAGTGATGTGGTGCTGACGAGCACCGCTTTCAATAATCGCTTGAACAAAGCTTCGCTCGCGATTCGCAATGTCCTGCGGTCGCCGGACGTTATTGGCATTGAAGAAATGGAGGGCGGCCCGTCCGGTTCAGATAACAGCATCCTGCAACTGGTTGCTAACAAGGTCAACGCCGATGCTGGTACCCCTGGTGATTACCAGGCGTATCTCGTTCGAGGCAATGACGTGGGCGGCATCAACGTGGCGTTCCTCGTCAGATCCTCCAGGATCACCGTCAATAGCGTGACGCAGTACAACAAGACCGAGACCTTTTCAGATCCAAGCGGCGGGACCACCCTTCTCAATGACCGCCCCCCGCTTGTCTTGCGCGCGAGCATCGTCCAACCAAGCGGGGCGACGCTGTCCTTCAGCGTTATCGTCAATCACCTGCGATCCCTGGGCAGCGTTACCCTTCTTACCAGCGCCGGCGCCCACACCCGCGTCAAGCGAAATCTGCAGGCCGCATCGTTGGCGACGCTAATTAACGAGATGCAAAACGGAGGAGCGCGACAGGTGCTGCCTTACGATCAGAACATCGTTTCTGTCGGCGATTACAACTCTTTTCAGTTCAACGATGGTTATGACGATGTGATCGGCGTCGTCAAGGGCACGCCAGCGCTGGCCAGCCAGGTAGTTGAATCAAGCGCCGATTTGAACAATCCTGACATGACGGATTTGATTGGTTTGCTTCCGGCAGATCAGGAGTATTCGTACACCTTTGGCGGCAATGCGCAGGCTTTGGACCATACGCTGGTCAATCAAAACATGATGGGTCGGTTCAGCCGCTTCGCTTACGCGCGTATGGATGCGGATTTTTCCGACAACTTACGTAACGATCCGAACCGCCCCGAACGTATTTCCGATCACGATCCGGAAGTGGCGTATTTCACGATGGCCATAGCGCCGACGGCGTCCAACGGCTCGATTAGCGGAACGATCACCGATGGCAACGGATCTGTCCTTGCCGGTGCTGTCGTGGCTTTGAATGGCGCTCAAAACCGCAAAACGATCACTGACTCAAACGGCAATTACCACTTTGACAACGTCGAGACCAATGGCTTCTACACTATCACGCCTTCGCGCGCGAACTTCAGCTTCAATCCGTCTAATCGAAGTTTCAGCCAGGTGGGTAACAAGACAGAAGCAGCGTTCAGCGGATCGTTTACGGGCGACAACGCGAATCCGCTTGATACGGCCGAGTACTTCGTGCGGCAGCAATACGTCGACGTACTCGGACGCGACCCCGATGAATCGGGGTTCAATTATTGGAGCGATCAGATTCTCGCTTGCGGTGGCGATGCGAGCTGCGTCAACACGCGACGACGTGATATAGCGGCGGCGTTCTTCATCGAGCAGGAAGCGCAGCAGACGGGCTCGTTCATCTACGACCTGTACGCCGGAGCGCTCGGTCGCAAGCCGCTGTTCGCTGAATACGCTGCTGATCGCCAACAGGTAGTTGGCGGCGCCACCCTCGATGCGGCAAAGACGACGTTCGCGCAGAGCTTCGTCGGGCGGGCGGAGTTTGTGGCGAAGTATCAGGCGAACACGAACGCAGATTCATTCGTCGATGCGTTGTTGCAGAACGTGCGCGCCTCGGGGATTGATCTGGGCAGCGAGCGCGCGAATCTGATTAATGCGTACAACCTGGGCGCTGACATGACAGCAAGTCGCGCTTCGGTTGTTCGTACGCTCGCGGACAACGCCGCGTACAAGCAGTCGCAGTACAACTCAGCGTTTGTGTTGACTGAATACTTCGCGTATCTGCGCCGGGACATCGATCAGAGCGGATACGATTTCTGGGTGAACGTTTTGAACAATGGTGACGCGGGAAACTATCGCGGCATGGTTTGCTCGTTCATCACGTCCACAGAGTATCAGCGGCGATTCAGCGAGAGGGTTAGTCGTAGTAATAGCGAGTGTCGGTAGTCGTGTCAGTACCACCTGCGCGAGCGGGTGGGTGAGCGCGCGCCAACACCACGCTACCCACCCGCTAACGCAGGGGGTACTGACCTGATCGCGCAGCAAGGGCGAGGATCGCTAGAGCAATGACCCGCCCGCTGACCTAGGCGGGACTGACGATGGATGCAGGGCCTTTGATTCTCAGCATTGATACGGCAACTTTGGCCGGCAGTGTCTGTCTCGCGCGTGGCGAGAACGTACTCGCTTCGAGCTTTGGCGATCCGGGAATCTCTCATTCAAACAATCTGTTGAGTCATATCAATCACGTCCTGGAGGTTTCTAGAGTTTCACTCTCAGACGTTGATTTGTTCGCGGCGGCTGCGGGGCCGGGAAGTTTTACTGGCCTTAGGATCGGCCTGGCAACCGTGAAGGCACTCTCACAAACATTGAGGCGGCCTTGCGTCGGTATTCCGACTTTGCATGCTATAGCGCATTCGTGCGGTGCGGCGGACGCGATTGTGGCCGCGCTGCCGGCGGGGCGCGGCGAAGTCTTTGCTCAACTTCTCTCAGTCGCGAGTGACGGAGCCGTGAAGGAACTCGACAAGGCGAGTCATTTGTCGCCGCAGAATATGCTCTTGAAGTATGATAACCTGCCCGATCTCAAATGGGCCGGCGAGGGCGCGCATTTTCATCAAGACAAACTCAGAGATTGGGCGGCGCAAAACAAGATTGAGTTTCGAGATGAATCTATGAACGGGGAAGGCAACAGTCCCGCCTGGGTATTGAAGAGAAGGGAAGCCAATCTTGCCAAAGACATAGCCACGCTTGCCCTCCAGCGGTTGCAGCGCAATGAAGTCGACACACCCGAGTCGCTGCGGGCAATCTATGTTCGTCCGGCCGACGCGGAACTGAAAGCGCAATGGCAGTAACAGAGTCAGTACTAAACCCATGTTCGTCAGAGGTGACCGTCACCACCATGACCGAGCATGATCTGCTTGAGGTTGTGGAAATTGAACAGAGCTGCGGCCTCAGCCGTTGGGGTTGGGACGCGTATCATACCGAGTTGCAGAGCGGGCACCGAGACCTCATGCTGGTGGCGCGAACCAAAGCAGCGAAGAGTAAGGAATCAGTCGCCGGTTACATAATCGCCCGGCTAACTGCAGGAGAACTTCACATCAACAACGTCGCGGTGCGCCCGACTTATCGTCGCGCGCGGATCGGAACGGCTTTGCTTAACCGGATAATGGAAGAAGCCGAACGCGCGGGAGCTTTTGCGGCGTTTCTCGAAGTCCGCGCCGGTAACTCCATCGCTCAAGCGCTTTATGAAAGGTGCGGCTTTGCAATTGTTGGGCGTCGTCGCAATTATTATTCAGAACCGCGTGAAGACGCCGTGATTATGAGCGTGCAGTTGAGACCGACAGCTTGATCTGGCCGTCTTGATTGGGCTACCATTTTTTCAAGCAAGCAACGCAGGAGTATCGGGTAAGCGATACGTCTGCTCGATTAATCTTACTCGTCTGAAAGGAGACGTGCAGGAAAATGGACATTACAGCTGCGGATAGGATGAAACAGGAGTTGCTGACTCATGACCCGGAGTTCAGAGAACTGGCAAAAGAACACGGAAGATACGAAGACCGACTTAGCGAGTTATCGGCCCTGACCTTTCCAAATGATGAAGAACAGCTGGAAGAGATTACACTGAAGAAGAAGAAGCTTGCGATTAAGGACCAGATGCAATCCATAATGCTGCAATACCAGAAGAGTCAGGCTTCGAGTCACTGACGCGACGGGACGCATTTTCTCCCGAAGGTTTGTAGTGTGAGAATGGGGACGTGGGGATCGAAAAGGCACGCGTCCCCTTTTTCTACCAACGGAGATTGGCGAGTAATCGCGGAGCCTCCGTAGACGGCGAAAGTAAGATAAGCAATTGAGAATAGCGCGTGAAGGCATTCCATATATTATTGTTCCCGCACTCCTGGCGGCCATTTCGTCGGCGCTTGGTTTCTGGCCGATCGCCGTTGTCTGCGCGCTGCTCTTTGCCTTTATGGTTTTCTTCTTTCGTGATCCCGAACGTCAGCCGCCGACCGAACCCGATATTGTTGTCGCGCCTGCTGATGGCCGGGTCACGCGAGTCACCGCACTGGCGCCAGAGCGCGAAAGTTCACCGACCCTTGTCAGCA
Source organism: Pyrinomonadaceae bacterium (assembly GCA_041492185.1). Taxonomy (GTDB): domain Bacteria; phylum Acidobacteriota; class Blastocatellia; order Pyrinomonadales; family Pyrinomonadaceae; genus JAOAPY01. The sequence continues at coordinate 14,863 of JBGPWL010000022.1, read as the reverse complement.
TTTTCTTATCGCCGCTTGATGTGCATATTAATCGCGCGCCCATTGCCGGAAGGATTAGCGATGTCTCATACGTAAAAGGAAAATTTCTAATCGCGACAAACGAACGCGCCAGTCTGGTTAATGAACAGAATGTGCTAACGATCGAAGGGACGGAAGTGAAGGTCGTATGCAAGCAAATTGCCGGAATTCTCGCCCGCCGGATAGTTTGCTGGAAACAAGTGAATGACTCGGTCGCCCTGGGAGAGCGCATCGGCTTGATCAAGTTCAGTTCGCGCACTGATGTTGTCTTGCCGGAAAATGTCAGCGTGATAGTGACTGAAGGAATGAAAGTCAAAGGCGGAACCACGATCATCGGGAGGATACTTCGATGAGCGCACCAGGCTTGCTGCCGCAGAAAGAAGCCGAAAATCCAGAACGTCGCGGCGTGAAGAAGGGCCTATACGTGATTCCATCTGTCTTCACGGCCGGAAATATTTTGATGGGCTTTTTTGCCTTGATTGAATCGCTGCGCGCCTTTCAGTTGGTGGGCCTCGGAGGCGACGCCAATCTATGGCTGGCGAAGGGTTACTTTGATTACGGCGCTGCCGCCATCGGTCTGGCAGTAGTTTTCGACATGCTTGATGGCCGCATTGCGCGCATGACAAAAACCACGACCGAGATCGGAGTCCAGTTGGACTCGCTCGCTGACGTTGTCACGTTCGGTCTGGCGCCCGCCGTGCTTGCCTACGCCTGGGGTTACGGATCGAGTTTTAGCGAGGGAAGCGATCTTTATAACCTCGCGTTCTTCATTTCCTTCATGTATCTGATGTGTGGCACGTTTCGTCTGGCGCGCTTCAATGTTCAAGCTTCGCGCCCGCGTATTCTTGCCGAGGGCACAGTCAAAGTTGATAAGAAAAGCTTCGTCGGATTGCCGATTCCCGCCGCGGGCGGACTGATCGCCGCGATTGTGCATTTCGCTCCGCTACCTCTAAAACATTACGGGCAGCAACGCGCGGAGCTTTATTCGGGCTTGCTGATGGTGCTGGTGGGATTGCTCAGCGTCCTGATGGTCAGCACGCTTCGCTTCTCGAGTTTCAAGGCAGTTGGAACGCGCAGCCGTAGCGCGCGCACGATAATCCTTGTCGTGGGAATTGTGTTGCTGATTGTTCTCTATTCCCGGTATGTGCTGCTTGCGATAGCTCTTTCCTACATCCTCTACGGACTCATCTCCCGCCTGGTGGCGCCATTCAGACGTCGACCAGAGCTGAGCGCCGCGAAAGTTTCAACGAAAGAAACCTGAGACTGCTCCGGTAGTTTGAGATTACAAACTGGACCGGGGCTTCTGCCGCAGTTACCGGACGGACGTCTGCGTAGATGGATGAGAGAAAGCCAGCAAGCCATGCTCTGTGGTGATAAAGACCGCATCACCAACGATGATCGGAGCAGCAGCGGTGTTTATGCTTTCTCCGGTTGGAAGCGAGTTGACCTGCCGGCCATCACGCAGGGTCAAAACCACGCCGGCATTACTTGAGAAAGGTGTGAAGAGTGCGCTGTCGATCGTTATTGCAGGCTGTGAGGAAATGCGGCCAGGCAGTTGTCGCTTCCAGATCTTCTTGCCACGCGAGAACGACAAAAGATACACAAAATTGTCCAGCGAAGCCACGAGCAGCCCGTTGTCAACCCTAGTAACTGCCTGCACTCCTGCGCCGGTGCGCTTGCGCCATTGTAAATGACCGTCGGCTTCGCTCACCGCGTACACATAACCGTCTCCTGATCCAAAATAAACCGTGCCATCTTGAACGGCGACGGGCCCGCGTACCGGTCCGTGCGTCCGATAGCGCCAGTTAACCTGACCAGCATAGTCACCAAGGGAAAAAAGTGTGCCGTCCTCGCTGCCAACGTAGACACTCTTTCCCGATACCACAGGGTGACAGTTGAATGGTGCATCCTGATGAAAGAGCCATTTAGTATTGCCCGTTCTTCGGTCGAATGCGTAAACACTTCCATCAATAGTGGCCGCTACGATCATCTCGTTGCTTAGAGTCAGAGCGCCGCTGATCGGCAGTGTTAGCGACCGCATCCAAAGAGTCACGCCGGCTTCGCGACCAAGAGCCCGTAGCGAGCCGCTCTTCTGACGAGATTCGGCCGCGGACGTGACTACCTCAGAAGCCACATACACGGCATAATCGTCCGCTGCCGGCGAAGCAGAAAACTCACCGCCGATTTCCGATTTCCAGTTCAACTGACCGTCGCTGGCTTTGAGCGAGACGATTGTGCCTCCTGCAAGCGGCAGATATATTCGTTCTTCATCAAATGCCGGCGTTAAGTCCACGGTAGATGTCGACGCATAGCGCCATCGCACCGTTAGCGGCTCTGAAAGAGAGAGACGGGGGCGGGTGCCGGTCTTACCATGAACTGAAAAGATCGGGATCGCGAGGACACAAGCAATTAGCAGGAGCGGGAGTGCTTTCGTACAAACTCGGGCGCACTGAATCCGACCAAAATAAGAATGAGGCAGCACTCGCCTTTGAGTTAGTGTCATGCGAAAGTATAATTCCGTGCGCCTCATCTCAATCGCTCAATGCGTTATGACGCGCGAACCAGTATAAGGGGTTTCTTTATTTGGCTAACAATAATCACGAAACAGTAATAATACTTGACTTCGGATCACAATACACTCAACTCATAGCCCGTCGCGTTCGCGAAGCTGGCGTTTACTGCCAGATTCTTCCCTGCCACACACCAGCGCCTGAGGTACGCGTGCATCGGCCCAAGGGAATAATTCTATCAGGCAGTCCAGCTTCGGTTTACCAGGAAGGTGCGCCTCGTCCTGCTACCGATCTACTCGACGCAATCGATTGTCCACTTCTCGGAATCTGCTATGGCCTTCAGATTGTGGCCTTTGATTTGGGAGGCGAAGTGCGACCTTCGTCAAGTCGCGAATTCGGCTATGCGAGGCTCAAAATTATTGAGCCGGAGAGCCCGCTCTTCAAGGGGCTTCCGACCGAGATGGATGTTTGGATGAGCCACGGCGATCACGTCACGTCAGTGCCTCCAGGCTTTCGCGTAACCGCTCGCACCGATGATGCCCTTAACGCCATCGAGGACTTGAGCAGGAACATATTTGGCGTGCAGTTCCATCCTGAGGTGGCCCACACGCCACTGGGCTCGCAGGTCCTGCGCAACTTTCTGTTTTCGATCTGCAAATGTCGAGGTGATTGGTCTCCCGAAGCTGTAATTCAGGAGCAAACAGAAAGGATTAAAGATCAATTGGGTGACAAGGAGCGGGCGGTTTCGGGTCTTTCGGGCGGCGTAGATTCGACCGTGGCGTCGGCGCTGGTGCATCGCGCCGTGGGTGAGCGACAAACTTGCATCTTTATCGACAACGGTCTGCTGAGAGAAGGTGAGTTTGAGTCTACGTTGGCTTTGTTGCGGCAGAGTATGCAACTGAACATCGTCGGCATTCGCGCCGGCAAGAGGTTCCTCGAAGCGCTGCGAGGCGTGATCGATCCAGAGGATAAACGGAAACGAATCGGCAAGGTTTTTATTGAAGTTTTCGAAGAAGAGGCGAAGCGTTTGGGGAATGTTAGATACCTGGTGCAAGGCACTCTCTATCCAGATGTGATCGAATCGGTGTCGGTGCGGGGGCCCTCGGCGGTGATCAAAAGCCACCATAACGTCGGCGGACTACCTGAAAAGATGAATCTACGCTTGATTGAGCCCCTGAGGGAATTGTTCAAGGACGAGGTCCGGTTGATTGGAAGGGAACTGGGCGTGCCGGAAACTATTCTTACTCGTCATCCGTTTCCTGGCCCTGGTCTCGCCGTTCGTATCGTTGGTGAAGTTACCGAAGAGCGCGTGCGCTTGCTGCAAGCTGCCGACAGGGTTCTCGATGAGGAACTGCGCCTCGGCGATCTTTATCACTCGGTCTGGCAGGCCTTCCCAGTCTTGCTGCCGATTTCGAGTGTTGGCGTGATGGGAGACGAACGCACCTATGAACGAGTCGTAGCAATTCGCGCGGTGACCAGCGTGGATGGCATGACGGCGGATTGGGCGCGACTGCCGCACGATGTCCTGGCTCGAATCTCGGCGCGAATTGTCTCCGAGATCAGAGGCATCAATCGAGTGGTTTATGACATCAGTTCAAAGCCTCCGAGCACAATCGAGTGGGAATAAAGTTTCTTGATCTGGTTCAACCAGAGGGTTAGAAGAACTTTCTCATTTTAAAGCAAGCTACTCGTTGTAATAGGCTTAGGTCTTAATTCGCAATTACGTCGACGGCGAAAGCTTTGTTTCGTTGACTGCCGGCCGTGATATATTGCGCCAACATAATCAGTTTCTAATTCCGAGTGTTCAGACGGTTCGAACTAGATAAGAGCCATTATGCCTGAGAATAGATTTGTACATCTGCATCTCCACACGGACTACAGCCTGTTGGACGGCGCCATCCAGATCAAGCCGCTGGCCAAGCGCACCGAAGAGTTGGGAATGCACGCGTGCGCGATTACGGATCATGGCAACATGTTTGGGGCCATCTCGTTTTACCATGCGATGAAGGACCACGGCGTGAAGCCGATCATCGGATGCGAAACCTACATCACTCTTGGTAGTCGCAGAGAGCGAACTGCCGGCGCGCCCGGCGAGAAGGCAAACTTCCACTTGATACTGCTCGCTAAGGATTTGGAAGGCTACCGTAACCTCGTTCGGCTGACTTCAAAAGCGTACACGGAGGGCTTCTACTACAAGCCGCGTATCGACAAGGAACTGCTGGCCCAGCACAGCAAGGGTCTGATAGGACTCTCGGCCTGTCTATCAGGCGTGCCCTCGGCGATGTTGGCTCGAGATCGTTTTGATGAAGCCGCCGCGGCGGCTTTGGAATTTGAGGAGATACTTGGGAGAGGAAATTATTACCTCGAGATTCAAGAGCACGGGCTCGAAGCTCAACACAAAATCAGCAAGTCGTTGGTTGAGCTTTCAAAGCGCACCGGCATTCCCCTGGTCGCCACCAACGATGCTCATTATCTGTACCCCGAGGACGCACGTGCTCATGACGTGCTGCTTTGTATCGGCTCAGCAAAGACGGTTAATGACACGAACCGTTTACGCTTCGAGACCCCTAACTTTTATGTACGCTCGCCGGAAGAGATGTGGAACATCTTCGGTAATGAGCTACCGGAAACTCTGACACGTACGGTTGAGATCGCGGAGATGTGCGATCTCAACTTGCCGGAGGATGTTAACTACCTTCCCAGATACCCAATACCTGAGGTGGCCGGGGCGCTCTCGGTGGAAGAATATTTTGAAGAGGTAGTCAGGGAGGGGTTTGAGCAGCGCCGACAGACGGTCTGGGAGCGTGAAACCGCAAGCTCGGAAACGGGACACGCTCTTGCCGATTATCAGACTCGCCTTGCCAGCGAGATTGAGATGATTAAGCAGATGGGCTTTGCGAGTTATTTTCTAATTGTCTGGGACTTTGTTAAGTATGCTAAAGAGCACCTGATCCCCGTTGGTCCTGGCCGTGGTTCGGCTGCCGGAAGTCTCGTTGCTTACTGTCTCGGAATCACAGATATTGACCCCATTAAGTACAACTTGATCTTCGAGCGATTCCTCAACCCCGGTCGCGTATCGCTTCCTGACATCGATATTGACTTTTGCGTACGTGGCCGCGCAGAGGTAATCAACCACGTAGCAAATCTCTATGGTCGCGATTCTGTCTGTCAAATCATTACCTTCGGGACCCTTGCGTCAAGAGCTGCGATCAAAGACGTCGGCAGAGCGTTGGACATGCCGTATGCCGAAGTAGATAGAATTTCCAAACTTATTCCCCCGCCGGTCCGCGGACGCAACGTCAGCATTGGTCAAGCCCTTGAACAAGTACCTGAGCTGCGCAGGGAAACTGAAACAAACCCTCAGATTAGGGAATTGATTGAGATTGCCCGGCGGCTTGAAGGATGCGCCAGACACTCTTCTGTCCACGCAGCCGGAGTCGTCATCTCGCCACAGCCGCTCCAGGAATTAATCCCGATTGCGGTCTCCGCCAAAGACGAGCTCACGACTCAATATGTCATGTCGGACCTTGAAAAGACCGGCATGCTTAAGATGGACTTCCTGGCGCTTACCGCCTTAACAGTAATAAGTGACTGCTTAGGTAGCGTTAAGCAGATGCTTGGAATCGAGATTAGCTGGCCGAATATAGCGCTTAACGATGACAAAGCAATGGCGGTTTTTGCCGAAGGACGCACTGATGCGGTCTTCCAGTTTGAGTCTTCAGGGATGCAGGAGATATGCAGAAAGCTTAAGCCGAAAGGAATCGAGGACCTGGCGGCCTTAAACGCCCTCTATCGACCCGGTCCGTTGGATGGTGGGATGGTTGATGAATTCATCCTGAGACACCACGGGAAGAAAACGGTTCGATATCTCGTGCCTGAGATGAAGGAGGTGTTGAGCAACACCTACGGAATCATGGTGTACCAGGAGCAGATTATGCAGTTGGCCCAGAAGCTGGCTGGGTATACGCTTGCGGAAGCAGATTTGATGCGTAGGGCGATGGGCAAGAAGAAGCGGGCGGAGATGGCGGTTCACCAGGTGAAGTTTATCTCTGGCGCAACCGATAGAGGAATAAAGCGCGAGAAAGCAGAGAAGATATTCTCTTTGATGGAACAGTTCTCCGATTATGGTTTCAATCGCAGCCATAGTGTGGCTTATGCTTATCTTGCGTTTCAAACCGCCTATCTTAAGGCGCACTATCCGGAACATTTCTACGCCGCAGTTCTATCCAGTGAAGCTCAGGACGCCGCAAAGGTATTCAAGTACTCGAAAGAGTTGCGGGCCCAGGGCATTCAGTTGTTGCCGCCGGACGTGAATGAAAGCAATGCAGGGTTCACACCGTTGCAGGGAGGTGTCAGGTACGGACTGGCGGCAATCAAGGGCCTCGGTGAGGCGACGGTGAGCGCCATAATCGACGCGCGCCAAGGTGGCCCCTTCAAAGCGTTGTTTGACTTTGCGGAACGAATCGAGCAGGGAACTATAGGCAAACGCGCGCTGGAAAGTCTGGTTAGCGCCGGTGCTTTTGATTCTCTGAAACCGGAATCGCGGTCCCTGGATGACTGGCGTGGCCAGCTTCACGGCACAATTGACTCGGCCCTGGCCAGGGCACAACGAACTCGCAGGAACAAACAACAAGGGCAGAACGGCCTCTTCGGCAGTGAGAGTGAGGACAATTCGGTGGACCAGATTTCTTCAAGCGCTACCGGTTGGACACGCAAGGAACTACTCGCTGCTGAAAAGAACGCGTTGGGTTTCTACATCACCGGGCACCCACTCGAGAATTACATTGATCGTTTGCGGCGAGTAAACGCAGTCAGATCCGCGGAACTGCCGAGTCTGATAAGTGGTGGCCGGGTGAACATCGGCGGCATAATCGGTGACCTGCAGCCGCGCACTACAAGGAAGGGCGATCGCTTCGCAATTTTCCGCCTAGAGGATGAATCAGGTGGAGCAAAATGTGTAGCCTGGCCAGAAGTATATCGCAGGCATTCTTCTTTGCTGCATAATGAATTACCAGCGCTGGTGACCGGCCGGCTTGAGTTGAGCGAAGACAACCCTCCTACGATAATCGTTGATCAAGTCCAGAGGCTGGATGGTATTCTAGATAGCAAGAGCAATTCCGTTGTGATTCGCATACCGTCGATGGAAGGTACGGAATTGTTTGATGGCATCTTAGACGTCCTGAACAAACATTCTGGCGATAGCGAAGTGCTCTTGGAAGTATTTGTAGAAAAAGATCTGTTGGTGCGCGTTCGGGCCAATCCCGCGTTGCGCGTTGATCGGAGCAAGGCGCTCGATGCTGCGGTGCAAAAGCTGGGGTGCTCAGTTCTGATCGAGAGCAAGCCACCCGCCCGACCAGTCTAATTCAAATAGTCTCTTGGAGTAGGGAATGGCCAAATCGAAAGTTGAGCGACGCGACAAGAAGACTTCCAGAAGCAGCGAAGTTACTGAGGCGCGGGTTGTGTCGAGGACCGCATTTGAGCGGGTCCAGTTAGCCCGGCATGCTGAACGTCCTTACACGCTCGATTTCATAGAAAGGCTCTTCGAAGACTTCGTCGAACTTCATGGTGACAGACGGTTTGCCGAGGACCCCGCAGTTGTGTGTGGATTCGCTCGGTTCCACGGTCTGCCGATTGCGATTGTCGGCCAGCAGAAGGGGCGCGACACAAAGCAGCGCAGCTACCGAAACTTTGGAATGCCTAAGCCGGAAGGTTATCGGAAGGCGCTCAGAGTAATGAAGTTGGCCGAAAAGTTTGGGCGCCCGATCTTCACATTCATTGACACACCTGGGGCATATCCGGGAATCGACGCGGAAGAGCGCGGCCAGGCCGAAGCGATTGCCTACAATCTCCGTGAGATGGCCAAGCTCAAGGTCCCGGTTATTGTGACAATCATCGGCGAGGGTGGTTCCGGCGGAGCCCTCGCTATCGGCGTCGGCGATCAGATCTTGATGCTCGAGAACGCCATCTATTCGGTAATTTCTCCGGAGGGTTGCGCGGCTATTCTCTGGAAAGATGCCGGCCAGGCTGAGCGCGCTGCCGCGGGTCTACGGTTGACCGCGCAGAATCTCTACGAAATAGGAATCGTCGATCAGATCATTGAGGAACCACCAGGCGGCGCGCACGCCGAATACGACAAGGCCGCGCGATATTTAGACTCGGCTTTAAGTCAACGATTGGCTGAAGCAGTTAGCTGCAGCCAGGAAGATAGGCTGGCGAGACGCTATCGCAAACTCAGGGAGTTTGGTCAGTGGGGAGTCATGGACGGATCTGGCCCAGAGCCAGGCATAACTCCAGTCAAGAAGTGACCTGGTTTTCGATCAAAACGGGACGTCGTCTTCGGGAAAATCGGCTTGCTCAGTCGCCGGAGGCACGGCGGCCGCCTTTTCCGCTGGCTGTTCTTCTGATCTTGCCCCGCCGATAAACTGCATATCAGTTGCGTTGACCTCGAGCGTGTGACGCGGTTTGCCGTCGCGATCGGTCCACTCTTCAACTCGCAGTCTGCCCTCGATATAAACAGGCCGACCCTTGGTGAGGTATTGCGAAGCAGTCTCCGCCTGACGACCCCACAGTGTGACCTTAAACCACGTTACCTGGTCTTGCATCTCACCGGTTTTATCCTTGCGTCTCTCGTTCGTCGCCATAGTAAAACTGCAGACAGGAGTGCCCTGTGGCGTGTAGCGCAACTCGGGATCGCGTCCGAGGTTGCCGACGAGAATTACTTTGTTGAAAGACATGAGGAACCTCTCTTGTGCTTAGGGATAAACGAAATCGTGAGGGCGAATACTACTAAGGGAACGAGAGAGCGTCAAGTGTTAACGGCAGACTAGCGTAACGCAATCAAAGAACTATCGCGTTGCGCTGATGGTTTCTGCTACACTTGGCGGCATTCGAAGGATGGGATTGCTCAGCAAATGAGTACGCGGGTTTACATCGAAACTTTTGGCTGTCAGATGAATGTTACCGACAGCGAGCGCGCGGCAACAGGGTTGCGGAAAGCTGGCTACGAGCTAACGGAGTCTGCACAGACAGCCGATGTAATTCTTTTCAACACCTGTTCAGTGCGAGAGCGCGCCGCCCAAAAGGTTTACACGCGCATCGGCGAAGTTCGCGAGCTGACAGCTACAAAGCAACCGCTGATTGGCGTAATGGGTTGTGTTGCGCAACTTGAGGGTGAGGCGATTTTCGATAACGCTGCCTCGGTCAACCTCGTGATCGGCACGCGCGCGACCGATCGCATTCCTTCGCTGATCGAACGCGTCAGGGGAGGGGAATTGGCGGTTCTGGATTTGGGCGAACGCGCCGAAGGCGAATCCTGGGACGTCTCGCCGGTTGAACGGCATTCGCCGTATGTCGCTTTCGTTCCGATCATCGAGGGCTGTAACAAGTTTTGCTCCTTTTGCATAGTCCCTTACTCCCGAGGCCGTGAAAAGAGTCGAACAGCAACGGAGATTGTTGATGAGGTGCGGCAGCTCCGCGAACTCGGTTACAAAGAAGTTCATTTGATTGGTCAGAATGTAAACAGTTACCGACCCAGGTCGGTTGAAGGAATCGAGAACTATCCCGGCGCCACTCGTTTCTCTCGTCTACTGAGAGCCGTTGCCGACACGCGAATGGAAAGGATCAAATTCACTACGTCTTTCCCTCGCGATTTTCACGCGGACATCGTGAGCGCGATCGAAGAGTGTCCTAATCTCTGCGATTGGGTTCATCTGCCGGTCCAATCGGGAAGCGATCGCGTGTTGAAGGCCATGCGCCGTGGTTATGATTCAAGCAATTATCTCCGACGGGTCGAGACGATAAAGAATTCGCGGCGGAAGTTGGCCCTGACTAGCGATGTGATCGTAGGTTTTCCGAATGAGACTGAAGAGGATTTTGAAGCGACCCTACGACTTGTAGCGGCGTGCCAGTTTGATGGTCTCTACATCTTCAAGTATTCGAAAAGGCCCGGCACACCAGCAGCGAAGCTGACCGATGACGTTCCGCACGCGGAAAAAACGCGCCGCTTTTTGGAGCTTGAGCAGGTCCAGCGAGCGATGCAGGAAAAGGTCTACGCAAGTTATGTCGGGCGCGAGGTCAGCGTCCTGGTCGAAGGCGAGAGTTCCCGATCTGCCAAAGACATGACTGGTCACTCAACCTGCCATAAAGTGGTAAACTTCGCCGGGGACGCAAGTCTTTGTGGCCAATTAAGCGACGTGATTATTACCGAGGCCAAGCCCAACAGCCTTTATGGGGAGAGAGCAAGCGCATAGTTGCGGATCGGATTGTGGCAATGAATGAGGTGCTCGCATGGAGATAGAAGTAAAAATCAGAGCCCTGATGATGGACCCCAACAGTGGTACTCCCATCATCATTTTGAAGGACGTTCAGAGCGATACGATGTTGCCAATCTGGGTGGGTGCCTACGAAGCCAACGCAATCGCGCTTGAGATCGAAAAGATTGCTCCGCCGCGACCGATGACCCACGACTTGCTGCGTAACCTGATTGTCGAAATGGGTATTCAAGTGGAGCGGGTGGTCGTGACCAGCCTGCGCGATAATACTTTCTTCGCCGTAATTGAAATGCAAACCAGCGATGGGAATAGAATGGTGCTCGACTCAAGACCCTCGGATGCCATCGCGCTTGCTCTCCGCGCGGATTGCCCCATCTATGTGGATATGGAAGTAATCAAAGCGTCGCAGAACGCAGTTCCGTCCGACGAAGAGCTCGCCGAGGAAGGCGCAGGTGCAGAGGAGGAATGGCCCGACGTGATTGGCGAAGCCGGCGATCTACCAATGTGAGCCGAGACGCACTCTTTGGCGTTTAGCAAATAACGACACCGACCGCTTGGACAGCGAATGATAATCGCGATTGCAAATCAAAAGGGTGGAGTAGGGAAGACAACTACCGCGATTAATTTGGCCGCTGCATTTGCGAGACTCGGCAAGAGCTCGCTCCTTTTGGATCTCGATCCGCAGGCAAACAGTTCGATTTCGTTTCTCGATCCGTTAACGGTAGAACGCTCAGCTTACGAACTCTTGATGGATGGCCAGGCGCCCGTGGAGCAGGCGATCTATCACACACCCGTTGAAGGACTCGATATCGTTCCCGCGCGAATCAATCTCGCTAAGCTTGAATCGAAACTGGTTGGCGACTTTGATGCGCCGTTCCGCCTCAAAGATCGAATCGAACCGTTCCGCAATCGTTATTCAGTCATCGTCATCGACACGCCACCAACACTCGGATTGATAACAGTCAACGCGCTCGTTGCCGCGACCCACGCGCTGATTCCCATTCAGTCGTCCTACTTTGCGCTCGAAGGCACTGACGACCTTTTGGAAACGATCGAAAGGGTTAAAGCAAGACCCAACCCGAATCTTGAACTCCTTGGAGTGCTCGTAACGCTTCACGACAAGCGCACGACGCTGGCGCGTGAAGTGTACGAACAAATCCGCCGCGTCTTTGGTGAGAAAGTGTTTGAGACTGTAATCACCAAGAGTGTGCGGCTGGAAGAATCGCCCGCTTACAAAGAATCTATTTTTAGCTTTGCGCCGAATTCATCGGGCGCCATCGAATACGCCAAACTTTGCGAAGAGGTAATGAGCCGTGTCTAAAAGGGGACTGCCAACAGGGTTGCAAATGCGTCACGACTCCCACTATGTTGAGGAGCTATCCAAACATCGGCCGACGCAGATTGGCCGCCTGATTGCCGTTGACAAGCTGGATCCGAATCCCGATCAACCGCGAACGGAAATTGGCGACTTGACGGAGCTCACCGCTTCGATCAGAGAGAAAGGCGTGCTCGAACCGCTGCTGGTTAAGCCTTCACGCCTTACCGGAAGATGGATGATCATCGCCGGTGAGCGGCGCTGGCGGGCGTCGCGCGAAGCGGGGCTGCGCGAAGTGCCGTGCATCGAGATGGAAGTCGACGACCGTGGCGTTGCGGAGATTGCGCTGATCGAGAATATGCAGCGCAAGGACTTAACGATCTGGGAGGAAGCAGATGGACTGTTTGCTCTTTGCGAGCGGTTCGGTTACACGCACGAAGACGTTGCGCGCAAGGTAGGGAAGAGCAGAAGCACCGTCACCGAAGCTGTTTCGATCGCGTCCATTCCCGAGGACGTGCGCGACCTTTGCCGGCGCTCCGGTATTAGCGCGAAGTCAGTCTTGCTGCAAATCCTTCGTCAACCTGACGACGAATCAATGAGACGGCTCGCGTCACAAATAGCCTCGCAGGGACTCACTCGCGACGGCGCGCGCGAGATCAGGCGTCAGGAGAGTGGACCGCGCATAGTGCCCGAGGCAAAACCCTACACCTTCCGATACTCCGCGCCGGAAAAAGAATTTAGTTTGGAAGTGAAGTTTCGCCGCGCAAACGTGAGTCCGTCTGAAGTAGCAGTTGCTTTGAGGAAAGCAGCGCATAGTGTCGAGCAGGATCAGGAAGACAGCCAAACAACTTCGGCTGACTGAGCCGCACTTAACCGCAAAGGACGCAAAGGTTATTCGCAAAGGTCGCGAGGGAAAGCCCTTCTTCGCGTTCCTTTGCGAATTACCTCCGCGTCCTTTGCGTTAAAGTTAATGCTTGATTACTTCACAAGTTAAATTCTGACAAAGGCTCATTGCGGAGAGCTATGCTACTTCGACGCGCTCTTTTTCCGCTCCGCCGCTGCGCGTTTCTGCAGGGTCTTGCCCCACCGCTCGAGTGTCGGTTGCAGAGGTTTGAAAAGCCGCGCCCGAATAGTGTGCTGCTTTTCATTCCAGGCCTTCAATTGTTTCTCAGTATAGAGCCGCACCGCAGGTTCAATCTGTGTCTTCTTAACAGAATGGCGCAGAGTGAGATGATAGTGTTGCCCCACCAGCGAGAAGAGCACGGCTGTAAGATTACCCTTGAATGAAAGTCGCGGGATGATCCGTTTGTGAAACGGTTTGTTCGTGGGAAGGAGAACACCGATCGCCAACTCGAGCCAGGGTCCCTTTGCCCCTTGACGCGGATGGTAAAGCCCGGGCAGCTCTGACACCTGCACGGTCGCTCTTATTCTCGGTTCCGAGATTGACTCAACCAGGCGCACCCTTTCGATTCCACGCGTGTGCTCGCGCGGCAGATTGTCCAGCGCCTCCTCGATAAGTGTTGTCGTACCATTTGGCAGTTTTCTCTCGCACTGATTCTCGATTCTTATGGCCACTCTTATACAAACCCTCTTAAATGAATTAATGATTGAACGCGATATTCTGACAGGCTTCGTACTCTAGGTGATGGTCGCATGAGCGTCAAGTGGAGTGCCTCGAACCTGAGCGCAAAGGGGGTGCGGATCGTCGCGGGAGACTAATCATTCAAACACTGACACAGGTCCGTCCCTGAAACGTTGCGCCAATTCGATGGCGGGGAAAAGAAACCATCGTTGCTCGCGACAGGCGACACGATGTTGGAACCCACCGATTTGCGGGAACAATCTATACATCGCGCGTCTGATAATATATATTATGTTACAGTTTTACAGTTACAGAGTTGCAGGGGTCTTTTGCGTCATGAAATACCCTTCGGTGTCGATTTATTGAGGCAAACGCGATTTCTGCCTTCAAAGACTTTGCTGGCAGTTCTTGCATATCGCCTCCATCTTTCTTTCAAGGGCGACCCATAAATCGGTATCCGAAGTGTCAGCCTCAAGCGCATCGCAGTAGGTATCGAGACATCGCGCCAATTCACGGTGAAATCGAGTAGCGTTAATGGTCAGCGTGGTCGGGTCAAACAGAATGCCCCTGCGGCGAATCTTCCAACCACGAGTCGTCTCTGCCTGATGTAAGATGCCGCATCGTACATGCGTGTAGAACTCTTCCGCATGGCCTCTGAAGTCTTTCAGGTTTTGGCTTCTAGCGAAAAACGAGCAAAATGCACCTCGGCTCGCGTCTTTGGTTTTCGTATGGGGCAATCCTCGCCAGAAGGACTCCAAGGCTTCGATCATCAAACAGCAGATCGCCATAGTGCAGAAGCCGTTCCTTTGTTCTTTGGGAACGCCTTTCAGCGGCGTGATATAACGTTCGGTAAATCGATCATGAATGAACTGGGCGACCTCAGGTTTCCTCTTTTGTTGAATCATCGAACGGTACTTTGCAACCGTGACCTTTCCTGTTTGGCAAAGAATAGTGTTGTCTGCCATCCTATCTCCTTCGAAATTTCCTATGCCAGCCTCGGCTGAAAGTGTCGCTTCACGCACCACACCTTCGTCAGCTCAGCTCGAACCTGGTTTGATAAATCTAGAACGTTTTAGAAGCTTGCCATCGCTAAGGCCATCGGTGTCTTTTTCATTCAGCATGGGAGCATCGATCCCGGTTAATTCTTTGAAAAACGAGGTCCATGCCG
>JBGPWL010000135.1:0-9713 GCA_041492185.1 Pyrinomonadaceae bacterium | reverse complement strand
GTAGCGGCCGAGTGAATTTAGCCCGGTCTTTCAAGGCCGGGTAAACGCGAACGCAAAAGCATCCGCGTCGCGTGAGTGACGATTGAATCGTTTCGAGTGCAGAAGCATGACATTGAATCCGATAAACGCTGAGTCTGGGGCTGATTCAGTCGTCGCTGACGCGACGAGATTGATTGCCTGCTGACTTAACCCCGCCTTGAAAGACGGGGCTAAAGTCATGGTGCCGCTACGCGGCAAGGAAACGTTGCGCTTGATGGGATCGGTTGAAAGACATCACGGCCGTTCGGCGCGTCGCTATTTGTGATGAAGGGCGGCATCGTTTACAAGAACGCCGCGCGCAGCGTGATTCCTGAAGCAATTAGGGCGAGCAAATGGAATTCATAAGAGTCAATGAAGACGACAGACTGAATTATAAGGTTGTCAAGGACGATTTGCTCACGCTATTTGAGGCAACCGCAAACAGTCTAGAACGCCGATGGGATGCCCGGTACGCAGACATCAACAGCGCCAGGACGATATTTACTTTCCTGATTCGTATTGCAACGAACACCTACCAGACGATCGCTTACACCTGTGCGGATACGCCTGAAGATGCTCACCGGAAACCTGAATTTGTACTATCGGTAGCCCCAATGGTCCGTTCGCTGTTTGAACAACTGATAATGATTCTCTTCTTGTTAGAGGATATCCCAAACTACAGTGAGCTTCTCTTTAAGACCGGTTATGGCGAGCGAAGAGCTGGAGCTGGACCACGTTCTCAAGTATCACGGAAACCTAGGCGACTGGCAGCCGTACATTGACGCGCTTAAGGCGCAAATCACCAAAGAGGAAAAGGACTTCGGTATCAGCGCTAGTGAAATCAAAAACCCTAGTCAAATAGGAAAGTGGCCAACGCCTGGCCGCGTGAAGCAGCGTCTTGAAAAACGGAATCCGCAACCGGCTATCATTCCATTCATCGAGTATGTAAATTCTTGGATGTACCGTTACCTTTCCGGTCAGACACACTTGAGCTTGAAAGGAATTGTTGACCGAGGAATGTTCTTTTCTGAAGAGATTGCAAGAGAATGTTGGGGAGACGATTGGAAAAAGCCGCTTGAGAATCATCTCATGCACTATCGGCTGACAAGTTTATACTCCGCAATCACGTTGATGCTTGCGATATGCTCCGAGATTGAGATTCATTTTAAGTACGGACTTAGTGAACGATGCCGTTACCTATGGACGTTTTTTGGTTCTTACACAGACATC
The DNA here is from genome assembly GCA_041492185.1 of Pyrinomonadaceae bacterium. Classification (GTDB taxonomy): domain Bacteria; phylum Acidobacteriota; class Blastocatellia; order Pyrinomonadales; family Pyrinomonadaceae; genus JAOAPY01. The sequence goes on along the minus strand of JBGPWL010000135.1, from coordinate 8,465 downwards.
GCCAAAGATTTTTGGAAAGCAAGATACGAAGCTGCACTTCGCAGTTAAAAGGAGGAATGATGAAGTTCGGAGTTGTTTGCGACGTGGACTCAAAGATATTTCTGGGAGGCGGTTCTACGCTGGAACAGGGACGCAAGACATTCATCTTATACGCTCACCATGAAACCGGATTCCTAAATCAAGTGCGCGTTATTTCTGAAGTTGGTGACCCGACTCAATACTTTCTTTACAAAGTTCCTCCTCAAGAGCGCAAATTCGGCGAGAATTTTAATTACGAGGTTAGTCTGAAAGATGAAATGATCGGCGATTTGCAATTGATAGAATCTATCCTGGCATTAATGGGAAATCCCAACCTTTTAGCTCTGATGGGTTAATACGATTGCTCGTGAAAAAGCGGGGTGAACTTCATCATTTTTCCGCTGGTTCTTCAAAGCAGCAAGGGACACCACTCAATCACTCAGACTACAAGACTATCGCTTTCATCGTGTGTCAGCTTGCGGGTAATTCATTAATTCACTATATCCGTGAAGCTGAAACAAAGCTAAACGCCAGGTCTTAGTTATAAACTGACGACCAGTGCTCTGTAGCCATTCTAATAACAGTCAGCGTTGACCCGGTCGCAACCGGTCGCTACCGCTTCTGGTTCTGTACCGTTGCTAATCGCCGCGCCAGATCAACTCTGTCACGGCGGCTAACACGAATGGCACCAGTCCCTTTGCCCTGCGCGCGCAGCTCGTTAGCGTGGCTCACTGCGGCGCTTCTGTGGATCTGCGCTTCATACTTCCTCGTGCGAGTGCGCGGGGTCGCAAACCATCAGTTTTCTGGTAAAACCTATCTCGACTTGTATTGAAACGTGATCCTGGTTTCCTCATCCAACACGAGTGGGCGAACGAAGCGATAGGATTTGCCGGCGCGCGGAACGTCGACGTGAACCGGAAGAATGCCGGCGACTCGGCGCTGCAGATTGAATACATTCTGCGACGGCGTGTTGAGTTGTGCGGCCTGCTTCTTTTTCACCTGCTCCTCCATTCGGTTCAAGCCGTCCAGACTCAAGTTGTTGCTGCCGCTCGTAACGTTCACTGTCTCAGCCGGGGCCCCGATTTCAAGCGTCGTCCCCAGCCGCACCGGTCGTGATCCCGCAAACTCGAGGTCTTGGTCCATTCTCTTGAAGCCCTGCGACTCAACGGTGACCTTCACTGCCCCGGGCTGAACTCCTGAAACCACCCAACGCCCGTCCCCATCAGACCTGGTTGTTATCTTCGCGCCCGTTTGCGTGTTGGTGATTGTGACGGACGCATTGGTAATTACAGCGCCATTAGGGTCCGCGATGATCCCGCCGATTTGTCCAGCTTCCAACTTCATCAAGTCGCCGCCGGTTTGCGCCCAGATGTTTGCTTCCGTACCGCTGAAATCGTCCTCGTTACCCACAAGAACATTCTGAGCGGCCGCGGGAAAGAGTTCGGCCGCGAGCGCGTTGCCTCCGAATTGTCTCACCTCAAGTCGATCCGGCAGCGAGATCTCCCAGGTCAACAAGTTGATTGGAATATCCAGCTTGGGAAGGCCCATTTCGTACGCGCCGCTTTTCGCGAATCGCGTTCCCGAACTCAGGTACACGAACGACACTGTGTACGCGCCCGAAGGATTGAATCCGACGCGCAACAACGGAACGCGACTGCCGTCGGCGCCGAGCACCGGCTTCACCCGTTCGCCTTCAACCTCGGCGGACAGCAGTTGCGCGCCGGGCGGCAACTCAACTCTCACAAATGGCTGCGAGTGATTGCGCACTCGTAGTGTCACTTCAGTCAGAGACTTTCCTTCGCCATTCGTCAGCGTGGTGATGGTAGCGCGCTCGGCCACCGCTGAAAGCACCGCGCTGTCAGGAAACTGCGTCCATTCGAGTTGAAGCTTGGGCGTGTCGCCGGGACGGCGGTTGTAACGAAACGCCGCCTGCAACGGATAGCGCGCCAGCGATCGAGCGATGGCCCCAGCCTCACGTGCGTCCATGCGTCGCAGCCCGCCGCTTTCCGTCGGCGTGAGATCCATCGCGCCGACACCTTCAACCAGCAGCTCGCCGGTTTCGTGTTGCGCTCCGGCAAAAGCCAACAATGGCGCGTCGACTTTTGTTTCTTTGTTTGCGCGCTCGATGGCGATCAGAAACTGATGATTGCGCCGAGCAGGCTCGCGCACTCTCAGTATCAACACACCGTTTTGGATCTCGCTGGATTCGAGCGTGCTGCCTGACGCCTCGGTCAGCTCAAAGCCAGCCGGCAAAGACATTTTGAACTCAGCGGCTTCGCCCTGAATCACAGTGAGATCAGCCAGGGCGGCGAGGCGCAATTGCGAATCGCCAACTGAAATCACCGTCTTGATGTCGGAGAGAAAGCGCACTTCGCGTTGCGCAACGGGCGCCGCAATCTCTCTGGTGGTCCACCACACACGCGCGGGCTTGCCGGGCTCGAGCGTCGCTTCGATGATGGTGTGGCCGTTCTCTGTATTCCGACTCGTGATCAAACCCGGCTCGACTCGCACATTTGCGTGGTTGCCCGGCAGGTCGAGAGTGAGCAGCGCGCTGCTTGCCGACGGAACAGGAATGATGAAAGAAGCGCGTCCGGCCTCGACGGTGAGTCCGGATGCGACGTTCAGAGAAAGCGAGAACGGGCCGGGACCATTCAGGATTGCCGAGTGCGTTTGTCCTTCCTGCATCAACGGCAACGGGCTGTTGGTTTGCTTTGCATCAAGAATCGTTAGTCCCGTTGTGAGCGGGACTTTCACGGATCCTTTTTCCAACAACGCGCCCTCGATATCGACGACTCCAGTCAGCGACTGATCATCGACGCGCATTTTGAACGCGGCGCGCGACAAGACGAACGGCAGCGGCGGCCCTTCAGGCGTCTTCGGCCTATGCGCAGCGAGTTCACTGAGCCGGTTGTATTCGGCAAGCGAGAGCGTCACTGTTCCCGTGGCGCCCGTGGCGGGGATTGTCATCTCTGATCTTGCGTTCCGCCCCTGGCCATAAGCCGCAGTAACGACAGTTATTAGGATAATGATCGGCAGAAGATTTGTTATTGATCTTTTCATCGCTCACCTCGTTTCTTGTCACGTTGGAAATCAAGTTCCACCACCGGCGTCTGGTTCTCGCTGGTCAATTCCGAAATCAAAAAGATCGAAGGACCAAAATGCGGAAACGAAACTCGTAGTGGCAGATTGCGCGCCGGCGTAGAAGGTCGTTTGGCATCGCGCAAGTGCGAAACAAGTTGCTTCGTTGCCTCATCGCTCGCGTTTTGTGGCAGAGGTTCGGGCGCTGTAGTTGAACTTACTGAAGGACGATTGGCGCCCGGTTGCAGGGCCGGAGATTCCGGCGCTTCGTAAGGCGCCACGCGGAAGCTCCCTGATATTCCCGGCGGCGGCGTCAAACGAAAGAGTGGCGGATGATGCAACAACAGGTGCGACTTCGATATCGGCAAATCCACCGCTACCAACGAGAATCGCAGGTGGCCTTTGTCACTCCACGCCGGGGTGTGATCGAGATATGAAACTTCGACGACGAAAGCCGCGGCGTCATCTCCCGATCTCGTTTTTTCGAGTGGCAGCAACAACGCACCATCCGGCGCGCGTCCTGGTCTGATTGGGCGGCCGGCAACCGAAGCACTCCACAAGGTCGCGTTTGCCGGCAGCGTGAGCTTCAAAAAATTTCGCTGATTGTTTCGCACCGCAAAGCGCGACTGCACCAGCATCTTTCCGTCGCCGGTGATAAGCGCGTTGTACTCGGCCTCTTCAACATTCGCTGTTAGCACCGCCTGCGGCGTGTAACGCGCGACGTTCAGCGAGAGCGACCGGTCGGATTTTCCCTCGGCGGGTTGCAGTCGAAACGCGATCAGCGATGGCGATTGCCGGCTCGAAATCAATTGCCCCAGATCGGCGGCTTCGGCTTCTTCCATTCCGCTCGCTTGCCGCTCCTTGATCTCGCCGGCGCCAAGCACTTCGACGGCGACGCCTCCCGTTTCGCGCTCGGCCGCGGGCAGTCGCAACAGCGGAACATCGAGCTTGCCGGCGCGCGGCAGTCGCAGTTCACCACTCACGGTAAACCGCGCGGTGGTCTGCACCGGCTCAATAAAAGCGACTATGAGATCGCGAGAAACTACGTCCCAGTCCGCCACCATCGCTCCCGAAACTTGATTGACGGTGAACTGCTCCGGCAAGTGCACGCGAACTTCCGGCGCGATACCCTGCAACACTTCGACCTGGACTTCGGCGTTGATTTGAGTCGCGTCTTCTCCGAGTCCCACGAGCTCAGTGACCGCGCCGCGCAGTCTGAGCGCTTGAGACGCGCGCTGATCATCTACGCGACGTCGCCACGCAAAGGTCAGCGGCTGGTTGCCGCGTCCGTTAGCGACCCAACGACTGCCCGCTGCCGATTCAGAATGTTCCAGCAGCAGCCCGCCGGTAATGCGCACGTCAACGCCCTGGCGCGCCAACTCAATCGTGGCGTGTGAGACTGCTGAATTGCTGACGGGCAGTTGCAGGATATCTGTTCCTGCAACTGTTGCGACGGGCGCGACGATTTTCAGGATCAATACCGAACGGCCGACTTTTGATAGAAGCAGATCGCCGGCGCCTGGTCCTTTGTCGGTTGGACGCGTGACAAGCGTAACCTGTCGACCGTCGAGACGCGCCTCGCGCACCATCAAACCTTCAGGCATCGCCAATCGCACCCAACCGTCTTTGATCACGTCGACCGTTAGCCGCGCTTCTCCGGATGCGAGATCGCCGTCGACTTTGAGTTCGTAGTCAATGCGCGTCAGCGTCGCCTCAACTGGAGGCGGCGCCGGCTCTACATCGAGCGGAAAGGCTGCACGCCGCAATGCGCGGTATTCATCTACGGGCAATACGACCCAGCCGTCTGCGGCGGCGACTGCACTTTGTGCCAGACCGGCAATCGCAGTGAAAACGATGAGAAGTGTCAGGCAAAGAGCCTTGATTGAGATCGCAACGGTTTGTGCGATCACGGATTCTGTCACTGTTGTCGAGGGTCTGCGGGACGCCGCAAGCGGATTCGATCGCGCCAGGCGTGATGCGAATATTCCAAGTTGACTCATTGTATTTCTCCTAATCGAAGATTTGCGCTTTGGTCTTTAGAACGCTGATCGTTTCAATGCCTTGCGGCTCGGTGGTTTCGCTTCTGCGCTGACCCCTGACCTCTGATCTCCGACCTCTGCCATTGGGCCGGGCACACTTTCAGATACACGACCGTCTTGAGAGCGTCGCCGCACGAGTTCACGCTTTCTTTGTTTTCTGATCGAGACCGGCGTCAGGTCTGTTGCTGGTAAAACTCTTAGACCATGCGGGGGAGACCGCGCGAGAATTGCGCCTTGTCAGCGCTATGATGCAGAAAGTTCGAGCGGGGGTAGCCTCAAGGGCAGTGAAGACCTATCGCGAAGATTCAAGGCTCAAGATCATCAAGAACTAGAACTGACAATTCTGAGACACTCCGCATTGAGTGGTCGTTGCAGACAATAGCTTGGCAATCGGCGTCAATAGCGAAAGCGATTTGTATCGCGTCGGGTAGGCGAAGGCCATAGGTAGCTCGCAACCGTGCGGCGTCTTCGGCAACCGGCGCGCTTATCGGAAGCGTATGAAAATTGGAACTCCTGAGAAGGAGCTCTCGATGTGCGTTCTGAAGGTCGTTTCTGCCCGCCACAATTGGCTGAACCAACACTTCGCTCAAGCTGATGACTGAAGTCCAACCCTCCAGCTCGCCGGCAGACACTCGATTGAAGATATTGGAGACTAACTTGTCGTAGGCAGGATTCGCTTCGACGAAATAAATAATTGGCGCGGTGTCAAAGGCAAGGCTTGATACTCCCTGAAGGGCTTCGTCGAGTTTCATCTAACGCGCTCATCCCATTCGTCACGCAACTTACCCACGTACTCTTTTGGATCGACGCCTTCCCAGATTTCCTTACCCAGGCCGTGAAGCTCAAGAATGCTATGTCGCCGCCCGTCATCGTCACCATTAGCGAGTTCGGTCTGCAACAGATCTAAAAGGAGAAGCTGTTGCTCACGTGACAGCGGCTTGATGTGCTCGTCATAGATGTTCTTTGTGCTTGAAGACATGGCGAACCGGATTGAATTCTAGCACGAACATATTCGGCGGAACAGTAAGCTCTTCATCAATATGAAATGAAAAACGCGAGTCGACAATCCTTGATCAATCTGGAATCAAATCGAGTAGTTGTTTTCTGAGAGGTCTCTGGAATACTCCCTTGGACACAACGTTCATTAACTCAATGATTGCCTTTAACCCGCTTTTCACCTTCTTCCGGTAGTCTGCCGACGATTGCGCAACTGAGGAATTATCTGATCGCTGGACTGGGAACTCTTTATGCTCTCATGGCGGCGTTGCTTATGAGCAGTGGTGATAAATTGGTAAACGCGCTTCAGCTCGATCGGTTACAATTCCGGCATGCCACACTACCTTGACGTAGCAAGCTGGGCGCGGCGTGATACGTTTGAGTTCTTCCTTGGCTTTGACAAGCCATACTTCAACATTTGTACCAAGCTCGACGTTACGAATCTTCTGGCGGCGCTGCGGCAGCGTCCGGAATTCAACGTCACTCTCGCATACCATTACTTCGCGCTGCGCATCGCAAACGAGATCGAGCCGTTCCGCTATCGCCTGCGAGAAGGCAAGGTGCTGGTGCATGACGTGATTCATGGCGGGACGACCGTGCTTCTGCCTAACGAAAGCTTTATCATGGCGTACTTTGATTATGAAGAAGATTTCGAGACGTTCATAATCAAAGCGATGCGTGGCGTTGACGAGGCGCGATCCGCCGGAACGTTCAGTCCGCGACCAAACGACGATGCGATTCACTTCACCGTGTTGCCATGGGTGTCCTTCACCAGCTTTTCGCACGCGCGCAATTGGGGGCGCGAGGATTCGGTGCCGAAGATCGCGTTCGGAAAATTCACGAAGGAGAACGAGCGCATTCTGTTGCCGTTCTCCGTGGAAGTACACCACGCGCTAATGGACGGGCTGACCGTGGGGCGATACCTGGCTCGATTGGAAGAGACGCTCCTCAGTCCGGAAGCAATTCTTAATGGAGTCGCTTGAGTGTCCACCCCCACACACGCAATCAAAACATTGCTCTTCGATTGGGATGGAACACTCGCAGATTCCGCCCACCTCGGCCTCGCCGCGTTTCAAAAAACGTTTGACGAATTGGGAGTCGCTTTCCCGCAAGACATTTACGAGGCGACCTACTCGCCTAACTGGTATTCGACTTACGAAGCACTTGGTCTGCCGAAAGAGCGGTGGCAGAGGGCCGATGAATTGTGGATGAAGCATTACGGCGAGGAGACGGCAGAGTTAATTGAAGGCGCGGCAGAAACTATTCTCTATCTGCATCGCAAAGGTTATCAACTCGGTATTGTTAGCAGCGGCAGCGAGAGTCGCGTCTGTCGCGAGATCGATCGATCGGAATTGGCTGAAGTCTTTGAGACGGTCATTTGCAACGAACATATTGCAAACAAAAAACCGCATCCGGAAGGTCTGGAGATCGCGTTGCAACGTTTGCATAGCGACGCAGCGGAGTCGGCTTACGTCGGTGACGCTCCTGAGGACATTCTAATGGGCAAGCGTGCCAGCGTCTTGACGGTCGGCGTGCGCAGCGCGTATCCGAGTAGCGCACGCTTGTTGAGCGCAAAGCCTGACATCTATCTCGAATCGCTTGTCGAACTTTCAAATCACTTTTGATCATCAATGCAGGCTACAACTAAACCACGAGTCAAGATTTGCTGCATTGCCAGCATCGAAGAGGCATGGATGGCCATCGACCACGGGGCATCGGCAATTGGTCTGGTTTCAGAAATGCCGAGCGGCCCCGGTCCCATTGCGGAAGATCTAATTGCCGAGATTGCCGCGACGATTCCACCCGCGATCGGATCGTTTCTGCTGACTTCTAAGCAGGACGTAGCATCGATCGTCGAGCAACAGCGACGCCTGAGAGTAAACACGATTCAGATTTGTGATCGACTCGAAGCGGGCAGCCACGCTGATCTGCGCAAAGAGCTGCCGGGAGTTTCGTTGGTGCAGGTGATTCACGTGACTGGCCCTGAATCCGTCGACGAGGCGATCTCGCTTGCACCATCGGTTGACGCAATCCTGCTCGACTCCGGCAATCAGTCACTCGCAGTAAAGGAACTCGGCGGCACCGGACGCACGCATGACTGGAGCTTAAGTCGGCAGATTAGGGAAAGGGTTTCGGTTCCGATTTTTCTCGCGGGCGGATTAAAGAGCGATAACGTCGGCGAGGCGATTCAAGCAGTAGGACCGTTTGGAGTTGATGTGTGTAGTGGTTTGAGAACCAATGGTCTGCTGGATGAAACGAAGCTTATTGAATTCTTCGCCGGCGTCAGCGGGAATAATCAAGCACGCCAGTTTGCATAATCATCTTCCATTCATT
>JBGPWL010000138.1:0-9099 GCA_041492185.1 Pyrinomonadaceae bacterium | reverse complement strand
TGAGACGCCGGTTGCTAGACAGCGGCGCGCAGGCTTTGCGCAATCAACGGCACGATCCGGCGCGGCACATCGATCGCTGCCTTGATGTGTCGCGCGTTTGTGAAATGACCAACGACATAGATTCCACGCACGTTGGTTTCAAAAGTTTCGGGGTCATAGAAGGGAACTTCGGTTAACTTTCCGGGAGCAGTCTTCACCCCCAACTTCTTCAGCAACGTAAGATCCGCGTCGCTGCCAATCAAAACGAAAACGACGTCATTGGGTACGGTCAGCGTCTCGCCGTCTTCGGTCGCGATGCTGACTTCGTGCTCCGTGATCTCGTTGATGTGTTTGTAGAGAATTACGCGTAGACGACCTTCGGCAATCTCGCGTTCGAGTGGTGAGCGCACCCAGTGTTTCATCGCGCCCGCTTTCGGATCGCGGTTTTCCCAATCTTCGCGCCAGATCGCCATCGTCGTGCGCGCGCCTTCTTCCGAAAGAAAGAGCGCGGCTTCGGCAGCGCTGTTGCCACCGCCGACCACGAGCGCGTTCTTGCGCACGTATGGATAAGGCTCAACGAAGCGATGATGGACTTTGGGCAAGTCTTCGCCGGGAATGTTCAAACGACGCGGATGGGCCATCGCTCCGATCGCAAACAGCAAACGCGCTGCCTTGTACTCAGCTCGATTTGTCCGAACGAGGAACGCTTCAGTTTCGAGCGGTTCGACGTCGATGACTTCTTCGTCCGAGTTGATTTTCAGATCCTGATCGAGCACGAAGTGAATGTAGTGAGACAACAACTCTTCGCGTGTTGGTTTCTCGCGCACCGGCTGCAGCATTCCGTCGCGCATCTCCAACTCATTCGGCGTTGAGAACAAAGTGCGACCCACGGGATACTGGCGAATCGTGTCGGCGATCGTTCCTTTCTCAATCACCAAATAGCTCAAGCCCTCGCGCGCGGCTGCATCCGCCGCGGAGAGTCCTGCGGGTCCGGCGCCGATGATCAATAGATCGAGGTTCTCTCCATTCATCGCGAGGAGTCTAAATCACGCGGTCGAAAAGCTACAAAGGGGTTTCACGCAAAGCCGCGAAGAAAAAACCGAAAGGCGCAAAGAACGAACACTTTGCGCCTTGCGTATGTAGCCTTCGCGCCTTTGCGAGAAACTCTTCAAAAAACTACTTCCCCATTCGCAACCACCACCGACGGCCCGCCAACGCGCACTTGCTCGACTGCGCCCGGCGCGCCTTTGACTTCGATGTTGATGCGGCTCGGACGATTGATGAAGTCGCCTTGTTCAATTACGAAACAAAATTTTCCGTCAACGGGTTCGACTCCCACGCCGTTGTGGTGAACCAGGTATGCGCCGAGCGCACCCGCAGCGCTGCCGGTTGCGGGATCTTCTGGAATGTTGTCGGCGGGAGCAAAGAATCGCGCGTGCACTCGCGCGGCGCCAATCTCTATGGTCTCGCGCGTAAACGCATGGCAACCCGTCGCGCCGACGCTCGTGTAAATTTCTCCCAACAGTCCGCCGTTCACGCGGCATTGACGCAGATCAGCCAGCGAACGAATCGGCACGGCCAGCGCAGTCAAACCAGTCGAGATGATCTGAATCGGCAGGCTCTCATCGAGATCTTCGCGCGCGAGGCCAAGCGCCCTTGCGATCTCCGCCTGCTCATGCGAATCGTCGATCTCGCCCTGGATCTCAAATTTTCCCTGCGTCATCACCACCTGCACAGGCTGACCATTCTTGAATTCAATGTCCACCGGCAGAATGCCCACGCCGACCTCGTGGAAAATTTGCGTCCAGCCGCTGCCACCTTCCGGCACGGGAACGACGCCTTCGCGCGCGAGCGCGTTCCAGGTACCGACAACCGGATGGCCCGCGAACGGAATCTCGCGCGTCGGTGTATAGATCCGCAAGTGTCGCAAAGTTTTTTCGTCTCGCGGCGGCAGGACGAAAACAGTTTCCGACAGATTCATCTCCCGCGCGATCTTCAACTGCACTTCGTCGCTTATTCCTTCAGCTTCGGGAAATACCGCCAGTGGATTGCCGCAGAAAGCGCGGTTCGTGAAAACGTCAAGTTGTATGAAACGATATCTGCCCATGAGTTAGGCCTCCAGCCTCGCTGCGGAATAATGATGCCCAGCTTCAATCATCGGGTTAGGTTGAACCTTTGGTCAAGCGCAGACTTAGCCTTCGTGAGTGAAATGTTTTGGCGCCTCCTGATATTGATAGTGGATTGGCGAGGAGTTTACTTAGGCCTACCCGCGACTCAGTAAAGGGGTGGACCTTTACGGAATGTCACAAGGGGGTGCTGGGGGCAGAAAACGCGGGGACAAGGACAATTCGCTTGACAGCGTTTTTGCAGCGGAGTATAAGGCGCTTGTCCTCGTAACATTATCCGGTCCAACGCGCTGCGGGGCGCGTTCTCCCTTAACCACGGCGACTTCGACACCTTTTTCTTCTTATCGGTTGCGAAGCCGCCTTTGCTCCCGGAGAAACTGACTGAGGGAATTTGGTTGTGGTTTACGCGTTAACTACTAATTGAGGCGTGAATTACTCTGGCTGGAGCGGTCAGGTTGGTTCCGGCGAAATTTCAAGAATCTGAAATGTTATGGGGCGTTCTCTCATATAAAATGAAAACCCCATATACGACACTTCAAGATCGCAGTTCGGAAGTTTGAAGCGATCTCTTTACACAGTTTCACTTACAAAAAATTGGCGAAGTCGGTTCGTCAATGGTCGCCGTTCAAAAGCGAGGGAGCATAGTATGAAGAAAGTTGACAAGTATTTGTACCAAGTGAACCCCGGCGAGGATGTGACCATCCAGATAACGCCGAGCATTAACCTCGGACAGCTATACACCGCCGTCTTGGATACGACCGCGCTCGATAAACCACCGGATGGCAGGTATGCCTTCAAGGTTACTAAGCCAGTAGGTCAAATCCATTTCTTTGCAATCGAATTCGGTTTTCTGGGAGCGCCGGACGGTGCAAAATACCGGCTGGACATCAACGGAAATAGTCCGAACAACTCAGGCCCATTTACGGCCTCTATTGTTAATGGTGATCCGTTGCTGGACAAACAATTCAAGTTCGAAGTTGTTCAGTAACCTGTCTCAGGAGTTGCGTTAGGCCCCGACAGGTTGACGAGCGTTGCTGAGGGAAAGAGATGAAATCACGATTCCGAATCTCATTGGCAATCTTCATGATTGCTCTTTTGGTGGCCAGTTCTGTCGTGGCCCAATCCGGGAATTCATCCGCTAATGTGGACGACTTGCGGGAAAAGATTAAGCGTATGGAGGCGATGGATGTCAGCACCATGGCGCCCTCTACGCTGGAGATCTACAAACGCACTTTGCTTCGCTTGTACGAACGCACTCTTACTCCCTTGCAACAACAGATTGATGTTCTCTCGAAGATCCAATCTTCGGCAGACTCCAACGATACTGAGGCCGCCAAAGCTCGAGACAAGTTAGCGAAAGAGAAGGCGCAAATAATTGACAAGATCAGTATCCTTCGAGTGAGCCTGGGATTAGGTGAAGACCGATCATCGGCTACCGAGAGTGCCGGGGCGGACTCTGACGCGGGGAGCCTACCGCAACCCGCAAAATCAGCGAGCAATGCTTCTCTGACGGCGTCTCCCTCACCCACCCCCGCGGCCTCTCCTTCCCCGACCAAGGCGACTTGTGACCCAAAGAAGTTTCCTCCGATATTGACGGACGAAGTCTATAGACTTGCTAAGAGCATTCTTATCAACGAAGGTTCGCTTAAAGAGAAAGCCCAGGAGATTAGTAGCCAGAATTACAAACTGGTCTTTTATACGGTTGCGGACGCTCTAAACGTCCAGGTCACTGTCCCGCTGACGGAAGATCCAGCGAAAACGAAAACAATTTCACTGGGTGAACTGGAGCCCTACCGCTACCTTGGTGAGACTGTTCGTACGGATAAGCAGTTAGGTTCTTCTGCCTCTGCTGCGTCTGTTAGTGCGGTAGACAAACCCGGATTCGCCTGGTTGTTAGGCTTCGGTATCGAGAATGGACTGGTCGAGAAAAATGTACGAGACTCGATCCTTACACTCAGTACTTCGCCCGCAGCACTTTTCATGCTGAACAAGGGCAATAACGGAAATGCCTACCAAAATGCGGGAGTCCTTAATCGATTCGGGGTTTCCGCCAGCTTCAATATTGCGAAGCAGGATCAGCTACTCGGAAGCGCCACCCGCAGTCAACTGCGGGAGTACTCCATAAAGTATAGGTTTGCGGGGGATCGCAGTCCGCGGTCAAAGAAACTAGAGGCGATCTGGGATGGGGTAGCGAAAGACATTCAGGCCCGTTTAATTGCTCTCAACAATGCGGCCTTGTTTATTAGTACTGAGCCTGTCCTGGGCCCCCTAGCCGCTCGCGTAAACATTGAACTTCAGTCCGCAGCCGTTTCTCTGATGGCCGGTGACGATTTCAAAAGGAATCTTAACGCGGACGGGACGTTCAGCGACAAGAACGTTTGTCAGTTGTCCGATACCATGCTGGATTATTTAAGGAATAATGTCTCCAGCCAAGTCAGCAAACTGAGTCCCAGTGCAGTGAATCAATTCAAAGAGATACTGGTGCCGAATTTGGTTGCTGCTCAGTTGAACCTCAAGGTCGTAAGAGAGGCCTTCAATAAGAAGTTGGATGAATTCTTCAAGGGACCTTTGGGGACTGTTGCCTACATTGACCACCGTGAACCAGTGATGGGCAATTACTCCGAATTCAAGCTGCTATTCGAACAGAACACCCCCATGCTGCGTCCTTTGCCCTTGAAGACAATCACCGCGAATGCGGCGGTTTCCTTTTATCATCAGCCCAACGCAGTCCTGAAACAGCAGCGGATGCGCGCTGTCAATGTCGCTCTCTCATTCGAAGGGAACGCGGCGAGCCCGTTTACGGAGACTCTCGATCTTGGCCGCATTACTTACTCATTTGTCGGTAGCTATGAAAGGATGTTTGAAAACCGCCGCGTGAAAGGAAGAAAAGCTGACATCGGCTCGCTTCAGTTCTTGATGGGTTTCCCGCTCTTCAAAGGTATGGCAGTTCCTTTCTCTGTGAGTTACTCGAACGCAACTGAGACGGACAGAAGACGAGGATGGCGTTTTAACTTTGGACTCAAAATGGACACTGATAAGCTACTCGAGTTGGTACGTGCAAATTCACCGCGATAAGTTCGACCGAACTACCGCGAGTGCAGTGTATTATTAAGCCAATCTAGCCTGAGAGGACAAACATCATGACTATGCTCGAAGGACCAACCCCCGAACAAGTCAAGGAAGAGGAAGACAGCAAACAGAGACAACAGAGACTGAACCGGGCGCGCGCTATTCTCGGGACTTATTATGTGGTGCTCCCATTCATATTGATCTATCTCCTATTCAAGGTTTTCCCGCCACACCCCTGGCCGTCCCCCGGCAGGCCCGTCCAACTGTTTTTCTTAATCAACAAATTGAACCTTTGGACTACGATAGAGGAGCGCTTGATTCTGCTGGTAATTGTCGCCGGTGCGCTTGGGAGTTATATCCACGCTGCAACTTCCTATTCCGATTATCGTGGCAACCGTCAGTTCAGTCCGAGTTGGATGCTGTGGTACCTGCTGCGACCCGTCGTGGGTGTCTGCCTGGCACTAATTGTTTATTTCGCGATTAGGGGAGGGTTGCTCTCGGTGGTCCTTAGCGGCGACTTTGCAAATGATCCTGCAAAGATCAACCCTTTTGGAATTGCTGCCATTGCCGGCCTCACGGGGATGTTTTCGAAACAGGCTGCCGACAAATTGGCGGAGGTTTTTAACACGCTATTCAAGTCGCAGGGAGACGCTTCCAGAAAAGACAGCCTAACTCCCGGTCCTGGTATCACGGGCATCGATCCTACTGAGGGACCGCTAGCAGGTGGCAACAAGTTAACAATAACGGGAACTGGCTTTGCTGCTGGAGCGAAAGTGTTTGTTGGCGGCAAGCCGGCGGCCAATATCGAGATCGTGAGTGATACGTCAATCAAAGCCGATGTTCCGGCTGGTGATAGTGTCGGGGTGGTTGACGTAGAGGTTGTGAATGAGGCTGGTCAGAAGTCCACCAAGGCTAAGGCCTACACCTACACGGCTGACGGGGCCGACGGCGACGATGCGGGGGGAGCCGGAGCTGGAGACGCAGCCGGAGCCGGAGCGGCAGCCGGAGCCGGAACGGCAGCCGAAGATGCAGCCGGAGACGGAACGGCAGCCGAAGATGCAGCCGGAGACGCAGCCGCCCCCGGATGATGCGGAGTGTTATAATGCCTCGGCTTGAGACGAAACGACCAAACAATTGAACGAGATCTTCCCGCGACCAGGTTCTCAACACAAAATCTGCGCGGCCTTCTGCTTCCGTTTACCACTCCCTTTGACGAAGACGGTGCGATAGACGCGCGCGCTCTTCGTTCCAATATTCAGAAGTGGAACGAAGCGGGCGTCGCTGGTTACGTTGTGCTTGGTTCCACCGGCGAGCGAGCGCATCTCGACGAACGTGAATATCTGCAGGTGATCGAAGTCGCGCGCGAAGCAGTGCCACGCGATCTCGCTTTCATTGTTGGCGCCGGGCAGCAGAGTACACGCGGGACGATCAATGAAGTCAAGAAAGCCGCAGACGCCGGCGCGGATGCCCTGCTTGTGATCACGCCCCACTACTATCGACCGTCAATCACGCAGGATGTACTCGTGACCCATTACACCGCGGTGGCTGATGCTGCGCCGGTTCCCGTGATTCTCTACAGCATGCCTGCCCTGACCAGTGTCAAGATCGAGCCGGATACTGTCGCGCGATTGAGTGATCATCCGAATATTATCAGCGTGAAGGACAGCTCAGCGGACATCGAAGGTCTTGAAGCGACGGTAAAGTTTCTGCGCGGGCGATCGGCGCTCAAGGACTTCGCTGTCCTGACGGGAAACGGGACCGTGCTGCTTGAAGCGCTCGGCGTTGGCGCGACGGGAGCGATCCTCGCAGTCGGCTGTGTTGCTCCGGAACACTGCCTTGAGATTCTTCGCGCGGTTCGCGCCGGCGAGCACGAGCGTGCGGCCTTGTTGCAGGAAACGCTGACGCCGCTGGCTCGGGCTGTCACGACGACTTACGGCATCGGAGGTCTGAAAGCCGCATTGGACATGATTGGCTTTAGCGGCGGCGCTGTGCGAGCGCCACTGCGATCGCCGGACGAAGCGGCGCGCAAGGAGATCGCGCAGCTTTTAGCAGAAGCGAAAGCGTCCCTGGAAAACTCAATGGAAATAACGAACACTCCAGCGGCCTTGTCAGCGGAATCCGTCTCGAATTAAATTTCCCAAAGCAGAAACACTCAACGCAAACCGGTCGCGATCAATTGTCGTTTCGTTCTCCGGCTTGTCCGAACGTGATTTCGCCTTTGCGTGAGGTTCTTCACTGGCAGAAGCTGCCACTCGTGCGTAGAATAGTCCGGTAGGAGCGATAACAGAATTGACCACGGCGGAAACTGCCTGTTACAGCACGCCCGAAGAGGCCGGTTTGCATGTCGAGACGCTTTCGTTCGAAAGTATCCCGCATCAGACGCGGCTCTTCCTCGACTATCTGCGCGATCCACTCCTGCTTCGCCAGTTTTATCCGTCAGCGGTGCGCTTTCATCACGAATTGCCGGCGCGCGCGTCCGAAGTTCTCGGCGCGCATAAGACCGATCGCAATGCGTTATGCGATGCGCTGCAAGCGATGAACACCACATGGGGCGCCGGCGCAGAAACCCTCGCGAACATCGAACGCCTGCGCGAGGCAGATTGTTTGGCCGTGGTCTCCGGTCAACAAGCGGGACTCTTCACCGGTCCTCTTTACACGATCTACAAAGCGCTTACCGCGGTCAAACTCGCGGGCTGCCTGACGCAACGCAACACGAAAGCGGTTCCCGTTTTCTGGATTGCTACCGAGGATCACGATTTCGTCGAAGTCGCCAAGTCAGAGTTCATTGGTCGGGACTGCCGGCTTGCCAGCGTCGACATCACCACGCAATTGCATCAGGAGGGGCAACCTGTCGGCCGAGTAATTCTGGACGACTCGATCAATGAAGTCGTGCAGCAGCTGCTCGACCAGTTGCCGGAATCGGAATTCATTTCTGATCTCGATCACCTGTTGCGCGATGCGTGGCAGCCCGGGCGCAGTTACGGTGAAGCATTCGCGCGCATGATGACCGCGCTGCTTGGTCGACACGGTTTGATATTTCTCGATCCGCTTGACGAACGATTGAAAAAGTTAGCGGCGCCGCTCTATGCCGATGCCGCGCGTAAGTCGTATGAGATCGCCACGGCGGTCGAGGCGCGCAGCCGGCAACTTGAAACTGCGGGGTACCATGCACAGGTAGTTGCCTCGGCAAACTCGTTTCCGCTCTTCTTGCATGATGCCGCAGGCGCGCGCCACGCAGTCACGCGTACAAACAGCGACAGGTATCGGACGAAAGTAAGGGACGAAGAATACACCGCGGAAGAATTAGCTGAGCGGGCCTTGAACGATCCGCGAAGTTTCAGCCCCAACGTCACGCTGCGCGCGGTCGTGCAGGATTACCTGCTGCCAACGATTGCTTATCTCGGCGGCGCCGCGGAGATCGCTTACTTCGCACAGACGGCGGAAGTTTATCGCGTGCTTGGAAGGCCGGTGACACCGATATTGCCTCGTTCGAGCATGACGATGGTTGAAAGTCATACGGGTCGCGTGCTCGAACGGTATGGGCTCGGCCTGGCGGACCTTCTTCCGGGTCCTGATAACGTACTCGCGCGTGTTGTTGAGGAACACCTCGGCGCGGGCACGGCGAAGGCTTTTGTGAGGACGGAGGAGAGCGTTAACCGCGAGCTTGATGAACTGAGAGAGCAACTGCGCGCAATCGATCCAACGCTGGCGGACGCGCTGGAGACTGGCCGACGCAAGATTAATTACCAGCTTGAGGGTCTGCGCACACGCTTTCATCGCGCGCAGATGGGCCGCGACGAGACGGCGCACCGGCAATTGCAACGGGCCTTCGATCAGCTCTATCCAAACAAGGACTTGCAGGAGCGGCATATCAATATCACGTCGCTGCTCTCGCGCCACGGACGGTACGTTATCGATTGGATCT
>JBGPWL010000114.1:0-12652 GCA_041492185.1 Pyrinomonadaceae bacterium | reverse complement strand
TACGCCGTAAGCGATATCGACTTCGGAAGCTTCTTTGAAACGTTGCTTCTGCCGGTTGGACATGATGGCAAAGGCCATGTCGAGCGTGTCTTCGGGCTTCAAGCGCGGCGCATCGAGCACCGGATGCAGCTCACCGCCAATGCGCATAACCGGAAACGCGCCCACCTTCAGGTGAAGATCAGAGGCGCCATGGCCGGTCGCTGTTCGCAATAAGTCGTCAATCTTTACAGGCATATCGACACGCTAAGACCTTTCCGCACGGAGAATCAGTTTAGTTTTGTCCGTCTTCTTTTTGAAATTGTTGAGCGCCGGAAGGGAGGCGCTGGAAGAAACTGCTGGGGCAGGTCATAGCAAAACTACTGCCACGACCCTGCATTGATAATAGCCCGGCAAGTGATTAAAGGTCAATGATTCTGTTTTGAGGGTAGTGGGCTAACAGGAGCTGCGCCTATTTTGGCTTCCAGTGTTTCAGCAAGCTCCAATCATGCGCCGTCCTTCCCTTTACAAAGGCTTTGCCGCATTCACTCCAGCATTATGTACGCTAGCAATGGAAAGCGGATTCATCGGACATGTTTGGGACTTACGCGATCTAGTCTGCGGCTCGCATTGAGCATATAATGCCTCATGCCAAGATTGCTCTTGATCGGAGCGGCCGGATTCGTCGGGACGTTGGCGAGGTATTGGTTATCCGGCATTGTTGCAAAGAAGTACGGCGAAACATTCCCTTACGGTACTCTGGCAGTCAATGCGCTGGGCTGTTTTCTGGCTGGCTTTTTCTTCTACTTCCTCTATGACCGGCTACTCGGCAACCCCACTTTGAGAGGCGTAGTCTTCTTCGGACTATTAGGCGGCTTCACAACGTTCTCATCTTACGGCTTGCAAACCTTTACCCTGCTCCGTGACGGTGAGATTTTCTTTGCCTTACTCAATGTCGGACTCTCGAATGTTACGTGTTTATTCTTGATTTGGGTGGGATACAAACTAGCAGGACTAATCTAAATGACAATCCCAGAAGAAGGCTACTTATTGCGCGTATTTATCGGTGAGAGTGACAAAGTTGGTCATAAGCCTCTCTATGAAGTGATCGTGCTGAAAGCCCGCGAAGCGGGACTGGCGGGAGTTACCGTGCTCCGAGGCGTAATGGGCTTTGGAAAGAAAAGCGTTGTGCATACAGCAAAAATCCTGCGCCTGTCGGAAGACCTACCAATGGTTGTCGAGATCGTCGATAGCTTAGAGAAGATAGAAGCATTCTTGCCGACGTTGGACACCTTGATTGAGGATGGCCTTGTCACGCTCGAAAAGGTTAGAGTGATCCATTACAAAGCGTCCTCAATTAAGTAGCAACTCCTAATAGCCCACAACTGTTTTGAGGATTGTGCTCCGTTTAGGGTGCTGCTATTTCTGCGTCTTTTAGTTTCCGCGCTTCGTTCGATCAACTGACAAGTTCCTCAAGACGTGCCAAGCCCACCAGGAGAGAACGCCAGGCACGGCAACGAGGGCAGCCCTGCCGAATATGAATCCAAGGCCAACGGTCTGGTGAGGCCATTCGACGATGGCCCGCCAGACGTGCAGCAAAGCGAGCACACCGAAGA
The DNA here is from genome assembly GCA_041492185.1 of Pyrinomonadaceae bacterium. Taxonomy (GTDB): domain Bacteria; phylum Acidobacteriota; class Blastocatellia; order Pyrinomonadales; family Pyrinomonadaceae; genus JAOAPY01. The sequence continues at coordinate 11,060 of JBGPWL010000114.1, read as the reverse complement.
TTAAGCCGGTGGTAACAAGATACGCTTTCATGGTTCCAGATCGTTGCTGTCGGTAAATCGCTCAGGCTGACGGAGCACTTACCGTTTTGAGATTTGATTCTCCGTGATCTCAGTGTCTCCATGGTTAATCACCACTAAGATACGGAGATCACGAAGGTTGATGCGAGCAGCAGTGGTCAGTCAGCGCCTGCCGATTGGTAAGTCATCATCGGTTGCGTCTCTTCAAGAGATTTGTCGCGGCGCGTCTCCTTCTGCCCGTTGCGAGTTTCGCTCCCCGCCTGCGATGTTTTTTGTTCTCGCACGTACGTCAGCCATTCGCCCGGCGCGGGGCGATCGCCTTTGGTGATTTCGAAGAAGGTCTTCTGTATGCGCGTCGTGATCCCGCCTCTACCGCCGTTGCCGACTGTGATGCGATCGACGGAACGAATCGGAGTGATCTCCGCGGCAGTGCCACTGAAAAATATTTCATCGGCGACATAGAGCGCGGCGCGTTGAATGCTTCGCTCTTTCACTGTGATTCCGAGTTCGTTGCAGATCTGAATCACACTGTCGCGCGTGATGCCGGGAAGGATCGAAGACGAAAGCGGCGGCGTAAGCACCATGTCTCCGGCGACCACAAAAATGTTTTCGCCCGAGCCTTCGGAAACATAGCCGCGATCGTCGAGCGCAATACCTTCGGCAAAGCCGTTTAGGAGCGCCTCCATCTTGATCAATTGCGAGTTCATGTAGTTCGCGCCGCTCTTGGCCATCGCGGGCATTGAATTCGGCGTCAGGCGGTTCCAAGTTGAAACGCAAACGTCGACGCCTTTTTCAATCGCCTCATCGCCGAGATACTTGCCCCAGTCCCACGCGCCGATGTAGCAGGCCAACGGATTGGGAAAAGGATTCACGCCAAACGCGGGATGCTCTTCGTCCAGGCTGCGGAAAAGAATCGGACGGATGTAGCATTGCGCGAGTTCACTGCGCCGCACTAATTCAACCGAGGCGTCGCAAAGATCCTCGAGCGACCAACGGTGGTCCATGCGATAGATCTTGGCGGAATTCAAAAAGCGCTGCATGTGTTCGCGCAAACGAAACACAGCAGGTCCGCCCTTGGTGGCATAACACCTGATGCCCTCAAAGATGCTCGAACCGTAATGCAGCACGTGAGACATCACATGCACGCGCGCGTCGTTCCATTTGATAAACTGTCCGTCGTGCCAAACGACGTCGCAAATGCGCGGAGTGCTAATGTCTTTTCCTCTTCCATCTTTTGCGAACATGTTCTTAACTCCTTCAGGAAATTAGCTCAGGAGAAAGGTGCCGGGGCCCATAGTATTAACGAACGTCGTGCACAGTTTGTTCTACTCAGGAGGTTCTGCACGATATTACAACTCTTCGGTTGTTCAAGGCCATCATTAGTTGATTAGGACAGCGCACAATACCGTAAATCTGTTCTGGTTGGCAAGGCGCGCTTGAATTCGGCAAAACGCCGCCACGTAACACCCAAATGGTTCTTCAAATACACAAAACTGTCAATCGTTGTTGCCTTCCCGCGAAGCAGCGCAAACCTGTTTCGCAACTCTCGTTGTTAGCGGCTGCGATCCTCGTCGCCCTCTCAATAGTAAACTGTCGCGTGCCACAGAAAACTGAAGACAAAGCGTTGTCCGAAGGGCCGAAAAATGAAAGCCAAACGCCGCATGATCCGCTGGAGATGCATCGACGCGCGATCGCCATCGATATGCACGCCGACACGCCGCAGCGTCTGGTTGATGAAGGTGTGGATCTGAACCAGCGACTTTCCGACGGCCACGTCGACGCTGTGCGAATGAAGGAAGGCGGGCTCGACGCGCAGTTCTTTTCGATTTGGGTTGAGCCGGAGTTGTTCGGGCGTGGCGGCCGAGGCGCGAGCAAGCGCGCGGAAGATCAGATTGCCGCCGTACGCGCACTGGTGGAAAAGCGTCCGGAGACCTGGGAACTCGCAACATCCGCGGCGGATATTCGGCGCATCGTGGCCGCAGGAAAATTGGCGGCGCTGATGGGCCTCGAAGGCGGCTACGCGATCGACGAGCGCATCGAGAATGTCGAGCGTTACTACCAGGCGGGAGTGCGTTACATGTCGCCGACGTGGAGCGTCAGTACAAGTTGGGCCGGATCTTCAGGTGATGAGATTGGCAAAACGCGCGGCTTGAATGACTTTGGCAAACGCGTTGTGCGCGAGATGAATCGACTGGGCATGATGGTTGATGTGTCGCACGTCTCCGACAAAACTTTCTGGGACATCATCAACACTTCGACGAAACCGGTGATCGCCACGCATTCGGCCTGTCGCGCGATTGTCGATGTGTCGCGCAATCTTGACGACGATATGATTCGTGCGCTCGCGAAAACCGGCGGCGTGGTAAACGTAATTTTCTATCCCGCGTTCCTGGAGCCGGGCTGGGATGAAAAACGAAATCAGGTTGATAAGGAGATCGCGCCGCTGGTCCAACGCGCGTCGAATGCGGAGAAGGGTGACGCCGCGCACAAGAAGATCGCGCGCGATCGTGTGCGGCGCGAAGAATATGCGAAGCATCTGCCGCCGATCGGTGTGTCGCGTTTGGCGGATCACATCGATCACATCGTGAAGCTTGTCGGCATAGATCACGTCGGCATCGGATCTGATTTCGACGGCGTGCAAGCGACACTGAGCGATCTGGCCTCGGTTGCTGACCTGCCGAATTTGACGCGTGAGCTTTTGCGCCGCGGTTATTCTGAAAGCGACATTGACAAGATCCTCGGTGGCAACATGCTGCGCGTGATGGAAGAAGTTGAAAGGAAGTAGTCCTTCGCGTCCTCTGCGAAAACCTTCGAGTCCTTTGCGTTAGTTGTGCTTCAGAGACAACGTTAACGCAAAGAACGCGAAGGGATCCGCAAAGTCCGCAAAGGAGTTCGATAGCAGTGTTACAGGAAAAAACCAACCACGCCCTGGGCTTAGAGATGTGCCACTAAATAGTTTGACGTAACTACAATTTGTAACTACACTGATTATGCGTTTTGAATGGGACGAAGCCAAGCGTCTGTCCAATCTCCGTGACCATGGAATTGACTTCGTGGCCGTGCAAAATGAAAAAGTTTTTGCCGGTGAGACGGTCACTTTCCTGGACGATCGGTTTGATTATGGCGAGACGCGTCTTATCACACTAGGCTTGCTGAAAGAGAAGGTGGTGGCTATTACTCATACGGAAACTGACGAAGCAATCCGAATCATATCAGTTAGAAAGGCATCGAAAAATGAGGAAACCGAGTACTTCAAGCACGTCAAGAATTGACGAGACTGATTACAAACGTCTGGAGGCAATGAAGGACGAGGACATAGATTTCTCTGATATACCAGAGGTGCCTCCTGAAATGTTCGCGCGGGGGATAGTTCGGCGCGGCTTAAAGCCCGTAAAACGAAAGAAGCAGTTAACTCTCCGCGTCGATGGTGATGTTGTTGAGTGGTATCAGAGACAAGGACCGGGATATCAAACACGAATTAATTCTCTCCTACGTGCCTACATGGAAGAGCATCGGCGCAAGACGGCGTAATCTAGTCCCTGGCGCCGCGAATTGTTGGACACCGTTGCCTGTCTTCGCTAGAATCTGGTTGCAGGTAAAGGTCAATGTTCAGGCAAAGACTACTTAACAAACTCCTCCTAACGGTGCCGCTTCCGCGCCGCGCGTTCTAGTGCGGTTGGTTGGGGCGGCGAATACTACTAACAACAATTAAGAATTGGGCTCGCGAGCGCGGAAATGCTTTAATAAAGCTTTGCGCGTTCCGGCGTTGTAATTAATCCGAAGCTGGCAAGGAACGCAGATAATCATGAACGAAAAATATTTTCCGGAAGCGATAGAAAAGAAGTGGCAGCAGCGTTGGGAACAGCAGCGCGCGTTTGAGGCTCGCGAGAACGATCCGCGGCCGAAATTCTATGCGCTCGAGATGTTGCCTTATCCATCGGGCTATTTGCACATGGGCCACGTGCGCAACTATGCCATCGGCGATGCGCTCGCCTGGTACAAACGCTTGCAGGGCTTCAATGTGCTGCACCCGATCGGTTGGGACAGCTTTGGCCAACCAGCGGAACAGGCGGCGATCAAACGCGGCGTCAATCCGCGCGATTGGACCGAAGAAAATATCGCGCACATGCGCGGTCAGATGAAGCGGCTTGGCATTAGTTACGACTGGTCGCGCGAGATTGCCGCGCATCGACCCGATTATTACAAATGGGACCAGTGGTTCTTCCTGAAGATGTTCGAGCGCGGGCTCGCTTACAAGAAAACGTCGCAGGTCAACTGGTGTCCGAAAGAAAGCACGGTGTTGTCGAACGAACAATCGTCGGGCGGTGTGTGCTGGCGCTGCGGCACGGCGGTCGAAAAGCGCGATCTCGATCAATGGTTCCTGCGCATCACCGATTATGCGGAACAGCTCGTAAAGGATATCGACGAGATTGAATCCGGCTGGCCCGAAAAAGTTTTGAAACGCCAGCGCGATTGGGTCGGCCGCAGCGAAGGCGCGTACATCGACTTTGCGGAAAAGAACAGCGACAAAAAGATTCGCGTGTTCACAACGCGCATCGATACGATCTTCGGCGCTACCGCAATCGTGCTCTCGACCGAACATCCACTGTTGGCTGAATTGCTCGCTGGTTCTACATTGCAAGCAGACGTTTTCAGATTTGCGGAAAAGGTGAAGGCTGCGAGACTTGCCAAGCAGGATCCAACGGCGGAGGAAGCGAAGAAAGGGATCAACACCGGCGCGCTCGCCATCAATCCCTTCAACGGCGAGAGCCTGCCCGTTTGGGTAGCGAACTACGTTTTGATGGACTACGGCGCGGGCGCAGTGATGAGTGTGCCGGCTCACGATGAGCGCGACTTTGAGTTTGCGCAAAAATACACGTTGCCGATCAGGCAAGTCATCGCTCCCGTTTCACATGACCAGGCGCGAGCCGAACCGATGGCTGCAACCGGCGGCGACCAGTCACAGATGATGCATCAGGCGTTTACCGACTATGGCGTGCTAATCAACAGCGGCCAGTGGGGCGGGAAACTTTCAGAAGACGCGATTCGCGAGATGGCCGAATACGCTGAAGCGAAAGGATTCGGTGGTGCGGCGGTCACGTATCGCATTCGCGATTGGGGCATCTCGCGCCAGCGTTTCTGGGGCGCGCCGATTCCGATCATCTATTGCGACAACTGCGGCATGGTCCCCGTGCCGATGGCCGACTTGCCGGTGGTGCTGCCCGCAACGGCGGAGTTCACGGGCGCCGGTCAGTCACCGCTCGCGGGCGTAGCAGAGTTTGTCAACACGACTTGTCCAAAATGTAAACGCGCGGCGCGCCGCGAGACCGACACGATGGACACGTTTGTCGATTCATCGTGGTACTTCTTCCGCTATTGCGATCCACGCAACGAAACGGCTCCGTTCGATCCGGAGATCGTCAAGCAGTGGACGCCGGTGGATCAATACATCGGCGGTGACTCGCACGCCGTCATGCATTTGATCTACACGCGCTTCTGGACCAAGTTCATGCGCGACCTCGGATTGGTTTCTTTCAACGAACCGGTGAAGCGACTGCTGACGCAGGGCATGGTTACAAATCGTGTCGAAGGGACAGAAGAATGGAAAGCAATGTCGAAGAGTCTCGGCAACGGAGTCGATCCGGACGAGATGATTGAAGCGTTTGGCGCTGACGCAGCCCGATTGTTCGTGCTATTCGCGGCGCCGGCTGAAAACGAGTTGCGCTGGATCGAAACAGGCATCGAAGGCGCGGTTCGGTTCCTGCGCCGGGTTTGGACGATCGTATGGCGTTGGAGAGATCAACTGAAGGCTGGAAGCTTGGGTTCACAGCGTTCGCAAGATTTCAGCGATGCGGCTCGCAGGTTGAGACGCAAGACTCATCAGATGATCGCCCGCGTCACAGAAGATTTCGAAAAACTTGATCTAAATACGAATGTTGCGGCGCTCATGGAGTTGTTGAATGTGCTCACGGACATGCAAGTCAGACTTGATCTCAATAGAGATCTGCCGATGGGTATGACGCAAGAAATGCTCCGCGGTGACCTGGATGCGTTTGGAGAAGCCATCGAGACATTGGTCGTGATGCTGGCCCCATTCTCGCCGCATATTGCGGAAGAGATGTGGGAAGGGTTGGGCCACGCTGATGGTCTGTTAAGCGGCCAGCGTGCATGGCCCGTTGCGGATCCGGAACTGGCGCGGCAGGAGGAACTGGAGATTCCCGTCCAGGTCAATGGCAAGCTGCGCTCGCGTATTCTGGCTGCGCCGGATGTGACCGAAGAACAACTGCGCGCGCTGGCGCTCGCGGACGAAAAGGTTCGCGCCTTGATCGATGGCCATCAGGTGGTGAAGGTGATTGTCGTGCCGCAAAGGTTGGTGAATGTCGTGGTGAAATAAACGCCGCCGACTAGACCGAATAGTTAGCTTTCGGGAACTCTAGGATTGTCGGAATTCGTAGTAAGGTTCATAATTCCAAGTGTGTTGGCTCACGCCCGAGAGGACGACCATGGACGAAGACCTTACAAAACAACTACCGCAGGATGGCGTGCAACGGATCCTGGCCCGCTTCGACTCAATCGACGCCCGCCTTAACAGCCTTGAAGAGAAGGTTGAGCGACGGTTGATGGAAACGCGGCCCATCTGGGAACAGGTGCTGAACAGACTCAAAGAACTCGAAGTAGAGATGGCGCGCGGCTTTAAGAGACTTGAACGGCAGATGTCATTGCTGGCAAAGGACGTAATAGAAGTGCGCTCGGACCAAGCTGATCTGGACAGGCGCCTGGACAAATTTGAGTTAGATCACGCCACGTAATGCCTCGACGGTTTGCGGCTCCACTCAGTGATCTCTCGTCGGCCTCTCTAAAACATGATCGGTTGGCGGCATTGCACCGCAACTCGTGCCGCGACTGCGTGCCACGCTTGTTAAAAGGAAGCTCTGATCACTTACTTGCCTGGCCGCAGCGTAGTCGCTAGAATGAAAAAGCGCTGTGGTCTCAAGCAATTGGGTTCTAGATCAGCCATGCGGCAAGAGACGCGTTGCCACAACGTCCGATTGCTTCGTGCGTGAGTTTTATTTGCTGGAATACTGGCTGAGCGCCGCTCCTCGCCGATGACTGCGAGCAGAAATGACAGACCGCGTTTTGGCCGAGCCAATCAATGAAAGAATGTCCAGCCTGTAGGCGCTGCTTCCCCGACGACATAATTCACTGTCCCCAGGACGGCGACGCGACCTTGCCTTCGCTGTTGGGTGAACCGATCCTCGACGCGCGTTACCAGTTGGAGCGACGTTTGGGACAGGGCGGCATGGGTGTCGTCTTTCAGGCGCGCCACATCTTTCTCAAGACAGCGCACGCCATAAAGATCATTCTCCCCGATCTCGTCGGCAACGATCCGATGCTGGTCACACGCTTTCGCCAGGAAGCGCTGGCTGCCGCCGCGATTCGTCATCAGAACATAATTTCAGTGACCGACTTTGGTGTGGTGCGAAGCACGATGCCGTTTCTCGTCATGGAATTTGTGAAGGGCAAGTCGCTGCAGGAGATCATGGCCGAAGAGGGCGCGATGCCGTCGGCGCGCGCGTACGAGTTGATCTGTCCCACGGCGGCGGGAGTGGCAGCGGCGCACCGGCAGAACATCGTGCATCGCGATCTGAAACCGCTGAACATAATGCTCCAGGACAACATGCCGCCGAGCGAAGGTCTGAAGATCCTCGACTTCGGACTGGCAAAGATCAAGTCCGGCGAATTGCTCGGCTCGTTTGTGCAAGCGAAGACCAGCGGCTTGATGGGATCGCCTTTTTACATGGCGCCGGAGCAATGGTCCGACGAAGAACCAGACGCGCGCGCCGACATCTACAGTCTCGGGATCATCCTTTATCAAATGCTGGCCGGCGATGTCCCATTCAAAGGTTCGTCGATCCCTTCGATCATGAAGAAGCATCTGACTACGCCGGTGCCGACCTTTCGGTCGATGGGCGTTCAGGTGCCGCCACAGATTGAAGCCGTGGTCCGGCACGCCCTGGAGAAGGAAGTTTCAGCGCGCACTCCTAACGTCGAGGCATTCCTCGATGAACTAAAGGCCGCGGTCAACTCTACCAGCGCGATGTTAAAGACCACTGGCGATCGTGCTTCTGTCGATCCAAACCAGACGTTCGTTTCAGCGCCGCCGTCCATTCCACCTCAGGGAACCACTACGCAGGCAAGTGGCTTGCAGACCAACTTCGATCCTCATGCGGGAACGATCAGTTCGTCCGCGCTCGATGAGGAGATCCAACAACAGCTTTCCGCCACCGGCGAAGCTTTTCGACGCGAGCAGGAAGACAAAGAACTCTTCGCTCGCGAAGAGCTGGCGCGCGAAGCAGGAGCGCGTAAACGGGCCGAAGAGGAAGCCGAGCGAAAACGGAAAGAAGAAGAGCGAGAGCGTAAAGAGCAGGCAGAGCGCGAAGAGAAAGAACGTAAGCAAAGCGAGCAACTCGAACGCGTCGCGCGCCAGGCCGAGGAGCTGGAAGAAAAACTCGCGCGCCTCTCTGTCAGCATGCCGCCTCCGACAACCACGCTTATCGATCCCGACGCGACCCAGGTGCAACAGCGGGCCGGTGCGACGCAGGCGGTTGGTAGTAACAGTCTTGATGCGACGCAAGGATCATGGCAGGGCGTCGCGCCAAAGAAGAAAAGTTCCGTTGGAGTTATTGCGGGAGTGATTATTCTTGTCTTGCTTGCGGGTGGCGGCATCAGCGGCTATTTCTATCTGCGGCATAAACCGGTCGTAAACCCGAATGACCCAAACAACGATCCGAATAAGAACAACCCGCCCGTCGCGATCAAGCCTGAGTTGATTGAGATTCCCGGCGGCACATTTCAGATGGGACGCGTTGGCGGGCATATTTCAGAGGAGCCAGTGCATGCGGTGACCGTAAAGCCGTTCGTCATCGACAAAACGGAAGTCACGAACGGCGAATACGCACAGTTTGTGAATGACACTAAACACTCGGCACCGTCCAACTGGGCCGGCAACAAACCCATTCCTGGCGAAGAAGCGCTCCCGGTCACTTTCGTTTCGTACGACGACGCAACCGTATTCGCCGAGTGGCGCTCGAAACGCGATAACGTGCAATACCGCTTGCCCAGCGAAGAAGAGTGGGAATATGCCGCCCGTGGAGGCGACCAGGACAACCTTTATCCGTGGGGCAACAAATGGGTTGAAGATTATGCCTTAACGAAATATGCGGGCGCCACGGCGCCGAAGCCCGTAGGATCTTCACCTCATGACAAGACGCGCTGGGGCGTGATGGATATGATGGGCAATGTCTATGAGTGGACGTCCACAAAAGCAAATTTCTATCCGGGCAGCCCGTTAAAGGTAAAAGACGAGGACCGCGCGCACTATGTTATCCGCGGCGCCTCGTATTTGACGGGTCAAACTCCGTTACCCATCTCCGCAGCGCGTCGCGATTGGTTTTCGGGAAACACGAAGGTTTCCCAGCTCGGCTTTCGGCTGGTGCGCGACGGCGGGCGCTAGACGAAGGCAAGTAATGATTAGTCGGGGTCGAAAGTAGGTCAGGTGTCTTAAGCTCCGTAGGAGTGGGATATTTATAGTTGCTGGCAGTAACACCGATCACCAGCTCCGTTAGGAGCGACATGTTCCGGCAGACAGGGCAAGCACAGGAGCGGTAACATGTCGCTCCTAACGGAGCTGGCGGAGATGTCGTAAACTTCTATCTATAAATATTCCGTCCCTAACGGGACTGGTTGTAAGGTGGCGAATCTTGTTCAAAGAGCGATCTTGTTACCCAGAGCACACAGAGATCGCACAGAGAAGTGACTTAGAGACGGCGCGGGTCTGCGTATATAATCCTTCCGTTATCTGTTTCAGTTTTAGGAGGAGTAATGAAAGTTGATGCCATTCTGCGCGTGGTCGTGATATCGGTGACGGTAAGCTGCTGCGTGGCGGTAGTTGCCGTCGCCGGATTGGCCCAGGACGTCGGCGGCGACATCGGCGGCGGCGCCGGAATCTTCAAGCCAAAGAATCCTGAGACAAAGAAGACCGCGGCAAAGACACCTAAGCCCGTAATCAAGTCGACGAAGACACCGACGAAAAGGCCGCCCGCCAACGCTGATCTCGAGAACCGCATCGAGGATCTGCTCGACAAAGGCAACGACGCGCGCGACGCAAGGAAGTATGCTGAAGCGCAAGACGCGTATGAGAGTGTTCTGAAGCTGAAAGCTCGCGACGCGCGCGCCGCTTACGGTCTCGGCAACGTCTACACCGACCAGCGTCGCTGGGAAGAAGCAGAGAAGAATTATCGCAATGCCGTTGAGTGGAGTCCCTCGAACGTCGACGCGCTGGTTGCGCTAAGCGTCGTGCTCGTCCAACCCCGGAGCGGCGGCGACAACGCCAAACGCTTCGCCGACGCTCAAACTTTTGCGCAACGCGCGGTCCAGCTCGATCCGAAGAACGCAGTAGCGTGGGATCGGCTTGGGGTCGCGATGCAGTCGCGCGGTGTTTTCAACAACGAGACCGAGCATGCTTATCGTCGCGCCGTTGAATTGGATCCGCAATTTGCCGTTGCTTACGCGCACCTCGGGCGCATGCTGAAAAGATTGTCGCGCGCAACTGAGGCAGCGCCGCTCTACGATCGCGCGATTGAACTCGCAAAAGATCCCGCGACGCTGGTGTTGATTGCCGACAGCCTGCAAGCAGAACAACAGTGGGAAAAATCTGAGTCGGTGTTGCGTAACGCGCTCGCGATGGATTCGCGAAATCCGAGCGCGCTCTTCTTGATGGGCCGCATGCTGGTGGTCCTGAAGCGTTATCAGGAGGCCGAAGGCCACTTGAAGACGGCGGTCGAAGTTAGTCCACAGTCGTTTCAGTCTTACAACCTGCTGGGCCGGACTTATCTCGCGCTGCAACGCTACGATGACGCCGAGAAGACTTACACCAGCGCGGTTGACCTGGCGTCGCCGGGCGATCGCCAACAACTCGCGGGCGCTTTTGGTTTCGAGGGCGTTGGCGACGGTTACATGCAAGCCAAACGAAAGAGCGATGC
>JBGPWL010000070.1:0-25700 GCA_041492185.1 Pyrinomonadaceae bacterium | reverse complement strand
GCTGGACTCAGAAGCAAGTCATCTCTCAGATTGAAGCTGGATACAGTCCAGAGAATTTCGGCCATGTTATCCTCGCCCGAGCAAACGAGAATGTAATCTGGTGCAAGCTTCAATTCTTTCTTGGCCCAGGTTCAACTCCTTCTGTTTATGAATTGGGAATTGCGCGGAATCAAACGTCGTTGATTTATGATATTACCTCAGGCCATTCATTTTGTTATTACGCAGATGGTCCAAAAGACGGTAAGTTGGGCGTGATGGAACCCTTGGTGTGGATTCACAAGGCACCCGCTCAAAAGGGAGCTTAGAAGTCTTGCCGACTATCTAAATCATTGGTTCTCACAAAGGGGTCTAACTCACTGGGAGTAAATAAATGGTCAAATGTTACTTTTATGAATGCAGAAACGACGCAGAGAAGGTAGTTTCCCGGCCAACTACGGAAATAGAACGCAATATGCGTAAAGAGGATGGACGGTTAGTTTGGGACTTTCGAAAGAAAATCAGTGTGTGTAACGATCACCTTGACGAGGCGCTCAAAGAATATCCAGACATACTGAATGAGCAGCCATCATAAACATTTCTCCCCATATCTACGCGCCGCTTTAGCTTATCTCAAGACTCACTCGTAATGACGAGACGTAGCGAAGTCTATTCGTTCGGTGGTTCACTCGCTCTTTTAAGCTAGTCATCGATTACGTTACTATTGGCCGTGATTAGATCGTTCAAGTGCTCCGACACGGAGGCATTGGCGAAGGGTGAGCGCGTCAGGCGATTTGTGAACATAGCAGTCGTTGCGCGACGCAAGCTGAGGCAGCTTCAGATCGCCGGTCGCCTCCAAGATCTTCGCATTCCGCCGGGCAATCGCCTCGAGGCATTGAAGGGGAAGCGCCGGGGACAGCACAGCATCCGCATCAACGATCAATGGCGCGTTTGCTTCCGCTGGTCCGATGCGGGCGCAGAGGACGTTGAGATCGTGGACTACCACTAGAGGAAATCGATTATGAGAAAGCTTAAGCCAGTAACGCCGGGTGAACTGCTCCTGGAGGAATTCCTAAGGCCGATGGGAATTAGTCAGTACCGGCTCGCTAAGGAGATCATCGTCTCGCCCCGGCGCATCGCAGACATTGTGGCTGGACGGCGCGGGGTCACCGCCGATACTGACTTGCGTCTCTGCCGGTTCTTTGGCCTTTCCAATGGATACTGGTTGCGTGCGCAGGCTGCCTACGATACTGAAGTTGCCGAAGTCACGATGGGGCCGAAGCTCGCGAGGATCAAACCTTGGGTGAGTAGTCGTGCTGCCCAACCGGACGCTCCTCCCTCGGGCACACTCAGGCAGGACCGACGCTGACCGGCCAGGGCTCTTGTTCCTTCCCCAGATGTCACAGCGACAAACTTAGATGAATCTCGAGGTAACGCCATGATCAAATGTGTCTTTCACAGATGGGCAATCGGTACTCTCGGAGTGCTGATCATCATCGTGGCGCCACTTCTTGCGCAGACGCCGCAACGAACCGGTGCAGTTGGAGTGTCGCAAGGCGTAACGACGGCGCAAGCGCCAAAGGCACCGACGCATGCCGACATCCTGCGCGGTGAGTACGGACGCTATCGCGCTAACAATGATCTGCTCTACTACCATCTCGATGTGCGCGTCGATCCGGAGAAGAAGTTCATCAGCGGGAAGAACACCATCCGGTTCCGGATGCTCAAGGACGATACGCGGATCCAACTCGACCTCTATGACAATTTGAAGGTTGATAAAATCCTTTTCAGGGGGTCGGGTGTTGGGGGTCGGGTGTCGGGGAATACCGAACTCAAATACGAGCGCGACTCGGGGGCGGTGTTTGTGGATTTTCCGGAGACGCTGAAGGCGGGGCGCGTTTATGAGATTGAGTTCTACTACTCGGGGAGTCCGGTTGAGACCGGCAGGTTCGGGGGCATTGCTTTTCGAAAAGATCCGGTTGGTCGGCCCTGGATAAACACCGCGTGCGAAGGAGAAGGCGCCAGCATCTGGTGGCCGAACAAGGATCAGTGGAAAGACGAAGTTGATTCGATGAAGATCAGCGTCGCGATTCCGAATAACCTCGTCGACGTTTCGAACGGAAAGTTCTTAGGCAAGACTGATCTCGGCGATGGCTACACGCGTTGGGATTGGCTGGTGCAGTATCCGATCAACAACTATGACGTCTCGCTGAACATTGGCAAGTACGAGCATTGGTCCGAGCGGCTCGGCGATCTGCCGCTCGATTTTTACGCGCTGCCGGAAGATCTGGAGAAAGCCAAAAAGCAATTCGCGCAGGCGCGCGGTATGCTCAAGGCTTTCCAGCATTACTTTGGTGAGTACCCATTCAAGAAAGACGGTTACAAGTTGATCCAGGCGCCTTACACCGGCATGGAGCATCAGTCTGCAGTCACCTACGGCAACCGCTTCGCGAACGGCTACTACGGGCGCGACTGGACCGGCGTCGGCATCTCGCCGCGATTCGACTTCATCATCATTCACGAAAGCGGCCACGAATGGTTCGGCAACAGCGTGACCGCCTCCGATCGCTCCGACATGTGGATCCACGAAGGCTGGACGACGTACCTCGAATGTCTCTACGTCGAATACATGTACGGGCACGACGACTACTTGAAATATACAAATGGTTACAAGACGAAAGTCAGGAACCAGCAGCCCATCATTACCCAGCGCGGCGTCAATGCCGAACCGCCGCAGGACATGTATTTCAAGGGCGCGCTCTTTATCAATACGCTGCGCAGCATCGTGAACGACGACAAACGTTGGTGGGCGCTCATCCACGATCTTTATCAGCACTTCAAATATCAAACCATCATGACTGAAGATATGGTGGCTTATTTCAATCAGAAGACGGGAATGAACCTGACGCCGATCTTCGATCAGTATCTGCGCCACACTGCGATTCCGACGCTGGAGTTGAAGTTCGATGAGGCAAACGGCTCTGTCGCATTTCGTTGGAAAGCGGACGAGGCGGGATTTGCGATGCCGGTGCGCGTCGGCACCAAAGACCACTGGCAGATCATTCAACCTACGACTGACTGGAAGACGATGAAGACGCCGCTCAAGAAAGAGGAATTCGCCGTGGCGACGGATCTGTACTTCATCAACGTGAGCAAGTTGTAGCGCGCGCGTCTTGAGTTCAAGCTTCGATTTGTGTGAAGCCGATGAATACGATCCGCTAAATCACACGAAACGCACGAAACCGAAGGTTGGTTCGGGTTATTTCGTGTGAATTCGTGGATCGTTTTTCTGTCTTAGCGGCGATTGCGAGGTAAACATAACAACGATGACAAGCTTCTATTTCCCGTTCGGTCTCGCGGTGACCGGCATGCTTTTTTATCATCTCGCGCAAAAGTCTATCCCGAAAGAGATGAATCCATTCTTTGCAACGATCATAGCCTACCTGGCAGGAATCGTTGTGTGCGCGATTTGCGGCTTAACTCTTCCGGGTAACAAATCTTTCGTCAGTTCCATAAGAGCATCGAACTGGGCAGTGCTCGTGCTTGGTGTTGCCGCTGCGAGTATTGAAGTAGGGTTCTTGTTAGCCTATAGAGCAGGTTGGAAAATAAGCCTGGCGGCGGTGGCGACGAATGTCGCCGTAACTGCCTTGCTAATCCCCGTAGGCATTATTATCTTCAAGGATCAGTTGTCGCTGCGAAACATTCTGGGTTTGATATTTTGTGTCCTGGGATTAGTCCTTGTGGTGCGTGACTAGCTTAAAAGTAACGCTGTCATAAAAAGAGAAATGACCCACACGCCAGTTGCCTTTCAACTCAGGCGCGTGAACTTACCGGCACACATTTTCGTAATGGCATGAAGGAGGGCGACGAGGATGTATTGTTCAGACTGCGGTTCAGCCGTAACGCGAGGCCTTAGCTACTGTAATCATTGTGGCGCCACGTTGAGTGTAGCAAACGCCGAGCGCGTCCCCAGACAATCAGGGTCCCCTGAATTACTCGTGCCGGCCATGGTCCTCGTCTTCATCTTCGGACTCGGCGCTATCATCGGTCTGATGTTCGGGATGAAAATGGTCGGCTTTAACCTCGGCCTAATTATCGCAGCCAGTCTGTTAAGCTTCATGTTGATGATTGGGATTGAAGGCGTTTTGATCTCGCTGTTGTTTAGTCGTAAGCTCGGCGCTAAAGGAGCGAGCGATGCCGCGCAGTTGAAGGAGAAAGTGACGAAAGAGCTTGGCGCGGCGGACGCTCGCGCCCTTCACGAACCAGTGCCGAGCGTTACCGAGCACACCACGCGCGCGTTTGCGCCCGTCTACAGCGAACGAAAACCAGAATGACGATTGCACCCTGCTGAGATTTATCGAAGCTGCCGCAAAAAGAAGTTAGGGTGCTGGTTCAGTTCGCTTGTGGCACGCGCATCTTGCGCGTGATTCACGGGCGGGACGCCCGTGCCACTTTTCAAAACTGGACCAGCACCGAAGCCAGATTGTGATTGATTCGCGCAGCCCGAAGTCGTTATACTATTAGTCCTCAGAGCTTCACTGCAAAACCTGGCGGACTCATTGTCCCGCGCAAGGAGGATCCACATGGCAAAAGACGAGTTGGCCACCCAGGCCATGGCGATCGGAAGAGCCCAAGCCGATCGCGTTCTCAAATTTCGCGCCGAGTCCCTAAAGCTTCGTGCCCTGGCATTAAAACTACATCCAAACCCGCTGCACTTGAGTATTCAGCCGGTAACGGAGGCGGGCGAAGCTGCGGCCGAAGCGTCGGTGACAAGCACCGCCGGCGTTCTCGTCGCTGAGGGAGATTCCTGGTTTGATTATCCATTTCACGACGTACTCGAAGAACTGGAGGATCGTCATGCTTACGATGTCGAGTCGGTCGCTCATCACGGCGATCCGATCGAAGAGATGGCCTACGGTGGAAATCAGCTTGAGGAGCTGACTCGCCGCATCGAGAAAGTGCTGCGCCGCGGCACTGTCCCGAAGGCGATCCTTTTGTCCGGCGGTGGAAATGATATTGCCGGGGACGAATTCGGCATGCTGCTCAACCACGCGAATTCCGCCATCGCGGGGCTCAACGACAGCATCGTGGACGGCGTAATAAACCAAAGAGTGCGCACCGCCTACATCACAATTCTCAGCGCCATCACAGAGATATGTAAGCAGAAAGCGGGCAAAGTTTTGCCGATACTGGTACACGGCTACGATTATCCAGTGCCGGACGGGCGCGGCTTTCTGGGCGGCTGGGGACCACTCCCGGGACCCTGGCTTGAGCCTGGCTTTCGTGAGAAAGGCTTCGCGGATCTACCGCGCCGCATCACGATCGCTCACGATCTGATCCAGCGCTTCAACGTCATGATCGCCGGCCTGCCGCCGCTACCGGCGTTCGCGCACGTGCGTTTCGTAGATCTACGCAATACCCTGCGCACGGACAACCAATACAAAAAATGGTGGGCCAACGAGTTGCATCCCACTGACCGCGGGTTTCAAGCCGTCGCCGAAAGGTTTGCGGCTGTACTGGCAACTTTGCCTTGATGATCAAGTTTCGTCGTTATGACGGCGCGGTGAATAGTTGCCGGGTTCTTGACTTGTTTCCTGGTATCCAGGTTGTTGAATTTTGCCGCGCCGATCAATTCCGGCGTTCGGTTGATTTTTGAAACTCTCCCGACGAATTCAATTGACTCTCGCTCGGGCCGATAGATGTTACGCTCATCGCTCACCAACTGAGCAGAAAGGTATACACCCATGAGTAAAGTGCCAATGGATCACGAGGATATGAAGTCGTTCATGGCGATTGACGACCGGCTTTCTGTTCTCATAATCGCCGCCGACTACGCGATTACGATAGCGATTGCCTTGCTGGCTATCAAGGCTCATCATCCGCTGATAACAATTGTGGCCGTCCCGCTAATCGCCGGTCGGCAGGTTGCATTCCTGAATCTTGTACATGCCGCGGCTCACCACTCGCTCTTTTCGAAGAGAAGAACTAACTACAGCGTCGACCTTTTCATCGGATACCCGATCTTCGATGCCGTTCGACCCTATCGCTCTTACCATTTGCTGCACCATCGAGAGTTCACGCGTAAGGACCCCGACCGGTTCGACTACCTTGAGGAGCGGCTTGAGGGACATGACGACGGCTGGTGGCGTCGCACTTGGGAGGTCATCATCAAACCAATATGTGGTTTCGACGGTATAGCCTTCGTTCGTGCCACGGTCGACCAGGCTCGAGACAACCCATGGTGGGCGTTGAAGCTCGGCGCGTATTGGATTGTAGTCGTCGGCACTTTTTGGTGGGCAGGATGGCTCAGCTACCTGCTGCTCTACTGGATCCTGCCCCTGGTGTGGTTGTATCCGGTCTTCTATAACTGGGCTGAGCTGTCAGATCACTTCGCGGTGAAAAACGAAGCCAGGAATCAGAGAGGCCTCTTCTATTTGCTCTTCATCAAGGGACATGAGATGTATCATGCGGTGCATCATCGGTATCCCCGCATTCCTTTCTATCGCGTCAGAGCCGCCGGCAGATATCTGAGCTCGGTCGGCGAAAACATCGAAGAGACTCGTGGCGTTTTGGATTTCGTGAGGATTCTGTACCGGCGGCCGCTTGCCCAACCTACGGCAGATTCACGTTAGGTGAGGATTTGATCGTCAAAATGTCGAGCGGTGGCGGCGATGTGGCGACGGGTTTACAAGCGTCCATGCGTTGAAGCCGGAAAAAGTAAGAGCCCGTTGAGCCATGGCTGCATCACCGCCCAAAGAACTGCTGAAGTTTCTGAAGCCCTACGATCGCGCGGTGCGCGAACTCGCGCTGAGCGTGCGCGAGTTTGTGCTCGCCGAGCTGGCGCCTTGTTGCGAGAACATTTACGACGCGTACAGCGCGGTCGCGATTGGTTATGGGCCAACGGACCGTTTGAAGGATGGGATTTGTCATATCGCCGTCTATTCAAAGCATGTGAATCTCGGATTCAATAGCGGCACCGAACTCGACGACCCGCTGCGGTTGCTGAAAGGAACCGGCAAACGGATCCGTCACATAACGATCAAGACGCCGGCGGATTTGTCGCATCCGGAAATCCGCGAGCTGCTGCGCCGCGCGCGCGAACACGCCGGGCTCGGAACGCGCGATCCAGCTCAGAAGAAAAAAGTAATCTCCGTGGTTAAGGCCATCTACCCAAAAAAGCGACGACCGAACTAAATTTATTCCTCATGTCGTGAATTTCGTTGTGCGGGTGGTGCTTTGACTTCATCTTTGCGCCTTGCGACTTAACCTGGCGTCTTTGCGCGAAACCGTTGTTTTGGTAGCTCGCAGGTTCACGCAAAGCCGCAAAGGGACTACTTAAGCCGCAAAGAAGTTGAAACTAAGACACTGCCGTTGTGCTGCATTGCTTTATTCTGTTTACAATTCGATCTATTCTTGTCGCCACCCTGAACGTCCGGACTTCAACATTTTGAGGAGGAAACTGCACACCATGTCTCCCAGAAAACTATTCCCCGTTCTGCTGCTGATTTTACTTTCGGTGACTGCGCTGCTGGCGCAGACGGCGCGTCATCCGATAAAACTCGATGACATCGCGCGTCTGCGCGACGTGCGCGATCCGCAGATCTCGCCCGACGGTCAATGGGTCGCCTACGTCGTCTCGACCATCGACGTCAAAGAGGACAAGAGCGTCTCGCACATCTGGATGATTAGTTACGACGGCAAGAACGATCGCCAGATCACTTTTAGCCAGGACAGCGAAAGCGCGCCGCGTTGGAGTTCTGACGGAAAATATCTTTCATTCACTTCGTCGCGCCCCGGCAAGGCCAAAGGCAGTCAGGTGTGGCTGCTCGATCGCAGCGGCGGCGAGGCCTATCAGCTCACCGAGTTGAAGGGACGTTTGCAGGGTTACGAGTGGTCGCCCGATTCGAAGCGGCTCGCACTCGTAGTTGGCGATCCCGATCCTGAAGCCGACGCGAGTGCCAGCCCGGCGCCAGGGCCACCGAAACCGCCGAAGCCGATCGTGATCGATCGTTACCGATACAAACAGGACGGGCAAGGCTATCTCCTTTCCGGACGGCACAGCTACATCTATCTCTTCGACCTCGAGAGCAAGAAGCTGGATCGTTTGACTAAAAGCAAATGGGACGAGTCGTCGCCTTCGTGGTCGTCCGACGGCGCGCGCATCGCGTTCATGAGCAATCATGCCGAAGATCCCGATCGCGATCCATCTGCCCAACTGTATGTAGCCGACGCGCAAGCCGGCGCAACGGAAAAGCTATTAACGACGGATGCCAATCGCGCCAGCCGCGCGCGTCCGGAATGGTCTCCTGACGGCAAATGGATTGTGTTCCTCGAAGGCGACGAAAAAAAATACGGCGCCTACAGCATGGAGCATGTGATGTTCGTGCCCTCCGATGGCAGCGCCGCGCCCACGCGCGTGAAAGTAGTAGAAGATCTCGACCGCGGTGTGTCCTCGTTGCGCTTCAACGGAGCGTGGCTCAACTTCTTAGTGGCTGACGATCGATCGGTTTATCCGGCGCGCGTGTCGCGCAATGCTTTGGAGAAGCTGATGACTCCGCCGGTTGTTATATCCAGCGTGACTAATGGCGGCGGGCACTCGACCGTGCTCTCCGGCAACGACACGAAACCAACCGAAGCCTACGCGATGGAAGGTAATGCGCTGCGCCAGCTCACGCATCAGAACGACGCCTTGATGGCCGAACTGGACATCGCTCAAACTGAAGACGTCAGCTTCCACAGCAAAGACGGCACCGAAGTTCATGGCCTGCTCACTTATCCGGTCGGTTACGTCAAAGGAACGAAGGTGCCGTTCCTGCTGCGTATTCATGGCGGTCCGAACGGACAGGATCAGCATTCGTTCAGCGTCGAGCGACAGTTCTTCGCGGCGAACGGCTATGCGGTGTTGGCGGTGAACTATCGCGGGAGTTCCGGTCGCGGCATGAAATACTCGCGCGCGATCTTTGCGGACTGGGGACACTATGAAGTTGAAGATCTGCAAGCCGGAGTCGATCACGTCATTGCGATGGGTGTGGCCGATCCGGACAAACTGGGCATCGGCGGCTGGAGCTATGGCGCGATTCTCACCGACTACATGATCGCCAGTGACACTCGCTTCAAAGGAGCAACCAGCGGCGCCGGGACCGCATTCACGGTCGCGTTCTACGGCACGGATCAGTACATCATTCAATACGATTACGAAATTGGTCCACCGTGGAACCCGAAAGCGTGGGAGACCTATCAGAAGATCTCGTATCCGTTCCTGCACGCCGATCGCATCAAGACGCCGACGTTGTTCCTCGGCGGCGAGCGCGATTTCAACGTGCCGGTCCAGGGTGGCCAGCAAATGTATCAGGCGCTGCGCAGTCTCGGGGTCGATACGCAACTGATTATTTATCCGAACGAGAACCACGGCATCTCGCGACCGAGCTACGTTCGAGATCGTTATGAGCGATATCTGGCGTGGTACGACAAGTATGTGAAGAAGAATCCACCGCCGCCAAAGAACACTGCGGAGACGGGAACGCGGTAGGGTGATGCGGGCACCGCAGAGAGGCGGAGGATGCCCAATCCTTAATCGCGGTTAGTCACACGATTTCAGCCGCGTTCACGCGGCTTGCCCGCAGGGTTACTAGACCAGCCGTTGTACGGCTGGGTCCAGCGCAAAAGCAGAATCCTTCAGCCCGTTTCAACGGGCTTCATCGAAGAGGCTTTAGCCGTGATGCTAAAGCGGTTGATTGGAAGCACGCTGAAGCGCGCTGATTCACTGGCGTGCCCACGTTACCCAGCGCTCAAAGCGCTGGTCCAGGAACCCTTCGGGAAAGCCGTCTGAAGCCGGCTGGTACTCGAGGAAGAAGAATGCCTAACTAACAACGCGGAGCACGAGAATGCGAAAGGTAACGTTTGGCGGCGCCAACAGTCTCGATAATTGTTTTGCCCGCAAGGACCACTCGGTCGACTGGCTGATGTGGAGCGACGAAGCCGGCGCGGTGATGGCGGACTATTGGAAGACTATTGACACGGTCCTGATGGGACGCAAGACCTACGAGGTTGCGCTGCAACAGACAAAGGGAAAGAGCAATCCCTATCCCGGCGTCAAGAGTTATGTCTTCTCGCGCACGCTCCCAAAGAGCGAAGACCCGGGCGTAGAAATCGTTTCGGAAGATGCCGCCGCATTCGTCAGAAAACTAAAAAGCGAAGAAGGTAAAGATATTTGCGTAATGGGTGGAGGCGACTTTGCGAAGACCTTGTTCGAAGCAGATCTGATTGACGAGATCGGCTTCTATATTCATCCGGTCCTGCTGGGCTCAGGCATTCCGGTCTTTAACGAAATGAATCATCAGATTGATTTGGAATTGCTCGACTGCAAACCCTTCAAGAACGGCACCGTATTGATTTCTTATCGCGTTAAGCATTGAAGCGTGAGCGCTACGACCGAGAAACAATTGACGATAGGCGCCGCTGGTCCCACCGTGGCCCTTGCCGATCCTTCATCACCAGAGAGTCTCGCGCTGCTCCAACATCTCTGGGAAGAGTTAGATCAGTTGTACAGCGATGCAAACCTTGGTCAATACACGGCGGCGGCTGTGCAGGGAGTGGGAAGCGCCTTCGTCGTCGCCCGGCTTAACGGTCAAGCAGTTGGCTGTGGCGCCATCAGACCTTTCAAACCTGGAGTGGCGGAAGTTAAGCGAATGTATGTCGAACCCGCCGCGCGACGGCAGGGAATTTCGCGCCGGATTCTCGCCAAGCTCGAAAACATCGCACAGGAATCGGGCTACGTTGCGTTAATCCTGGAGACGGGATTGAAACAACCCGAAGCGATCGCGTTGTATTCAAGCTCAGGTTACCAGCGTGTGGAGTGTTATGAATCTTATGCCCATGACCCGCTGAGCATCTGTTTCGAGAAGAGGCTGGTGTGAATCGCAATGAATTAAGAGCGAGGCACCTCGGGGAAATGCAAAAAGCAACGCAAATCTCCTGGCGAACACCTCGCTCCTACCCTCGTTGGCCGCTTAGCCAATTCTGGCGAATGCAATGTACTGATGACAGCTTATGCCGTCAACGATCTTTACCTTTCCTTTACAATTCTTTACGTTCGACCCAGATTGCCACAATCGAATTAAAGGTAGTGTCCCAAAGTTGTGTTGCCGGTGCGCTAGCCCGACCGTCAGGGAGGGCTCAGTTGGATTTGGGCCGAAGCCCTCCCTCACGGTCGGGCTAATGCCCCGCTTGGTGTTGTAGCAACACAAGTTTAGGACACTACCGAATTAAATAATCACTTCGCGTTTCAGCCCGTCTCAGGTATACTTGTCCCAGTTCGCCCGGCCGGAAGTTTTCATTTCGGCGCGCTGTGTGCCAACCGAAAGAATTGAAGCACGAAGCAAAGGCATTGAAACTTTTCCGTGCGCCCGACAGGCGAGCCGCGGATTTTTGGTCGTTAATGCAGACGACCTAACGATTGACTGACTCGCCCGCTAACGCCGGGAATCCCGGACGCAGGCGACAATGATTTAGGGACCGCTTAACGTTGGCTCATAGCCAACAAGTGACGCGCGCGACGTTTTGAAACGTCGCACGGCAAGAGATTTGAAAGACAGGTTTCGAGCACATCGAGATAGCAGTTGCCGGGCTTTTCGGCAAGGCTGATCGAATGTTCGCTCCCTGGTTAAGCCGGCGCAGACCGCCGAGCGGTTGATAGGTTCTTAGTTTGAAGAGTTCAAACCACTGTCGCGCAGTGGCAGCAGCAAGTTTACGCAAGCCCGGCTCCGCGCGCGATCCACACGACATCATCCATCGGACGAATGGCAAAGCTTCAAGAGCGTTGCCTGACCTTCGTTCCGCCAATTACGCAAACCTAATCACGGCAGGGGTGTCCGACAAACTTCAGTTTGTCACTGCTCTCCGACTGGCTCGCCTTCGGCGGCCACGACAAACCGAAAGTTGTCGGACAGTATTCGTACCTCTCTGCTTTCATGTGCAGGGCGCGCGCCTCGCTTTCGAGCTTGACGGCTGCGCCGCTTTGCCGCTTCACCTTCATAACACGACGCCGTCGCCGTTTCGGTCGCCGGCCTCTCAGGAGAAAACACTTCCACATGGCAAAAGAACTAGTTGTTAGCCTCAACGGACGCGAAAAAAAGATCGCGATAATCGAAAACGAAAAGGTCACCGAATTTTACATCGAGCGCGGCGAAAGCAATCAGGGCATCGTCGGCAACATCTACAAGGGTCGCGTAATGCGGGTGTTGCCCGGCATGCAGTCGGCTTTCGTGGATATCGGCCTCGAACGCGACGCATTTCTATACGTGTCGGATTTCTTCGATGAAGAAGAAGAGTTTGAGCGCATCGTAATCGACAAAGCTAAGAAAGGCGAAGCTGCCGACGCGGAACGAGCCGCGACCGAACACATCGCGCAAGCCCGCGTCGAACGAGAGCACCACATCGAGGCCACTCAGGAACGCGTCGAACCGTTGCGCGAGGCAGAAACGTCAGGCGAAATTATCGAGACCGAGCAACCCGCCGATCCTGAAACCGAAACTTCGGCCCGGCGCCGAGGTCGTCGTGGACGTCGTCGTGGTCGTGGCACCGAGCACCTCGAAGGCGCGGCTGAGCCGGCGCCACAACCGTATTACGAAGCTGAAGCCATCAGGACGCCTTTCGTGGCTGGCGATCCGTCAATTCAACGAGTGGTTGACGATGAAGTAGCGGCCGTTAATGGCGAGATGTTCAAGGATGCGCGCTTGCAGGAACGCATCTTCGATCAGATCCACGCGGGCGAGTTTGATCTCGGCGAGGACGCGCGCACGGCAGAGGTCGGATCGGTTTTGTCGGCGGCCCGCCATATGGACTTTTCCTTTCAGCGCGTGGACGACGGCGACGTGGCGTCAGAACCTCTTGAGCGGCGACCGCCAGAGCCAATTGCCGCGCGCGTCGAATCGTTCGTCGAAGAAGCGACCGGCAATACGCTTGCCGGGAGTTCTTTCGAACGAGTGAGCGACGACGAGGAAGCAGCGGCCGAGCGAGAATTGCTCGAAACCGGTGGAAATGACGAGCCGGAGGCAGGCGCTCTTAATGAGAAGAAGAAGCGCGGAACGCGAAGCTCTGCGGCAAGCAGGAGCAGGAGCAATAAAAGGTCAGCGCCGGTTAAGAAGAGTGGCGCGAAGAAACAAACCAACCCTGACGCAGCGGAAATCGATCCGCCTGCGGCTGAGTCTTACGAAGACGCGGAAGCTCACGTCACGGACACACGCACGCGCGCCGAGTTTGCCACGCGTCGGGGCGGACGCCGGCGACGCCGTCCAGGTAAAAGCAAACCCGCGCCAAACGGAGCCGCGCCTGCAAACGGTCACGACGAAGAGCTGCAGGTGACGACGCCAGTCGAAGCGTCTACCCCGTCAATCCCATTGGAAGTGTCGGAACCCGCAGCACCCGCCGCGCCGGAACGCGCAGTTCGCGATCGAAAACCAGCCGCTGGTCGCGCGCAGCGCAACTTTCCGCGACACGATCGCCACCAACCAACGATTACAGATCTCTTGAGTGAAGGTCAGGAGATCCTGGTCCAGATTGCCAAAGAACCGATCGCCAAGAAGGGCGCGCGCATTACCTCTCACATTGCCCTGCCGGGCCGTTTCCTCGTTTACATGCCAACAGTCGAACACCTCGGAGTCTCGCGCAAGATCGAATCCGAAACCGAGCGCCATCGCCTGCGCAAATTGATCCAGATAATCACGGCTGAGGAAGATATTCCGTCGGGCGGCTTTATCGTGCGCACCGCGGGTGTCGGTGTCCAGGAGAAAGATCTGCGCGAAGATGTTCGCTATCTGGTGCGCACCTGGCTTGATATCCGCAAGGGGGCGGAGAAAGCGAAAGCGCCCTCTCTGGTCCATCGCGATCTTGATCTGGTGCAGCGCATCTTGCGCGATCAACTGTCGGAAGATTTTGCGGCTATTCGGGTGGATTCGGAAGAGGAATATCAACGCATGGTCGAGTTTGTGCACCGCATTCAGCCAAAGATGGTCAAGCGTATCAAGCTCTATACGCGCGACCAGCCGATTCTGGAGGCCTACGGCGTGCAAGCCGAAATTGATAAGGCGATCAAGCCGCGCGTATGGCTTAAGTCGGGCGGCTATCTGGTGATCAATCAGACGGAAGCGCTGGTGGCCATCGACGTTAACACCGGAAAGTTTGTGGGCCGCGGCAGCGGTCGTCTGGAAGATACGATCACGAGAACGAACCTCGAAGCCGTCGACGAAATTGTCAGGCAGATTCGTTTGCGTGATCTGGGCGGCATCATCGTGCTCGATTTGATCGACATGGAAGAGCGCCGCAACCGCACGCGCGTGATGCAAGCGTTGCAGGACGCCCTGCGCAACGACAAATCGCCGACGAAGGTGCTTTCGTTCAATGACTTTGGTTTGGTGATCATGACGCGCAAACGCGTGAAGCAGTCGCTCGAGCGAACGCTTTGCTCGCCGTGCCAATATTGCCAGGGCGCGGGACTTCTAAAATCGCCCCAGACGATCTGCTACGAGATACTCGAGGTAGCGCGGAGTCTGGCGAAAGAAAAAAATGGAAAGAACAAACAGGCAACGCTGCGAATCAATCCCGAAGTCTCACGCGCGCTGCGCGCGACCGAACGTGACGTACTGAATGAAATCGAAGACTACATCGGTCCGCTCGACATCAATAGCGATCCGACGGTTCATCAGGAACAATTCGACTTTGCGTTCATCTAGTCCAGCGTTGTAGGGGCGGACCTGCATGTCCGCCAGATTCATGATGAGTTGAGAATCGGCGAGGGCGGACACGCAGGACTGCCCTACACACCTATTCCCATAGTCGAATGAGATTACGGACCATCGCGCGCGAGGCGGAAGCCGACGGTAGCGTCCTTGTCTGCTGAAGAGACGAACCACCTCCGCGTCGCCGTAATCGCTCCAGGACCGCTCGAATGATCCTGATAACCACCGCCGCGCATAACAAACTGACCTTGAGGTACCTTCAGCATGGTGTTACCGGAGTACGGCGCCGCCTTCGTGGAAGTTAGTTCCCAGGCGTTGCCAATCAAGTCCAGCACGGCCCAGCGCAGTGAGGCGCCTTGGGGATAAGAGCCCGCCGCCTTCAGCGAATTCCCATCCGCGTTTGCGCGATCAGCAACCCATTGATTGCCCCAGGGATAGAGCGTATCCTGCGAACCATTTCTAGCGGCATACTCCCATTCATCTTCCGTCGGCAGCCGGTATCTCACACCATCACGCTGCGACCGCCATTGGGCAAAAGCGCCGGCGTCATCGAGCGAGACGTTGGTCACCGGCCACTGCTCTTGACCGGCGGGGGGTTTACCGTTACTCCAGTAGCTTGGCGGTAAGTGCTTGGTCTCACGCACAAAGTCCGCGTACTCCGCATTTGTTACCTCCGTCTTGTCCATCCAAAAAGTTCGGACGGCTACCGAGTGCGCGGGGTATTGCGACAAATCATATGTGTCCGTAGAGTTCAAAGGCACGTCGCTTCGTCCCATCTGAAAAGTGCCGCCGTCGATTTTCGCCATCTCCGGCTTGCCGGAGTGTGCCGGCTGAGTTGGTTGATTAGCTGGAGTGGGCTGCTCCGTGGGTGTCGACGACCTGAACCACCGATAGAACGCGCCCCCGCCGCCGATTAACAGCAAGACGAAGACCGCGACGCCGACAATTAGCGCCAAAGC
The DNA here is from genome assembly GCA_041492185.1 of Pyrinomonadaceae bacterium. Taxonomy (GTDB): domain Bacteria; phylum Acidobacteriota; class Blastocatellia; order Pyrinomonadales; family Pyrinomonadaceae; genus JAOAPY01. Next base: position 10,030 of record JBGPWL010000070.1, on the reverse strand, counting down.
AGATTTGTTTCGTTTGCCAGTGTCGAAGCTGGACGCGGCGGTCCCAAAAGATGGTTGGCTCTGCTCCCAACTTAGTTCAGGTTGTCGAAGCGGCTCAGCAGGCAGCGTGCCTTTGGGCAACTCCTCTCCCGAAAGGCTGTTATCACGGGCAGCTTGCGGGAAGCCACTCTGCTGCTGCTCTTCCACCCGTTTGCGAGCTTCCTCTTCCTCGCGCTTCCGGGTGTCTTCCTCCTCCGCCCGTTTGCGCGCCTCTTCTTCTGCCCGCTGGCGGGCTTCCTCAGCACGACGCTGGACCTCTGCGATTTCCTTCGCGAGCCTGGCCACTTCTGCTTCGGCTCGCTTGCGGGCCTCTTCCTCCTCTGCACGTTTGCGCGCCTCAACTTCTGCGCGTTCACCCGCCTCCTCGGCGCGAAGCTGCGCCTCTACCACCTCACGGCCCAGGCGATTGGCCTCCTCCGCCGCTTGCTTGCGAGCGGCCTCGTCTAACGCCTGTTTTCGTGCTGCCTCTACTGCAAGTTTGTGCGCCGCTTGTTCTTCAGCAACCTTGCGCGCCGCTTCTTCTTCGGCACGTCTGCGCGCCTCCTCTTCTGCTCGCTGGCGGGCTTCCTCTGCGCGAAGCTGCGCTTCCTTTACTTCCTGTGCGAGTTTGCGCGCTTCCTGTTCCGCTCGCTGGCGGGCTGCCGCTTCTTCCGTTCGCTTACGCGCCTCTTCGTCCGCAAGCAAACGCGCCTCGGCTGCACGCTCTTGTGCCTCAGTAACCTCTCTTGCGAGGCGGCTTGCCTCCTCAGCTACAAGTTTGCGCTCTTCCTCCTCCTCCGCGATCTTGCGCGCCTCCTCTTCGGCGCGCTGACGCGCAGCTTCTTCTGCGGCACGCTTGCGCGCGGCTTCTTCTTCAGCCTGCCTGCGTGCGGCCTCCGCCACGCGCTCCCGCGCGGCCTCCTCTTCGGCACTTTTGCGCACGGCTTCTTCTTCAGCGCGTCTGCGTGCGGCTTCCTCCTCGGCTCGCCTAAGCGCGGCCTCCTCAGCGCGCTTGCGCGCTGCATCGGCCCGACGCTGGGCTTCCTCAAACTCAAGCGCCAGACGATCCGCTTCATCTTCAATGTCCCGCTGTGAGTCCGTCAGAGTTTCCTTCTGCCAGGATGCCTCTCTCGAACGGGAACCGGCGATGGTCGTGAGATCTCGCTGGGTTTCCGCCCCACTACCGGTTGTCTTAATTGTTGTCTCCATCGACGCACTGGCAGTGGCAACGCCGTCGCGCAATTCACTCAGGAAAACCTGAACCGACGCGGGGCGATCGGCAGGTTTTTTCGCGAGCGCGTGATGGACGACCGCTTCGATGGCCGGCGGCAGATTTAGCCCAAAGGTGGCGAAACGAGGAGGTGGGGCGGAGAGATGCTTATTCATGATCGAAGGTATCGTCGAACCTTTGAAGGGCAAATCGCCGACCAGGATCTGGAAGAGAATTACTCCGATGCTGTAAACGTCCACGGCCTTGTCGGGCTCTTCGTCGGACCACAACTCGGGAGCCATGTAAAAAGGGGATCCCATCAATCCGGTACTTTGGGCCGCTACAAACGAGCCAAGCAACTCCCCAGACTTAATCTTAGCTAGACCGAAGTCCAACACTTTGACGCCTTCGCTAAGAGGCACGTCGTCCTGGATCATGATGTTCAGCGGCTTCAAATCACGATGTACCACTCCCTGCTGGTGTGCCGCTCCAACACCGGCGCACACCGCGGCGATGATCTCCAACGCGCGCTGTGGCGTGAGACGGCCCTCTTGAGCCAAAAGCTCTTGCAACGATCTACCCTGAATGAAGTCCATCACCAGATAAGGCATGTTGTTGGCAACGCCATAGTCGGTCACGTTAACAATATTTCGATGGCGTATGCGTGCCGCCAGCATTGCTTCCTGACGGAAGCGCGTCAACAGCATCGGATCGTTACCTACTAAGTCTGGCAAGATAACCTTGATCGCGTAGGGAGCTTTGAGGAAGATATGCCGGGCCTTGAATACGATTCCCATGCCGCCGTGACCGAGACGCCGCTCAAGCTCATAGCGGTTATCCAGCACTAAATCGCCACGGATGGAAAACACCAGCCCATCACCATCAGTTGGGCAATTGTTAAACTCGTCGAGGAAGCAATGCTTGCAAGCCGGACATTCTTTCATTAGTTGGGTTGGTCCAAATCGGCTTGGCCATTCTCCGCGCAGACGGCGCCGGATATGGCGACCGGCGCTGCATTTGTTGCGAGAAACACGCGCCGGAAAAGTGTGCGGAAACTCTAGCGCCTCATTTCAACCTGAGCGCCTGACAGCGAAATTCCTGACAGGCAAAGCTCGAAAACCACCTTATATCGCGCAAAAAAGTATAACGACTCTGAGCCCGTCAGGCAAGACGTTGCAGCGTGCTAAATGAGAGACCTGCGAATCGGAATCTCCGTTCTCGCAATTCTGTTGACAATCCCAAAATTGGAGTCTAAATTATGCGACATCATACGACGAATCGTGAGTTGGCTGAGTTGACCTTGCTTAGCACGCTTACACCCAAACGGCGCGTATTCCCAATTGATTCTTTTTATTTTTGGTTTATGTTTGGCCTCAGCCGCTAACTTTCTTTGCACGTGACCTTTGACCGCTGCTAAATAGTCGCGGACTCTGAACATCTCAACCCGCGGCTGCTTAGTTTTTCTTCCACTCAAGGAGACATGCTCATGAAACGACGAGTCTCGTCCTCCCACCGCCTCTTTCCTATTTTTCTGTTTCTCCTGATCTGCCTTTTGTCGATCAAAAGCCTGCGCGCCCAGGACTACGTGACTGGCGCATTCGAAGGTAAGGTAACTGACGCTGTGACAGGCGCGCCCGTGCCTGGAGCGACAGTCCAAATCATCAATAAGGACACCGGTGTCCCCGTCGCGAGGCAAACGGATTCGAATGGCAATTTCCGCCAGGGCTTGCTTCCCCCGGGTGACTACACGATTCGGGTTTCAAAGCAGGGTTACATAACCTGTGAAGCCCAACAGTCCCTGCCGGCCGTGAGGCCCACGTCAGTCACTCCGGTCCCCGTCAAACTAAATCCGGAAAGCGCCGCCGCGGCCCCAACTCCGACCCCGGCACCAGGCCCGATGCCCGCGCCAGCTCCCCCTCAGCAGCCGGCGGGACCAGGTATCCTGGCAGAAATCAACACAACCGATGCGCAGCGCGGCGGCACATACACGGACAAAGACGTATCGACCCTCCCGCTGGGCGCAACCACACTGACGCGCACGTTCGACGAGTTGGGTCTATTGCTTCCCGGCGTAGCCTTGCCCCCGCAAACACAAGGCAGCGTGGCTGGACCGGGCGTCGGCGCAGGCGTCGGTTCGGCTGGACAGTTTGCCGTTAACGGCCTCCGCTCGCGCGCGAACAACTTCACGGTTGATGGATCGGACAACAATGATGAAGACATCGGCGTGCGCCGCCAGGGCTTTCTCGCTCTGGTGCCGCAGCCGATTGAATCGATCAAGGAATTCCAGATGATCACCCTGCTCGCGCCCGCGCAGTATGGACGCAACCTCGGCGCACAAGTAAACGCCATCTCGAAATCCGGAGGCAATAGTACGCACGGAGCTTTTTACGGCTTGTTCAATTCGAGTCAGTTGAACTCGCGCGAGTTCTTCGACACCACCAACGGCAACGCTTCAATCCCCCTGGTTGCGGGGAACAACCAACCTGTTTTGGATTGCGGACCCACACCGTTACAGTCCAATCCGACGTGCCGTGATCACCCTGCAACCTACCAAATCCGCGTGAAAAATCAGAGTGGCGGCAAAGATTCCTTTACTCTCGGTCAGGGCGGACTGGTCCTTGGCGGGCCGCTTGTGCCTGAGACCCCCAGCAGGCCAGGCAGAAGTATTTTCTACTTCTTTTCAGTCGAAGGTCACGCCCTGAATGCCACGAAGGAGCAAAGTTTTGCTGTGCCGACGGTCGAGCAGCGTGGCTTCGGCAACACTGGAGCTACAGGAGTTGCCGCGATTCCGCTGCCTGACATATGCGATCCACAGAAATCAACCCTTCCCTGCTCTCAGGTTGTATTTTTCCCCACAACCACTCAGGGCGATGCCGTCTTCAGTCTCTTTCCCTTTGCCAATAATCCTAACGGTGTCTACGGTGCTAACACTCTCACACAGGTGCTACCTGCGAGTGGACAGAGCAAAATCCTCTCGGGGAAGATCGATAGCAATTTCAAAATGTGGCAGAGACAGCAATCCCTCACGGCGCGGTACAGCTTCACCCAGGATTGGCGAGACATTCCGGCAACCGGCGGCGCCATTTTTTCAGCACTCAGACCGCGTGTGCGGACGCAGAATTTTTCGATGTTCTTGAACAGTGAATTGAGCAGCCCAAACTCTGCGAAAGGCGTCTTCAATCAGTTGCGCCTCTCTTATGGGCGTACCCGTTTGAATTTTCAGCCCGTGCCGGACAAAAGCGGGTTCCTGCTTCCCTCAAGTCTTTCTTCAGTTGACTCCGTGGCCGGCTTCTTACTAAACGCGCGAGCGATTAAGAATTTCACGGGCGCCATGAGTCTCGGCGTCCCCAACACACGTCCGGTGATTTACGGGGCGCCGAACCTAGAGCCCGATACGGAGAGTCTCCTCGGCCCCGTAGGCCAAGTGAACATCGCCGGCTTTAGCCCTGTCGGTGTCGATGTGTACAACTTCCCGCAGAAACGTGTCAACAACACCTACCAGGTGGCCGATACTTTGACCATCCATATGGGCGCTCATAGCGTTGCCTTTGGAACGGATATTCGCCGAACCGAACTCAATAGCGACCTAGCGCCTAACGCCCGGCCGCTTCTTACCTTCGCAGGCGCGCCTTACTTTGGGCCGGCGATTCCAGCGATAACCCAAATCCAAATAGGCGAATTTATTTCTGGAGTGAGCCTTGCCGCGGCCGGGGCGCCAAGTAGCTTTAGGCAGAATCTGACTACGGGAAGTAGCTCTGACATCCATTTGCGCTATTATCAACTTGACTTCTTTGGGCAGGACGAATGGCGCGTACGTCCGAATCTTTCTCTCTCCTACGGTCTGCGCTACGAATACAACACACCGCCGCGAGAGTTGAACCGGCGCATCGAGGAGACCTTTACCAGCTCCGACCTGAGTCTCGTTCCCGGGTTGCCACAATTCGGAGCCGGTCGCACAAGCATCTTTGATCCGGACAAGAACAACTTTGGCCCGCGAGTTGGATTGGCTTATTCGTTTGGTCACGATCGCACCAGCACAATACGCGCCGGGTACGGGATCTTTTTCGACCAGATTTTGGGCGCCGTCGTGAGTCAGTCGCGTAACGTCTTCCCGACTTTCATCACCGTTGATTACGCTGGCGGGGGATTTGGTACGATCTTTGGTGACTTGCGTGTAGTCAACCCAACCGTCTTCTTTGTGCAGCCTGGAACTTTGAACGGAGCCAACATTGCGGGGTTCGGACCTACGTTGGCCATTTTCGTTCGAAGAATTAATAATCACTCAACTGGCTCTCCAAATCTAAGCGCAATCTCGCCCACGCTTCCCGCACGGGAATTGAAAACGCCAATGGCACATCAATATGCCGTAACCTTCGAGCAGCAACTGGGCCGGGGTACGGTTCTCTCCGCCGCTTATGTTGGCACACTAGGACGTGACCTCCTTCGCTTTACCACACCCAACCTGGGACCGAACGGGTTTATTGTGCCGACAGCCACGGATTCATCTACAGCCGGAATGGATCTCTCCGGCTATGCGCTCCCGCCTGGCTCGCGTGTCACCAACGTCAATTCGACAACCGGCACAATAACGTTTTCGGGCGGGCGGCCCCTCTCGGGAGTCGGCGCCATCAGCATCTTTCAGACCACAGCGAAGTCCCGTTACGACGCTCTTCAGGTGCAGTTGCGAGGACGGCTGAAATTCATCGGGTCCACGCACTATCAAGTCGGGTATACCTTCTCAAGATCAAATGATGACGCTTCAGATGTCTTTGATCTGGCAGGCTCATCGGCTCTGGCGCAGAATAGTTTGGCGCCAGCAGGTGAATACGCGCCGTCCAACTTCGACGCGCGCCATCGCATCGCTTACAGCTATGTCACTGATCCACCGCACTTCAAGAGTCGCGCAGCGCAAGCCATCCTGGGGAATGTTCAAATTTCCGGTACGGGTCAATTTCAAACTGGCCAGCCTTTTACGGTCAACTCCATCTTCGACGTAAACCTGGATGGCAATCTGACGGATCGCTTGAACACAACGAGCGGAATCGTCCAGACAGGCGACCGCAGTCAACCCTTTCGTCTAACCGTCAACCCGTTGACGCTCCTGGCGCCCGTCGGCGAGAACGGGGCAGTCCCGCGCAACTCTTTCCGCGCGAGCAACCTGTGGCTCACCAACACGGCGGTGACTAAGACCTTCCATTTGTCAGAGCAGGTGAAGTTGGTCTTCAGGACCGAGGTCTTCAATCTTTTCAACCGCGCGAACTTCGGCATTCCCGTGCGGTTTTTGGAGGCGCCCGGTTTCGGCAAGGCAACCGATACAGTCACGCCGGGACGGCGCATTCAGTTCGGGTTGAAGTTGGTCTTCTAAGTCAAACGCGAGTTTCATTTGCCGGCGCGAGGTGTGCTAATCTCAGACCCGTCTGAGACACACCCTCGTGCCGGCATTTGTTTATGAGGTCAATCTGTCGTCTCTTTATCGGTGAGGCAGATATGAAAATTAAGCGCAGCACCATCGTGACCGCGAGTTTGGTACTCTCGATCGGCCTCTGCTCTATTGTCATGTGCCAGCCACGTTTCGGCACCTCCGGCACCATTACTCCTCCGCCCAAGAAAAAGACTAATGCACCAACAAAAGTTGTTACCAGGACACGCATTGAGCGAGTGACGCCTACGACCGGTTCACTCTCGGTCGCAGCCGAGGCTAATGCCTCGCTCCTGGTGGAGCCTCTCACAGTTAGAAACGGCACTGGACAAAGCGGCGTCGTGCCGCCGGACGAGCGCATTTTTATTTTTGTTGACCTTAAGCCCGGGCGCTATCGGGTGGCGGGCACGCTCGCTGAACATAAACCGGTAGAAGCGGAAGTAGTGATCGCCGCAAACAAGAGCCAAAAGGTAACGCTGAATTTTGAACTCATCCTTTACTCCGTAACCATCAAGACCAACGTCAACGCCGGCGAGTTGAAATACGGACCGGAGGATAAGCCGCTCACCCGGGTGGATACGATTCAGAATCAGACTGTGCAGTTAAAGCTCCCGGCCGGAAAATATGTGGTGGAAATAGCGCCGCGGGAGTTTGGCTACGAAACGCGGCGCGAAACCATTAGCGTGGACCACGATCAAACATTAGATCTCGCGCTCAAGAGAACCGTCATGAGTCGGGAGACTCTTTCTCCCACGTGGACGAGCGCGGAGTTGCAGGGCTGGGAGATGCCTCAGGGTTGGCAAGCCGACTCAAGACGGAATCTTTGGGTAAAAGGCCGCGGCGTGGCGCTTCCCCGCGCCGCGCGCAATCGTTACTACCAAAATTTTCGGCTGGAAAGCAACGTTAAAATGACTAACGGCGTCGCCGTTTCGTTTGCTTTGCGCGCCCGCGATGCGCAGAACTATTATTTGCTGCAGCTCACTGGCGGGAACTCGGACGAGCAGTATACGGTTCGCCTCTTTGCCGTGAAGAATGGTGTGCAGCAGCGCCTGGGGGCGGTCCCGATCTCGCGGTCCAGCGCGGGAGCGATGGCCGCGGGACAATTCTTCAATGTCTCAATAAAGATGACCGACTATGACATTACCGTTGATATCGTGGACAGTCAGACAGGAGCGCCTTACACGCTGGGCGTGTTGAGCGACGCCGACCATACATTTGCCGTCGGCGCGGTTGGCATCGCTGCCCGCGATAACGAGGAGTTTGTGATCGAACGTTTTGTCATTTGTCCTTCTGAAGAATGTTTGAAAAACTGAGCAACATCAAGCGGGGCCAGATATGGAGACGAACCTTGCGCTGGCGTGTCGCTCCTCCAATCTTCACAAGGCTGATCATGTCAACAGGTATGACGAACTCACTCAAAGCTCTGTGCGTCTCTTCAAGCCGCGTCAGGATCTTTGGGAGGAACACTTTCGCGCGGATGCGTATTGGTCTTTTTCCTTAGACCTTCAACGCGGAATTAATTCGCCAAGACTATTATGAGCAAGCTGGGAAATCTCTGGAAGACCGCGCTGGCTGGTGGCGCCGGGTTTGCCGCGCTGGCGGCGGTCAACGCAGCCATTCGGCGCAACGCGAGCGACCCGGACGACAGCGCGCTTGGCGGTGAAGCGCGCCTCTTTGAGTGGAAGCACGGCAACATTTTTTACAAAACTGCCGGACGCGAACACGCGCGGCCGCCACTGATTTTTGTCCACGGCATTGGCGCCGGCGCATCGAGTTTCATGTGGAGAAAAAACTTCGATGTTCTGGCTCGTGACTTTCCTGTCTATGCTTTAGATCTGCTCGGCTACGGATTCTCAGACAAGCCGGCGACCGCGCCGTACTCCGCTGACCTTTACGTCGAGCTGATCACGGATTTCATTCGAGAGGTATCCGGCTTTCCCGCAAACGTGATTGCCAGTTCGCTCGGAGCCGCTTATGTTATTCGCGTTGCCGATGAACATCCCGAACTGATCGGCACGATGGTGCTCAATGCACCTGCGGGCTCTGACAGTTTCCGAACGCGGCCCGGCATGGCGGGCGCGGCGTTTTACGGTCTGCTGCAATCGCCCGTACTTGGCACGTCTTTCTACAACGTCATGGCCAGTGAACGAAGTATTCGCGATTACGCGCGCAAACATCTCTTCTACGATCATCGTCGCGTGACGGATCGATTGGTGGCCCACCTTTACGCAACCAGTCATCAGCCCGGCGCTCAGCACGCAACGGCAGCATTTTTGTCGGGTTATCTGAACACGGATGTGCGCGCGGCCTTTGCGCGGCTGAGCCAACCAACGATTCTTGTTTGCGGCAAACAGGATCTGACCACGCCCCTTGAAAACGCGATCGCGCTGCTCGACCTCAACCCGCGAGCGCGGCTGGAAGTTTTTGATTATTGCCGCTTGATGCCGGAACAGGAACACCCAGAGAAGTTCAACGAACTCGTCCGCGAGGCGCTTCTTCCGCAAACTGCCTCCGCCTCAACCGCCGGTAACGCGGCCTGACACCAAGCTAAGTCGCGACGGGAAGATCTGCCAGCCCGCGGACGATGAGACTCCTGCGCCAGCGCAGAGACTCCGGCTCTCGCGCGAGATGGAGATTAGGAAAGCGACGAAAGAGAGTGGTCAACGCGAGCTCGCCTTCCAGGCGCGCGAGCGGCGCGCCGACGCAGAAGTGCGCGCCCTGGCCAAAGGCAACGTGGCGGTTTGGGTCGCGAGTGAGGGCAAGAGTCTCCGGATCACCAAACTGCGATTCGTCGTGGTTGGCTGAGCCGAGTACGGCTACTACCAGATCGCCCTGACGAATAGTCACAGAATCGATGTGAATGTCCTCACGCGCAAAGCGCGGTGACGCAATGTCGAGCGGACTCGTGTGACGCAGGAGCTCTTCAATCGCTTCGTCGGAATTGAGGAACAAGCTCTCCCTGACGTCCGGGTTATTGATCAACGCGAGTGCGCCATTGCCAATCAGATTCACTGTGGTCTCGTAACCGGCTATGAGCAGCAAGACAATCATGCCCACTAATTCTTCTTCGCTTAATCTGTCGCCGGCCTCTTCGGCCTGGACCAGCGCGGTAATCAAATCATCGCGCGGATCTTTTCTGCGCTCGGCGATAAGCTGACGCACTTTGCGCATGAGCAATCTTTGATCCGGCAGAGCACGTAAGACACCAATGACTCCGGAGGCCGAAAGACTGGTTCGCAACAATGAATGAAATCGGGACCGGTAACGGTTGGGAATGCCCAGCAACTCGGCGATGATCGTGAGTGGAAGCGGCAGCGCGTATCCGCGCATCAGGTCCATGCGGCCATTTGTCTCTAACTCGTCCAGCAGCTCGTCACAGACAG
>JBGPWL010000122.1:0-11514 GCA_041492185.1 Pyrinomonadaceae bacterium | reverse complement strand
TGCCGAGAAATACGGCGACCTTCAATTGCAAATGCCACGCCGGGTTCTATGCATTGCGCCCGTCGCTTCAGTTCAGTCCACGCATTCCCAACCATTTCTGCTGCCATGTCTTGGCTATCATAAATATTTTCCTCGCTAAGTATTGTTTCGGCCTAAACGGGGATTCATTGGATCAAGATTGAGATTGTCCAAATCTTCAAACTTCAGTTCAGTTCCTACCGGCATAGCGAACCTCGCTTTTGGTAATAGGGCATCAAGAGACGCTGATACTCTGGCTCATAATACCTCATCTTGGCAGCGTTATAGACCCCGCAATAACAATTGGAAGCAAAATTCACGCGGCGTAACCGACAGCAACGGAATAAACAACTGCTTCCTCGGCCGTCTCAAATCCAAGAAACCGATTTAACTTTGCGTCGGTATAGCCGCCCATGCACAAACTGCTGAGCCCCTGCTCCACCGCAACCAGGCAAAGGTTCTGCGCGACGTGTCCGGCTTCGAGCAGGATATAGCGATAGCCTCTCGGCCCATATTTTTTCTGCGAGCGGTTGAAAACGGCGCTGAGAAAGAAAATCAAATTTGCATTCAAGATAAACGGCGCCGAAATCAAAGTCTTGTCGAACTCTTCAAACCAGCGCCCTTCTTTGATCAGTTCCAGTGCGTGACGGCGCACGTTGTAGTGATGAATCCCGTCCGCCACTCCCGCAACGTCTCTGACCAGCGCGTAAACCTCCAGCGGAAAGAGGCCGCCTGCGGAAGGGGTCGTGCGGAAATATCCGCTACCCACTCCGGGCATCTGCGCCGTGCGCGCCACACCGTAGGCGCACTTCAAGATGGTCGAGAGCGTTTCCTGCGACATCGTTTGCAGTTGATAGGCGCGGCACGACTCGCGCGCACAAAGAAGTTTCAGCAGCGGAGAATCAGTTGGCGCCGGCAGCGCGAACGGCTCGTTGAGTCCAGCCATCTCCTTATACTCAACCTCATAGCCGAATGCCTGCTGGTACGCTTCCGTATTGGCCCACGGTTCGGAGTTGAGATGAAAAAGCTGCGAAAGTGTTGTGCCATCTTCCAACGGAATCATCTTGCACCTCACGCGAGCGGATGTGGACAGGGATTAAGATCTTTTTCGGTGCGAACTGCGTCGGCGTAACCCATGGCGCGCGGCACCTCAAACAATCGCCGGCCGCCCAGGCGCTCTTCGCCAAAACCAAAATGCATTGGCTGCAGGCCAGTGGCGATCGTGCGCACGACGCGAAAGCCGTAATCAACGACATCAGGCGTCGTCAGATCGGCATACAGCACCCGACACCCGGCGGCGACCAGGGTGTTGACGCAGGTATTCAGATCGACGTCGACGCTCCCTCGTGAATAATTCGGCAAGTCGGCGATCGATTGCGTGCGATCGTTGTCGAGCAGGAACGAGAATTCACCGAGGCGCTCGCGAATCATCAGAAACGAGCTGTGATCCTCGAGCGTATGAACATCCTCATACGACTTGAGTCGCTGGTCCGGCGGCTCATCCTTGAAACGTTTCATCTCGCCGGGATGGACCTGACAGATTTCCAGCACCGCCTTGATGAGCGCGACGCGCGGATCGAGGTGGCAGCCGAGACCCACCAGCGCCGCCGGTCCCTTACCGGTCTTATCGAGAGCGATCGCCATCATCGCGTAAATCGAGACGTCGGTGCTGATGTTGTAAACGCGAAGCTCCGTGCCGAATTGTTCGTAGTGCGCGCTGATGCTTGTGACCAGATCGTCCATCGCGGAAAAATCGACTCGGGGCGCCGGCAGTTTGTTCATCCAGGTAACCAGGAAACCGTCGCGCTCGACGAGTTCGTAAAGACCGTTGAGAATTGCGAATTCCAGATTTGGTCCGGCCGCGAGTCCGTTCGAAGTCGAGGCGCACAACAAGTCTTCAATGCGCGTCGCCGGTACGGTGAGATAGACCAAAGATGCCGGCGCGAAGACTTCGCGCTCGCCGGGCAATTCGCGCATCGGCGTCCAGGTTACTTTGTCTTCCTGGTTCCAGCGATGATGGGGAAAGTTGCGGCGCGCATACTGGCTCTCTGAATAAAGCACGCATTCGGGAGGGGCGATGCCTTTGCCGTCCAGCTCGGCCCAACTTGCGACGCGCGTGATCTGATGGTTGTAGTGCGCGGCGCAATAGTGCTCGATGGCTTCGCCGACAGCTGCGCGAATCGCCTCGCTGTCCGTGCGTCCTTTGCCGGCCGCGACTCGTTCCGCCGGTGACGCCAAGCGATAATCGAAGTGCGACAACGTTGCCTGATAGATTACAGGCGGGCTGGGTTCTTCAATGCCGCGCACTACTTTTGAAAGACTGCGAAGTATCCCGACCTTTGGGCTAACCAGATCGCGTAGCAGTTGGATGTCGGCGTCGTCTTGATGAACGATCATAAAGAAGTGTGTTGTCGCCTAAGTCGTTGTATCTGGCGTGTCGGTTTTGAAACAGGCAGGACACCACGGTTTGCGCAGCACGACATGTTTGCTGGAAGCGAGACTGAGCAAATCAAAGACGACGATCTTGCCGGTTGCTGAAGGTGGAAGATTGCCTGATAGCGCCTTGATGGCTTCCAGACTCAGCAGGTTCGCGGCCAGACCAACGCCGAACACCAAATTCTCGCGCCGCGCGCTGTCATCCTGCTTACGACGATCGAGAAAACTCTCGAACGAAAATTCATCTTCCGGATTTCCCGCGCACGCCACGGTCCGCATTTTGTAACAGAGATAACACGCCGTCTCGTAGGGACGAACTGTGGGACCAATAACGACCTCGGTTCCGGCCACTGCGCCGGAGGTCCAACCGATACCGGACTTCAAACAGGCGCGATTCAGTTTGTACATCAAACCCGATTGTCCCTGATCGAGGCAATTGATGATGAAGTCCGAACCTTCGATCACTGCAAGCACGTCCGCATCGCTTTCCAGAGACTCAGCGTGCGTGAGTGTTTTCGCTTCCGGCGCGGATGCTGCGATTTTTTGCGCCACCACGTCCGCTCTTGTCGCGCCCACATCGGCGAGCGTGAAAATTGGCGACAGGTAAGTGTCCGCGGGAGCGACCGGCAAAGGATCAACCAGGCGAATGTGGCCGACGCCGGCAGCGGAGAGCGCGTGGGCCGCGCCGCCGCCGGCGCCTCCCATACCAAACACCGTTACCGTTGCTCGCATGAAACGCGTCTGCTCTTCAGGGTTCATATCCATCTCGTGAAAAAAGTTTAGCTGGGGCGCCAGGCGCTCGGAAAGCTCCGCGGAAAGCGACTCGCCGTTAACATCTTTGAGCAGCCCGTGCTCGGCTAATAACTGCAAGCCTGCTTCGAGATCTTCAGGCGCAAATGTGTCCACTACCAGGTCTTCAATTTCCTTAAGAGTATGCTGGCCGTCAAGCAGCGGAATGACTAACTGCTGAAATTCGCGAAATGAATGTCCCTTGATTTTGATCCTGCGGCGCGTCGAAGCGAAATGCAGCACTTCGTCGCCGGAACGATCCGGGGGTTCAAGCCAAATGTAATAGTGGGTTGGAAGCCGGGGTCTGTTGAATTTGACTGTAGACATTTTGTTGTTCGATCGGTTTTGGCGCCGCGCGATTGCGCATCACGGCCAGGCTCAAGTACTGCCCGTCCATTTCTATCATGAGTTTCGCGGCGATGCATTGCTCCAGCGTTCGGCGAATCTCCTGCTCCTCAGCCACGTCGCTGAATTCCCTTTGCAGATTGGCAAGACTCTGCGCCGCGTCGCAGCGCAAGTAGAGTTGGGCAGCCAGGCCCGCTAATTCATGCTCGCTCTGAAGCGCAGCCGGACGAGTGTCCTTTATCGTCACCGCATCGCCGTTGCAAGACGCATCCAGACGCGGGAGTTGCTCCGGCTCAATCAGCCGCGCATCCCACCAGCGCCGCAGCTCGGCTTGCAGATCGCCAAGATAACTGTACGGGTCGCGACCGTCTGCGTAATCGAAGTCAAAGAAATACGCGAGTCGCGCCAGGTCCCGGCGGCCTAACGGGTACGCGTAATAATAACCCGGCTTGGGCCGCAAACGCTCAAGACCAAGCTCGCTCGATCGCATATAGAACGGGCTGAAGCGATCGAGCCTGACCGGCGAGCAGGATGCAGGCGGCTGCAAATGAGTGAGCAGCGGCAGCAGTTCGGCCATTCGCTCGTACTCCGAAACAGATTCGCCGGGAAAGCCCGCCAACAAATTCCACGCTACCATGATCCCTAGTTCCTCGCACCATCGCAGCAGTTGTATGTTCTGGAGACCCGTGCAGCCCTTCTTCATCAAACGCAAAACTTCGTTACTGAAACTCTCGATGCCCGGCTGAATCGCGCGCAGCCCTCCGGCGTGCAGGGTAACGAGTTGTTCGAAACGCAGGTTGGCCTTGACCTCGTAGAAGAGTTCGACGTCGAGATCGCTTTCGCTCAACTTCGGAAACAGCGTGTTGATGTAGCGCGTGTCCAGAATATTATCGACGCAGTCGATTCGCTTCAGACCGTACTTGCGCGACAGGAAGGTAATCTCGTCCAGCACACGCTCCGGGCTTTTACTACGAAACGTCATCGTGTTGCCGTTCAGACCACAAAACGTGCAATGCTGTTTCGCGCCCCACCAACAACCGCGCGAAGTCTCGATTAACAGGCAGGGTGTAATCTCCGCTTTGATTGGCGAGGCGTTTACTTGTTCGTAGTATTCGGTGAAATCCGGAATCGGCAGGTCGTCAAGCGTCTTGATCGGTTCCGGCGACGTCAACTCGTCGCTTGCGCCGCGTTTCAAAATTCCAGGCAGCGGCTCGGCATTGCCTTCGCGCAGCAGGCGCTCGAGAAACAAAGGGAACGTTACATCTGCTTCACCCGTGCTGACATAATCAATCCACGGAAATGAGCGAATCATCTGCAGGCCCATTTCGCCTTCGCAGTTCGCGCCGCCAAAAACGATCACGGGCGGGTCTGGCATCTCTTTCAAACGGCGCGCGACCGCCAGACACGCGCAGGTCTGATTAAATGTGGTGGTGAATCCTACTACGCGCGGTTGCAGTTCGCGGATGCGCGCCGCGCATTGTTCGATGAACTGATGGCGCGATTGCCGCGCCTGTAAGAGCTTCTCGCGAAAATCTTCCTGCGTGACGTAGAGCGAAAGCATTTTCGCGACGTAATCGCTCTCGTGCGGGATCGCCTCGCCGAAAACCACGTCGGCAAAAAACCACTCGCCCACCATCGAGTCAGTCGAAAGCGTATTGGCTATGTACTCATAGAGTTCATAGCCAATTGCTTCCGCCAGCGCGAGATGGAAATACTGAACGCTCGACGAAAATCCGCGGCGTTCAATGCCCGCCTTGAGCAAACTTACGCCGATCGCCGGACGGTTCGCATCCGCGAAAGGCATAACGGCAAAGACTACATCCATGACGCCCTCATCGCCTGCGCCTGATTTGCCAACGCCCACACCACTACATCGCCCGCAATCTTGCCAAGCAGGCCGCACGAATTTGTTGCCTAAGAACTTAAGACTCTCGCGGCCTTTAGTTCAGACGCGACAGATTAGCCACCGCCAAAGCCACCGAACCCACCGCCGCCGCCGGCGCCGCCCGCCGCACAATTGCCCGGCGCGCATGGTCCAATACAGTCGTTCCAGGTGATTGGATGGATGCACCTGATGCAGCGAATACAAACCTGCGCGATGCAAGGATTGATATGCTGAACGCAAGGATTGATTTGCGGAACGCAAGGGTTGCCAACATAATTCGGAACGCAAGGCACTGCCGGAGCGCACGGCACACCACCACCTGCACCCAGCTTAGCTGCGACCTTGTTGTAAGTCGCCATCTCCTCTTCGGTAATATGTACCTGCGACAGCTTGTCTTCCAGCTCAGCCACACGCATTTCCAGTGATTTCTCTTTGTCTCCCATGAGTTGAAATCTCCTCTCAAAAAGTTAATGGACGCTTTAGTCCCTCGCTCGCTCTGAGGCCCAGGTTAGCGACAGGCACCCGATGAATAAGCCTCTGTGGCTTGTCCGCAACCAAATCTCAGATGGAGCAATTTGGAAGGTAACCTGAGGTGCTTGTGCGAGGAACGGCAGAAGCGGACTCACGTTACCATGAACTAAATTGAGGCCAAACACTATACCCAACCGGAATTTGTGTCAAGAAGCAAAGATAATTGCAGTGGCGAGCTTAATCGTCTCGCGCAAGTTCACTTCACTCCTTCGACGAGGTAGAGATCGGAAAGGTTACGGCGCAGGTGATATATGTACCACTTGCCGTCTGGCGTGAGAAAAATACGCGGCGGCCAGAGTATCCCCGACTGATCAGCCGGCAATACTTCTTTGACCGGCTCTTTGCGTCCGGTCGTAAGGTCGAGTTGATAGACCTTGATCGGCAATTCCCCGCGACGATAGACGTAAAGCGAGCGTCCATTGGCACTCCAGCTTGAAATGTCATCTTCCTCGCCCAGCCCGGGAACGGCACGCGGGCTGCCCGCCGCAACTGGATAGAGGAACTTCTTCCCTTGCTGATCGACTCCCAGGACGAAGTTGCCGTCCGGCGAGACTAATGCGGGAATGGTTGTGCCGACGCCATCCGGAGTTACCGGACGCGGACCACCGCTGTCAATGTCCTGGATGTAGGCGCGCTTACCTTTGCCCGGCTCGCGGCCTGTGAAAAGGATTCGCTTTCCATCGGGAAACCAACACGCGCCCAGTCCATACTGTTCGATGCTGCCGCGTTCAAGCCGTCTCATGTTCCCGGCGCCGGTCGGCAACAAAACGATCTGCGGCGGTGTGGAGATAGTCGTAATAACCCACTTGCCATCGGGTGACAGCGCGAGCGGCGTGCCTTCGCCAAGCAGGACGGCCGGCGAGCCGTCTGTGTGACCGAGATAGGCAGAGTAGTTGGGTCCGCTTCCCGGTCCGAAATATTCGAAGACGAAAGTCTTTCCGTCCGCTGAAAACGATCTCGGCGCGGCAGCATTGAGCCAGGATAGATCACGTTCTTTCGTTTCTCCGGGAGGCAAACCGAAAGTATCGACCGGCAGATTAAAGCGCGTGAGTAAGACCCGCCCGTCGCGCGCAATGTCGTGGAGTTGCAGCTCGCCGGGCACTCTGGCGATCAAGCGTTCCTGTCCCGAAAGTGTAACCGCGTAGAGCGCCTGGCCTTCTCCACCTTTTTCAGCGGTGAACCAAATCTCGTCGCCGGAGGGAGACCACGCGAGACCTTCTTCGCCGCTCCACTCACCCCCGAGCGCCCTCTTATTCCCGCTGCCGTCTACCACCGCTATCCAGCCGCGATTGTCACCGGGCACTTGATGGTCCATGAAGGCGACCATATCTCCTTTCGGCGACACACGGGGGTGACTGATATAGCCGACTGTTTCGTAGAGGACTTTGCCGATTGGATATTCGAGCCGGCTCTTTCCGTCGACGAAACGAACGACCGCGAGGTTTGTGCCATCAGGGGACCAATCGGCTTCCTGTGCGTCTTCGATTACGTCGCGCATAGCGCCGCCGCCGTCGAGCTTGATGCGCGCCAGCGTACCGCGACTCACAAACCAGCCAAGCCCGACCCAGCGACGGTCGTGCAAAACGGCCATCTCGTTGGTCGAAGAGATCGCGAGCAAGTCTGTGTTCTTAAGTTCAAGCGAGCGCGATTCCGTGTTTCCGGTGCGCGTGGAAAAAACCTCGAGTGGCTTTCCGTTCCAGCTCGCGCTGTACACAATCGTCTGATTGTCGGCGGCGAATCTCGCGGTCCAGACTGTGCCACGCCGATAAGTGAGTTGATGGTACGAAGGAAGCGACGTTGCGCGACTCTTTTTCCCGATGTAAAAGCCGATGACCCCAATTGCCAGCGCGAGCAGCGCGGCGCCGGCAAACATCGGCCATCGTCGCGACTTTGCCGGTTGTCGCGGCACCGCGAGATCCGTGACGCTCATCGTGGAGGCGCCGGAACCGCCGGAGAGCGTCTCCAAATCAAATGCCAGATCGCGCGCCGATTGAAATCGTTCCTCTCGGTTCTTCTCCAGGCAGTGTCTAACGATTCGTCCCAGCGCCTGGGCGAGCGGACTGTCGCTGGTTGCCAGATCGGGTGGTTCTTCTTTGAGGACGGCGCTGATGGTATCGGCCGAAGATTCTCTTTGAAAGGGGCGCTTGCCGGTGATCATCTCGTAGAGAATCGCGCCAAACGAAAAAATATCCGCGCGGTGATCGACGTTGTCGCTGCGCAACTGCTCGGGTGACATGTAGCCCACCGTGCCCATCACCGCCCCGGTGTCGGTGCTGACTTTGCGCGTCGGCACGTCCGTCAGTACGTGATCGCCACCTACGGGTTCAATCAGCTTGGCTAAGCCGAAGTCGAGAATCTTTACGCGACCGTCTTTGGTAAGGAAAATGTTTTCCGGTTTGAGGTCCCGATGGACAATCCCGCGCGCGTGTGCCGCCGAGAGTCCGCGCGCGATCTCCAACGCGTATTCTATAGCTTTGCGAAACGGGAGCGAGTCGCCTCTGAGACGCTCGCGCAGGATCTCGCCTTCGAGCAGTTCCGAGACGACGTAGGGCTCTCCTTCGTGTGTGTCAAAATCGTAGACCGCAAGAATGTTGGGATGATTCAACGCGCTCGCGGCTTGCGCCTCCTGCTCAAAGCGCGCGAGCCGATCTTTATCGGCGGAATATTTCGCCGGCAGGACTTTGATCGCGACATCGCGCCTGAGCTTGGGATCATAAGCGCGATAGACGACCCCCATGCCGCCCTCACCGATCTTCGAGCGGATTTCATAACGGCCCAGATTTGTGCCTATGTCTATAGACAACGGATCTACGGTCGCAGGTTGATGTTGTAAGTCTTGATCTTTGAATTCAGCGTCGTAGCGTTCATGCCCAACAAACGCGCGGCGCGCGACTGGTGCCCGCTGGTTTGCTCCAGCGCCCGGCGAATCAGATCGATCTCGAAGCGCCGTACTTCGTCGTAGAAGTTTATGCCGCGGCCAATATCCTGCACGGCCCCGGCGCTGGTGCCTTCGCGCGCGGCCGCCAGAGTTGTTTCCGGATCGTTAATCTCAGGACGCAAACATTCGCGCGTGATCTCATTGCTGGGCGCTATGACCACCGCGCGCTCGACTGCATTCTCAAGCTCGCGCACGTTACCCGGCCACGAATAGGCTTCGAGCAGAGACAGCACTTCGGGAGCAATTTGTTCGGAAACCTCGCGACCGTTCTCTTCATTGTACTTGCGAATGAAGTGCTGGGCCAGCGGCAAAATGTCTTCGCGCCGATCGCGCAGCGGTGGGAGTTCGATAGGCACCACGGAAAGCCGGTAGTAAAGATCTTCGCGAAACGTTCCCTGCCTGACTGCCTCTTTCAATTCGATGTTGGTGGCGGCAATGATGCGCACGTCGACGCGGCGCGGCGTCGTGTCTCCGAGCGCGGTGAATTCGCGCTCCTGAATCACGCGCAGCAGCCGCACCTGCGTCTCGGGCGGAATGTCGCCAATCTCGTCGAGAAAGATCGAGCCGCCATCGGCCACTTCAAAGAGCCCTTTCTTCGCCGCGACTGCGCCGGTAAACGCGCCGCGCGTGTGCCCGAAGAGTTCCGACTCGAGCAGCTCCGTCGGAATGTTCGAACTGTTGACAGTCACGAATGGTTTGCCGACGCGCGGACTCGCTTCGTGAATCGCTTTCGCGATCAATTCTTTTCCTGTTCCGCTCTCGCCCGTGATCAAGACAGTCGAGCGAGCCGGCGCCACCTGCTCGATCAAACGAAAGACTTCCTGCATCACGTCCGAGCGCCCGACGATCGCGCCGCGATCGACAGCGCGGCTCATCGCGCGTCTGAGCGTCTTCCGCTCTTCATCCCGGCGCCGGCGCTTGATGCCCGCCGCGACCGTGGCTGTGATCTGTTGGTTCTGAAAAGGCTTGCGAATGCAGCCAAAGGCGCCTTTCTCCCAGGCGGCGATGGCAGTATCAAACGTCGCGTAAGCAGTGATCATGACAATCACCGCGTCGGCGTCCATTTTCAGGAATTCTTCGAGCGCGCGCAGGCCGCCGATGCCCGGCATCGAAACGTCAAGCAGCACCGCATCGTAAGCGCGCCGCCCGTAGGCTTCGAGACCATCTTCGCCGGTCTTGGCCAGATCGACCCGGTAGCCGTCCGCCACGAGCAGCGTCTCCAAAACCTCGCGCATGATCTCCTCGTCATCGACGACGAGTACGGAACCCTTTTTGGCTGTGCGTTTCTCTGTCTTCAACGGTGGATCTCTCGGGGTGCCCGACAAACTGAAATTTGTCAGACTTGTTGTTCAGATCAGGAAAGCTAGTTTAGGCGAGATCAAGGGAGAAAACAAAAGGAAAGCTTGGACCACATCGGGATTACTTGTCAGTGGCTTGATTTCACTCGCTTCATTGCCGCGGTTAATTGCTAACCGATATTGTTTAAGGCTACAACTCTCGCTATAGTAAGCGCGTTGGCCCGCACTCTGGTCCCGTCGAAGCTGACTTGATGGAAAGACTGAATCTCAAACCGACCCACAAGCCAGTCCAGAATTATTACGAGGCTCTGCGTCAGTTCAAGACAATTGGTGTGTCTCATGAAGGCGCGGTTCGCTCTGCGTTTCAAACTCTGCTGGAGCATTGCGGCAGACAGTTTGGCTGGAAACTTGTTCCTGAGTGGGCCATCAAGAAAGATAGCGCTCATTCGATCAGAGTAGACGGCGCGCTCGTTGATGAATACCGTCTGACGCATGGCTTTTGGGAAGCGAAAGACACTGCCGACGATCTTGCAAAGGAAGTAAGGAAGAAACTCACCGCCGGCTACCCACAAAACAACATCATCTTTCAGGCGCCCGAACGCGCCATCCTAATGCAGAATGGGCGAGTCGTCCTCGATGAAGACATCACCGAGCCGGTTGTGCTCGTGGAAATTCTTAAGCGGTTCTTTGATTACACCCCGCCTGAATTCGAAGAGTGGACCGACGCTATCGAACATTTTCAAGATCAAGTGCCCGAGCTTGGCCGCGCGCTGAAGGAACTGATCGAAAAGGAACAAAAATCGAATGCTCGCTTTCGCGCCGCCTTTGATGATTTCTACGCGCTGTGCCGTCAATCCATCAATCCGAATCTCTCGAAAGAAGCCGTCGAAGAGATGCTCATCCAGCATCTGCTCACCGAACGCATCTTTCGCACAGTCTTTAACAATCCCGACTTCACGCGCCGTAACGCGATCGCCGCTGAGATCGAGAAGGTCATCGATGCGCTGACTTCGCAAGCCTTCACTCGCGATGCTTTCCTGCAAAGCCTCGAACGCTTCTACCAGGCCATCGACAAAGCCGCCCGCACCATTGAAGACTTTTCCCAGAAGCAACTCTTTCTCAATACGGTTTATGAAAAGTTCTTTCAGGGCTTTTCGGTCAAGGTCGCCGACACACATGGGATCGTCTACACGCCACAGCCGATTGTGAACTTCATGGTGCGGAGTGTTGAAGACATCTTGCAGAAGGAGTTCGGCAAGTCTTTAAGCTCGCCT
>JBGPWL010000019.1:0-55056 GCA_041492185.1 Pyrinomonadaceae bacterium | reverse complement strand
CTCCGTGGTGAATTTGCCTAACTGAAAGACTCACCACAGCGGCGCAGAAGCACAGAGGACTCCCAGAGATGATCTGCAAAATAGGACACCACCGCGAATGGGAAGGCTCATCGGAGACCACTTATCATGAAAACAAAGCTGCTACTTCTTAGTTACGCAATACTCTTTGGCGGTGTCTCAATTTACTTCGGCACCGGGTGGTCCACTGTAATTTTTCAATTCCCTACTCTGCCGGAATTAAATGTGGGTAATTACTATTTGCATTTTGTGCCCCAGGTGGCGGCGGCCACTGGTTTCTTCACCGTACTGGTGCCGCTCATGTGTCTCTTATGTCTGGTAATGATCAAGGCGGAATGGCACACCGGGTTTCGCTGGGTTCCCATCGTCGTGCTTCTGTGCATCGTCGCCGCCAGTGGCATCACTTACCTTCTCATCTTCCCCATCAACCGCGAGATGGCCACCCGCATAACTGACCCACAGCAGCTCACCGTGGCCATTGGCAAGTGGGTTCAATACACGCGGTATCGGGTCGCCTTGTGGAGCATGGAGTGGGTCACGCTAATGTATTACTTCGCAGCCCGCGCTCTCAGGAGTCTGGAACACTCATGAAAAGAAAAGACTGGGTCTTCGTACTGTTGCTTCTCATCGCCGCTTCCACTGCTCTTACCGGGGCTGTGCAGGTCATCGCGCCTTCGTTCATTCTTCGGCTGCTGGCGGCCGAGGTAACCATCACGAGCCAACATTTCTTCGCGATCGTGGGGATGTTCATGGTGCTCTTTGGCGGCGCCACGATGCATGCGCTTTTGAGTTCCAAGCATCACCCGGTAGTGATTCTCTGGTCCAGCTTGCAAAAGTTTGGCGCGGCCGGAGCAGTAGCGCTGGGGGTCCAGCGCGGCGTCTTCTCGTCGCTGGCAATTATTGTCGCAGTAAACGATCTGCTTTCAGGGCTGCTGTCATTCTGGTATTGGCGCCGCATTAGACGGGGAAACGACCAGGTGCAGTTCTAAATCTTGTGAATCATGTTAATCCCGTCAAACGTTGAGTTCTTCATCGGTTTTCAGACTCAGGTACGACCAGGATTTACACGAAACAGATGAGCATTGAAATCTCCAACGTCGCCCGGGGTCTAAATCCTCGAATCATGTTAACCGTTGAACTTCCGTCTCTTCACTAGCTCGAACCCAGCGGTGCAATCATGACACCAACATTCCCTACCCACCGACCAACGCTCGCGCCGAGGGAAGACTACACTGGACCAAAGCGCGCTCTTATTCTCGCAGGGGGCGGGATGCGGGTTGCTTACCACGCTGGAGTCCTGCGGGCCCTGGAAGAAGCGGGTCTGAATTTTAGCCATGTAGACGGCACCTCCGGAGGCATCATTAACACAGCCATGGTGCTCTCCGGTCTGACTCCCACGGAGATGTGCGATCGTTGGCGTTCACTGAAAGTCACCGATGCTTTCTCGCCCATGCCTTTCCATGAATACTTGAAAGGCGAACATATGATGGCGATGTGCGATGCCGACGGAATCGTCAATAAGATGTTTCCCCACCTGGGCATTGATGTACAGAAGATCAACGCTGCCAGGGGCATGACCGGGACCTTCAACGTCTGCAATTTTACCCGCAAGACCAATGAAGCTATTCCAAATGAACGCGTGGATCTCGATCTCATCATCGCCGGAATGTCTTTGCCAATCTTTATGCCTCCGGTTCGCAAGGATGACGTGTGGTATACGGATTCTGTCTGGCTTAAGGACGCAAACCTTATTGAAGCGGTCCAACGCGGTGCTGAAGAGCTATGGGTACTCTGGATTATCAACAACACCCCGGAATACAAGACCGGTTTCTTCAATCAATATGTTCACATGATCGAGATGAGTGCCAATGGCTCACTCATAGATGAATTCGAACGCATCAACGAAATCAACGTTCGCATCAGGCAGGGCGAAACACCATACGGACATAGCCGGCCAATCAAGGTGCATCTGATCAGGCCACGGACTCCGCTTCCGCTTGATCCCGAACTATTTCTGAATCACATCACCACCGCCGGCCTGATCGATATGGGTTACGCCGATGCTAAACAATATCTGCGCCAGGTAAGTCCCGAGGGTCTCCCGCTGCAACCGGAGACACTAATGATGCCTGCAGATACCAAACCAGGCGTTAGCTTTCGCGAGACCATGACCGGCGGATTCTCGCTCGGCGAAACGGACCCGCGCGCCGGCGAACAGAAAGGCGATGCCGCGGGCACGAAATTATCGCTGCATTGCGACATCGATATCCACGACATCTACCGCTTCATGGAAGACCCGCAACATTCAACCCCGATTACGGCGCGGATTGACTTTGCCCCGCTGGGGATGAACATTCCCACATCGAATGCGATTTTTAATCTGTTCCGTAAAGGAGAGGATCCAAAAACAAAATACTTTGTTTATGAAGCCGGTTTCGAACACAACGGTGAGTCGTACTACCTGGCGGGCAAGAAGCGCGTTCACGATGACCCGGGTTTCGACATGTGGGCCGATATCACCACGCT
The DNA here is from genome assembly GCA_041492185.1 of Pyrinomonadaceae bacterium. Lineage (GTDB taxonomy): Bacteria > Acidobacteriota > Blastocatellia > Pyrinomonadales > Pyrinomonadaceae > JAOAPY01. Next base: position 52,512 of record JBGPWL010000019.1, on the reverse strand, counting down.
GTTTACGCTGTTACACAAGAGTAAGGATGCATCCGGGCCGGTCGTCGGCGCCGGCATCATCTATATCAAGCGCGAGCAGTTGATAGGTTTGATTCCGACCTTCCGCGCGACGAACACCTCCGGATCTGCCGAGAGCCTCAAGGTGCTCGCAGACTTCGGCCGCTTCTTCATGGCTGAGATTTGGGATTCTTACAAGAAGTGGTGAGTGAGACTCGCTCTCGCTGCAGCTAAGCTAAGGAGTTCTCTTTGCAGACCGCAAGAGAACATGGTCACGGTACTCACCACCCTTGGGGAGTCATCGACGTTTCGGACAAATCGTTTGGCATGGATGATAGATGGTTTATCTCGCTTGAAGAGGCGGTGATTAATTCCGGCTGCTGGAGTGGACGACTCCCAGAAGGCTATGAGGTTGACTGACAGCGAGAACATGGAGTCGCTGAGACCCGCGGCATAACACGTCGGTTTGTCCTACAATTCCTCTGAATCCAAATCCACTTCCTCGAGCGCACTGACAATCTGCCGCGCTTCTTCGGATCCATATTCAATCGCCTGTCGTCTGAGCGCGTCGCGCGCCAAAGCGGAATCAACCGGATCGTGCAACACGCCTATTAGCACTGGCGTCGGCAACTGCACCAGGGATTCCAGGGCCAGCGCGCGCACTACGACGTTTTGTGAACGAGCCAACTCGCAGATCTCGCTCGGGGCGAAGCGCGCGCTGAGCGCATCAGCCAGCGCATCGATCCGCTTGTAGTCGTGTTGCAGGTGGGCGCGAGCAACCAGTTGAGCAAACACCTCAGCCGACTGAGTCTTCTCCTGCAGCACAGCGGCGCAAGTATCAGCCACCTCGCGGAGCTTGTCGCTTTCTTCGTGGCCAGGTGACGCACCTGTCTCTGAAGTTCGTTCGTCAAGCGCCGTCAGCAGTCTGCTCAACTCCAGATCGGCTCGCGCGTCGTAAGGAAGATTGCGCGCGAGCGGTGGCGGCAACGGCTGCGAGGGTTGTAGCGCGCGCTCGACCAGCTTGCGTGTTGCCGGACGAAGTTCGGACCACACCGTTGCTACTCGGCCGCCGAAGTCTTCGATCATCAATGCCAAGTCAGTCGCGCCCCCAAATCACAGAAAAATCGAACGGCGTACTATACGCGAAGCACGGGATAAAGGCGAGAGGGGGACGGGGAGACACGGGGACACGGAGACGGGGAGATGGAGAACAAAGATCAAATCCCCGCGTCTCCCTGTCCCCTTGTCTCCGTGTCGAGTATTTCAATCCCGCCGTGCGCGAAAGCGATCATGATGCAGTCTTCTCCGTCCAGCGCAATGGGGTGATGAGCAGAGCCGGCCTCGTTGATGAAGTATTCCCCGGCGCGGCGGTCGCCGCTTGAATCCCGATAGCCGCCCTGAATAATGAAGACCTCTTCGATGCCGATGTGACGGTGCGCGGGGTAACCACAGCCGGGTTGCATGCGAATCAACACGGTGACGTCGCCGGTCGCTTCGTCTCGGCGCAGAATGTTAACGAAGATTCCCTGATGTCGTGTGGGACGCCAATTGATCTTGGAGGGATCCAGCATGCTCGGAAGAAGAAAGCGGGCTTGCAGTCGGCGACTGCCAATTCCTTATTGCCCTTCAGCCATAGTCTTTTCTGTTGGATTGAGGTCCCTGATCTCCACGATTGTCGGAAACGGGATCTTGACGATTTCGCCGTTGGCGCACTCAATCTTCACGCTGGGGGTTGTCAATGCCTGGGTCGTCTTCATGCTGCGGACTATGCCGCGCACGCGCGAGCCGTTCGCCGTCAAGATCTCAACATTGTCTCTACCGTATAGCGGCTGCAGGGCCGCAAGGGCTTTGGTGACTTCCACGCTTATTAATCTTCCTTCCAGAGTCAATTAAGTTGGGTCGTTTGATTGTGCACTCATCCAGTTCTGATGTCTAATCGAAACTCGATCGGCGCCTGGGAGCAAGCACTATTCGTGCCAGCTTGCTATGATAACGAAGATTTGGCTGACGGCCTGCCTGGCGTGGCGGATTTTTGGAGTGGCGGCAGTTGCGACTGGCAAACAAGATGCAACCGTTGAGCTCCATTTGGCGTATACGGATCGACGGTTTTCTTTCGACTTACAAGCAACTTTAACGAACCAGCGGATTCTTTGCCATGTCACAGAATACTCGAATGCCAAATTCTGAAACCGGTTCCAACGTCACCACTTGCGTGAATTGCCATTCGCCGATGCCCACCGGGCTGCGCTTTTGTCGGAACTGCGGCTATCGGCTCGGAGAAGGATCGGCGGAGTATACAGAGACGGTGCGCTTCCAGAATGGTCACAATGGTGCGGCTGTAAATGTGGCTACCGCGCCGACGCCGAATTATCAGACTAATTACGGGCTCGGCGCCGGGCCGCTAGCGACTCCTGCCTGGCGCGGACTGCGACTTCGCTGCCGGCGAATGAGCGGCATGAGCTGGATGTTTCTGGCGCTGTTTATCTTTTTTGGGGTGGCGGGGGGCGCGGCACAACTGATCAAACATCGTGGTTTCAATTCAGGGTTCTCCAGGGGCGTAGTTTCAGCGCCGCGGTCGTTTGTCGGCGTGGACCAGTTCGAAAACACCGATGGTGGTGTCACCTTCAGCAATGTCGAGCCGCCAGGATCGCCGGCAGACAAGGCGGGACTCGTTGGCGGCGACATCATCACCACTTTCGACGGACAGAAAATCGATGACAGCGACGAGATGATGAGCCTGCTTCGCAATACGCCGATTGGAAAAATCGTCGAGGTCGTGTTCGTGCGCGATGGCGAAACCAGGACCACCAAGTTGACCACGATCTCAGAAAGTGACGCGAAGCGTCTTGAGAAGGAATTTAGCGCTCGCCCGGAGGGTCATGGCAGATTTGGCATTAACAACCAGCAGCGAGTGGAAATACCCGGCACTAACCTTCACGGTGTACGACTCGGAACTGTTGACGCGAATTACCCGGCGGATATGGCCGGACTAAAAAAAGGAGACATCGTCATAGCATTTGACGAAGTCCCGATCCGAACGTCGGACGAGCTTGACGCTCGCATTCAGCGCGCTGTGCCCTACACTACGGTCGTGGTGCAAATTATTCGCGGCGACGAACGTTTGGGAATTCCCGTCAAGGTTGGCCGTCGTTCTTGAGAATGACGCTCAGAAATCAACCGCTCGCAAGATAATCGCGCATCCGCGCTTCCAAGTCGCGACGTACTTCTTCCCGTTGCTCTTCTGATTCATCCGCTGCAAAAACTTCAAAGAGAGCGTAAGGAGTTTCCGCGACGAGTCGCAATTCCCACGCCTCGCGATCACCGTGTGACGGGCGCGCAAACCAGGCGGCGTCGAATTCAGATTCCTGCACTCCCGCTCCCGCTAGCAAAGTTTCCGAATGATTGCCAATCAAAGCGCTCGATTCCGGAGACACGAGTACACGTCGCAACTGCCAGCCGTGGCGTTGGTAGGTCTTGATAATCTCCGCAAGGCGATCGATCTGGTTCATCCGTAGTTTCAGATTCGTCGGGAGTATAACGCACTGGTGCATAACTCGTTGACCCCGCTCTGGTCGCGCCACTATGATTCACTATCGTTAATAATTCACTGCGGTTAATAATGATGCGGAGGCTCTCCAAGCTGGGATTGATTCTGATGGTTTTGCTGCCCGCGTGCAGTGCGTCACCCAGAAAAACAAACGCGCGGAACGAACCCGTCAACGCAAACATGAACGCAAACGACGAAACATCCAACGATGCCGGCGCCCCCTCAGATTTCGACGAGGTGCTCGCGAAAGAGCTGAAGAAACGGAAACTCAGTCGCGAGAGTGTTTGTCCGAGCGCCGATCCGGTGGCGCGCCGCGTGCTCGCAGAATACGGCGCGATGTTTGTTGCCGGCGACGACGTGACGCCGCCGCCAGTTTGTATCTTCACAAACGAAGGCGAGGTTACCAGCTTTCAAAACAGCGCGGGCTTTGCCACCGAGACTATAAGCAACGACGAGATCCAATTGCAGCACGCCGCGATGAAGGCGCTACTGAAAGCGCGCGAAGAGGCAAACGAGAAAGGTTTGGATATCACGCCGCGTAACGGCGCCGAAGCCGCACGCCGCAATTACACAGACAGCTTGAGTCTTTGGAAGTCGCGTTTTCTGCCGGCGCTCGACTACTGGACCGGAAAAGGAAAACTGACCGTCGAGCAGGCGGCGCGGTTGCGCTCATTGCCCGTGGCGCAGCAAGTGGCCGAAGTGCTCGAGTTGGAAAAGCAGGGAATCTTTTTCAGCACAGATTTTTCAAAGTCGATCCTCTATTCGGTCGCCGCGCCCGGCGCCTCGCAACACATCGCGATGCTCGCTTTCGACGTCGACCAATTTCGAAACGAGCGCGTACGCGCCATCATGGCCAAGCACGGCTGGTTCCAAACCGTGCTCAGCGATCACCCGCACTTCACTTTTCTCGGGTTGAAAGAAAAAGATCTGCCAAAGCACGGCCTGAAGAGCGTCGTCGTCGACGGGCAGAAGTTTTGGATCCCGAACATCTTGTGAGTAACAGCGGCGGAACAGGCGTTTAGCCAGCAGGTGTCCAGAGTTTAGCCTTTAGGTTGGTAGTTGGGTTAAGAACCAAGCTGAAGCTTGAACTCTATACGCCTGTAACGCGGGGTTAACAAAATGTTTTGCCTGAATCCGCAAGAATGTTAGACTACTGACGCATCGGCCCAACGAGACGGGGCCATCTCTCTCCCCTTTAGAAATCAGAAGTCCATAACCAGCGCCGCAAGGATGCGCGGCTTTCTCCTCTCATCAGCCAGGCAACGCACCGAGCGACCTTTATCCCGAAAGAAGGTCCGTCATGGATGTCCCTCAATTTATCGCCGGCAGGTTCCGAACCGAGTGTGAAATCGGAAAGGGCGGCATGGGCACGGTCTATCGCGCCACGCATCTGGGCCTGCAACGCCCGGTGGCCGTCAAGATCATCAAAGCGGAATTCGCCTCTGATCCGGACGTTGCCGATCGTTTCATGCGCGAGGCGCGCACGATGGCCAAGCTGCGCCATCCGCGGGCCGCGATGATCTTCGACGCCGGCAATCTGCCCGACGGCCGGCACTTCATCATCATGGAGTTTGTCGAAGGCACGACTTTGTCTGAAGTGCTGGCTCGCGAAGGAAGATTATCAGCCGAGCGCGCGGTCAGTATCGCCGTGCAGGTTTGCGATGTGCTTGAAGAGGCGCATCACCTCGGCATCATCCATCGTGATCTGAAACCGTCAAACATCATGTTGAATGAGCGCGGCGTCTGCGTGCTCGACTTTGGCGTCGCAAAAGTGCTGGCTTCATCAACCGACGCAACCGCTTCGCACGGCAGCACGGGCTCGGGTCAGATCATCGGCACGCCGCGTTACATGTCGCCGGAACAATGTTTGGGCCAGCGCGTCGGCGCGCGCAGCGATCTCTACAGCCTTGGTGTTCTGCTTTACGAGATGCTCGCCGGCCGGCCCCCATTCATCGATCCTTTGCCGTCAGCGGTGTTAGTAAAGCAAGCAACAGCGCCGCCGCCGCCGCTACCAAGGTTGCGCCAGGATATCCCGCGCGCCCTCGCTCTCGTTGTTCACACGCTGCTGGCAAAGCAACCGGAAGATCGGCCGAAGACCGCGGCGGACGCGCGCGCGATGCTGGAAAGAGGTTTGGCCAAGCCGGCGCGCGTTGTGCCGGAAGCTGAGCCTTTGGCCTCAACTGTGGCGGCGGTTGGCAGCGGTCGCAGTCTTGTTTTTCGCGTCGCGGCGCCACTGGTTTTGGTTGCGATGCTGGGCGGGCTGTTGCTGGTATTGGGATACCGCGGCGAGACTGCGGAGAATGCGGCGACGCGAGATTCTGCTTCGATGGCTAAAGAAACCGGTGGCGCAACTCAAGCAGACAGCGGACTGCGCGCCGACGAAAAAGTTGACGCAACGCTCAAGGCGGCAAACACGAAATCGGCAGAGACGGAGTTGCCGACCTCGACGATTCCATCGATCGAAGAAGCGCGACGAATTGCGGCTTCGGTCTCTCACGGATCCATAGGTGACATTGCCGTCATGCCAACTGCGGCAGGCCCCGCAATCGTTGCGATTCACGATGAACACCAAACCGGCACGACGCACTTCTTCATGATGGAAAGACGCGGGAGCGGCTATCACGTTGCGGCGCGCGGCTCCCTGGATAAGCCGGACTTTCGCGGCGCGAAGTGGAAGACGGAAACGCTCGATGCCGATGGCGACGGTCAGCCGGAAGTGCTCTTCACAGGCACAAACGCCAGCAACGACGACTCCGCGATTCGTCTTGTGCTCTATGTGCCCCAATCGCGACAGACTTACAGTGTGCGCGTGGCGACGGATCATCGGGGCAGACCGCAGCGCCTGATGTGGTCGGCAAACACCTCGACTCCGGAAGGAGAACCTTATCGGAAAGCGCTTACACGTCGCGCGCGCGCAATCTAGCCGCGTTCAACTTTGAAAATTCTCTGCGCCGCGGTGAATATTAATTCGAGAACCATTCACCGTGGAGGCGCAGAGAACACAGAGGTTGCGCAGAGGAAAAACTGAAAGCTTGCCGCGCCGCAGAGGGCGTGCGATTATACTGACGTCTTAGTTTGAATTGAGTTTGCATTCATTCTTCTCTGCAACATGAGCCGCGTCCAATTTGATCAGCCCGCCTGCGACACGCTTGCGCAATGCGTGAAAGAGATCGAGCAAGGCACCGACGCAGAATTAGTGATCGTAGTTCGCGCTCGCTCGGGAAACTACCGTCACTCAGATTATCTATTCGGCGTGCTCATCGCTTTCGCCGGTTTGCTGTGCCTGCTCTTCCTGCCTTTTGATTTCCATCAATACTGGGTGCCGATTGACGTTGCGGCGTTGTTCGTGATCGCCGCTTATTTCTCTTCGCGCAGCACGGCGATCCGGCGTTTGTTGACAACCGGGAAATTTCGCGCTGAAGCAGTCCGCGCCGGAGCCGCCGCAATGTTCTACGAGGCTGGAATCGCCAACACCGAGGCGGAGATGGGCGTACTCATTTATCTTTCGCTGCTCGAGCGCCGGCTCGAGCTGATCGCCGATCGCGGCGTACTGAAGGCGATGCCGTCACTCGAGTGGAACCAAAGTATCGCGGAACTCAAAAAAGTTGGCCGGAAGCCGGAGTTACAATCTTTGCTCAAAGCCCTGCGCGATCTCGGCGCGCTGCTGGCAAAACATCTGCCCGCCACGGGCGAGAACCCAAACGAATTGCCCGACATGCCGCGCTTCGAGCTGTGATGAATCAAGTTCGTAATCCAAAATTGCTGCTGATATCCGCGTTGTGCGCCGGGGCGTTAGTTGTCGCGCTACTGCCCGCGGAAGTGCTGGCGCGGGTTGGCGGCGGACAATCGTATGGCGGCGGCGGTGGTCACGGCGGCGGAGGTGGCGGCGGGGCCGGCGCGATCATCTGGTTGGTCTTTCAACTGATACGCCTGCTGTTGTACCTGACAATTTACTACCCCGTCATCGGCATCCCGCTCGACATCATCGTCATGGGTGGCGTTGTTTATTTCTTTGTCAGACGCAGTCGCACTAAGGGAACCGCGATCGATTCGGTCGTCTCCTCGGCCGGTGCGGTTGAAGCTGCGTCAGGTTTAGGTGGACAAGACGCGGCGCGCGGATTCGATCAACTGCGGCGTTTCGATCCGAATTTTTCCGACATCATCTTCACTGATTTTTGTTACGCGCTTTACGGCAAAGCGCACGACGCGCGCGGTCATGGGGCGGCGGCGCTCGATCTGTTTTCACCTTATTTGAGTGAAGCAGCGCGTGGTTCACTACTGCAACGCAATCCCGCAGGCTTGCAGGAAGTGAAGGGCGTTATTGTCGGCGCGATGCAGGTTGTGGAAGTGCGCGACCTGGACACGCCAGTCGTGAGCATCAGCGTGATGTTTGAGACTAACTACACTGAAGTCGTAAAACAGAACGCGGCGGCTGGAGAGATGAGTTATTACGTGCGCGAGCGCTGGGACCTGGAACGCAAGCGCGACGTTCTTTCACCGCCGCCGGCGCAAGCGACGGCGCTGCATTGTCCTCGCTGTGGCGCGCCGCTGCAGAAAGACTCGGTGGGCGCGTGCGCTTTTTGTCTCACAAAGATCGACAGCGGCGAGTTTCAGTGGTACGTGCGCAACATCGAACTGCTCAGTCGCGAAGCGAGGGGTCCGCTGTTGACCGAGACCGTGCCCGAAGTCGGCACGGATTATCCGTCGGTGACGCAGCCCGGGTTTGAAAATGTGCGCGCCGAGTTTGAAAAGAACAATCCAACATTCTCGTGGGGCGAGTTTGAAGCGCGCGCACGATTGATCTTCGACGAATTGCAAGCAGCCTGGTCAACGTTGAACTGGGAGCGCGCGCGTCCGCACGAAACCGACAACATTTTCCAGATGCATCAATACTGGATCGACGCTTACAAGCGACAGCACCTGCGCAACGCGCTCGATCAATGCAAGATCACGGCGATGCAGCCGGTGAAGATCAAGGAAGATGCTTTTTACAATGCGATCACCTTGCGCATCTGGGCCGAAGGTTACGACTACACAGTCGACAGCGCGGGCAAGATCGTCGCCGGCTCAAACAACAAGCTGCGTCGCTGGAGTGAATACTGGACGTTTATTCGGAACCGGCAGGCCAAACCGGGTCCGGCGCGCGCCGATCTCAATTGCCCGAATTGCGGCGCGCCGCTCAAGGTGAATGCCACGGGAGTTTGCGAATTCTGCAGCGGCAAGATAACCTCTGGCGATTTCGACTGGGTGCTGTCAAAAATCGAACAGGATGAATCCTACGCGGGCTGAACATCTAATTCGCGCGGGCTAACATCGAAGGTTGGTCTCGCGTTCCAGCTTTTGTATATAAACGAAACCGGGGAGCATTTTGTGAAACGCAGTCTCTTAATTCTAACTCTTATCTGTTCGTTGTTTGCGTCGTTTACTCTGCAAACGTCGCACGCAGCGGTTTACGCGCCACAAGTTCAGCGTGCTTCGTCAAGTAGACCAGCGACGACGGCGCGCCTGCCGGAAGCGCAGATTATTAATCGCGTGCTCGCGAATGGTCTCGAGATCGTGCTGATCGAAGATCATTCGGTGCCGCTCGTCACCATAGAACTCGCGTGCAAGAATGGTTCGTACACGGAGCCGCCCGAGTTGAACGGCCTTTCGCATCTTTACGAGCACATGTTTTTCAAATCCAACCGCGCGATCGCGAATCAGGAAGAATACTTGAGGACAATCGGCCGACTGGGCATCGCTTACAACGGCGCGACGCACGAAGAAGTGGTCGATTACTACTTCACGACGACCAGCCCGAACCTGCGGACGGCGATGCAGTTCATGAAAGATTCCGTGCGTTATCCGCTCTTTGATGAAAAAGAATTTGAGCGCGAGCGGCAAGTTGTGATTGGCGAAATCGATCGCAACGAATCGAATCCTTTTTATTATCTGAACAAGGAGATGATGGATCGGTTGTTCTACAAGTATCCGAGCCGTAAACAACCACTCGGCAATCGCCAGACGGTATCGACCGCGACGACGACGATGATGCGGCTGATTCAATCGCGCTACTACGTCCCGAATAATTCGGCATTGATAGTCACCGGCGACGTGAAGCCGCAGGAAATTTTTCAACTGGCGCAGGAGCTCTTTGGCGATTGGCAGCGCCGCGAGAAGGATCCTTTTGTCGAGTTTCCGCTGGTCGAACATCCGCCGCTCGTGAAAAGCGAAGGCGCGATTATCAAGCAGCGAGTGCAAAACGTCATCATCGAGATCGGGTGGCATGGGCCATCCATCGGCAAGGACACTGCAGCCTCATACGCCGCGGACGTGTTCTCGTTCATTCTTCGTCAACCCAACTCGCGCTTTCAACGAGCGCTCGTGGATACGGGACTCGTAAACGGCGTCGACATCGGCTGGCTTACACAACGCAACGTCGGACCCATCAATCTTATCGCGCAGACCAGTCCGGAAAAGGCGCGCGATGCCCTGCGCGCAATCTACAACGAGATCGCGCACTTCAACGACAAGGACTATTTCACGGACGAGCAACTCGAAAGCGCGAGGGCGTTGCTCGAATCCGACGATCTCTATTCACGCGAAAAGCTGAGTGAGTATGCGCACACACTCTCGTTCTGGTGGGCTTCGACCGGCATTGATTATTTCCGCGGCTATCTCCCAACGCTTCGTCGCACGTCGCGCGCGGACATCAGCCGTTACATTACCACCTACATTCAGGGCAAGCCGCATATTGGTCTTGCGTTGATGTCCGAAGAGGCGCAACAACAAGCGGAATTGAAACCTGAAGAGTTAATCGGTCAATGAAAAAAGAAAAAACAGAAGTCAGAAGTCAGAAGTCAGAGGAACAGCAAACAAGACTAAACGCTCGACGGGTGCATGAGTACCTGCGTTCGCTTTTATCCGCTGTTGTCTTAACCGCAATAGTTCTTTCCGGCTCGATCGCGCAGCTCAAGGCCCAGCAGCGGCCGGTGGACCGTGCAACATCCTCAGCCGGTAAGCAGGCTGCCGGTGAGACTGGTGCGGTTGATTTACAAAGCGTTGTCGCCAAACAGGCCGCGCTGGTTACGGAGTTTGAAGTCAACGGTCTGAAGGTGCTGATGAAGCGGCGCGAGGGCAGCCTGACCGTTGCGGCAGGGTTATTCCTGCGTGGCGGCGTACGCAACATCACGGCGGAAAACGCGGGCATCGAATCGCTGATGTTCGCTGCGGCGACCGAAGCGACGACGAACTTTCCCCGCGAGCGCATGCGGTCAGAGCTGTCGCGCATGGGCACGGTGATTGGCGACGGTGTCAACTACGATTACTCAGCGCTCACGCTGGCCGCTACGCGCCCGAATTTCGATCGTTCGTGGGAGATCTTCACCGACGTCGCATTACGTCCGTCGTTTACCAAAGAAGACGTGACGCGGACGCAATCGCGACTGGTTGCTTCGTTGCGCGACGATACGGACGATCCGGACACGTACCTGCAACGCTTGCAGGAGCGCGTGGCCTACGCGGGCCACCCTTACGTGAATCGCGCGGAAGGCACCGCGGAAAGTATGGCCCGGCTGACTGCTGCGGATCTGCAGCAGTATCACCAAAAGATGATCCAGACTTCGCGTCTGCTGCTGGTAATTGTCGGCGATCTGGATCCGGCGCAATTGAAAGCTAAAATCACTGCGTCGTTTGGCAAATTGGCGCGCGGAAATTACGCGCCGGCGCCGGTACCGCAGTTGTCGTTTGATAAGTCAACGGTGGAAGTGACGACACTGGCAATTCCGACGAACTTTATCCAGGGGCTATTCACCGCGCCGCCGCTGACCTCGCCCGACATCTATCCGATGCGCGTGGCGTCGTCGATTCTGCGCGACCGCATTTTTGAAGAAGTGCGCGTCAAACGCAATCTTTCTTACGCGCCGGACGCCTTCCTGCGCAACCAGGCGGCCAACATCGGCGGCATCTATGTATCGGCAGACAACGCGAACGCCAATCAGGCTGTGCGCGTGATGCTTGATGAGATTGCGCGACTGCAACGCGAGTCGATCGAGGACGACGACATCAAATCCATAGTCGCGCAATTTTTGACGGGCTACTACATGAGCCAGGAAACCAACGCGGCCCAGGTCGGCGAGTTGGCGCAAGCCGAACTGATTGGCGGCGGCTGGCGCAACTCGGTCGATCTGATCGATCATCTGCGCGCGGTTACTCCCGCCGACGTGCAACGCGTCGCGCGAAAATATATGCGCAACCTTCGCTTCGTCGTGCTCGGCAATCCGAAGGCGTTGGATACGACGGTGTTCACCGGGCAGGTTGGGCAGTAGGCAGACGGCAGGAAGCAGAAGGCACGAGACAGGAAGTAAGAAACAATCCAGTTCGAGTCCATCGGGACGCCACTCATCGTCTTCGCTCCGTAGGAGCGAGATGTTTATAGCACCTTCCTATCAATAACTATTCAACTCGCTGATCGCCTTCGCTACATCCGCCACTTGCGGCAGGATGGCGTCTTCGAGTCGAGGCGCGTAGGCGACGAAGGTGTCGAGCGCGGCGACGCGGCGAATGGGAGCGTCGAGGTGCTCGAATAATTCATCCGCGATGCGCGCGACGATCTCGGCGCCGAAGCCGAACGAGAGTGAGTCTTCGTGGGCGACGATCACGCGGTTGGTCTTCTTCACGGTCGCGACGATCGCCTTCCAATCGTAAGGAAGCATGCTGCGCAGATCGATAATCTCGACGCTGATGCCCTGCTGCTCAGCTTGTTTGGCGGCAACCAGCGAGCGTTGCACCAGAGCGCCGTAGGTGATGATCGAGAGATTCTTCCCTTCACGTACCGTCTTCGCTTTGCCAAACGGGATCATGAAGTCGTCGGGCGGATACTGTGATTTGTTGTAGGCCTGGCGATAGAGGTGTTTGTGTTCGAGGAACAGCACCGGGTCGTCGCAGCGTATCGCCGTGCGCAACAAACCGTTCGCATCAAGCGCATTCGAAGGATAAACCACGCGCAGGCCGGGAATCTGCGTAAATGTCGAGACGCCTGATTGCGAGTGATAGATGGCGCCACCTTTCAGATAACCGCCGATGGGAACGCGAATCACGACCGGACACTTCCATTCATTGGCTGAGCGCCAGCGCATCAACGCCAGCTCGTTGCGGATCTGATGCATCGCCGGCCAGATGTAATCGAAAAATTGAATCTCGACCACCGGCTTCAATCCGCGCGTGGCCATGCCGATGGCGCGCCCGACGATGTTTGCTTCCGCCAGGGGTGAATTGAAGACACGCGCGCTGCCGAACTTTCGTTGCAGGTTCGCGGTGACTTTGAAAACGCCGCCTTTGCCTTTTACTTTTTCGAGATACTGTTCACGCGAGCAGTCGGCAATGTCTTCGCCAAAAACCACGATGCGCGGATCGCGGGCCATCTCGGTATGCAAACAGCGATTAATCAGATCGACCATCGTGCCGGCATTGCCTGAAAGCTTTGCGCGTCTTTCAGTATCGAAATCTCTTGAGGTCGGATCGACGTCCGGTGAATAAACATAGAGCTTCACTGTGTCAGGTGCGGGCTGTGGACTGGCAAGCGCCTGGTCGACTGCCTCGCTTACCTCGCGATCAACTTCGTCATGGAGCTGCTGCAACCCGTCCTGACTAATGAAATCCTCTTCGACCAGCAGCGCGCCGAAACGCTTGACGGGATCGTGCTTGGCGTCGGCCGCCCGCTCTTCGTCGGAACGATAGAGCCGCTCGTCGTCGGAAAACGAATGCGAGTAAGGCCGGATCACGCTGGCGTGGACCAGCGCTGGTCCTTTGCGCTCCCGGCAAAACTGCACGGCGCGCCGCATCGTTTCGACAGATGCGAGAATGTCAGTGCCGTCGCAACTCTCAACGTACAGGTTCGGAAAATTCTCGACGAGTCTAGAAATGTCGCCGCCCGGCGTTTGCACCTCGACCGGAACGCTGATCGCATATCCGTTGTCTTCGACCAGAAACAGCACCGGCAACTTCAGATTGCACGCCGTGTTCAATGCTTCCCAGAATTCGCCTTCGCTGGTCGAGCCGTCGCCGAGCGAAACGTAAACCACTTCGTCGTCGCGAAAATTCAGCACGCGGCCCTTCAACTCCGGAATCAGATCGAAACGATAACCCGCTTCGGCGCAACCAACGGCTTGTAGAATTTGAGTGCCGGTCGGCGAGGACTGCGAGACGATGTTGAGTTTCTTATGGCCCCAGTGTGAAGGCATCTGCCGACCGTGCGAGCTTGGATCTTTTTCCGCGCCGACCGCGGCGAGCAGTTGCTCGAGCGGCGTCATCCCGAGCTGCAAACAAAGCGCGCGATCGCGATAGTAGGGATAGAACCAATCGTAGCCGGGCCGCAGCGCCACGCCCGCCGCCACGAGAATCGCTTCGTGCCCGGCGCCGCTGATCTGAAAAAAGATCTTGTTCTGAGTTTTGAGTTGGATCTCTTTATCATCGAGCCGGCGCGACAGATACATCGTGCGATAGACCTGCACCATCTGCTCGCGTGTCAAGCCGTGAAATTCCTCCAGCTCGGCGACCTCGACGCCCGGCGCTGTGCTGAGTGGCGCGGGCCGGCGCACCAGCTTCAATACTTTGGTGTCAGTCTTCATATTCAGTTGCTAATGTATTTCGATATTCTTCAGCCATGCTGGGATGCCCGTGCTTCATCGCGGCTTCGACTCCGCGTTGATAGGTTTCTCGCGCCTTATCCCGTTGTCGGCTTGTTTCATACGCGCGCGCCAGCATGCCGTAGGCGTTGCCTTCGTCGTCAGTGGCCGCAAGATAGCGATTCAACGCGTCGATCAGTTCTTCATTAAGGCCGGCCTTCTCATACTCTTTAGCCAAACCGAAAAGCACGGCGCTGTTCGTTTGATCCGTTTCGAGTATCTGTTTGAAGATGTCGATGCGTGACGCGGTCATTCACTTCCCAATCAGTAATTTCGCAATCGTCTGCAACTGCATGTTCGACGTGCCTTCGTAGATCGCGCCGATCTTCGAATCGCGCCAGTACTTCTCGACCGGATAGTCTTTCACAAAACCGTAGCCGCCGTACATTTCAATCGCCTTCGAGCTGATACGCTCGGCCGCCCGTGACGAGAAGAGCTTGGCCATCGCGGCTTCCTTGACGAAATTCTGGCCCGCGTCCTTCATGCGCGCGGCGTTGTAAACCAGCAGACGCGCCGCCTCGAGTTCGGTCGCCATCTCGGCCAGTTGAAATTGCAGACCCTGAAACTGGTTAACGGCTTTGCCGAACTGCTCTCTCTCCGCCGTGTAAGCGAGGGCGCACTCCAGCGCGCCGCGCGCCAGCCCGATCATCTGCGCGCCGATGCCGATGCGACCTTCGTTCAAAGTCTCGATGGAAATCTTGTAGCCTTTGCCGGACTCGCCGAGCAAATTCTCTTTCGGCACGACACAGTCTTCCAGGATCAATTCGGTCGTCGAAGAAGCGCGAATGCCCAGCTTGTTTTCTTTCTTGCCCACCGAAAAACCCGCGAAACCTCTTTCCACGATGAACGCGGTAATGCCGCGATAACCGGCTTCGGGATTTGCGTTGGCAAAGAGAATGAAGATCTCGGCTTCGTTGCCGTTGGTGATCCAAAGCTTGCGGCCGTTGATGACAAAATGATCTCCGCGATCGACCGCGCGTGTCTGCATCGCAAATGCATCGGAGCCCGATCCGGCTTCGCTCAACGCATACGCGCCGACACTCTCGCTCGCGAGCGCCCGCAGGTATTTTCTTTTCTGCTCTTCGTTGCCCCAGCGAATCAGCGCGTTATTGACGAGCGTGTTTTGCACGTCAATCAGCACGCCGACCGACGCATCGATGCGCGAGAGCTCTTCGACGGCAAGAATCGCGGTGAAGAAAGATGCGCCCGCGCCGCCAAACTCCTCAGGCGTTTCGATGCCCATCAAGCCCAGCTCAAAGCACTGCTTGATAAGCGCCGGATTCAGTTTCGCGTGCTCCTCCATCTCTGCGACGCGCGGGCGCACTTCGCCTTCCGCAAATTCGCGCACACTGGCGCGAAACATTTGCTCGTCTTCAGAAAGAGTCGTCAGTGGACTGCTGGAATGCGTTTCCGTAGCTGTTTGGCTTTGACTCATGTTCACCCGGCTCGCTGAGCGATTCTTGACTTGAATGACAAAGCATCATAATCACGGCAAAAGTAAAAAGGCAAAAGGTGAAAGGCGGATGTGAGCGATCGCGTGTGTTATTTGCGAGTTGGCGTCGGACTGGTGTCGGGTAAATCCGGCACTGGAGCGTCATGCGCAGGTCAGAACCGCCTGCGGTAGCGGGCGGTTGTACTCTGTAAGCGCGCTAAGTAACTCTAATTCAACCGCCCGCTACCGCAGGCGGTTCTGACTCGGATGATCTTGAGGCATGTTGATTGCTGGGATTGAGAAACAGCGCGTGATAAAGTATGTTCTCTCGACGCTTGATCACGCAACGATCGTTATTGATGGAGTGAAATATTAGAAAAGGCGCCAGAACAAAAAGATACACGGCAGTCGGACTCGTCTTCGCGGTTCTGGGCCTGTTGCTATTCGCTTTTTTTGTGCGAAAGGCCGGCGTCACGGAAATCAGCGACGGAATCAGGCGCCTGGGCTTCGTTTTTGTGCTCGTTTTTATTCTCGGCGGAATTCGCCAGGCGGCGCATGCACTGGCCTGGATCAATTGTTTCGAACCTCCCCACCGGTTGCGCTTCATCGATGCGTTCAAAGCAAGATTGATGGGCGAGGCCCTGGGCAACATCTTACCGCTGGGCGCCGTCGTCGTCGCCGAACCGTCGAAAGCAGTGTTCGTGCGCGACCGCGTTCCTTTGATGGTTGGTGCTTCCGCGCTCGCCATCGAAAATATTTTTTACGCGCTATCGGTGGCGCTCTTCATCTCTTCAGGCGCGTTGGCCCTGCTGCTCAGCTTTCCTTTGCCAAAGCCTCTGCGGTACGCGAGCATCGGCGCGCTGATTGCCGTCGTCGTGGTCGTTCCGCTGGGATTCCTGGTCATCCGCAAGCAATGGAAGTTTATTAGCGGCGCGCTGGCGTTTGTTGGCAATCGCGGCCTTGGCCGCAAGCGCATTGGTGAGATAGTGCCGCGCGTGGGTACGCTCGAAGATCGAATCTACGGATTCTATCAGCGCCACCGTTCGCGTTTTCTCTTGATCCTGATCGTTGAGATGTGCTTTCACGCTGCGGGCGTCGCCGAAGGTTACCTGACGCTTTCTTTTATCAGCAACACCATCGCGCCGACGCTGCTGACCGCTTTCATTCTCGAATCGGTGAACCGAGTAATAAATTTGGCGTTCAAGTTTATCCCGCTGCGCACCGGTGTTGACGAAGCCGGAACGGGAATGCTTTCGAAGGTGCTTGGGTTTACGACGGCGACGGGCGTTACGCTCGCGATCGTGCGCAAGGCGAGAGACGTTTGCTGGACCGCTGTCGGCGTCGCGCTGATGGTGCGCCGCGGGATATCGCTGCGGGCGGCGGCGCGAGAGAGCGAAGATGCGGTCGAAGAAATTAGTACGTCGGAAGATGCGCTGGCGGCAGTTTCGGCAGGTAAGTCCGGCTGATCGCGCGAACCATCATTCGTAGGCCAGCGCATTCACTGGATCGAGATTCGAAGCACGAACCGCCGGATAGAGCGCGCCCACGACTCCGCCGAGCATGCCGATGATTGCCGCCGTCAGACCCCACTGCCAGGTGTATTCGAACACCAGTCCGTAAACCCTGTGGATGACCACTCCGGCGACGAACGAAATAACAAAGCCGGCAATCAATCCGATTACGCTGATCAGGATCGCTTCTCTCTCAATCTCCGCGATGATGTAGCCGCGTGATGCCCCGAGCGCTTTTAGGATTCCAATCTCGCGGGTTCTTTCAGTGATGGTCGTATACATCGCGAGCATTACCACCACCGCGCTGACGATCGCTGACAACCCCACGAGCGTGCGCAGGAAAACGCGCAGGAACGGGATGCTCTTTTCGGGGCTCACAAAAACATCGCGCGTAAACTGAAGCTTGTTGCCGGGCAGTTGCGCATCGATTCTTTTGAATACTGCTTCTGCTTCGTTGGCGTTGCGACACTTCACGAGTATGTAGGTGCAATTCCCCTTGGCCTCAAGTGCGTCCTGCATCGCCGCCAGCGACATCTTGATGCGCGGTCCGGATTCCGGAGAATAAACGCCCGTTATGCGATAGGTCCGGCTGCCGAACAATTTCATCGTGTTGCCGATCGCGTAGGTGCGCGCTTTCTTTTCGTCGATCACGATCTCGTCGAACGCCTGAGGCGGGCGCCCCGCGACCAGGGTAGTCCCATTCATCTTCGAATAGCCTTCCCAATCGACGCCCTCGATCTGCTCAAAGCCAAAACCTTTGTTGTCCTGATAGATGTGCAGAATGATAGGCAACGCGTCTGCCACGCCATCGATGGCCTTGAGCTTATCGACATAAAGCGTGCTGAGATTCGCGGTCGCGCTGATAAATTGCATCGAGCCGGTTCGCGTGAAGATGATCTCGCCGCGCACGTTTGACGAGCGCCGCTGCAACTCGTTCGACAGACCGGTAGAGAGTCCGGTGAACAGCATGATCAGACAAACGCCGAGCGCAATGCCGACGACGCTGACGATGGTGCGTACGGGACGCTGGCGTACGTTGTTGGTAACAAGACTGTCCATGATCTCGTGGGCATACGATAAGACATTTTGAGCGAGTTAACTAGTGGAGAATGTATCGTCGGCCAGGCATCCGTGAGGATGGATCGATGAACTTCAACGCAAAGGACGCAAAGTACCACGCAAAGGTCGCGAAAAGACTTGTTTGCGTTCTCTGCGGATCTCCTTAGCGTCCTTTGCGTTTCAATCTTCATATCCGGAAGTTTCCTTTCGGCGCAAAACGAAATGGGTTAATCTCTCTAAACTGATGAAATCGAGAAAGAAGCAGCGGGCTGTTTTCCTGTGGGTGTTTGCCTTGATGCTCGCAGTTCTGGCTTACCCTGTTGCGGGTCAGTCCACTGGACCGGCGCGCGTCCACATCACCATCATCGCGACGACTGATCTGCACGGCAACATTCTCCCCATCGATTACTACACGAACAAGTCCGACGCGCGCGGGTTGGCGAAGGCAGCGACCGTTATCAAACGCGCGCGGAAGGAGAATCCAAATTTTCTGCTGCTGGATTCCGGCGATACGATTCAGGGAACTCCGCTCGAGTTCTATCACAACAAGAAGAACAACGCGCCCGTCGATCCAATGATGCTGGTGATGAACACTCTGAAGTATACGGCCATGACCGTAGGGAACCACGAGTACAACTTTGGCCCTAAAGTTTTGGAGAAGGCACGCGGCGAAGCGGAGTTTCCCTGGCTGTCCGCGAATACTTATGACAAGGGCAGCGGCAAAACTCATTACGCTCCTTACCTCGTCAAGGAAATCGCGGGCGTGCGCATCGGCGTGCTTGGCCTGACGACGCCCGGCATTCCGAATTGGGACAACGAACAGAACTACGCCGGTCTGGAATTTCACGATCCCATCATCGAAGCAAAGAAGTGGGTCGGCGTTTTGCGCCAGAAAGAGAAAGTTGACGTCGTCATCATCGCGATGCACATGGGTCTGGAACGGGATCTAAATACCGGCGAGATCAATCCTGGCCAGGTAACAAACGAAAACGAAGCGATCGCGATTGCGAAACAGGTGCCCGGCATCAACGTCATTCTGATGGGCCACACGCATCGCGACGTGCCATCGCTCGTTATCAACGGCGTGTTGCTGACGCAAGCCGACTACTGGGGCAAGCATGTTGCTCGCGTCGATCTCTATTGTGACAGAAACGATCGAGGCGGCTGGCGAATTGGCGCGGAGGCTGCGCGCACGATCCCGATGGACGATCGCGTCGAACCGGATGCCGAAAGTCTGAAGCTCGCCGAGCCTTATGATCGCGAAACGCAAGCGTGGCTCGCGCGCGTGATTGGCGCGTCGGCCGAGGAGTTGTCGGCAAAGGGAGCCTGTTGTCGCGATACGGCGATTCTCGATCTGATTCAGCGCGTGCAGTTGGAAGCAGGCCACGCGGATGTTTCAATGGTCGCGAGTTTCAACGCGCAGGCGCGCATTCCCAAAGGACCTGTAACCGTGCGCGAGATTGCCGGGCTCTACGTTTACGAAAACACGCTGGTCGTGCTGGAAGTAACGGGTCAACAATTGAAAGACGCGCTCGAACATTCAGCAAAATATTTTCGCGAGTACGCGCCTGGCAAAACAACAGCGGAGTTGATTGACGATCGTGTTCCGGGGTACAACTTTGACATCGCCGAAGGCGTAACTTACGAACTCGATATCACGAAACCTTTCGGACAGCGCATTCAGAATTTGCGTTTTCAGGGAAAGCCGCTCGATCCAAATCAGAAACTGCGGCTGGCAACAAACAACTATCGCGTCAATGGCGGCGGCGGCTACGCGATGTACAAGGACGCGCGGGTGATCTATCGCTCGAGTGAATTGATTCGCGACTTGATCATCGATTGGGTCGAACGTCACCAGACAATTCCCGTCGAGCCCGATAACAATTGGAAGATAATTTCCGGGGCAGAAGCCCGACCGTGAGGGAGGGCTCGGATGGCATAGGCAAGCGCCCTCCCTGACGGTCGGGCTTCTGCCCCCAAAAACAGCTCTGAATTACCTCGTTTCTCCTTTCCCTGCCAACCAAATGATCCTCTGACGTGTCTATTAGGGTGAAGGATCGGTAAGCTTCCGCCCCGATAACCGTGAACAGCGAAGAAGATCTGATTAGGCGAGCGCAAGCCGGCGACACGGATGCTTTTTGTCTGCTTGCCGAAGCGCACGAGCGACGCGTTTTTGCTCTGGCGCTGCACTACTGCCGCGACCGGGAGGACGCCGAAGACTTGTCACAGGAAGTTTGGCTCAAAGCCTATGCGGCCCTTTCAAGCTTCAGAAGTGAATCCACCTTTTACACCTGGCTGCGCAAGATAATGATCAATTGCTTCCTGAACCACCGGCGCACGCGGTCCCTCAAAATGCGGGAAGAGATCACGGACGTGCTCGATGCGGAATCAGTCAACGAAGAAAGTCTTGGATCGGTTTCGGCGCTGGAAAGAAATGTACAGAACCATTTGGTGGTTGGACGAGTGATGCAGGTTTTGTCGGAAGTGACGCCGCAACAGAGATTGATCTTTCTGTTGAAGCATCAGGAAGGCATGACCTACGAAGAGATTGCCAAAGCGGTCGGCTGCTCGGCGGGCGCGGTAAAGAAATCAGTTTCACGCACGGTTACGAAACTGCGCCAATGCCTTGGGGTTAATCACGAATCGACGAGCTACGTCTCATGTGGCGCGAGTGAATATCCGATTGGGAGTTAAGAAAATGCACAACTGCAAATCAACCAGAAATAGTTTGACGGAGCTGGCTTTCGACGAGCTGCCGCCGACTCAGAAAATTCATTTACTCGCGCACCTGGACGAGTGTCCATCGTGCCGGGAAGAGTATGCGGCGGTCAGAAACGCGTTGCGCGTCGTCGACCAGAAGCTGCGATCCGCGTTGCCCTCGGAAAATTTTTGGTCCGGTTATCACTCCAGATTGCGCCGGCGGATCGACAACGTTTCTTCATCCGACTATGAAACAAGAGTACGAACAACGCCCGCGAGTCTTTGGGTGATGCTGCAAAAGCTGGCGACGGCCACGGTGCGTGTGCCTGTTCCGGTTGCGGCTGTCGTTGTTTTGCTTTTCACTTTCGCGACTTTGTTTGCCATGCACGCGCGTCGCGGGACGAATGCCCAGGTCGCAACCGGTTCACCGGCTACGATAACCAGAACCATCGAAGTACCCGTCACCCAGGAGAAGATCCTGACCAAGGTAGTTTACGTAGACAGAGAACGACGAAGGTTTCGCAGTTCGCCGGCACAAAAAGAAAACGACACTGCGGTGGCAACTTCCGGCACGGCGCGAAGAGACGCACCGACCGTAAGCCTCGTCGGATTCAAGCCGGCTGAACAGGTCAAACTAACGATCATCAAAGGGAGTTACAAAGATGAGAAGTAGGCTTTTGATCATTGCGTTCTGCCTGCTCAATTGCTTTGTCGTCGCTTCGGCGCAGGAACGCGCGAAGCGCCAGTTGATTGTGCCGCTTGCCGATGGCGGGTTTGTGGCCTTTAAGAGTGAAACTGCGTGGGCTGATGCAAAGACATCGACCTTGAACTTTCAAGAGATGCAGGGAGTGTTCGATACGCAGGCGCTCGTAGATGAGAATCACGTCATTCACCGGGTGCTTGTAGACAAGGCCGGCAAATTCATTTTTGGTTATGACCTCGTTGTCGAGCCCAGGCCGGCCGCAAAGCAATTCAACATCGCTGTCAAGCCACTCGATTCGCAGTTTGAAAACAAGTTGTTGGCGAGAAACTCCGATCAATCATCGGCGGCAAACGCTCGCATCTCCACCTTGCCACAGTCCGCCGAGCCACAGTTGCTGGAAGACGGCGATTCATTCGCGCTGGATCTGCTGATCAATCAATACACGGGCATCAAGATCGTCGATGTTGTCAAAGTATCGTTTGATCGGTCGGCGCTCTGGGACACAAATCCGAAAAACCTGCCGCGCGACTTCACGCCCGACGCGGTCGAGCTGTCAATGAACGACTACCGATTACTGATCAATGGCGATGTCGTAGCGTTCGGCAAATCAGGTGGTTGCGCCGGCGCGCTCATCTGGTTTTATTTACCCGGCCGCGGTCGCTTCATTTTTTCTTTAGTACCGCGCGAGAGATATGAATTTCAAAAAGTCGGCGTCGTCGACAACGATAAGATCGAATTCACAATCAAGGGCGCGCATTACGAATGGATCTCGAGCGCGCCCGTGTTGCGCGGCGGCGGCGTCTGGAATCTTTGGGTGCTCCACGATCCAAACTACACGCCCCTGGTGGCAGATTCGTCGGCGGAGCCAAAGAAGAAGAACAAGCTGGAGCAAATAGATTCAGCCGTGAACGACGTCAAGGAGCGCGCCGGCCGCATTCGCGATCAAAAGCAGACGACGTTTCATCCGGATGATAAACCGCAGAAGCAAGCGACTAAGCGAGTGCGACTAACAATCGGCGCCGCCGATCGGATTGAGAATCTATGGCCCAAATAATTGACCGGTTCGGCGGACGCCAGACGGTTTAGGAGAGAGACGATTATGAAGAGCAGGTTTCGCAAAGCTGTTGTCGCGGCTGGCGCCTTGCTTTGTTTACCACAAGCGTCTTTTGCCGACTTGACGATCAAGATCAGAGTTAAGGAAGGAACACGTGCTGAGTCGCAATATGTCATGCGCTTCAAAGGCGCCCGCCAGCGTAATGATTTTGAACATGTAGGAAAGGGCTCGGCCTTCGCGTGGGTCTTTCAATGCGATAAGAAACAGTTATTAGGGATCAACTACACAAGGAAGGGGTACTTCGTCAACGCGCTTGGCATGGCCGGCAGCGGAGCGATGGCGTTCAACGAGAGCCAACTTCCAACGCCTCCACCAACTCCTCTCAAGAATGTTCGCCACGGAGGCAAGGTAACCCAGACGGTGACCATTACAGACACAGGCGAGCGGCGAGATATGTTTGGTTTCAGCGCGCGTCACATCAGGACTTCCGTTATCCAGGAGGCCAATCCCTCATGCAAGCAGACAAAACTACGTTCGGAAACGGATGGCTGGTACATCGATTTGCTCTATGGAGTGGAATGCTCGCCGGATCTCTCCGGATTTTCAAGTCAGTTTCATCTAGCTCCTTACAGCAAGTGTGACGACCACTACAACAAGAACAAGTACGAATTCCAAAGCAAGCAAGTGGGCGAGGCGCGGTTTGGCTTTCCCGTGAAGTTGCGAACGACAGCCTACGGAGATCATGGCAAACCCGTCATCACCGAACAGGAAGTCGTCGAGCTTTCAACGAGCGAACTAGACCAGGCGCTTTTTGAAGTTCCGCCCGGCTTCGTTCAAATGACGGTCAGAGATCGACCATCGCTTATCGACCGCGTCTTGTCGGTCTTTCGTCCGTGAATGAAATCTCACAAGTTCGATTCGTTAACACGTGAGCATCGAACCTGGAACCCGAATGAGGTAAAGACAATGAGCAAAACGAGTCGCATCTTAAGGCCTGGCTGGCTTGTGGTTTGTATTGTGTTGGCTAGCGCGTCCACGCGAGCGCAAGCGGACAAGCCGCTGAAGTTCGAGGTCGCCGCAGAGTTCACTACCATAACGGAACCGAGTTACGACGGCGGCAGAACGGAGCCCGGTTTTGGCGGAAGGTTTACCTTCAACCTCAACCGCAGTGTCGCCCTCGAAGCGGTGGGAAATTTCTTTCCGCATAAATGCTTTAGCTGCGGACGCGGACCTTTCGGCGACAGCAACGGCAACATCTCGCAGGGGCTGTTTGGGATCAAGGCCGGCAAGCGCTTTCAAAAATGGGGTATCTTCGCGAAAGGCAGGCCGGGCGTAGTGAGTTTTAGTCAGGGCGATTCTAAATATGTTCAGACCGGCACCACCGGAGTGTTTCCTTTCGAGTTCCAACACAAACGTCTGACTAACTTCGCCTTTGATCTCGGTGGCGTTCTCGAATTCTACCCTTCCAAGCGCATTGTGACGCGTTTTGATGCCGGCGACACACTGATTCACTACCGCGAACGGACTTCGAATTACTTTGTTTATCCCACCCTGACCGGCCCGCCGACGTTGGTTCCGTTCACTCTGCGCGCGGAGACGCGCCATAACTTTCAATTCTCGGCAAGTGTTGGCTTTCGCTTTTAGCAGGCTGCTGAAAAACTCCCTCTCCCTAACCCTCTCCCAATGTGAGAGGGGACATTTTCAGCATCCTTCCAGGCGACTTCACACTAGACAGTACGGCAAAACCAAACCGGCAATGGTGGATTGCCGGTTGGGTTTGCTTCGGGGCGAGTAAAACTCTACCGCGCCCGTTGCGTGGGGTGAAAGTCGATCCAATTCACACTCACTTACTAACGCGTAATTATTCTGAGAATTCCCTCAGCCGTTTCGGAAGTGCTAAGATTCGATCTCCAACGAGCCCAAGGGTCGGGCTAAATCTCGCTTGAATTCCCGGTCCGTGCTTTTGTTAACGGCGAAAAGAGGTACTCAAAATGGCGCCACAGCCGCCAAAGGGAGTCACTCAACTGCTCGCAAGGTGGAGCGCGGGAGACGAGAGTGCTCTGGACCAACTGATGCCGCTCGTCTATGACGAATTGCACCGTCTGGCGGGCGGCTACCTGCGCCGCGAGCGCCCGGGCCACACACTACAGCCGACGGCGCTGGTCAACGAGGCTTATTTGAAATTGATCGACCAGCACAACGCGCATTGGCAAAACCGCGCCCAATTCTTTGGCGTCGCCGCGCAACTGATGCGTCGCATCCTGGTTGACCATGCGCGCGCGCATTGCGCAATCAAACGTGGTGGTCCGCATTACATGGTGTCGCTGGGGCAGGCAGGCCGCTTTGGTCATAAGCCTGAGGCCGACTTGCTGGCTGTTCATGACGCGCTCGATCGCCTGGCGGAAGTGGATCCACAGCAAAGCAGAGTCGTCGAGCTGCGCTTTTTCGGCGGCTTGACCATCGAAGAAACGGCTGAAGTGATGCATATTTCCCATGCGACGGTGGAACGCGAGTGGAAGATGGCCAGGGCCTGGCTGCGGCGCGAGTTATCCTGAACCGAAATTTTCCTGAGGGAATAAAGCCGGGAATTTCGCGTTAACCAATAAGCCCGAACAATCACCGGGGTTTAATCATCACACTATGCAAGGACGTTTTTTATGATCACGCCGGAACGCTGGCACCGGGTCAAGGAACTCTTTCATGCCGCGCTCGAGCGCGCACCGGAAGAACGCGCAAGCTTTTTAAGCCAGGCCTGCGCAGGCGACGAAGCGATGCGCGAGGAAGTCGAATCTCTGCTCGGGGCGACCGACGCGGACGAATTTCTGAATCAGCCAGCCTACGAGTTGGCGGCGGGAATGCTCGTCGAGGAGTCGACGTTATCAGCCGGCCAGCTCGTCGCTCACTATAAGATTCTCGCGTCGCTCGGCGTGGGCGGGATGGGTGAAGTTTATCTCGCTCAGGACGTGAGGCTGGGTCGCAGTATTGCCCTCAAGATTCTGCCTGTCGACTTTGCGAAAGACGAGCGCCGCGTGCGCCGCTTTGAGCAGGAAGCACGAGCTGCCTCGGCCCTCAACCATCCCAATGTTTGCGTAATTCATGAGATAGGCCGAACGGAAGATGGCCGACACTTCATCGCGATGGAACACGTCGAGGGCATCACCCTCAGACAGAGGATGGCGCAGCGACGTTTGCAGTTAAGCGAAGTGCTGGACATCGCCGCGCAAGTCGCGGGCGCGCTGGCGGCGGCGCATGCCGCGCATATCGTCCACCGCGATATCAAGCCCGAAAACATCATGCTGCGCCGCGACGGCTACGTCAAAGTACTCGACTTTGGTCTCGCCAAACTGACTGAGAATTTGCCCAAGCGACGAAACCTCCACGAAGCTTCAACGATTGCTCACGTGCATACCGAACCCGGAATGCTGATGGGCACGGTGAAATACATGTCGCCCGAACAGTTGCGCGAGCAGCCGGTGGATGAACGAACAGACATCTGGAGTTTGGGCGTGGTGCTGCACGAGATGGCCACGGGACTGACGCCATTCGAAGCGCCGACTACGAACGATACGATCGCTTTGATTCTGGAAAGGCAGCCGCCGGCATTTGTTTTCACTGATGAAGTACCGCCGGAGTTTAAGCAACTCATCGAAAAAGCGCTGAGCAAAAAGGTCGCGGATCGATACCAGACCGCCAGGGATCTGGCCTCTGATTTGAAAAAACTACGTCACCAAATCCGCCGCCCGAATGGAGTGGCAGCTACTCCGAAATTGTTGGGGCAAAAAACCTTGAGCCATCCCCGGACGGCCGGCAGCAGCCCGCGGGAAACCGCGGACGACGGAACTGCGTCAGCGATAATCGACAAAGTAAAGTCGCAAGCGGTCTGGACCGCTGAATTCATCATCAGCGAGATCAGAGAACACCCGAAGGCGGCAATCTTTACCGGCGCGACTGCCATCTTCGCCATTCTCTTGCTTCTGATTCCGGTCTCTCCGCCGCCAGCTCCGTCATCCCAGATGACGCCGCTGACAAACTCGGGCAAATCAGTCTGCGCGGCAATTTCTCCGGATGGCAAATCCGTCGCCCATGTGGAGCAGAAAGATGGAATGCAGGAGCTGCGCGTTACAGGCATCGCCACCGCCGGCACTTCAGTGCTGGTCCCGGCGGGTGAGTTCAATTATAAAGGCATCACTTATTCGCGCGATGGCAATTACCTTTATTTCACACGCGCCGAGCAGGGCGAGTCCGGCACCCTTTATCAGTTGACGTTGCCCGGAGGCACGCCAAGAAAAATGAAAGACGACGTTGACAGCCCGGTGGCTTTTTCTCCAAAAGGCGACAGGTTCTCGTTCGTGCGACTCGATCAAGCCAGCGCGGAGTATTCTTTGATGGTTGCCTCAATCGATGGGTCAGCGGAGCGGCCGCTGGCAACGCGACGCGATGGAAAAGTGTTTTCAGTGTACGGCCCGGCCTGGGCACCCGATGAAAAGACGATTGTTTGCGCCGCCGGTTGGTGGGATAAGGGCTATCACTCGAATCTGGTCGAAGTCAACGTGGAAGACAGTCATGAAAAAACAATTGGGAAGCAGGAGTGGGTCCTGATTTCGCAGGTTGCGTGGCTTGAGGATAAGAGCGCGTTGATCATTAGTGCGAGAGAGCACTGGACCAGTCCCTTTCAACTCTGGCGGATCTCTTATCCCGGAGGGGAAGTTACGAAATTAACCAACGACACCAATGAGTATGAGAGCGTAAGTTTGTCGCGCGACGGAAACACGATCGTATCGGTGCAAAATCGGCAGGTTGCGCAAGTGTGGGTTGCACCGGAGGGCGATGCGGTACGCGCGAGAGCAATCACCTCGAACGTAGGCCGCGCCTACGGGCTCAACTGGACCAGCAAAGGTAAGATTGTTTTCTCCTCGATGGCCGGTAACAACCTCAACATCTCGCTGGTCAATCCTGACGGCTCCGATCAAACTCAACTGACCGTCAATGCCGGCGATAACTTCACGCCCGCAGCGTCGGCCGACGGTCGCTTTATTGTTTTTGCCTCGAGCCGCACTGGCGGTCTGAACATCTGGCGGATGAATGCCGACGACGGCAGCGATCTCAAGCAGTTGACTTTCACTGATGGCAATTCTTATCCATCGTGTTCGCCAGATGGACGATGGGTCTTTTATGACAATCAAAGCAGCGCCACGACTACGGTCTGGAAGGTATCCATCGACGGTGGTGTTCCGGTGCAAGTGACCCAGAGTTACGCCCGGATGCCGATCGTCTCGCCTGACGGTCAGTTCATCGCTTGTCGTTACTACATCGCACCCCGCCAGCGAGGAATTGCCATCATCCCGTTTCAGGGTGGTCCACCGGTCAAGCTACTGCCGATTCCAATTATGGAGTGGCAACGAGTTCAGTGGATCAATAATGGCCACGCCCTGACTTACGTCAACACCGCCAACGGCGCTGCGAATATCTGGAGTTACGATCTCGACAGCGGGACCACGAAACAGCTTACTGCTTTCAAGACCGAGAGGATCTTCGCTTACGCGTGGTCACCTGATGAAAAGCAAGTTGCTTGTGAACGAGGGGCCGAGATGCGCGATGTGATGATCATTAACCAGAGGTAGATCCAGCCCGAGACCCGTCCCTCAAGAGCACAAGCAGGTAAGGGCCTCGGAACTTTCAATCAGAGTCCTTAGGTGACAGAGCAAGACTGCTGATTTCCCTTAATCCGAACATCCAGGAGGTCCGGCGCCGGGAATCTTCTCCGCCAGAGCATGGAGCTTATCCGCGTTGCGGCGGGCCTCGGCGGACACTGCGCGGGCTTTTCGCGTATTGGCAATCAGCGCTAGCGCCCGATAGATATTTGTGTTGATTTCCCGCTGATTCTCGACAACGATCTTGAAACCGTCTTCGGTGATCTCACCAGCCGCAGAAAGAACCGACTTAAACTCGCGGGTGGCCCACAGTTTCTTGTTGGCTGTTCGCTTCTTTCGCTTCGTTGCTTTCTTTTTTGGCGCTTTCTTGTTTGGCATCGCAATTCTCCTTTTTGCCCTAGGGCGGGGTGCTTATTCTTTGCCTGGAAAACCCAGTCGACAAGGAATTTGGGGTACAAGGCCAAGGTATTAATCGGCAGAATGCGAGTGACCTCTTTGTGGATATAAGAGCAGCACCTGGCTGTCAATCATTCCCTACTCGTTAACGTCAAGCGCGTTGGTTTGTGCTTCAACTAACTAACGCGCAAACCGTCGACAGATTCCCTCAACTATTTTTCGCGGCGCGGGAAAGCGGCTGTGAAAACATACGGTCTCCCAAGAACCAAAACGGCAACCCGGGGGCTTTGGGTTGCCGTTTCGGTTTCGTCCAGGTGCGAGTCATTAACGCAAGCCATTCGTTCTCGCACCTTTTGCGCGGGGACCGCGTTTCAAGTAGTTCACTGCGCCGTTGCCAGGATCTCCACCCTCTTGTATCGCGCCAGCTCGCTCTTTGAAGCTATCCTGGCGATTTCCGCGATTTCCCGTTCCGTGGCTCGCTCCTGTCGCGACTTTGCCAACTGCAGGACTTCGCCGTTGCCCAACCAAACCTCTGCGAGGTAGGAACGTACCCCATAGCGATGGAAGACCAGCTTGGCTTGTCCCGACTTATCATTCGTCCCCGCTGGGTTGGTCATGCGAAGCGCTGACTGTTTTGTATCGGCGCTCTTGATCATCAGAACCTGACCCGACTCGGTGATCGATTCGACCCTGTATTCGCCGGCTGACAGCGATTGGTTACCAACGATGAACTCGAACGGAACATGCGCCGTTGCTTTTCGCGACTGACCGTTCGCCGTGGCGACGGCCGTTACGAACGCCAGCGCAACAATGAGCATCAGCATCGTGAACCCTTTTACCAATTGCTTTTTCATGATCATTCTCCTTGCGGGCTCTCGGCCCTCGTCGAAAATTCTTCGACTGAAAATCTTTTTGGCTGGAAGCGAATTGCCTGGTTGCTTCACGCGCCTTTTGTGAACCGCCTTTGGCTTCTGCGAACTGTGTGCCACGAGTTTCGTGGACCGCTAATCGATGAACTTCTGCAAAGAAAGTCATTGATTGGCCAAGAGATAACTCAAGGAACGGATTCGTAGTTGATCGCGGTTCTAGCCCCGAAGTTTTCCAAGAACTCTATCCGAAGAGATAGTCGGCTTAACCGTTCGGATAGCAGGATGATGGGGAAATGATCCACACTTCAATACAGCAACACGGTTGCTCCCATTCATGCCTAAGCCGTAAACTGTCGGCGACCGGACCGGTCAGATCTCGAATTTGAGATCTGAGATTTGAGATCTGAGATTTGAGATCTGAGATCGAAGACAATAACTTGCTCACTCGAACCCTCAGATGAACCCAAGACTTGCGGCCATTGCCGGCAAACTCAAAGGCAGCGTTTTTCCTATTGGCGCTGAGGCGGTTGTGATTGGCCGCGAAACGGCGTCCGAGCTTTGTCTTGCAGACCCTTCCGTTTCTCGTCGTCATTCGCGGCTGGAGAACCACGGCCACAAATTCTGGATCAGCGATCTGCAAAGCCTGAACGGAACGTTTGTCAATGACGTGCCGGTAAAACAGCGAGTGCTCGAGCACGGCGATCGCATCCGCATCGGCGACACACAATTTCTTTTCCTCATTCACGAAGGCGACGTGCCGTCGAAATCCAGCCACGTCGAGTTGGAAGACCAGCACGTTACCAGCGGCTCTACTATTCAAATCAGCTTCAACGACGCCCTTTACCTGATGGCGCGCGACCTGAGCGCGCTGATGAAAGTCAGTACCACCATCAACGCGATTCGTGGCTTGGAGGACTTGCAAAAGAAACTGCTGGAGCTCCTGTTTGAAGTGATTCCCGCCAACCGCGGCGCCATTCTGCTGACAGAAGGCAAAACAGATGAATTCGGCTCGATGACGGGGCTGGATCGATACGGTCAATCCGACGAGACGATCAAGATCAGCCGGACGATCGCGCAGCAGGTGCTGAAGCAGGGCCTGGCCGTACTTAATAACGAGGTGGCAGCGCCCGACGGACCAGATGCCGTCGAGAGTTTGATCGAGTCGCGCACCAGATCGCTGCTGTGCGTGCCGCTGGTCATGCTCGATCGCACGCTGGGCATTATCTACCTCGACTCCAGCGAACCCTCGACGAAATTTGACAACGACCACCTGCAACTCGTCAGCGCCATCGCCGGCATCGCCGCCGTCGCGATCGAAAACGCGCGCCACGTCGAGTGGCTGGAGAGCGAGAACCAAATACTGCGAGCGGATGCGCGACTCGAACACAACATGGTGGGCGAGAGCCCGTTGATGAAACAGGTCTATGCATTCATTTCGAAAGTTGCGCCGACGGACTCGACCGTTTTGATCTATGGCGAGAGCGGCACCGGGAAAGAATTGGCGGCGCGCGCGACTCATCAGAACAGCAAACGCGCAGACAAGGCATTCATGGCCGTTAACTGCGGCGCGCTCGCCGAATCACTGCTCGAGAGTGAACTCTTTGGTCACGAGAAGGGCGCGTTCACGGGAGCGTTGACGCAGAAGAAAGGCCGTCTGGAAGTCGCAGACGGCGGTACGGTGTTCCTTGACGAGATCGGCGAGCTTTCGCCGGCGCTGCAAGTAAAGCTGTTGCGCGTGTTGCAAGAACGCGAGTTCGAGCGCGTTGGCGGCACGCGCACGATCAAAGTCGACATCCGCTTGATCACCGCGACGAACAAAGATCTCGAACAGGCGATTGCGAACGGAAGTTTTCGACAGGATCTCTATTACCGGCTCAACGTTGTGAAGTTAGATATGCCGCCACTCAGAGAGCGCCAGGAAGACATTCCGCTGCTGGCCAGCTATTTCGCTTCGAAGTATTCGGAGAAATGCAATCGCAAGGTGTCGGGCCTCTCACCCGAGGCGCGAGCGCGCCTGGCGGCCTACGACTGGCCTGGGAATGTGCGGGAGCTGGAGAATGCAATCGAGCGCGCGGTGGTATTAGGCACAACCGATCTGATATTGCCGGAAGATTTGCCCGAGGCTGTATTGGAATCTGAAATCTCCGCCGCCGGTCCGCTCACGAAATATCATGAAGCGGTTGCTGAGACGAAGAAACAGATCATCCTCAACGCCATGGATCAGGCGAAAGGCAACTACACCGAAGCAGCCAAACTTCTCGGCGTACACCCGAATTATTTGCACCGCTTGATCCGCAATCTGAATCTGAAGGCAGAATTGAAGAGTTGAGGGTCCGACAAGTTTTGGGTTATTCGGATTCCTCAATCTCGCCCGCGACCGTACCGTGGGGCTGATTGCGCTCGCGCAAGCATTGATGTGAGAATCAATCCTCGCTTAGTCTGGGATGACCTGCCACCTTTCAGCGGAGCAGGCAACGGAGGTTTCGGTATTGATGACCCGCACGGTCACGCTGCGTCCGGCGGCGGCTGAGGATCAAGAGTTTCTCTTAGCGCTGTATGCGAGCACGCGTGAGGAAGAGTTGGCGCCATTGGGCTGGGATGACAGCCAGAAGAGGGCCTTCGTGGAGATGCAATTCAATGCGCAAACCAGGTGCTATCCGAAGGGAGACAACCGCATTATTCTTTGGGACAACCGGGCAGTGGGCAGAATACTCACTGATCGCCGGGAGGACTCGATCTTGTTGGTCGACATTTCGCTCGTGCCCGAGTACAGAAATCTCGGCATCGGCACTTCGCTGATTAAGGAGCTGCTGCGGGAAGGAGCCGCCACCGGAAAGCAAGTCGGGTTGCACGTCTTCAAATTCAGTCCGGCGGTGCGACTCTATGAGCGCCTCGGATTTTCCACCGTAGGCGACGATAGCGCTTATCTTGAAATGGTATGGCTGTCGAATTCGCAATCGTCACTGAACTCAGGTGAGATTGCGTACTCACAGGAGTCCAAGGCCTAACACTTATAGTAAAGAACTATGGCTCCGTACTTGCTCAGCCCCTACGCCCATTTTGTTGAGAATCATCTCTTTCCCAATACTATTCAGTACGGGATTTTTCATCAGCTCTCGGGCGAAGTGTTTGAGCTGCGTGAGAGAGTGCGCACGCTGTTACTCGCCGCCAGGCTTGGTAATCGACTTTCGCTGAGCGAGGCAGACCTGGACAACCTGGCGGAAGACGGCGTGCAGCTAAGACAACTTTTGCGAAGCGAAATTTTGCTCCCCGATGGCCGCGATCCATTGCTCACGTTTGTCGACCAGTATGTAGCGCGTCCGCGACAGAACCCCGCATTGGTTTATCGAACGGACACTGGCGAAGCCTTGCTGGTGCGCATCTCCATGAAATACGCAGTCTACGCTCCAAACAAAGACGGCCTGCCGAAGATCGTTGAAGAAAAAATGCCGCTGCTCGCCGCTGATATTTTTTTGGCGGCTGACGGGACCAGGACGCTCGGGGAAATATTCGAGAGCCAGGACAAAGACTGCGGCGCGAACCTCGAGAACCGAGGCTTGAGAGACGCGATCGAGTTCCTGTCAGACGGCGAGCGCCAACTTATCAAATGCACGGCACAACCTGATGACCTGGCAGATCCTTTCAAGCCGGTCAATCTTGTGCCGCGCGATCTCTATCATGCTTCGAAATGGAATTCCCCGTCCGACATCTCACCGGAAACGATTATTGATTTTCATTTGCACGGGATTTCGGATGCGTCCTGGGAATTTGATCTGGTTGAGCCGACGGTGAACCATGGTTTCCGCTTTCCCAGCGAGGCACTTGGAGGGTTTGATTACGGCTCTCGCTTCTGTATTTCTACGCTGCGCCCCGAAGTGCTCCCTGCGCTGGGCCACTCGGAACATCTCGATGTGTTGGAAGTTGGTGGTGGCACAGGATCCTTCGCAAGGTCGTTCATCAGGCAGGCCCAGGAGCAAGGCGCGGCGTCAAATGGACCTCGGTTGAACTATCACATTCTGGATTTGTCTCCGGCTCTGATCCAAAGTCAGAAAGCGCTCCTGTCCGAACTTGTTCCTGACAGTAATCACTTTCAGCAGGATGCCACCGAGTTCGATCTTCCCGGTCACAAATTTGATCTGATTATTGCCAACGAAGTGATCGCGGATTTCCCTATGGCTTCGGTGTGGCGCGCTGAAGGGAATGACGCTGAGAACAAGAGTTGGCGCTGGCAGGGGGACGGCGCGCCTCTTGTTGAAGAATATGACCTTGCGGAAGAAACCGCGCCGAACGCATTTTTCGTTAATGCCGGCGCGCTACGCTTTTTGCATCGTGCCTGGGAGCATCTTGCTCCCGGCGGCACGCTGGTGATCTCGGAGTATGGGGCGGCGCAGAGATATCCGGCGCCTTCCTATCATCTGAACCACGAGGAGTTTTCCATTCACTTCGGCCATCTCGCCGCGGGTGCCCACAAATTAGGCTTTGACTCGCGACTGCTGACCCTGAAAGAATTCCTGGCGTTGGACGATCAGGTTTTTGTACTCGACGGGCGCGAGGAACATATCCTATGTTTGAATCATGTCCTCGGGAAATTCGGCGTGCAGCTTCCATACGCCGTGATCTCAAAGTCGGAGTTCGAAGCACGAGTTCAGGAGATCGCGACGCCGATCGGCCTAATCGGGTTTTCATTCTCGCAACTTTGGCGGGGCTACCATTTTGGACCAAGAATAGATGACTTCATGGTTCTAATCCTGAACAAGCCGTGATAGTGCAGGCTTTCGGCAACCAGGGCTTTCAATCTTACGAAGGAAAAACAATGAGCGATCTCTTAACGCACGAAACATTTTCGCGGCACGCACACACGAAGTTTCGCGTTCGGCTTGAGGCTGCCAGCCCCGTCGAATTGGAGCTGGTCGAAATCTCGGAACTGAGGCTGTCTCCCGGACAGGAGCAGTTCGCGATTGTCTTCCGCGGTCCGAACGAAATGTTTCTCAGTCAGGGCGGTCGCAGCTTCGAGCATGATCAGATGGGCCAGTTTGAACTCTTCATCGTGCCTATTAGCCAGGACCAGCAAGGATATTGCTACGAAGCAGTCTTCAATAGAGTGCGCGAATGATCTGAAACGTTTGATCGAACAATGAACATCGAACTTCGCAATACGCTCCCCGACGACGAAGCATTCCTGCTGGCGGTTTATGGAAGCGCGCGCGCCGAAGAACTCGCGCTCGTGCCGTGGAGCGATGAGCAACGCGCCGCGTTTCTGAAGATGCAACTTACTGCGCAGCACGCCTACTATCGCGAGCATTTCCCTGATGCTCACTACAAAGTGATACTGCAGAATGGCGAGCCGGTCGGCAGGCTTTACATCCTCAAGCGCGACGAAGGGATTCGCATTTTGGATATCAGCTTGCTGCCGGAACACCGCAATCGCGGCGTGGGAACTCTTCTGATTCAGGAACTGCTGAATGAGGGAACGGCGACAGGAAGAACCGTGCGTATCTTTGTGGAGAATTTCAACCCCTCGCTACGTTTGTTCCAACGGCTGGGATTCTCCGTGATTGATCAGAAAGATTTCAATCTTCTTTTGGAATGGCCGTCCAACGAGCTGAAGCAAATTTCTAGAAAACATTGAGGGCTGAGTGGAAGCCCACAACCGGGTGATGTCGCTGGTTCCCAACTTGTCAATGCAGCCGATTAAAGAGGGCTTCGTAGTAACACCCCTTCTTTCCCTCACCGTTCGGAACAACCAGGAGTGAGAACGTGCCCAGCTTCTCGTGCGTGACAGCATAAGTTGCTTGCGGCAAAGGAGCACTCGGCGATCCCAAAAAAACCGCCGAAAAGCATTCTCGCCCGGTGGCTTCAGCTGAGCGTCTGAGGGACTCTGGCGTTAGATCGTTCACCTCGAGCAACTTTAATTCACCCTTCGCCTCGCCGTAATGTAGAGAAAATTTTGTATTCAAGCAACGCGCAAAGGCTGCTCGGTTCAGATGCAGGATCGTATCCAGGTGATTGTGGCCCGCGAGGATTTTGCCTGTCGTTGGCCCAGACCGCTCCAGCGTTTCCGCAAAAACATTCTTCAACGGTAGCCCCGCACACAGGGCGACAAGTGTTCCTGATCGCAAAAACTTCCGTCTTGAAAAGGACATTTAGACCCCTCCCACAAGTGTATCTTTGCCTGAGTCGTTTGCTAATTTGACTGACTTGGGCTCTGGTTGCGATGGGAGTCTATGTCTTTCAGAGAAAAGATTCAAGACAAATTTCTTGCTACCCAATTCTTAGTGGCTCTTCCGGGTTTTTAGCAACTCAGAAGCCCGTCCCACATGAAAATAAGGAAATTTTTGCAATTCTTCTTGCACTTCTCCCTGTTAGTGATTACAATGCGAAACCTCGTCGTTGGAAAATGTTCAAGTGATAGTAAAAGATCCTGCAACGAGCAGATCGCGTCGTGATTTCGCACAAGGATTTGCTTTGCATTTAAGCATATTGCGCGTTCACACCAGATCGACTTTTACTTAAGGTCAAAATTAGGAGGCAAGATATGGCTCAACCATACGTGGGGGAGATCAGAATGTTCGCGGGTAATTTTGCTCCCGCCGGGTGGATGTTCTGCGAGGGGCAGTTGCTGCCAATCTCTGAGAACGAAACCCTCTTTAACTTAATCGGCACAACCTACGGCGGCGATGGGCAGTCAACTTTTGCGCTGCCGGACCTGCGCGGCCGCCTGCCGCTGCATTTCGGGAATGGTTTT
Source organism: Pyrinomonadaceae bacterium (assembly GCA_041492185.1). GTDB lineage: Bacteria > Acidobacteriota > Blastocatellia > Pyrinomonadales > Pyrinomonadaceae > JAOAPY01. The sequence continues at coordinate 16,184 of JBGPWL010000019.1, read as the reverse complement.
ATTTTGGCGGAAACAGGGGGCGCGGAAACAATCACGCTCACGACGTCGCAAATACCAGCTCATAATCACCCCTTGTCCTGTGTTTCCGGCGGGGGGACAACGAGCAACCCGCTAAACAGTCTTTGGGCCAACTCGGACGTAGCCCAGTACAGTACTGTGACCAACCCCCTTGTACAAATGGGCAACCCGACAGTTTCCAGCGATGCGGACGGAGGCTCGCAACCACACGAAAACTTCCAGCCGTACCTGTGCATTGACTTCATTATCTCGCTTTTTGGGATTTTCCCGTCGCAAACGTGAGGGTGACGTTGGTTTAATGCTGGGTACGCAGAGCTATCGTCCTTGAAGTCAGACTGACAGTGAAAATATAAGGAGTCGCAAAATGGCAGAACCATTCTTGTCGGAGATTAGAATCTTTAGTTTTGGCTTTGCACCAAAAGGCTGGGCGTTGTGCAACGGTCAGTTGTTACCGATCAATCAGAATCAGGCGCTCTTCAGTTTGCTCGGCACCACTTATGGCGGTAACGGGCAGACCAATTTCGGGCTGCCGGACTTGCAGTCCCGCGCGCCAATTCATATGGGCGGTGGTCATACGCTGGGCGAAAAGGGTGGCGAGCAGGCTCACACTTTGACGATCGGCGAGTTGACGACACATACGCACGGCTTTACTGGCAATAAGGCAGTTGTCGGAGCAAACGCGAACGCAACTCAAATCCCCCCGCAGAGCAACTACTGGGCTAATAGTGGTAAGAATGCCTATAGCAGTAGTGCGGGCAACGCCGTGATGTCCCCCGCGACAGTCGGCAATGTGGGCGGCAGCCAGGCGCACCTGAACATGCAGCCTTTTCTGGTGCTCAACTTCAGCATCGCGCTTCAGGGGATTTTCCCGTCGCAGACTTAGTAGACAGACTGAGGAGATAAATCATGGATCCTTTTGTTGCTGAAATCAGAATTTTTCCATTTAACTTTGCGCCGAAGGGTTGGGCCTTCTGCGACGGTCAAATCTTGCCGCTCAGCCAAAATACAGCGCTGTTTTCCCTGTTGGGTACGACTTATGGAGGCGATGGAAAGAGCAATTTCGCGCTTCCTGATATGCAGGGCAATGCTCCAATGCATCCAGGCCAGGGGCCGGGGCTGTCTCTGCATGATCTGGGGGAAACCGGCGGTGTTGAAACCGTAACGCTGTTGAATTCGGAAATACCGTTGCATGCGCATACAGTGGCCGGCTCCATTAATGCCAACGGCGATTCTATCACGCCGGCGAACAGTATCTGGTCACAGGCACCGGGCGGTCGTGGTTCCCTGCAACTTTATACCCCGGGTGCGCCAACCGGGGGAATGAATCCAAACCCGTTGGGTATGACGGGGGGCAACCAGCCGCACAACAACATGCAGCCCTACCTGACGCTTAATTTTTGTATCGCGCTGCAAGGGGTTTATCCGCCGCGAACTTGAGCGTGGGCCGGTACACTTTTCCAGAACGTGCGGGCAAAGGCGCGGGAGCCAGAGGAGATCGCTAATCACTGACTTCTGCGCCTTTTCGCAATGCACGTGATCCTCCCGAACCTCACGGAATTGGCACTGAGCGGGCGAGTCCGGCTGGGCTCTCAGCCCGGGGATGAAACGAGTCGCTCTATCGGAGAGCCGCAATTACGGAATGAGGAGCCAGATGATGAAACTTTTGAGTCGCAGAACCACCAAGCACTCTGCCCATCGAATATTTGCGAGCGTCTCCATTGTCTTCGCCCTTCTGGTGTTGGGTTCACTGGCGAACACTATGGTGTCTATCTCCGCGGCCCGAACTCGGGCGAATGATCCGGGGCGACGAAGCAATCACCGCAGCAGTGTGCGCGGACCGGCAACGGTCTCCCGAGAGGCAGGCCTGCGGTCGACAAGTTTTTCACTGCTCTCAACAATAACGGTCGACCGAACGGACGACATTTTTTCAGCATCTGCGTGCACAGCGGCGGCAAACGATTGCAGCCTGCGTGGAGCCGTAGCTTTTGCCAATCTCAATCCGGGAACTACGATTAGTGTTCCAGCCGGAACCTACAATTTGACGATCTCGGGCGCGGGCGAGGGTTTTAGCGGAGATAACTCGAAAGGTGACTTGGACATCACTGGCGATAACACTACGATTATTGGTTCCGGAGCGGCCACGACCGTCATTCACCAGACGCAGTCAGGCGATCGGGTGATCGAAGTCAATCCATTTCTGGATGTGAATTTCACCACTGCTATTTCTGGCGTCACGATTTCCGGCGGAACGGAAAATACCGGTGTCGGCGGAGGTGGAATAATTTCCGGCTCACAAGGCAACTCTCTGACCCTGACCAATTGTGTGATCTCAGGTAATTCCGCCACCGGCGTCGGTTCGTTCGGCGGAGGCGGTGTGTCGCATGCCGGCGGCAGCTTGACTATCACCGGATGCACTATTAGCGGCAACACAACCATCACGAGCGGTGGAGGCGTGGGTTATTCGGCCGGGGATCCGTTCGGTAGAACACCGTCAGTCGGTACGCTCACGGTTTCCGGTTCCTCGTTCACGAACAACACCGCCAATTCGCTCGCCTCAGGAGGGGGCGCAGCGGACCTCTTTGATTTCAACGGATCAGTGAGCGCGTATCAGATCGACAGCTCAACATTCTCCGGTAACAACGCCCCCACCGGCAGCGGCGGAGCGATCATCGTTGAGAGTGGCGGGCCGCTCACGGTAACCACGAGTTCCTTTGCCAACAATCATGCCGGCGTTGGCGGCGGCGCGATTTACTTCGGCGGCACGACTGCAAACGTTGCGTTCTCGAGAATGGTAGGGAATACGGTTCCGATTGCGACAAATGGTCTGACTCTTTTCCGAGTTGCGGGTGTCTTTACCGCAAACGACGACTGGTGGGGTCAGAATACTGGCCCAGTAGCAGATGATTTTCGCAGCGCCTCTGGCATCACCTCTGTCAGCGTCTCTCCGGCCACTTATCTGCAACTGCGCACCAGCGCCAGCCCTGGTACGATTTGTACGGGCGCGACATCAAATATAGCCGCCGATATCAAGCAAAGAAATATTGGTTCGCCTCTAACGATTGAACTCAATGGTCTCCCGGCATTTCCGGCAACCTTTATCAACACCACTCCGGCCCTGGGTAGCTTGAGTGGAGTCAGTGCTAACTTCGTAGACGGCTCCGCCTCGGCCACCTTTACCGGGACCAGCGCAGGGACGGCGAATATTGACGTCACCGCGGACAGTCAAACAGTTACTGCTTCGATAGTTGTCCAAACCAACACCACGACTGACCCTGCGGACCAGGCGGTCTGCGAAGGCGACACCGCCACCTTCAGCACTACCGCGTCCGGACCGGGACCCATCACATTCGTATGGAAGAAGGGCGCGACTGTATTAAACAACGGCGACCTCGGCGGCCGCGTCACCATCATCAGCGGCGCCAGCTCGAGCACGCTAAGCATTAGCAATGTTCAATCGAGTGATGCTGACACCTATACAGTCGAGGCAACAGGCTCCTGCAACACCGCCTCGCAAAGCGCAACCTTAACGGTCAATGCACCGACCTCGGCGACGACACCAACTGATCAGACAGTCTGCCTGGGCGCGATGGCGAATTTCTCGACCACGGCATCCGGCACCGGGCCGTTCACGTATCAATGGAAGTTGGACGGCACCAACATTGCCGGTGCGACGAACAACAGCGTGGCCATCGACACGACAACGGTGAGCGTTGGTGGTCATACCGTTGAAGTGGTTGTGAGCGGCGCCTGCGGCAGTGTAACAAAGAGCGCTTCATTAACGGTGCAAGCGAACACTTCAGCGACGACGCCCGGCGATCAGACGGTTTGTCAGGGCGCCACGGCCAACTTCTCGACAACCGCGAGCGGCACTGGGCCGTTCACGTATCAATGGAAGTTGGACGGCACCAACATTGCCGGTGCGACGAACAACAGCGTGGCCATCGACACGACAACGGTGAGCGTTGGTGGTCATACAGTTGAAGTGGTTGTGAGCGGCGCCTGCGGCAGTGTAACGAAGAGTGCTTCATTAACCGTGCAAGCGAACACTTCGGCGACGACGCCCGGTAACCAGACGGTTTGTCAGGGCGCCACGGCCAACTTCTCGACCACGGCCAGCGGCACCCCTCCGTTCACGTATCAATGGAAATTGGACGGCAGCAACATTAGCGGTGCGACGAGCAACAGCGTGGCTATCGACACGACCTCGCTGAGCGTTGGTGGTCACACGGTTGAAGTGGTTGTTGGCGGCACGTGCGGCAGTGTAACGAAGAGCGCTTCATTAACGGTGCAGCAGAACACTTCGACTACTGATCCAGCCGACGCAACTGTGTGTCTGGGTGGAACTGCAAGCTTCAGCACTACCGCATCGGGCACGGCGCCGTTCAGCTTTGTGTGGAAGCAAGGCATGACGGTATTGGTTAACGGCAGCCTCGGCGGTCGCGTGACGATCACCAACAGCGCCACTACCAGCACTCTGACCATCAGCAACGTGCAAGCGAGCGATTTCGGCACGTACACAGTTGAGACGTCTGGCACTTGCGGTATGGCAACTCAGACTGCCAGCCTCAGTGTCAACTCAACTCCGCCAACGATTACGCTTAACGGCCAAAATATATCGCTCTGGCCACCCAATCACAGTTACCACACGATTAACGTGACCGATCTCGTCGCGAGCGCCAGCAGTTGCGATGGCAGCGTCAGTATCAATAGCGTCATCATTGACCACGTGACCAGCGACGAGATTGAGAATGGTAACGGGGATGGAAACACGCTTAACGACATTGTTATCGCCGCCAACTGCAAGTCAGTACAACTCAGATCTGAAAGAGATGGTGGCGGCGACGGAAGGGTTTATACAATTACATTCCGGGTTACGGATGCAGCCGGTCACGTAGCCACGGCAACGGCCACGGTGACGGTGCCAAAATCACAGAATGGCGCGTCGGCGATTGACAGCGGGCCGCATTACACGGTCAACGGTAGTTGCCCTTAAGGGAAGAGAGGAGTTTGATCATGCAAGAACGCTCTGTTAATAGAGGCCTCCGGGGGGCGGTCGGCGCACTCCTTGTGCTTGCGGTCCTTGCGGGCATCACGTCGTTGGCCGGGGCCCGCACTCGGTCAACGATCAGCATCACTATTACCAATAACTCTCAGCGCGAAATTCGCCACCTTTATCTGGCGCAGGGCGATCCCAATAACTGGGGACCGGACCAGCTCGGCGAATCCGGGATTCCGCCAGGTGGCACGTTCACCTTGAGCAACGTTTCGTGCAACGCCGCGAGCATCCGGGTGATCGCCGAAGATCAGAATGGTTGCTTTCTTTATAACAACGTGTCCTGCGGCGACAATGCCACGTGGACTATAACGGACAGCGCAACTCCTGATTGTGGCGGTTGATGGCGAGAGGCCCCGGCTCCGTCAGGCGCTACTGTTCAGGAAAGTCGGGCGATGCCCGATCGATTTTCTCCCCAATACCGGCAAACAGGTCATGGGTGTACCTCCAAGAGGTGAACCTCTCGACGCCAGAGCCTGAATGAAGCAATGCTGCCAGCCATCGATTTGCACGCCGGCAATGAGTTATTGACCTCGTGCGGGTCGCCGAAGTAAAGTAAGCAGTCTTTATTTCTCAAGAGATTGTTTGTCTCAATTTCCCGGCGCAGCTTTGCTGGAACGTTCTTCAGGTGTTCGACAACGGTCCCCCGACCAGGACCACCAATAGAGTCTTTACGGAGGAAATATTTGATGTTTCGCGCTACCACAGTTTCACACAATCGCCACTCACAAACGAAGTACGCAAGCGACGGCCTCGGCCGCCGGTCTGGCGTCTTCGTAATGATCTCACTCCTGACATTTGGCGTGTTCGTGCTCCTGGCGCGCACGAGTCTCGTAGAGTCCAAGGCTGCGCTTACGGTTCGAGCAGCGGGTCGTGGGAAGCCTTATTTCAATTTGCAGGATGGCCGGCAGATGCAGGTTGTTTATCGCGGTGAGCAGTATGTGACTGAGGCGCTGCGGTCAGGTGCGGCGCGGCCACGAGCGCTGGCTTCAATCGATTTGGATGGCGACGCGACGCCTGATTTGATTGCGGGTTATTCGTACAACGGTGCGGGAGTGGTTACGGTGCAGCACGGCAACCCGGATGCGTTTGCGCCAAAGGACGAATCTGTTTTCGCGCGCATGCAGCAGGGCTACAATCCCGAATCACTTTTGCCGGTCGCGGATACATATCAAGTTCCCGAGAGCATCGACTTTCTTCAAGCGGGCGATTTCAATCACGACAACCAGAAGGATGTTTTAGTCGGTGCCAGCGGCGGCAATCTTTTCCTCCTCGAGGGCGATGGGCATGGCGGATTGAATGCGGCTGAGCCAGTATCGTTGCCGGGCAGCGTAACTGCCCTGACGGCCGGCGAGTTCCGCGCCGCGGACGGCAAGTCCGATGTTGCGGTCGGCGTTGTTGGCCCATCGGGCCCCGCGCTGCTTCTCTTTGACGGCAGGGAAGGCGTGGGGGGCGAGCCGTTGACGTTTCACTTGAATGCTCCTGCTACGGCGGTCGAATTTGGAGAGGTGGACTCGAGCCCGTTCATGGGCGTGGCGGTCGCGACCGGTAGTGAGATCGAAATCATTCACGGCTGGGGCCGAAAACAGAACGTGAATGCGGAATCGCGAGTGGAGCATATCGGCCTCGGCTCGAATGTTAGAGGTCTGGTTACGGGCTTCTTTATTTGGAATCGCGCGGGCAGCAAACAGCTTGCCGCGCTGTTGGAAGACGGAACGGTTCACATTCTGCAACGCGGAGAATTAGACGGGCGCCCCTTCACCGACGAAGAGATTTTTGTGCGAGGCCAGGCGCGAGCAGGGCAAAAGAGAACGCAAACGGATGTCGAGACGGTCGCCGGCTGGCAACCTGAAGATGCCCAGGTCTGGAGTACGGCCCGCCAATTTGTCGGCGGAGATCCGGCTGCTGTAGATGTGGCTCCGCAGAACCTGCTGATGCGCGGTAGTGTCTCTTTTCGAGAGACGGATGATCTGCTGTTGCCAAATGGCAAGGACAACACGATCGAGATCGTTGGGCAGATCGACGCCAGGGGTAAGGGCCAGATTCAACCGCTCTCAACCGCGTCCGATCTCACGGCGGTGAGTCTGGATTTAGTGGGCGCGCCTGCGGCAGCCGTGCTCCCTCTGCCCAGGAAATTAAACGGCGAACGCAGTCTTGTCGTTATGCAATCACAAAGTGCAGCGCCGACGATCGTACCACTGGCGCCGGCAGCCGTCATCACAGTTGATCGAACGGATGACGTAATCGCCGCCGCTTGCACCGGTGCCGCAAACGATTGCAGTTTGCGTGGTGCGGTGCAGTTTGCGAATGGCACTCCCGGAACAACCATCAGCCTTAGCGCCAATACTTACACGCTCAGTATCCCCGGCCAGGGCGGCTGCACCAAGGCCGGCGAAACCAACAGTAACGGCGACCTTGAACTAAATGCCGACAACACCACCATCACGGGGGCCGGATCGGCAACGACGATTATCCGACAAACCGGAACCGGGAATGGCACGTTTCCCGGCGACCGCGTGATGTGTCTGAACGTTCCCTTTGGGCTGAACATCGACTACGTGTTTTCCGGATTCACCATTACGGGCGGCCGGGATACTACCGCCCTGGCGCAGGCCGTCGGCGGCGGCGGATTGGTTGGGGGCGCTAAAGACAACACGCTCTCACTTACAGATGTGACGATATCGAACAATCAAGCTACCGGCGTTGGAAACTTCGGCGGCGGCGGCATCCAGATGACCGGCGGCAGTGTGACCATCACAAACTGCTCAATTGGAGGAGCGAACGCTCCCGGAGCCAATCGGAACGACGTGACTTTGGCAAACTCCGAAATCCAGAGTGGCGGCGGCCTTACCTATTCACCCGGCGACCCACTTGGTCGAACTCCGTCTGCCGGAACGCAAACCATCACCGGCACGACCTTCCAGAAGAATACCGCAGCGTCTACTGCTGCCGGAGGTGGCGGGGCGGATCTCTTAGCACACAATCAGGGAACCGGTTCGGCTAGCATAAGCACTTCAAGCTTCACCAGTAATCAGGCGACCGGCGCGGGCAGTACTGGCAGCGGTGGGGGTTTCATTCTCGAGAGCACCTTGGCCACAACCGTGGCCACCACTACTTTCACTTCCAACACGGCAACGAACCGCGGCGGCGGCATCTATCTTGGCGGCGGCAGCTTGCTGTTGGACGGCACCAGCCCCAGCATCACTTTTTCCAGCAACACGGCGACGGTCGCGGGGAGTAGTGTGTCTACGACGAGCGCCGTAAATGTTTCCGGCACGAATACCACGATCGGCGGCGATATCGAAGTAACCACTAATGGCACCTGGACCAACAATGCTGGAAGTACGCTGGCTCCGACCAACGTGGTCATCACCGGCGGCACTTTCACCTGTAACAACAGCATCATGAACGTTAGCGGAAACATGACGCTCGGCCCGGGTGCGGTCGTCGGCGGCACCTTCAATGGGAATACCGGCTCGGTGAACATTGCCGGCAATCTCACTACTAACTCCGGCGGCGCTGGACCAGCCACAAGTTTCAACGCGGGCACGAACACATTCAACTTCAACGGCGGCGGAGCGCAAAGCATTAGTGGGACTCTTTCACCAACTTTCAACATCCTGACGGTGAACAAGGGCGGTGGCACGCTGACGCTTGGGGTCAACACACCCATCGTTAGCACCCTAACAGTCACCGCCGGCATATTTGATCTGGTCGGCTTCACCGCGAACCGCACGGCCGCGGGCGGCACGCTGACTGTAAGTAATGGAGCAACGCTAAAGGTTGGCGGCGGCAACAGCCTGCCTACCAACTTTACGACCTACTCATTGGGCGCGACCAGCACGGTCGAATATGAGGGCGCCAGCCCGCAGACCATCAATGCCGTGAATTACGGACATCTGACCAGCAGCAACGTGGGAACACGGACGCTGGTTAACGGCAGCACCACCGGCGTCGCGGGTACATTCACGCCGGGAACCAACACTTACACAATCACCGGCAGCACGGTTGACTTCAATGGCGGCACCGCCCAGACCATTCCGGCATTCAACTACAACAATCTGACGAGCAGCAATGTGGGCGCGCGCACTCTGGCAAACAGCGGAACGATCGGAGTAGCAGCTACCTTCACCCCGGGAACCAACACCTACACGATCACCGGCAGTACAGTGAACTTCAACGGCGCGGGAGCGCAAAGCATTCCGCAGTTCAACTTCAACAATCTGACGATCAGCGGCGCTCACGGCGTGAACAACGTGACCCTGGTCAATGGCGGCACCATCGGAGTCGCGGGCAATTTCAGTCCCACTGCTACCTTTGCCGGCGGCAATTACGTTGTCACCAATAATACGACGGACTTCAACGGCACCGGTGCGCAGTCAGTTGGAGCACCCTTCAACTTTAACAACCTGACGATCAGCGGCAACAAGGGCGGCTTGGCCATCACGCTTGCCAGTGGCACGATCGGCATCGCCGGCACATTCAGCCCGACAGCCACAAACAACACCTACGTCACCACTGGCAACACGGTGAACTTTAACGGCAGTGTGACGCAGACCATTCCCGCATTCACCTTTGATGGGCTGACGCTGACTAATGCTACCGGCGCCAACCTGTCGGGTGGCGTGACTGTGAACGCCGCGTTGCTGTTGGCTTCTGGCGCGTTCGGAGTGGGTACAAACACGCTGACCCTGAATGGATCTGTTTCATTCGGCGCCGGCACTCTGACCAGCGGCACTACCGGTACCGTAAATTACAATCAAGGTTCAAACGGGCAAGCAACTGTGTTGGCCGCGAACTATGGCAACCTGACTTTCAGCAATTTCAACAAGACGCTGGCTTCGAGCGGCACGATCGGAATTGCCGGCACGTTCACTCCAGGCACAGGCGCGGCCCACACGATCACCGGCAGCACGATCAATTTCAACGGCGCGAGCCCGCAGACAATTCCTGGCTTCACCTACAACAACCTGACCAGCAGCAGCGGCGCAACGGCGCGCACGCTCGATGCGGTCAACACGATCAAGATCGCCGGCGTGTTCACGCCAGGTACGAATGTCTACACCATCACCGGCAGCACGATCGAATACAACGGAACCAGCGCGCAAACTCTTCCGTCATCAGGCTTCAATACGTACAACAATCTGACGCTGAACAATGCCGCAGGCACGACGGGCTTTGCCGGCTTAACGGTCAACGGCCTGCTACGCGTACAAGCCGGTACCTTCACCAGCAGCAGCACCTACAACAACGTGCAGATTGATAGCACTACGACGCTGGCCGGAGTCACCGCTACCACGATTAACGTCAGCGGCAACTGGACCAACAACGGCACGTTTACCGCCAACGGCAACACGGTCAACTTCAATGGGTCGGGTGCGCAGGCGATCGGCGGCTCGACGGCGACGACGTTTAATAATCTTACGATCGCCAACGCGGGCTCGGGCGTGAGTCTGACCGCTAACGCAACCGTGAATGGCACGCTGACGCTTACTAACGATCTCACGACCGGCGCGAACATTCTGATTCAGCCAAGCGCGGCTCCGGCCTCCGCCGGCACCGCCGATGTCGTGGGCAACACGCGGCGCACAAATTCACCATCACAATTGCCGTCGGCAACGGCGCTTACCTTCGGTAATCCGAACAACGTCATTACGTTCACCGCTGCGGGCACGCGTCCGACTGATGTCACGATCAACGCCAGCAAGAGCGTGCCCGGTCCGGCAAATGGCGCCCCAAGTTTCGCGGGCGCCGTGGCCAGAACTTACCAAATCAGTCAAACGGCCGGCGCGGGTTTCTCGGCGACCTTGAGATTGCACTATCTCAATGCGGAGTTAATTAGCGGCAACATTGAGGGCCCGACGTTGAATCTCTGGCGCTTCAACGGCACCGGTTGGGCGCCGATTGGTCAGACAGCGAACGATACGACGAATGATTGGGTCGAGAAGAGCGGCGTCACTTCCTTCTCGCCGTGGACGTTCAATTCCACGCGCTCCCCCACCGCCGGCAATGGCGCGGTGAGTGGCAGAATTACTGGTAGCGATGGCGCTCCGATTGCCGGCGTGGTGATCAACTTGAACGGTTCACAGGCGCGCAAGACGATCAGCAATGCGAACGGTGACTATCGCTTCGATAACGTAGCGACGGAAGGCTTCTACACCGTGACGCCGGCACTCGCTAATTTCCATTTCAATCCGGTGAACCGCTCGTTCTCGCTGACGGCGGACAAGACCGATGCAGTCTTCACTGCCATAGCGGATGCGACACAGACAGCTAATCCGCTCGACACGCCTGAGTACTTCGTGCGGCAGCAGTACGTCGACGTGCTCGGGCGCGACCCCGACGAGTCGGGGTTCAATTACTGGAGCGATCAACTCAGCGTCTGCGGCGGCGATGCCGCATGCACGCGCGCCCGCCGTATTGATGTAGCGGCGGCGTTCTTCATCGAGCAGGAAGCGCAACAGACGGGCTCGTTCATCTACGACGTTTACAGTGGCGCGCTCGGACGCAAACCGGTGTTCGCTGAATACGCGGCTGATCGTCAGCAGGTAGTTGGCGGCGCGACGCTTGACGCAGCGAAAACAGCATTCGCGCAATCGTTCGTGCAGCGCGCGGAGTTTACCGGGAAGTATCAAGAGGCACTGACAGCAGACGCATTTGTCGACGCGTTGATTCAAAGCGTGCAAGCGTCAGGAGTAGATCTCACGAGCGAGCGCGCGAATCTGATCAACGCCTACAACGCCGGCGCTGACATGACAGCGAGTCGCGCCGCAGTCGTTCGCACCCTCGCGGACAATCCGAGCTTCAAGCAGTCGCAGTACAACTCAGCGTTTGTGTTGACGGAATACTTCGCGTACCTGCGACGTGACATCGATCAGGGCGGATACGATTTCTGGGTGAACGTGCTCAGTAACGGCGAGCCTGGAAACTATCGCGGCATGGTGTGCTCGTTCATCACGTCGACGGAGTATCAGCGGCGCTTCAGCGGGGTTGTGACTCGCAGCAACAGCGACTGCTCTGGGCAGTAGCTCAAGTGTAGCAACAGGCGTATAGAGTACAAACTTTAGCTTGGTAGTTCGCGGGAATAAGACCCAAGCTAAAGCTTGAACTCTATACGCCTGTTTCCCTGTAAAACCATTGACTTTTCCTCACGCGCAAACTAAGCTGCATGCCAATTCTTGCTTTCGTTATTATTCGTTCCCGTAGTTTTTTATTTGCCAGGCACGCCGGCATCGTTTCGCCATTTTTTCTTTTCGCTCACGGATTCCGGTTCCTAGAATCCGCGTACCAATTGATCTACAGATCTCAGTGATGATCTGATCGACAGGAGAACGCCACCATGAAAAGAGCTGCCCACATTCTTTTGACGACTAAACTCAGCGCGCGCTTGTTCGCCGCTTCGCTAACTCTTTTGGCAGCGCTCACGGTGATGACCGCAACGGCTTTCATGCAGGGTGGTGATCAGGGAAAACCCTCCACTGGACCAGGCACCGCTGCCAGTCAAGAAATCGACAAATCGTCGACCCAGCTCGTAAAAGCTCCGCTTGAGGAAACGAGTCCCGCGCAGGCAAATGCGCCTGCGCCGGTTACACCCGAAGTTGCCAGCAACTACGTTTTTAGTACTGCGACTAATGCTTCACTGACCGACATGAGCGCCGGCACAACTCAACTTGTCGCCGCCAATCAGGATGACACGGCTTCAGCGGTCACCAACATCGGCTTCGACTTCTATTTCCAGGGAGCGCGATTCTCGCAATTCTCTGCCAATTCGAACGGCTTGATCAGATTAGGCGGGACAGCAGTGCAAACCGCCTCACCCTACAAGCCGCTGGCACAAGCCGGTCTGTCATTGATTGCTCCCTACGGCGCGGACCAGCGCACACACACGACCGGCAAAGTGCACTTCAAGGTAATCGGTTCAGCTCCGAGTCGGACGCTTGTCATCGAGTGGTTGAACATGCAGGCAAACTTCAACTCTGGCGGCACGGTCGATCTCAACTATCAGGCGCGACTGTCTGAGACGACCGGCGTCATAGAATTCGTGTATGGCAGCATGGCCATGAGCACGCTCGGCGCTGCCGACACTAACTCCAGGGATCCAAACATCGGTTTCTCTTCGAGCAACACTGCCGGCACGGTCGGCTCGGTTGCCGCGCCACAGAGTGGAGCCCCGCCCCCCAGCTTCGATGGCTCGTCGGCTACAGCGACGGCGAATCTCTACACGGCCGGTGCGATCACCGTACTTACTTCGGCGGCCCAGGGTTCGCGAAGGATTTTCACGTTTACGCCACCAGTCCCAACCGCGCCAACTGCGCTTTCTTTTACCGTGGTCACGGCAACCGGAATGACACTGAACTGGGTTGATTCGCCGAACGAGACACTTTATGCAGTCTATCGTTCGACCGATGGCGTCAACTACGTGTTTGACGGCACGGCAGCTCAGAATGCGACTTCGTACATCGCTTCTTCGCTAACACCCAGCACACCCTATTTCTGGCGTGTGTTTGCCGTTTCCGAAGGCGCGCTCAGTACTGCCTTATCAGGCAGCCAGGCCACTGCGCCTCCGGGAAACATTACTTCCGCGGCCAGCGGCAACTGGAGCGCCCCTGCAACCTGGACCGGTGGCGTGGTTCCGACCGGCACTGACAATGTGACGATCCAGAACGGACACACGGTAACGATTGACTCCAGCAACGCTTTTTCTGTCACGGTGCAAAGCGGCGGCATTCTGCAATTTGAGCAGACCACAGCCAGGACCCTGACGGTTGGCACCTCTGTCTCCATCGACGCTGGAGGCACTTTCCAGAGTAATCCGGCTGGAACGCAGACCGGACACGTTCTTTCAGTCGGGACCGACTTAACCAATAACGGCACGCTCGACTTCAGCACCAACGCTAACACCGCTGGCGCCGGCATCACGTTTACAGGCGCGGCCAATAACACCTTCAGTGGTACGGGCGCAACAACCGACATCAGAGGGATAACGATCAATAAGGGTACGTCCAACGTCAACACACTTGAGTTGACCACGTCCAACTTTACGGTGCAGGGTGTAAACACCGATGTTGCCGGCTTCCTGACCCTGACTAACGGCACGTTCAAGATCTCCGGTACGTTCACGATGACGAACCGTGTCTTTACGACGGCCACCTACCTAATTCCGGCGACCGGCGGTATCTGGCTGAATAATCCGAATTTCACGGTGGCCCCCACAGCTTCGAGCACCACCTCGGGCTCTAATGGTTTGTTCCGTCTCACTCAAGGTGTGTACACGATCGGCTTGACCGCCGCGGACGGCTTCGATGCGTCATCGACGACGGCCGTATACATCATCGAAGGCGGCACACTCAATGCAAATGGTCGGTTTGACCCACAAGGCACAATCAACTACACGCAGACGGCCGGCACGGTCAATTGCGCCATCGTCGGCAATAGTCGCAGCGCTTTTGGATCATTCGAGATCTTCGGTAGCACTTCCTCGTTCACAATGAGCGGGGGCACCATCAACCTGATCACCCCCAGCACCGGCGCTACCAAGGATGATTTTTCCATGACTGGCCAAACGCAAAATATCACCGGCGGCCAGGTTGTTTTTGGAGCGGCTGGAGCCCCGGCCTCTTCGACCTACGGCACTCCGTTCGGGACAAGCTTTATTCCGAATGTGGTCGTGAATCCGACGATGACCTGGAACATCAACAACGTTACCGTATTCTTCCGCGGCACCACGGTTGTCAGTAACGGCGCGATTACTTCTACCGGCACGAGCGCGCGTTTCGACTTTGCCAACGCAGGGGCAGCGATGAGCTATTCCGGCACCGGCACGTTTGGTACTTTGGCGGCACCCTTCGGAGGCGTCGGCGTTAGCAGCAATAGTCTCTTCCTAATAACGCTCAATTCACCCATCGTGACGACGCGCGTCAACCTGTTTACCGGCGGCTTCGTCAACAGCGGTCAGATCACGCTCGGCAACGCCGCCGCGTCATCTACGACCGTGCAAATTGGCTCAGCCGGATTGCTGACTCCGGGTGGATCGTTTGACGTGAGTCCGGTTCATAACCAGGGCACCGCCGGCCAGTTCTTGATCTATGCTCAGGAGTCTGTCCAGCGCACCACCGGCGTCGAGGTCAATCCGACTCGCTCGCTCAATTTCCTATCGGTTGCGAATACTAATAACGTCAGCATCGCGGGCGGCGACCTGACGTGCACCAGCGTGGCGGCATCGCCGAATAATGCGCTGACGCTCACCTCTGGCCGGCTGATCACTAATGCCAACACGGTGATATTGCCGAATGCCGCCTCGGTCGTGGTGCGCACGACGGGCTACGTGGACGGCAATCTGCGGAAGAACTTTTCAGCATCGGCGAGCAAGTCGTTTGAAGTTGGCACTGCGAATGGTTTTTCACCGGTAACGGTTAACGTCACCGCAGGCACACCAGCAGACTTTACCGTTAAGGCGGTGCAGGGGACGCATCCAAACATTCACACTCCCGTCGGTGCCCTTTCGCGCTACTGGACGTTGACGGGCAGCGGGACGGCGGATCTGACTTTCAACTATCTCGATCCGACAGACATACCGCCGCCCGCAGCTAGTGAAAACAGCTACGCCATCTTTAAGTGGGACGGTGTAGTCTGGACCGCCCCCGGAGGCTCAGTGACACCCGCAACCAATTCGGCCACGATCCTGGGCGTCAGCTCGTTCTCTGACTGGACGCTGGCCCAACCCAATGCGCCGACGGCGGCGCCGGCGAAGGTCAGCGGACAGATAACGACGGTGAGTGGTCAACCGCTGGGTGGGGTGACTGTGTACTTGAACGGCAACACGACGGGCCGGAGCATCACCGACGGCAACGGACGGTACAGCTTTGCAAACGTCGAGACCAACGGCTTCTACACCGTCACGCCCGGACTCGCTAACTATGGATTTAGTCCCGTGAGCCGCTCGTTCGCGCTCGTTGCAGACAAGACCGATGCAGTGTTTACGGCGATGGCAAACAGCACGCCGACAGAGAATCCGCTCAACGGCGCGGACTTCTTCGTGCGGCAGCAGTATCTGGACTTCCTGAATCGCGAACCCGACATGGCTGGCTGGCTGTTCTGGACCGACCAGATCAGT
>JBGPWL010000107.1:0-14216 GCA_041492185.1 Pyrinomonadaceae bacterium | reverse complement strand
TTCGAAAGCTTGCCGTATTCCGGAAACGAGCTGATGCGGTAATAGATCGAACCGTCTGATCGGTAAGCGTGATCGTTCTGCAACAACTTCTCGATCAGTAGAACCATCTCCGGAATGTGGCGCGTCGCGCGCGGCACAATGTCGGGCCGCTGACAGCCGAGCGCGTCAAAGTCTTCCCACAACGCGTCGATATATCTTGCCGTGTAATCGTTGATGCTCAGGCCCGCCTCCTGCGAATTGGCAATGATGCGGTCTTCGACGTCGGTGATGTTCATCACATGTGTGACTCTGTATCCCTTAAACTTCAGATAGCGCCGCAGGATGTCGGCTGCTACCGCGGAACGAAAATTTCCGATGTGGCCGTAATCCCAAACCGTCGGACCGCAGTAATAGAATTTCGCTTCGCCATCGACGATCGGGCGAAACTCTTCCAAACGATTGGAAAGGGTGTTGTGGATTTTGAGCATGGGATGCGAGTCTAAGAAAGGATCGAAGGCGAGTCAAACAGCATCGTGCCGTCGAATAGATGGGTAATCATGCTGAGCGATCTGTTCGCGGATGCGGTGAAGTTCAATCCAGATCTCTTCGGGTGGCAAGTCCAATTGGCCTTCGCGAGCTAGCCGCGCCCGATATTTCTCCGCCAAATCGTGCAGGCCTTTCTGGAAATTTAGTTGCGCCACCTTATCCAGCAGAGCTTCCTGCTCCGACGGATTAAGATCGGTGATCACATTTGCGAGATCGTCTATTGATTGCATGCCTAAGCTCCTTGCGTGAGTCATGGTATCGTTTCCCAGCGAAGCTTGGCAACCTATCGCTTGGATTGAGACAGAAACCTACTTTCAATTCCATCATGGCCTTTACACGTGTCCTCAATGCGGCCATAATTCTTCCAAACTGGAGATCTTTCACGATGGATATAACAGCGATTTCCCCGCAACTGGAAAAATACGAGAACAAGTGGGTTGCCATTGATGAATCTGAAGAGAAGATCGTCGGCGTGGGCGATGATGCGTTTGAGGCAACAGAAGACGCTCAGCGCAATGGCTATCAAGAAACAATTCTATTCAGAGTACCCTCGTTCGATGTCGCTCTTATCCCACTCGCATGAGATTCCGATACACTGATATTCATAACCATCAAGATCCTCAGAGACCGTTTCAAAGACCGTATCTTATCGTTCGCTTGATCAATGGCGACAGACATAAGGATGTGATCTCTTTAGTTGATTCGGGCGCGGACGTCTGCTTGTTTCACGCTGACATCGGCCGCTTGCTTGGAATTGAGATTGAAGCGGCGCCGAAGTTGGCTTTCGAGGGTGTGTCGGGCGTCAGGGAAGCAGCGTACATCCATCGTGTTGATCTAATCGTGAGAGGGTTGAGTGCCATAACGCTGAACGTTGGTTTCACGAATTCGATCGCGGTTGGAACAGGGTTGCTTGGCCAACGCGGCTTCTTCGACCAATTCCGGATAGAGTTTGAACTTAGCCAAGCATACTTCGAAGTTATTCCGATCGACAAAGCAAGGAGTATGGTTAATTAAGAGAGTTCTTGCATCTCCTTGAAATGCTCAAACCCATGCGGCTCCAAGTCCCAAATCCGATTTTTTTCTGCAATGCGAATCTTTTCCGCTTCGCTCGTGATTTCGCCGATGCAAGAAATTCCAACACCATCGACTCGCTTTGGCAGGCGTCCGACATTGTCCGGATGAACTGTGAACAGCAATTCGAAATCTTCGCCACCATGCAGAGCCAGCACCAGCGGATCAAGCGCGCGCCGGCCACAGATGTCAACTACAACTGGATCAATGGGCAGGCGCGAGGCGTCGATGAGCGCCCCCACGTTGCTTTCTTCGCAGAGATGATTAACGTCCGACGACAGGCCATCGCTGAGATCGATCATCGCGGTTGCCAAATGCTCCTCTCCGAGGACGAGACCCCAGCCGACGCGAGGTTCCGGTCGAAGATGGCGCAGCACCAGTTGTTGAATGGTGTCTGAATCCGGATCAGCTGCGTCTTCCGTTTCGACTCGTGCGCCGCGTTCGAGCAATCGCAAGCCCGCTGCCGATCCGCCAAGCGATCCGGTGACGAAAAGCTGATCGCCGGGACGGGCGCCGGAGCGCGGCACTGCGCATTCATGAGCACACTCGCCAAGCACGATCGAATCGATTACGATCTTGTCCGGCGTGCGCGAAACGTCGCCACCAAGAAGACGGACTTCGTAGCGGTCTGCCAGCGCAATGAATCCCTCGTAAAAGGCGTCGACAAAGCCTGAATCCCAGATGTCTTGAGGAAGGCCGATCGACAACAACGCCCAACGCGCTCGTGCTCCCATTGCTGCAATGTCTGAAAGAGAAACCGCGAGCGCTTTGTGACCAAGCATCGCCGGCGTTATCCATTCGCGGCGAAAGTCGATGTCCTCAATCAACAGGTCAGTCGTGATGACCGTATTGCGACCAGCGACCTGTCTCAGCACTGCTGCATCATCACCGATGCCCTGGATCAAGGATGAAGGATGAAGGATGAAGGATGAAGGCGGCTGATTGTCCCGCCTTAGGCGATGGCGCAGGGCATTTATGAAATCAAATTCGCTTCGTGTCGATGAGGATTCAACTGATGAACTGCGACCCTCTGGGCCAGTTAGTTCTTCTTCATCCTTCATCCCTCCATCCTTGGGGTCCATCCTTCATCCTTTTTACAAATTCCGTCGAAGCGAATCCAGGCCTGCTTCGATCATTTCGATTGAAGTGGAGAACGAGAAACGCAAATGACCTTCGCCATGTGCGCCGAAGACAACGCCAGGCACAGTAGCGACCTGGGCGCGTTCGAGTAGAATTTCGGCGGCCTCACGACTGTCGTGGCTGACGCGCGAAACATCCGGAAAGGCATAGAACGCGCCGGCCGGTAAATCGCAATCAAGATGAAGTTCATTCAATCCCGCCAAAAGCAAATCGCGCCGCGTGCGATACGCGGCGCGATTGCGTTCCAGAAAATCTGACGGTGTGGTAAAGGCGGCAAGCCCGGCCCACTGCGTCGGAGTTGAAACGCCGTTCGAAGAATAGAGCGTCGTCTTGCGCAGGCCAGTCATCCATGGTTCGCCCGCCACTGTGTAACCCAAACGCCAGCCGGTCATGGCAAATGATTTCGAGCAGGTGAAAGAAGTAATGGTTCGTTCAAGCATGCCGGCGATTGAAGCGATCGAGAAGTGCTCTCCTTCGTAAACGAGATCTTCATATGCTTCATCCGCAATTACGATCACATCGCGTTGCTGGGCAAAGCGTGAGACGGCTTCCGCTTCTTCACGTGTGAAGACAACGCCGGTCGGATTCTGCGGCGTGTTGTAATAGATAGCTTTCGTCCGGTCCGTTGAGTAGCGCGCGAGAGTCTCTTCAAAACCGTTGGCCCGCGCTTCCTTTGTCGGCACGAGCACGATGCTTCCCTGGCAATGAGCAACCAGGTCTTTGATTGGTGTCCAATAAGGCGAGAAGAGGAGCACGTCGTCTCCGGGATTAACAACCGATTGGAAAGCGCCAAACAAACCCTGCATCCCGCCGTTCAATACAATCACGTCTTTATCCTGCGCGCGAATCCGATTCTTCTCGCGCAGTTTTTCCGCAATCGCCGCGCGCAACTCCGGAATACCCGACGATGGCGCATAACGCGTTTTGTTTTCCTTCAAGGCCTGGATCGCGCCTTCTTTGATTGAGTCGGGTGTGTTGATGAAAGGCTCGCCGCCTTCGAATTGATAAACGGTTTGGCCCTCGGCGCGCAGCTTCATTACTCGGTTGCGAATATTTACGATATCTGAAAAGCCAACTTCATCAAGGCGCGAGGCGAGGCGAAAAAGAGTGGGTGACGTCGTCACTTCTGCGAATGAACCTCCCGGTTCTGCTGCTGGTCAAGCTTGATCGAAGCGCGATTATAGCTTGCATAACTGATCTCCGTCCATTGTCCTACAAATTTTCGGCTTGTCGCCTGTCTGTACTATTCTTCAAGAGATGACGCCATGCTGAATCCGCGACAAGCTGAAGCTTGTCGGACCTCTCGGCCTTTAGATTTTACCTTTAAGCCTTCGATTTAACTCGCGGCGGCTAAGTACAAGTATTGACACGTTTGTACCTCACGAGTAACATGACCGTGACCAGAGAGCCCCGGCTTTGCAATGCGCAGTCTTAACTTTCTACTTCCCGATCAGATAACCTTTGAATTGGGCTTCTAAGAGCATGAGCCAGACCGCTGTTGCCATCCCAGAGAAACTGTTCTTCAAGATTGGAGAAGTGTGTGAGCTCGCGGGTGTGCAGGCGCACGTGCTGCGCTATTGGGAATCGGAATTTCCCATGCTGGCGCCGCAAAAGAACCGCGCCGGCCAGCGTGTCTATCGCAAGCGAGACGTAGAAATGGCGCTGCGCATAAAGGAACTTCTATACGAGGATCAGTACACCATCGCCGGAGCCAGAAAGCGACTGACAAATGAGCAGCGCGCGGGCGGAAAACTGAAAATTGTCGCGCCGGAAACTGGCGAGGACGGTTCGCAAACGCCATCTCACCCGCAGGCTTCAAGCGCAACTGGCGCGCGCTCGCCTAAAGGAACCGCAGGTTCGCCGAGCGCGGGACACAGAACCGCGGAAGAGCGTGCGGCTCTGAAACGAATCGCGTCAGAGTTGCATGAGTTGTTAAGACTGGTCGAGTCAGGAACCAACCGCTCGCGCTCTGCGAAAAAGTAAGCTCAGGTTCCACTGACCGGTTTGACAAATCGTTTTTTGCAGAGATACTTGAAATCGCAGTGACGGGACGTGGCGCAGCCTGGTAGCGCGCACGCTTGGGGTGCGTGAGGTCGCTGGTTCGAATCCAGTCGTCCCGACCAGTTCGAAGGGCTTTCAATTCGAAAATGAATTGAAAGCCCTCTTTGTTTCCAAAGTACCTTAACGCAGACTCAGAGCTGTCAATTAACTTCGTTGTGCTTCGTCTCCGCGATCACAATTTCGGAAGTGAGTGTCTTGTGCACCGGGCACTTGTGCGCGATCTCTTGCAGCCGCGAACGCTGTTCGTCCGTCAAGTCGCCTGCGAAAGTTACTGAGCGTTCGATGCGATGGACGAAACCTTCCTTCGTGTGTTCGCACTCTCCGCAATCCTCGGCGTGTATCCTCTGCTGTCGCAAACGTACCGTTACGCGTTCGACTGGCCAGCCTTTGCGGCGCGCGTAAAGCATCGTCGTCATCGAGATGCAACTGCCAAGCGCAGCGAGCAGCAGCGTGTAGGGATCTGGACCAGCATCTTCGCCGCCTGCAGCTACGGGCTCATCAGTGATTAGCGTGTGGCCTTCGCCATAGCGCACTTCGTTTTGCAGATTAGTTAAAGAAGTGACCGTGACATCGCTCATCGAATTTTCTCCTGTGCCCCAAATGTATCGCAGACTGCCTGGTAGGCAAAAGTTTTTCGCTCCGAAAGCAGCGGCGTCTGCGCAGACTGGACAGTCTGCGGTACAATGCGCGCCATGAAGATTCACGAGTATCAAGGCAAAGAACTATTAAAGAAGTTTGGCGTGGCTGTGCCGCGCGGATTGGTGGCGCGTTCGCCGGACGAGGCTTATCACGCGGCGAAAGAATTAGGGACGGAGATCGTTGTCGTCAAAGCGCAAATTCACGCGGGTGGCCGCGGCAAGGGCGGCGGCGTCAAACTCGCGAAGAGCGCCGACGAGGCGCGCGAGCTGGCGCGCCAGATGCTCGGCATGAAACTGGTCACGCATCAAACCGGTCCCGAAGGAAGGGAAGTGCGCGTGCTCCTGATTGAAGAGGGCTTGCCGATAGATCGCGAGTTCTATCTCGGCATCGTACTCGATCGCGCTTCGGGCCGGCCGGTGTTCATGGCCTCGGCGGCTGGCGGGATGGACATTGAAGAGGTCGCCGCGAAGACGCCGGAGTTGATCATGAAAGAGACGGTCGATCCGGCCGTGGGCTTTCGTTCCTTTCAGGCGCGCAAGCTTGCTTTCGGTTTGGGCATCCCCAGCGAGCTGATTGGCCAGGCGGTAAAGTTCATGCAGGCGCTCTACAACGCGTACGAGCAGATGGACGCGTCGCTGATGGAGATCAATCCGTTCCTATTAACTAAGGACAATCGTCTGATTGCGCTGGATGCGAAAGTAAACTTTGACGACAACGCGCTCTTTCGTCACAAGGAATTCCTCGACCTGCGCGATCTGAATGAAGAAGAGCCGTTGGAGATCGAGGCGTCGAAATTCGATCTCAACTACATCAAGCTCGACGGCAACATCGCCTGCATGGTCAACGGCGCGGGCCTGGCAATGGCGACGATGGACATCATCAAACTCGCCGGCGGCGAGCCCGCAAATTTTCTGGACGTGGGCGGCGGCGCGTCACAGGAACGAGTTGAAGCTGCGTTCAGGATCTTGTTGGCGGACGAAAACGTGGAAGCGGTGCTGATAAATATCTTCGGCGGCATTGTGCGCTGCGACATGGTCGCCCGTGGCGTTGTCGAAGCGGCGAAGAACCTGGGCATCGACGTTCCGGTGGTGGTGCGTTTGGAGGGAACGAACGTTGAAGAAGGCCAGCGCGTGATTCGCGAGTCGGGCTTGAACTTCACCGTTGCTAACGGAATGAAAGACGCTGCCGAAAAGGTAGTGGCCGCAGTGTGAGGTTCGTGTCTTCGCGACCAGGTGCGCGAGAGGAAGATCGATGCCAACCATTAGTCGGTTTTTCGGTATTGTAATTTTCATGAATTACAACGATCATCTCCCAGCGCACTTTCACGCACGGTATCAGGACCAGGAAGTAACCGTGGAGATCGAGACTGGCGTGGTGCAAGGTAGAATGTCCCGGCGGGCATTGCGCATGATACTCGAATGGTCGGAACGGTATCAGCCGGAATTGATGAATAACTGGAATCGAGCTCGAGCCCGACAGTTCCTGGAGCCGGTTCCTCCTTTGGTCTGAGAGCTAACTATGTTCTTACACGTGACCGATATTGGCGACGTCACCCCGTACACTTTGCGCGTAGAATTCAGCGATGGCCTTGTGAAGCAAGTAGATCTAAAAGACGAGCTTCACGGTGAGGTTTTCGAGCCCTTGAAGGATGCGGCCTTCTTCAAACAAGTAGTGGTCAATCTTGAGACCGGTACTATCGAATGGCCCAACGGCGCCGACTTTGCGCCTGAGTTCTTATACGAAATTGGGCAAGAGATTAAGCAGGTCGCCTGAGTTAATCATGAGTGCGCGCGCTGCGCTTCGTTGGCTTGTTCTTATCAGCCGCTTCGGCCTGGCGGCGATGTTCCTGTTTGCCGCCGGCGCGAAACTCGCTACCATCAAAGCATTCTCACTCAATGTCTCGGAGCTGTTGAGCGCCACGCACATCAACTACGCGCGCTGGACCTGGCCGACTACGATAGGCGTCATCGTCGCCGAAGTAGTGGCCGCGATTCTGTTGATATGGCCGCGGACTGCGCGCATCGGTGGCTTGTGCGCGACGCTGTTGCTTATAGGCTTTAGCAGCTTCGCGCTCTACTACGTGTATGGATTGCACGGTGAGCCGCTCGAGTGCGGTTGCTTTGGCGGTATTATCGCGAGCCAGTTGGGTGTGAAGACCGCGTTGAGAAATCTTGTTTTACTGGTTCCCGCCCTCATCATTCTCTTTGCCGCACCGCGAAAAGGTCTTAGAACTCAAAACTGAAAACCGAAAGAGTGATCACGTCACGCTTTTGTCGAGGGCGCTCTTCGCATACGATTAATCTCGTACCGCGTGTTGTCAATTCGTTCCTGCACGTCGGGATGATCGGAAAAGAACGAGCCGAGCAGACCTGGATCGCTGATGCGCTGGAGTTTCTGAAACATCGTAATCATGGCTTCCGAATCAAAGCCCGCACCCGGCATTGTGCGCACGCCGAGGAAGTCTGCTTCACGCTCTTCCTCGCGCGTGTGGACCGTCAGAAAACCCTGGGCGACGATTTGCGCGAGCGCAACGCCGAGATCTCGCGCCGTGTCGCCGGCAATTCCCGTGATCGAGCCGAGCGCCTCGGCGATCCCGTTGTACTCCTGAGATTTCTTGAGTGACTTCAAACTGTGCCGCGCGGCCACGTGTCCAACCTCGTGGGCCAACACCGACGCGAGTTCATTCTCGTTGGCGAGTTTCAATAACGCAGTGGTGATGTAGACATGCCCGCCGGGAATTGAGAAGCCATTAATTTCCTTATTTTCGAGCACGTGAAAAGTGTAAACGAAATTCGGTCGCCGGCTTGCGCGCGCCACGCGCCGGCCGATACGCTCAACGCGGTCGAGTCCAACAGTCGTTAGCTTATACTTCTTTATAACTTCCTGGTGGATGCGTGCGCCGAGCTTGATCTCTTCGCTCTCGCTGAGTAGGCCATTGTTTGAATATTTTGCGTCGCGAAATTCGGCATAAGGATCGCCAAACTGCGACGTCCCGAAATGATCGGTCTTCGCGTTCGACGAGTCCGGGATCGATCGCCTTGTAGCGCCCGACGTGATACTTGTTGCGCGCGATTGAGATGCAGCGGTGTAGAACAGGTACGCACAGGGAATCAGAAGTAACAAAGCTAATACGGATTCGCGTTTTTGTGATTTGTTCTTGATAACTTTCTCCCTCCCAGGTCGCAGACTTTATCATACAAACTTCGCCAAACAGAAAAGCGCAGCCTTGATTTTACAGTATTCCCTTTCGTGGCCGTCGGATGTGCAGTGATCGATTCGCCTCTCGCCCGCGCGCTCCTGTACAATCAGCGCGCGTTTGAAACAAAGTCCAGCAGAAGTTGAGACCGATTCGATGGCAACGCTTTCCTTTTGGGGTGCAGTCGGAACAGTAACGGGCTCGAAGTACCTGATCGAAACAGATCGCGCGCGCGTGCTGGTCGACTGCGGAATGTTTCAAGGCTTGAAAGAGTTGCGCGAGCGCAATTGGCAGCCGCCGCCGTTCAATCCACGATCGCTCAGCGCCGTCATCATCACGCACGCGCATATCGATCACACCGGCTATCTGCCGCGACTTGTCTCGCAAGGCTTCAACGGCCCGGTCTATTGCTCGAAGGGCACCGCCGCGTTGTTGAAGATCATGTTGCCCGACTCGGCGCGCCTGCAAGAGGAAGAGGCGGACTATCGCAACCGGCATAAGATCACAAAGCACCAGCCGGCGCTGCCCTTGTACACCGAAGAAGATGCGCGCCGCACGCTTCAGTTGGTCCGGCCAATCGCAAATTCCGGCGAGCGCGTCGAAATCGCAAAAGGAATTCACGCAGAGTTTCGCATTGCCGGTCACATACTCGGATCGAGCGTGGTCCTTGTCGGTTGCGACGGAGCGGGCGTTGATAATGCCGGACGCCAGGTGCTTTTCTCCGGCGATCTCGGTCGCTACAACCAACCCATCATTCGCGATCCCGTTCCGCCGCCGGCCTGTGATTATTTACTGATTGAATCAACGTATGGAGACCGACTCCACGAGCCGGAAGATCCAAAAGACACGCTCTCGCGCATCGTCAACAGTGCGGCGAAGCGAAATGGTCCGGTGCTGATTCCCGCTTTCGCAGTTGGCCGGACGCAGGAGATTGTTTATTTGATCCGCGAGCTTGAGAACGAAAAGAAAATTCCCGTGCTGCCGGTTTGTGTGGATTCGCCGATGGCCGCGGCCTCAACCGTAGCCTACGGCAGCAGCAAAGAAGAGCAGGATGAAGATTACGCCGCGGTGCTCGCTAAGCCGGAGCAACCGTTGCGCACGCATTCAATGCTGGCGTGTTCATCGAGAGAAGAATCGAAACGCCTGAACGATGCGCAAGGCGCGCGTGTGATCATCAGCGCATCGGGAATGATGACCGGCGGGCGCGTGCTGCATCACGCATTACGCATCCTGCCCGACCCGGACGCCACTATCGTCTTTGTTGGTTATCAAGCAGCGGGCACTAAGGGCCGTCGCATTTCTGACGGCGAAAGGGAAGTGAAGATCCTCGGCCAATGGGTTCCGGTGCGCTGCAACATCGAGCGCATCGGCGGCTTTTCAGCCCACGCGGATTGGAAAGAGATCATCCGCTGGCTCGAAGGAATGCCGTCGGCGCCGCGAAAGACTTTTGTCACGCACGGCGAGCCTGAAGCTGCTAACGCAATGGCGGGTCATATACGAGAACGCTTCGGTTGGGATGTAGAGGTGCCGCAGTATGCGGAAAAGTTTGAGCTCGTCTAACAAAGCCTTAGGCAAGTTTTCCTGAGAAGAAAATTGATTGCTTGATGCCGGGAGATCTAAAACAACGAAGGAAACTGTTTTTCATCTTCCTTCTCGCTTTGGCTTTCTTATTCCGTCTGGCGTTTGGATTATGTTTGGACTTCTGGACCGGCACCGGAGATGAGAAGCAGATTTATCTTATTGGACTTAAGTTTTACTCAACCGGACAGTGGCCGTATTTTGGCCCCGACGTCACCAACACAATTCAGATACCCGGAGCTTTGCAGGGACTAGTCGTCGGCCTCCCTTTCTACGTTCTGCCAATACCCGAAGCGCCTTACGTCGTACTGAACATACTATCGTTTTCCAGTCTCTGCTTTTTTGCCTGGTACTGCACCAAACGTCTGCCGGAGATTCCGCGATGGTTTGTCTGGTCATGGCTCCTGATTGCGCCATGGGCGGTTGGTCTTTCCACTCATATTTTCAATCCCTCTTATGTCTTGCCTGGAGCTATTCTGTTCTTTGTCGCGGCAATTGAAACTTATCCATTTCTCAGCCGCGATCTTGTTCCTTCGCGCTGGGCAAACTTTATGATGGGTTTATCGCTTTTCTGGATTGTGCAGTTTCACCTTTCATGGGTCCTGCTGATTCCTTACGTGGTTCTTTCGTTTTATTTTCAGTTCAAGAAAGCAGGAAGGAGGATTTTCTCATCAGTGTTGTGGTTCGTCTTTGGCGCGGTCATTACGGGTAGCTTTCTGGTTCCGACGTTCATCAAGTACGGATTCAGGGGAGGGCTCGGAGGCACAAACGAAAGCGTCCAGTTTAATTCACACAATCTGGTGCGGCATTTCAATATTGCCGAGGGTATCCTGGGCCGTTTCTTGTCTTTCGCTAGTTTTGAAGTGCCGCGTTTTATCGGGAGAAATACCGCGACACGTTTGAACTTCATGAACGAGAACCGCTGGTTGATTCCTCTCGTCATTTTTCTCACTTTGGTGGGCATCCTTCAATGTATCGCGATGCTCATTTTATGGTTCAGGAAACAGCACACGCAAAAAGATTGGAAAGCAGTCAAGTATTTTACGCTCTCGACAGTGGTGCTGCTCTACATCAGTTTTTTGTTCTCGCTGAAGCCGCCGCAGTCCCACACGTTTTACCTCACGTTCCCCGTCGCGATGTTGTACAGCCTCTATTGTTGGAGCGAGTTTCTGAAGCAAAAGAGTTGGCGGAAGTTTGCTTTACTATTCGTCATCTGTGGCATCCTCTTCGAGGTTGGGTTGGCAGCCAATAATTACAAGCGCGTGTCTCTGTACGTTGAACGCAACAAGATCGTTGAAGCAATCAAAGCGAAGGACTATCGCTTGTTGGGTGACAGACGGGCCGGGGCGAGATAATAGATCTGTCTGAAATGAAAGCTGATCGTGGAGAGATTGAATGAGGCGTGTTATACTTCGCGCTCTTCTCGAACACATAGTCTCCGGGGCAAATCTGATTGAGCATACTTGTCGATAAATCTACGCGCCTTGTCGTCCAGGGCATCACCGGCAAAGAAGGATCGTTTCATACAAAACAGATGGTTGAGTATGGAACGAATGTCGTCGCCGGCGTGACGCCCGGCAAAGGCGGCACAACGCATGAAGGCATTCCGGTTTTCAATACCGTCAGCGAGGCGGTCAAGGAAACTGGCGCGAACGCTTCGATAGTTTACGTGCCGCCGGCATTCGCCGCGGACGCGATCATGGAAGCAGCCGACGCTAGCATAGCCGTAATTGTTTCTATCACCGAGGGCGTGCCGACGCTCGACATGGTCAAGGTGAAAGAGTTTTTGTCAGACAAGGCAACGCGACTGATTGGCCCAAACTGTCCGGGAATTATAAGCCCAGGCAAATGCAAGATTGGCATCATGCCCGCACACATTCATCGCGAAGGGCGCGTCGGCGTCGTGTCGCGTTCAGGCACGTTGACGTATGAAGCGGTGGGCCAACTGACGGCGCTCGGCTTAGGACAATCGACCGCGATCGGCATCGGTGGCGATCCGATCGTTGGCACTTCACACGTTGACGCGCTCGCATTGTTTCAAGCCGATGACGAGACGGACGGCATCGTGATGATTGGCGAGATCGGCGGGACCGCAGAAGAAGAAGCCGCGGCGTTTGCGAAGGCGAATGTGACGAAACCGATCGTCGCGTTTATTGCCGGGCAGACTGCGCCGCCGGGACGTCGCATGGGCCACGCGGGCGCGATCATCGCGGGCGGGAAGGGAACTGCGGCGGAAAAAATGAAAGCGCTGACCGATGCGGGGATTCATGTCGTCAAGTCGCCAGCCGATATTGGATCGGCGATGAAAGAGGCGCTCGGCGCAAGCTCGACCGCATGAAAAGTGAATCGCGCGCTAACCGAGATCAGAAATTATGAAAACCTGTCCAGCGTGCCATAAAACCTATGAAGACGATTCTTTGATGTTCTGTCTCGACGACGGAGCGGCATTATTGGAATCGATGACCGCCGCCGATCCCAATGCGACTTTGCAGATGCCGCCGCCGCGCATGACCGAACCTGGACCAACAGTAGTTAGCGCTCAGGCGTCGGCTCAGCCCGTGAATCTACACGCAGGCTCGCAGTCTTCGTCACCGACCGCAGACGCTGCCAGCCGGAAGCGAAAGAGTCCGCTGCCATGGATACTGGGAATCGTGATCGCGCTTGCTCTTTTGGGAATCGGGATCGCGTTCATGTTGGGCTACGCGCTCCAGCGAGAGAGCAAACAGAGCGCGCAAACCGGCACCTCGACTCCATCACCGACTCAGTCGGATACTACAACTCCCGTGTCGTCATCAAGCGCGCCAGTCAACTCATCGAACTCCTCCCGACCACCAGCGGCGAACAGTTCTTCTCCGCAATCCAATAGCGCTAATGCGCGAGCGACTCCGACACCGAAACCGACAATTGCGCCGCCGAGAGTAGTCGCGGTCGAAGAGCCACCGCCTCCAACGCCTAAGCCGACACCCCACGCGCCCATCTCGGGTGGAGTGCTGAACGGAAAGGCGATCAGCTTGCCTAGACCCGCTTACCCGGCGATTGCCAGAGCGGCGCACGCGTCAGGTATGGTTGTCGTCCAGGTACTTGTTGATGAAGCGGGAAACGTGATCGCGGCCCACGCAATCGCCGGTCATCCGTTGTTACAACAATCGGCGGTAAGCGCAGCTCGTCAGGCAAAGTTTTCTCCCACTCGCCTTAGTGGTCAACCAGTCAAGGTTAACGGCATAATTCAGTATAATTTCGTTGCTCAATAGAAGCCGCCCGAACAAATTCTATGAGAAAAGGAATTTCCTAATAGCCGGCAAGAGAGATCGATGAAGACCTGTCCAGCGTGTCACAAAACCTACGAAGACGGAACGATGATGTTCTGTCTTGTTGACGGCGCAAGGTTGTTGGAACCTACAACTGCGGTCGATCCAAACGCGACTCATGTGCTCCCGCCGCCGCGAGTTACCGAGCCCGGGCCAACCATCGCTGCGCCTCAGCCAACGCTGCGTGCTGAACCTGAGCTAATACCGATGAGCCCGCGTTTTCAGGCGTCACCCAGCGTTGATTCAGAGCGCACGCGATCGCACGTGCTGCCGTGGCTGCTCGCGATCGTGATCGTACTCGGTGTTTCCGGCATCGTCATCGCGTTGATTCTAACGCGGAGTCGCACCGAACCGAGCCAGCAGGTGACGGTAGGATCAACGCCGACAATGTCCCCCGCAAAGCCGGGCGCGACGACAACGGAGTCCGAACCAACTCCTGAAGTGACGCCGACGGCGACATTAACACCTGGGCCTTCTCCCACCCCAAAACCGTCTGAGCCACCGCCGAAGGCGACGCCGATGCCAACTCCCAGGCCCAAGCCAATGTTCTCGGTAATGAATAACATCAGCTTCAACGGTTCGAGAATTACTTACTATCCGAGACCGAGCTTTAGCTTGTGCCAGGCTGACTGTGCCGGCAATGCGAACTGCAAAGGCTTCACGTGGATCCGGCCGGGCGCCTATAACCCGGGTGATTC
>JBGPWL010000044.1:0-37223 GCA_041492185.1 Pyrinomonadaceae bacterium | reverse complement strand
GACGAGATCGTGCCCGTGCCCTCGCCCACGCGCACACATTTTGCCAACAGCGGCACCGAAGCGATCGAAACTGCGTTGAAGCTGGCGATGCACGCGACGGGACGCGAAAAGTTCATCGCGTTCTTCAACAGCTTTCATGGACGAACGCTGGGCTCGCTTTCGTTGACATCTTCGAAAGTGGCGCAGCGACGCGGCTTCAAGCGTCAGGCACTGGATGTCGTTCACGTGCCTTATCCGAACGAGTATCGCAATCCATTCAGCGCCGAAGATTGTGGCGACGGCGGCGCCGGCCAGGGCGCGTTGAACTGGATCGAGAATCGTCTGTTCAAAACGACTACGCCACCGGATGAAGTCGCCGGTATCGTTGTCGAAGTAGTCCAGGGCGAAGGCGGATATGTCCCGGCGCCGAAGATTTTTCTACAGGGCCTGCGGCGGATTTGCGACGAGCACCGGATCATGCTGATTGTGGATGAAGTGCAATCGGGAATGGGCCGCACCGGCAAGATGTTTGCGAGCGACCATTACGATCTTAAGCCGGACATCATCACCATTGCCAAAGGCATTGGTTCCGGTCTGCCAATTGGCGCAACCGTCGCGCGCGCCGATCTGATGGATTGGAAACCCGGCGCGCACGCATCAACGTTTGGCGGCAATC
This sequence comes from Pyrinomonadaceae bacterium, assembly GCA_041492185.1. GTDB lineage: Bacteria > Acidobacteriota > Blastocatellia > Pyrinomonadales > Pyrinomonadaceae > JAOAPY01. The sequence continues at coordinate 36,568 of JBGPWL010000044.1, read as the reverse complement.
CCGTCTGCATCGCTTCCGCTCTGAAGACGATTGAGCTGCTGCAGGGCGGTTTGGTACGCAACAGTGCGGAGGTTGGCGCGTACTTGAAGGCCGGGCTTGAAAAGTTAATGCGCAAGCACGAGTGCATCGGCGACGTGCGCGGCATGGGCTTGATGCTCGGCGTGGAATTCGTCAAAGACAAAGCGAGCAGAAAGGAAGATCCCGAACTGCGTGACCGAGTTGAGATTGCGTGTTTCGAGCGTGGCTTGATTCTTCTCGGGTGCGGCACAAACTCGATTCGCTGGTCGCCGCCGCTGATTCTCACGCAAGAGAATGTAGATGTCGCGCTGGAGATCTTCGACGAGGCGATTACCGCTTCGGCGGCGTAAACAACCGGAGAGAATGACATGTTTCAAGGTGTCGTAGTCTCGATCAATATTGCCTCGGCGGCAGAAGCGGCAATGATCTCCGTCGCCGAGGCGCACGCGGTTCCGGGCAAGGGACTCGAGGGTGATCGCTACTTCAATCAAGCGGGCGCCTTCTCGAATCCCCAACCGGATCGCGAGTTGACCTTGATTGAAGTGGAAGCGATTGACGCGCTAAAGCACGAAGCGGGAATCGAGCTGACGCCAGGCGCTGCGCGGCGCAACGTCGTCACGCGCGGCGTTCCTCTGAATCAACTGGTCGAACGAGAGTTTCAGGTCGGCGAGGTCAGGGTTCTTGGTCTCAGGTTGTGCGAACCATGTGCGCACCTCGCTCGACTCAGTCACGAAGCCGTGTTGCCGGGCCTGGTTCATCGCGGTGGCTTGCGCGCACAGATTCTTACCGAAGGCGTGATTCGCGCTGGTGATGTAATAAGAGATTAGTGTGTGTTTGCATTTCTGAACTTTCATTCACACCGCGGCTTCAGCCCGGTGACCATGCAGGTACTTGAAAATCTCCGAACCGTTTCAACGGTTTGTTGTAAGCTACAGGGTTCTGAAGAGCAAAAACCGTTGAAACGGTTCAGCAGCCTGTCGGCGGTCTCCTTCCCCACCGGGCTGAAGCCGCGGTGTGAATGAGAGCAGAGGAACGCGGATCAGGCATGCTCAAACTAGACAAGGACCTACGGTTCGCTTCGGTGGCAAAGAACCAATCAAAAATCTAAGCTTGCAAATTCCCTTCTATCTCGTTCATTCGCGCGCGCAGTCGATCTTCATCTACTGTGGTAACGCGACCGTCGCGAAAGACTTCCCTCCCCGCCACGACAGTCAGGATTACATCGCGCCCGGATGATGAGAAGATCAGCGTGCTAACCGGATCATACGCGGGAAGCTGATGCGCTCCATCCAAAGAGACGGCAATAAAGTCAGCCTGCATACCAACCTTGAGTTCGCCAATTTGCCCGCCAAGTCCGAGCGCTTTGGCGCCTCCAATCGTCGCTGACGACAATGCATCTTCCGCACGCACCATTTCGCATCCGTCATTCTCGCGCGTGCCGGCTCGCGCAAACAGCACCGCAAATCTTGCTTCCTCGAAGATGTCGCACGTGTTGTTGCTCGCCACCGAATCGCTGCCAAGTCCAACGGTTAAACCCGCATTGAGAAATTTCGCGAACGGCGCTCGACCGTGACCCAATTTCGCGTTTGATTTGGGACAATGCGCGATGCGCGTCTCGGTCTGTTTGATCGTCTCGATGTCCGCGTCGTCGACATTGATGCAATGCGCCAGTAAGGGAGAAGTGCGAAGGACGCCGAGCTTTTCTAAATATTGAATCGTCGAGACGCCCGGAGCGCGCCATTCAATACCACGTTTCGCCAAACCCTCCGCAAATGGTCCACCCCCTTCGCGCATGAATAAATCTTCAGCGTGCGATTCCGCCGCGTGCATCATCAGCGGCAGATGTTCTGCAATCGCAAAGGCAGCAATCATTTCAAGCTGAGCGGCGCAAACGGTGTAAGGCGCGTGCGGCGAGACTCCGGCTTGAACTGAGGGAGTTTGTAGTTCGCGGAGCAATGCGACTTTGGTTTTCAGCTTCTCAAAATTTTCATTTACCAAACGTGGATCAGGACCGAAAGATTCCTGGAACACGATGCCACGCAGCCCGATGTCTCGCAATGCTTTCATACTTTCGCCGGCAGCGTCGCTCGAATCGCCTAAGCAAGTGATACCCGCCCGCGCCGCCTCGCACGCGCCCCACGCGACGGAAACGTAGAGGTCATCGGGCGTCAATTTTTCCAGGCGCGCGAAGGTCAGTTTCCTGAGCCAGGCAAAAAAATCCGACTCTTCTGCGTCAAGAAACCCGCGCATTGCCGTTAGTTCCAGATGCGAATGCGCGTTAACGAGACCGGGAAGGATCGCCGCTTCCCCAAAATCGCGCACCGGCGCTTCCGGCAACTGAGCAATAATCTCCGCGCCAGGGCCGACGGCGACAATGCGTTCCGCTTCGATGGCGATCGCGCCATCACGCACAGGCGTCGACGCGATTGGCAGAACCCAGCGAGCGCTGTAGACGGTTGTCATTTCTTTGGATCCAGCGAGAACAATGGCCCGGACGTCTGGAGCGAGTCCGAGCAGATCACGGTGACATGTTTGGCGTTGTCTGACCCCGCGCTCCCTTGAGTTTCCGATAGCGTTCCATGACAGATAACACGTATGCGCGGGTCGAGGGAATGTCTATTCGTTTGATGAAGTCGTCGCCTGACATCGCGGGAGCGCCTTCCGCCGTGCGGCTCCACTCCGTCGCTCGACTTGGCCCAGCATTGTATGCAGCGACCATGCGCGCTTCCCTATCAGGCACATCGCGAAACTGTTCGGAAGCCTTCTCGAGATACCAGCAGCCGATTTGAATGTTTCGCTCCGGGTCGCGCAGTGTGCCTCGCGGATCTCCGGCCATCTGTCGCTCAAGTTCGTGCATACCGGTCTCCGCGGCCCAGTCGCGCCCAACCGCCGGCGTCAGTTGCATCAATCCAATCTCTCCAGCCTTACCGACTTTCCAGGGACGGAAGTAGGTCTCTTCGTACATGATGCTCCAGACAAGATCGGGATCAAGTCGATAGATGCCCGCTTGCCTGGCGATCAAAGCGTCGTAGCGGTGAATCCAGTATTGGTTGAGGAAGTAAGCGCCGAAAGCGGCAATGAGGACAATGAGGACCAGGGCGATCCATTTTCCATTTGTCATTTTCCATTTCTCATTTGTCATCTTATTATCGATTCGTCGCGGTGCGATGATAATGGAAAATGAAAAATGGAAAATGACAAAGAGAAAATGTTCAGTTTCTCCGTTTCATTGCTGACCAGAAACTTACTGTTCCGCACGCCCGGTCCACCCCTTCGTAACGCGAACGCAGCGCCTGCTCGTCCAGCACATGCCCTTGCAACCAGACCTCAGCGTCGAGAAACACGCCGGGCGCAAGTGCGTCTCCGCGAAGCGCGCGCTGGTTGACGAGCACTTCAAGTTTCATTCGCTCGAGATCGACGTGGATCCAATAAAGTTCGCTGCCCGACAACGGGTTGCGCAGGGGTTTGAACGCAATCACTCGTCCGGTCAAGCTCCAATCGTTCTCGTGTGCGGCGCGTGACGGCGCCGATTTCTCGAGGGGCAGCCAGCGCGTCTTCGCAGGTCCCTTGCGCACGCGCGCGCGATAAGCCAGACCGCAAAGTCCGATATGCAGTTCCTGCGCGCGAAATCCGGCTGGACCCACCTCTGTCAGATTCTGCAGCTCGAAGAGGACATCGCAGTCGGAGCCCTGGCAATAGCCGTGCACCACCGCCTCGCCTTCTTCATCGTATTCGGTCAGTGCCCAGGGACTGATGCTCTGAATGTAGCGCGCGCGAAATCCCGGCCGGCAATCGGCGTAGAAAACATCGCCGCTTCCGGATTCGTACAACACGGTCCAGACTTCCAAACCTTCGCCCAGCTTCCAGCAACGGCCGTGCAGCACCGCGCCGCGCCGCGACAGTCGCGTCGGTTCACCTTGATCACCAGCGCGCTCTGCCAAGTAGTTGAACGCTTTCTCGCTCGGCACTTCGAGTCCAATTGTTTCAAACGTCAGATTCATGATTGCGCGAAAAAAACTAGAAATTGAGTTCGACTAATTACTACTGATGATTCATTACCGTGTCAACTATTTCCCGGCGCGTTTGCGTGGTCTGCGATGGGTCGTGGTTCCGTTCAACTCTTCGGCGGGCGGCACCTGACTCTTGAAGCCGCGAATGTTCCGCTCGCGTCCGCGCGTGGGTCGCACGCCGGAGCGCACCATCTCTGCAAAAAGATCCACGTCGTAGTCTACTTCGCGCGACATCTCTTCGCGGATCGCATGAAGCGCTTCAAGAAATCTGGGTCTGCGATACATAATGCTTCGTTGATCTCTGATCTTAGATTTTAGATCTTTGCCCTTTGCCCTTTGCCCGGATCAATCACTTCACCTTCTCTGTTGCTTCCGAGACCAGAAACTCGGGCGTCACGATCATCGGCACGAAGAAACCGGCCGCCGTATTAAACAGGCGAATGCGCGCCTGCCGCCGAACGTTGGCCAGGTGACCAAAGTTCCAGGTCACTAAATAATCTATTTTATGAAAAGAGGCGATTGCTACATGCAGCGCGTCAGCTATGTACTTGCGATGAAAGATTCCGCGCGAGACGTAACCGTCGGCGAGGATGGCTGCTTCTTCCGTTAGCTCAACCTGCTCGAGTGGGGCCACCAGATTCAAATACGAAGATCGATGTGGCTCAGCGACGCGCTCGAGTTCCCGTGAAACCAAAGGAGAGACAACAGCCCGGTAATCCTGCATCTCGTGCTCCCACCAACGAATCGTCAAGTCGCGCCTAAACGGCTCCCCGTTGTCGAGGTACGCGCCAATGACCGATGTCTCCAGGTAAAGGCTGTGCTTCATTGGTGCGTCTCTCACCTCACGGTTTTGCGGGGTCAGCCTTCTCGACAGTTTGATTCAGGGGCTCGAGCCGAATCACGCCGCGCGAAAAATCGAAAGAGATGCGGAAATACTTCAGGAAATTTCCGCCCAGGATGCCACTCTGCCTGAAACCGGCCGTTTCGTTTACGGGTTCCATATCAAGAACGGCAGCGCTGACCTTCTCCTGAGTGATCGTGCCAAGCGTGATTCTTGGGAGTATCAACCTTTTAACGTCATCAGTAATGCCGGCAGCTCCAAAGACGCGCAGTCGGCCCGCTTCCTTGTAGCCGCTCGCCTCGTCAAAGGCCGCCAGTTTCTCCGAAATTACAGTCACACTCGCGCCCGTGTCGAGAATAAAGTTCAAGGGCTTCGCGATGCCATCGAGCCACACTTCGCCGCTCAAGAACCCGCCCGACGTCGTGCGCACGGGAATCTCGATCGCGCCTGCGGGCCCAGGGCGAGAAGGACCAGGTGAGGGTAGATCCGTGCGATATACCGTGCTCCATGGATCATCGTTGAGGGATTCGTGATGTCGGACGAGTGTAAACTTGCTCTCCCCGTAGTCGACCGAGGCAACGAACTTCGAGATTACCGACAACCCGAGGTATCCATCGACGGGTTGCTTGGTGTCAAAGAAGTGGCGCACGTAAACCGGAACGTTTTCAACGCGTACTTCACCCATCTCGATTGATGACAAAAATCCGTAAACGATCTCGAACCGACCACCGCCACCAACGGCCCGCGCCATTCCGCCACGCGCAACCGGGCGCAGTCCCAATTTTTTCGCCGTCTCCTCTGAAATAACCGACATCCCCGATCCCGTGTCGAGTACAAAACGGAGCGGGGTCTTTCCCCCGTTGATGCGCACTAACAGAATCGGCCGGGTGTCAGGCAACTCAATTGGTATGACAGTCCGATTTGCGCCGCCGACCACGTAAAGCGAATTCTGCTTGCCCAGATATCGCAGGAAGTCGATCATCCCGCGGATGAGGGCGCGTCGATCAGCGTCAGTCTTCGGCGCGATCGCTAAGAAGCGTTCATATGAATCCGCGGCCTCCTTGAATCGCTCGCTGCGAGCGGCAGTCTGACCAAGACCATAAATGTAGTCAGGTTCATTTGGCGCCAGAGAGGACGCCCGGCGCAATCCACGAATCGCCGACTCTAGCCGATTTTCGTAGTAGTCAATCATCGCCAGGCCGGCAATTGCGAGGGCCTCATTCTCGTTAAGACTTAACGCCGTCCGAAACTCTTCTACTGAATCGTGGAAGTCTCCCGCGGCGAGGATCGCCGATCCGAGCAGCGCGTGACCGCGCGATGACAGCGGATCCAACAGAAGCACCCGCGCCGCATGGTCGTAGGCGTCCTGCAGATTTCGCTGTTTGAGCAGGGCGAAACTCAAACCAAGGCGCGCCTCATTGTCCTGCGCGTCCTTGTTAAGAAGTTCGCGGTAAATCTTCTCAGCAACTTCGTACTCGCCGTCGCGCAGGGCCCGCTCGGCGCGGCTGCGCGCCTTCTCGTCGGAAGCTGGAGCGGCCAGAGTTCCGGCAGAGATCGCAAGACAAATGGTTATGGCGGCCAAACTTCCGACCGCCAACCTGACTATCAAGGCTCTTGAACTACACCCCATGATTTGTTTTGATTCCCGAAGTGTTCAGCTCCACCCTCGAGTGACTCCTATTTCAAAACTTCTCCGGTCTTCATCGACCAGAGCACCAAATCAAGTTCGTCAAAGTCAATGCGGATGTCACGCGCGAAACGCCGCAGCTTCTTTTCTAATTCCAGATAACTCGTTCGCGTGGTCGGGGGCTTGCTCGAACTGACCACACAGAGGTCGGCCAGGCAGCGCAGGACATGCTTATCAAGAATGCCGTAACCCTTCAAGCCGATGTTGCGAAGAAAATGGCTTGCCTCCTTGTATCCGAGTCCTTTGATGCGTTGCTCCTGTGCCAACCAATCGCGCCGTTCGATTGGATCCGCAAAACTGAGAAGCGATTCGCGCAACCGCATCTCGCAGTGCTCTCGCAAATAATCTCGCGTCACTACAACGTACGCGGGCCGAGCTACTGGAAAGCGATGGGCCCCGGCCTCTTTCAGCGCGCGAGTCATGTCTTCTGCCTTACCTTCGCTCAGCAGCGACCTTACCGCTTCGATCGCTCTGAGGCCCATTCGCGCCGACGCTCCTGCGGTGAAAATGCAGAAGACCAGTTCTTCCCAAAGTCGCGCATCCGATCCGTTGCGCCACACTTCTTCAAACTCGGCAAGGCGCGCGCGAATCTCTTTGCGTCGCGCTTTGTGAACGGCGCGAACTCTTTCAAATGTTACCAACTCACGATCGCGTTTCGTTTTGTCAATAGCGAGATTCTATGAGTGCGCTTAGAGCATTGTCAACGCAATCGGATCATACGCAACGAAAGAACCATTAATCACAATCAATGGGATCGTTGAGTCGCCAGCCACCTCAGCGACACGATGTAGTTCGAACTGTTGACGGCGAATGTTCTCGTCGTGAAGCCGAGTCAGCAAACATATTGCGCCCCGGCAACATTGAAGTCACCGGGGCGCCTTACGCCCGGACCGCGCGCAGCGTGCGGCACCGCGCGCGAGCGGACGAGCTTTCGTTTGCCTGACTCTCACGAGTCGGTGGCAAACGGCAATAGTTCTCTTAAGAGACTAAAGTCGAAAAGCCGCGCCAGTTCCGCAGAACAGACACGCCTTAATGATCAGCTTCGCCTTAATCGAAGGCCTCCGAGTTTGAGAAGCCGACTTCCACTGCCTGTCACCGAAAGAGACAACAATTGATGCTGCCCTCTCCGCCGTTCGCTCCGATGAATCTTCATCTGACGAAATAGTTGGACTTACGTGGACCAATCGCCAGCGGTATGGCCTTTGCTCCTGTGAGTAGCGCCAGAGAGATCTGGTTCAGACGTTTGCCTTTGCGAGAAAGAGTCCTAAGCGAGTTAAGAAGATGCGAAAAACAATTTCTAATCGTTGGCACGGCAGCCGGGGATTCTCGGTAACTGAGTTGGTGGTAGTGGTAGCCATAGTGGCAATCGGGAGCGCGATCGCCGTTCCGCAGATGATCGCGCAACGGCGTCTCATGCGCTCGAATGCGGTCATTCGCGAAGTTATGGCGCAACTCCGCTACACCAGACAACAGGCGATGTCACAGCGCCAGGCCTTCACGTTTCAGTATAACGACGCGACTAAACAGATCGTCATCATCGATCATAACAACTCGAATGCGGCGCCCACGGCTGTATTTCTGGACCCTACTTATCCGAACACCGCTGGCAGTTCGATCGCGAGGACGATTTCGCTGTTGCAGGGGGGACTTGCGAGTTCTGAGTTGGCTTATGGCATACCGACGAGTCTTCCAACCACGGCACAGGGCGCACTGGGAGACGGCGCCTCGAGGACTAATCTGGCCGCCAATGTTGTCAGCATAACATTCCAGCCTGATGGCTCGGTAATCGATGTGAACGGTAATCCCGACAATCGAGCAATCTTTTTTTACAACAATCGCGCTCCCAGCCAGACCGCCGCGGCAATCTCTGTGATGGGCTCAGCGGGACGGGTCAAGATTTGGAGGTTCGACAGCAATGCTAACAAATATGCTGAGTAATCACTCCGAGCCAATCGCTGTACAGGAAAGCAGGACGGACCGCGGCTTCTCGTTATTGGAGATGGTTGTGGCGATGGGGATTCTCACGGTCGGCTTGCTTGGTGTAGCGGCGTCGATCGGATATGCCCTGATGGTAACCAACAGCGCGCGAACGGTAACTAACTCAAAGTTGCTGATCGTGTCGGTGCTCGAGCAGATGGAGACGCTGAGAGATACCGGCGAGCTGTCGTTTGGTCAAATCGCGAATGTAGGGCAAGTCGACAACACGGCGGGCGTCCGCGACTTCACGGGATTCGACACTACCTTCCAACCCGTTTCAACGACACCTGGACCCGACGGAATCTTCGGTACTGCCGACGATTTGATTGCTCCGGGTTCCGATGGAATATATGGTACCGCGGACGATGTTACCAATCCAAGCCTCGCGCGTCCCGGAGTAACGCGCCAGATTCTGATCACGCAACTCGGTCCTCAACTGAAGCGGATTCAAGTGACGCTGCGCTATTCGCCGCGGGGCGGAGACCAAAGAGAAATTGTCGGCGTCAGTTATCTAAATGACGATTCGCATGGCAACTATATCCCTTAACGCAAGTCGGGAGCAGAAATCGCGATTTCTCCAAAAACACGGAGGCCATAACATGCAGGCTAGTAACACAAAGCGGAATGAGAAGGGATTCTCCCTGATTGAAGTAATGGTGGCGATGGGCGTCATGCTCGTCGTCTCGGGGGCGGTTTTCTCATTGATGCAGCATTCAATAAAGATCAGTGCGGCCACCTACGAATTGACGGAAGCGCAAGGGAGCCTGCGGACGGCGCAGGAATACATCAATCGCGATCTGATGAACGCCGGCGACGGACTCAAGAGTCTGAACAACATCACGGTGCCGCAAAACTTCGTCACAAACTACTTAACCCGGAATCCGATTCTTGCCTCGCCTGGAGTGGCAAGCCTGTCAATTCTCACTACGGACAATGACGTTCCCGCCGGCACGGCAGTGCTGGGAACGAATCCGGCGGTGACGATCCGCTCCACTCCATTTCTTACAGATCGCCAGACGATAATGGAGATAGATTCGAACTTCGGCGCGCCTGTTACTCCGGTTGCGATCAACTCGGCGGGCACTGCTGTCACAATCTTACCGGCCGATGTCGCCAGATTTGCCAGCGGTGAAGTCTACTTCATAAGTTCGTCGGCGGGTTCTACGTTTGGGCAAATCACGAACATCACCGGTGTCGGCACAGCGACTCCAGCGTTGCTGTTCGCGACCGGCGATCCCCTGGGAATCAATGGCCGGATAAGCGTTATTTCCGCCAGTGGCACTCTACCTACGTCTGTAGTCCGAATGAAGATCATTCACTACTTCGTCGACGCTAACGGGCTATTAACGAGACGTGTTTTTGGTGTGAGAAACGCGGCATATGCAGACAGCGCGATTGCCGAGCACGTACTGAGCGTCCAGTTTGTATATTCCCTGGATATGAGAGATAGCAACGGCAATGTTGTGCAGCCAGTCACCGCGCTAACCACATCGCAGCAGGAGCTTGCGGTTCGTCAGGTGGAGGTGACCGTGACAGTTGAAACGACGCATGCTTTGCACACTGGGCAGCGGGAGCGGCTCTCGATGAATACGAGCACGAGCGTCCGCAACATGCAATTCAAACAAGCTTTGCAGCCGAACTAAAGAGGTAGTTTTCTTAAGGAGAACGCAGTCATGTTGAACGCTAACAATTTCCAGTCGACCACCACAGTTGCCGAAGCGAGATCCGGCGAGCGCGGCGCAGCACTTGCCCTCTCAATTCTGATGCTTGCCCTGCTGGGCGCAATCGCGATGACCGTGCTGACTGTTGTGCACACCGAGACGCGCATTGCGGGCAGCGATTTGGATCGCACGCAAACTTATTACGCTGCGGCCGCCGGCATGGAAAAGATGACCACCGATTTCAGCGCGCTGTTTGCTCGCACCTCGCGCCCGACTCTAAGTCAGCTCTCGACTATTGCGAACTCTCCGCCGCCCGAACTCTTAAGCGAAGGGTTCACCTTCTCTCCCGCGCAAACGATAGCCGTGGACGATGCCACCCTGACCGCAATGGGAGCGAGTCCGCGCGTAACGATACCGGCCGGTCCGTTCGTCGGGCTGACGGCGAGCGTTACACCCTATGTCCTTACCACCACGGCGAATTCAATCCACGGGACCCAAGTCAGTCTCCGGCGTCAGATGAACAACTACCTGATTCCGATTTTTCAGTTTGGCATGTTTAGCAACGAGGACATGGAGATTCACCCGGGACCTCAATTTACGTTCAATGGTCGCGTCCATGCGAATGGAAATCTCTATTTCAATGGTAACGTGACCTTCTTAGCCAAAGTCACGACCGCCAACGAAGCAGTTCGCGACGTGCTGCGCAACGGCGCCACTCACACCGGCACGGTGTCCTTTCAAATTGGAGCGGTCAATGTGCAAATGACTCAGGGCAGTGTTTTCAACGGGCCTAATTTGCCCGGCGCGGCTGTCGGTCAGAGAGGTTATTTCCCGGGATCTCCGGACGGAACTTCAAACCCCAGTTGGAAGTCAAATTCAGTTGCCGCCGCTACGGCCGGAGTACCGGATCGCTTTGGCGCCCAACTGCTGACGCGCACCACCGGAGTCGCGCCGTTGCTGCTGCCCCTGCAACTCGACGGCAATCCAACGCGCGAGGTGATCAAGCGCATGATGCCAAACGATGACGTGACGCTCAGTCAGTCGCGTTACCACTCCAAGGCAGAGGTCAGGATTTTGATTGACGATGAAACCGGGCCTGCCGATGCTTCTGGTATTCCAGCAGGATTGGGGGTGAGATTGTCAACGTTCGATCCGATTCCGCTGCCCAATGTTGCCGCGAGCTCAAACGGTGGTCGCGCCTTGTGGCGAGTCAGAGACGATGGCACATACAATGAGGTAACCACTGGAACGAAAAGCTATCCGATGCAGCAAAACGGAAGCTCTCCCACGCAGGCGCTGACGGTCCGCGGAGTAAAAGGAGCGACGCAATCGGTAACCCTCAATGGCACGCCCACCAAGATTCCCGCGGGCTCCGGCCTTACCGGGCGAATCCTGATTCAGATCGTGGATGCCAATGGAGTCACCCGCGATGTGACGCAACAAATTCTCAGCATGGGTATGACCGAAGGCGAGCCTAACGCCATCGTGATGTTGCAGCGACCGCTGTGGGCAGCGTTCGCGCAAGGCAGCCGGGACGCGAGCAATAGTAACAATCCTGCTCTTAACGGCGACCCTGCTTATCAAAACGACCTGACTGACATATTAAATAAGACGCACCTTGGTGCAGACGGTGAGATCAAGATCGCTTCTGGTTTTCCGTCTCAAGACCCGACGTACGGGTATCTCACCAACATTGTTGACGATACCGCATCGGGCTCTCAGCCCCAGCGGGCGGACACGCCGGGCGCGCTTGGCGCGTGGAATAGCATGGTTCCGATCAATATCTACAATGTCCGTGAAGGCCGTATCAATTTGTCGCTTGATGCAAACACCGTATGGGAACGCGGCTGCATGAGTGTTGTCGAAATCAACATGAGAAACCTGGCTCGCTGGCTTGACGGTGTCTACGATGCGAATCTACTTGCCAACACTGGCGCCGTCAGCGCGAATATCGCCAGCCCGGATGGATATGTGGTGTATGTTTCGGACCGCCGCGGCGATAAAGTAAAAGCCGAGAGAGACACGTCGGGCACGACGCTAATGACGACGAACGGCGTGGTTGACAACGAGGACATATACGGTCCCAACAATTCGCTGGATCCCGGCGAGGATGTGATTGACGCTGGGATAGATATGACGACCCTCATGCCGAAGAAAGGAACGCTGCAAAGAGATTTAACCGAGCTGCCGAATCCGGCTGCGCTCAGCGGAACTTCCGGAGGAGATTTCAACGCGAGAGTGGCGCGAGCCAAGACGGTTGCAGCCTGGAGCAACCCAACAAATTACTTCCGTCGCGGCGTTCGCATTTTCAACGGCGAGGCTCTGTCGGTCACCGCCGGCGCAAACAAGTTGTCACCGACAAAAGGCATCACGTTCGCATCCGAGAACATGGTCTACATCTGGGGCAACTACAACACGACGGGAATAAACGGGCAGCCCGCCGGAGGATCGACGTTGAACGATTCGACCCAGGCTTATTTCTACCAGGGTAGTCAGGTTCCTGCGTCGATCGTTGTCGATGCTTTCTTCCCGCTTTCCAAGACCTGGTTCGATGCCTTGGGCGCAATGTATCCAGACGACTTATCGAAACGCGTGGCCGACGCAGTCTTGCCCGGCACCAGTTCTGAAACATCGGTTCGCTCCGGTATTATCGCGGGTAACAACCTCTCTGCGCTCGCCGGCAGTCCCGATGCAGGAAATACGGGCGAATCACGGCTTTGCGGCGGAATGCATAATTTCCCCCGCTTCCTCGAGAACTGGGGCACTCAGAGGTGGAACTTTGTCGGCTCATTAATCCCGTTGTTTCACTCAACTCAGGCGATGGGCCAATACAACGCCGACTCGACGATCTACAGCCCGCCAATTCGTAACTGGGCCTTCGATTCAACTTTTCTCGATCCGAACAAACTGCCCCCCGGAACACCGCAGTTCCAGTACATCGAGCCGACTGCATTCAGGCAGGTGCTGTGACGAACAAGGGGTATCAGTGACATCGATCCAGGGGCACGCCGCCGAATTCCGTCGCGGCGTGCCTGCCCTCCTAAATCCGATTTGGACCACACCACCAAACTTTCCAAAAATACAACTTGAGCGATTCGACTCATGGCAAAAATTGACGAACTGCTAACGCTAATGACTGAGCGAGAGGCCTCTGATCTTCATCTCGCAAGTGGATCTGCCCCCTATCTCCGAATCCACGGCGAGATGGTGAAGCTTAACTATAAAAACGTGAGCCCGGAAATCTGTCAGGCTCTAATCCTGGAGATTCTGTCAGAGCGACAACGACAACTCTTTCAGGAAAACTGGGATCTGGATTGTAGTTACTCGCTCAAAGGAATCGGACGGTTCCGCGTTAATGTCTTCAGACAGAGGATCGGAGTCGGAGCTGTGTTCCGACTGATCCCGGAAGAGATTCAAACGATTCAGGAATTGGCACTCCCTGAGAATCTTGAGAACCTGGTAAACTTCTCAGAAGGACTGATCCTCGTAACGGGCCCGACGGGCTCCGGTAAGAGCACGACGCTGGCCGCGCTGATCCACGCCATCAACGTGAGTCAGCAATCGCATATCATCACTATCGAAGACCCGATCGAGTTTGTGCATCACAACGAGCAGTCATTGATCAATCAGAGAGAGGTTTCGAGTCACACTAAGTCGTTCCATCAGGCATTGAGAGCCGCGCTAAGAGAAGATCCCGACGTGATTCTGGTCGGCGAAATGCGCGACCTGGAGACGATTTCTCTGGCGCTCACCGCCGCAGAGACAGGACACCTGGTTTTGGCTACCCTGCACACAAATAGCGCCACGAAGGCTGTCGACCGAATTATCGATGTCTTTCCAGAGGCGCAACAACCGCAAATTCGCGTAATGTTGTCAGAGAGCTTACGCGGAATCATCGCGCAGTCGCTGGTGCGTCGTGTTGACGGGGATGGACGGGCGCCGGTGGTTGAAGTGCTGGTCAATACTCCAGCCGTAGCGAACCTCATTCGCGAAGGAAAGACCTATCAACTCCATTCCGCGATGCAGACCGGACAAGTGTACGGCATGACGACATTCGAAGCCGCGATCAACGATCTGGTTCGCAGAGGCGTTATCTCACAACCAGACGGACACAGCTTCATCGAGCGCCGCGGAGCCGGTAGAACAACCAAAGCTCTGATGCGCGCCTGACGCGGGCCTCAATGCGCGAGAGTCATCCCCGCCTGCGTCATTACCTCAACGCAACGCTACGTCACTTTTTCCTCTCAACACTCCTGCTGACGTTTTGCCGAGCCAGCTTTAGTTGGAGTTGGTTTTGATCAACCCAACTGAAGTGTCCGATGCGATTCCAGTTTGCTTGACACGTGAGCAACTAACGATGAATCATGGCAACAGGTGTCAGGACACAGAATTTCAGACGCCAGAGTGAGCGCCTTCAACAGCTTTCATCTGTATTCTGACTCCCAATCCTGACTTCTGCTTATCATGCCTGACATCCTTCTCGTTGAAGACAAAGACAGCTTGCGGCGCGTGTTGCGTCTCACTCTCGAGAACGCAGGTTATACCGTGACTGAAGCTCCCGACGCGCGCGTCGCCGTCGCGGAGATCTCCCGCGCGCCCCATCGCATAGTGCTTACGGATCTCAGAATGCCGCACGGCTCGGGCCTGGACGTGCTGCGCGCCGCGCGCGCCGCGGATGGCGATGTTCCCGTGATCGTGATGACCGCGTTTGGATCGATCGACGAAGCGGTCCAGGCAATGAAAGACGGCGCGCACGATTTTCTGCAGAAGCCGGTGGACTCAAACCACCTGCTGCTGCTCGTGGAGCGCGCACTCGAGCAGGCGCGGCTGCGAACGGAAAACATCCTCCTGCGCGAAGAATGGTCTCGTCGCTATGGCTTTCCGCGGATCATCGGCGAGTCTGAGGCAATCAAGCGCGCGGTTGGCGAAACGCAACGCGTGGCGCAAACCGAGGCCACCGTTCTGCTGCTGGGCGAATCGGGTGTCGGCAAAGAGCTTTTCGCTCTCGCCGTGCACCACCTTTCAAATCGGCGCGACCAGCCATTTGTAGCCATTAACTGCGCCGCGATTCCCGAAACGCTGATCGAAAACGAATTGTTTGGTCACGAGCGTGGGGCCTTTACCGGCGCGAGCGATCGACGACTGGGAAAGTTTGAACTGGCTTCAGGCGGCACGATCTTCCTCGATGAAATCGGTGAGTTGCCTTTGACGGTGCAGGGAAAACTGCTGCGCGCGATTGAAGAGAAAGTCATCGATCGTATCGGAGGGCGCTCGCAGATTTCCGTTGACGTGCGTGTTGTCGCCGCCACTAACCGAGATCTGAATGCCGCCGTCGAAAGTGGTGCGTTTCGGCGCGACTTGTTCTTTCGTCTCGCGGTCTTTCCGGTTGAGATACCGCCGCTGCGCGACCGCGGCGATGACATTATCTTGCTGGCTAAACATTTCGCTGCTCAGCTTGGCAAAGAATTGCGCGGGCGTGAGGCAGTTTTGAGCGACGCAGCCTGCGCCGCGCTACGCGTGCATCAGTGGCCAGGCAACGTGCGTGAACTCGAAAACGCGATCGAGCGTGCCTGCATTCTTTCCGACACGATGACGCTCGAGCCAAAGGATCTCGGATTAGTACCGCCAGGCGCGAGTGATGCGGCGCCACTCGACGGGCTCGATCTTTCAGGCACACTCTCGGACGTGGCAAATCGCGCGTTGCGGATTGTGGAGCGCCGCAAGATCGCGGAAGCGCTCAAGGCACATGAAGGCAATAAGGCTCGCGCTGCGGAAAGTTTGGGAGTGAGTTACAAAACGCTGCTGACCAAATTGAAAGACTACGACCTGTAATCATTCGATGAACCATCCCTCCAACGTCGATCCGAACAATCCCGAACCAGAATCCGACGGGCGAAAACAGGACGACCGCACAAGCGATAACCGCGAAAGCATCACGCCGCAGCCTGAGCCGACCACGTTCCACCGCGATGCCAGCCTGATTGCCGGCGAAGCGTTTGAAAGTGTCGGCGAAGGCACCGGCGAGTTTCCGGCTGAGCCAGCCGCGCGCGAAAGCACGAGTAAGGCCGCATTCCTGGTTGGCGCGGGCATTCTCATCAGTCGCATCGTGGGCGTTATTCGTCAGCGCGTCTTTGCCCACTACTTCGGCATTTCTGACGCCGCCGGAGCTTTCAATGCCGCGTTCAGAATTCCAAATTTTCTTCAGAATGTTTTCGGTGAAGGCGCGCTTTCTGCTTCGTTCATTCCGGTTTATGCAAATCTGTTGGCACGCGGTGAAAAAAAGGAAGCATCGCGAGTCGCCGACGCCGTGCTCACACTGTTAGCCCTGGCGACGTCGATCATCGTACTAATTGGAGTTCTCACCACTCCTTATTTCATCGGATTGTTTGCTCATAGCTTTGATCCTGCTACCCGTGAATTAACAATCCGCCTGGTGCGAATCTTTTTTCCCGGCGCCGGTCTGCTCGTGCTGTCCGCCTGGTGTCTCGGTGTGCTCAACAGCCACCGCCGCTTTTTTCTTTCTTACACGGCGCCGGTCGCGTGGAACCTGGCGATCATTGCCACGCTTGTCTGGTTCGGGAGGCGCTCAGATCAATTTCGCCTTGCCGAGATTACCGCCTGGGGCTCGGTCGCCGGCAGCGCCTTACAATTCGGTGTTCAGCTTCCTACGGTGCTGCGGCTGATCAAGCGCCTGCGGCCGGAGCTGGACGTGGTAACTGCTAATGTTCGCACCGTGCTGAGAAATTTTTTTCCCGTCTTTGTCAGTCGCGGTGTCGTGCAGATTTCCGCATTCGTTGATGCGATGCTGGCTGGACTGATCAGTCCGCAAGCTGTCGCCTCGCTAACCTACGCGCAGAGTCTCTATACGCTTCCGGTCAGCCTCTTCGGCATGTCTGTCTCAGCCGCCGAGTTGCCGGCGATGTCGAGTGCACTGGGTACGCGCGACGAAGTCGCATCTCAGTTGCGAAAGCGACTGGATGACGGCTTACGTCGGATTGCTTTCTTCATCGTTCCCTCGGCAATGGCGATGCTCGCGTTGGGTGATGTGATGACGGCGGTTCTCTATCAGACAGGAAAGTTTGATGTCGACGCGACGTTTTATGTTTGGGGCATCCTGGCCGGCTCTACCATCGGCCTGCTGGCTTCCACTCTTGGCCGGCTCTATTCGTCGACTTACTACGCGCTGCACGACACGCGTACGCCACTGCGCTACGCGATTATTCGGGTGACACTCACGACAGTGCTTGGCTACCTGTGCGCGATTCCCCTGCCGCGAGTCATCGGCATCGATCCAAAGTGGGGCGTCGCTGGACTAACCGCGTCGGCCGGCGTGGCTGGTTGGATCGAATTCGCGCTTTTGAGAAGAACGTTGAATCAAAGAATCGGCCGGACGGGTCTACCGTTTTCATTTAGTGTGAAGCTGTGGACGGCGGCTCTCGCGGGAGCTGCGATCGGATTGGCACTTAAGTTAATCGTCTCTTCTCTTCATACAATTCCGCTGGCGATCATCGTATTGGGAGCTTACGGAGTAACCTACTTCGCAGTAACCTCAGCATTTGGCTTGCCCGAGGCCCGAGATGTGGTGGGACGACTATTCCGAGTGTTAAGAATCCGCAAAAAGTGAGCTTTACCTCAGGAAATAGACGGAAATAATAATTTTCTGGATTTTCTGGAGAATCCGATCCATTAGCCGTTTACTTCATTATCCTGGAAAACACGGAAGTTGACGCAGCGGCAAGCAGGCGGGGGAGTAACAAGGAAAAAGTAAAAAGGCAAAAGTGGAGAGAAACCAGCGAGCACGAAGCTTGGCTGGGTTTTTATTTTTTGACTTCCTACTTTTGCGTTTTTACTTTTTCCTTTTGCCTTATCACGCCCTTCTCCTTATCATCGGAGCCGTGCAGCCAGTTATCTCATCAGCGCAAATGCGCGAGATTGACCGCCTGACGGTCGAGCAATTTGAAACTCCGTCGCTGCTATTGATGGAGGCCGCTGCGAACGCTGCCCTGACTGCCATCGCTCACCGTTTTTCAAACGATCTCTCCGAAAAGAAAGTAATAGTGCTTTGCGGCCCCGGTAACAATGGAGGCGACGGCGCCGCTCTTGCTCGCGCATTGTGGAAAGCAGGCGCCAGCGCCAGTGTGGTTTTATTCGGACGTGTCGAACAAACGCGCGGCGACGCGAATACAAATTTTGTCGCCGCCCGACGCCTCGCGAGTTACGACGCCGGATCAAGCGTTGCTCCTTCACCGTTGGGTTTTCTCGAATGCGATAGCGTAACAGCCTGGGAAGAGATTGCGCGACCGCGGCGCGCCTACGACATTATCGTCGATGCATTATTTGGCACGGGACTGACACGTCCGCTTGAGGGCGTTTTCAAACAAGTCGTAGAACATCTGGCGCTGATCAGAGACGCGCGCGATCGTGCTCTCGGCGTGCGGCCGTTGATCGTTTCACTCGACATTCCGTCAGGCCTGAACGCAGATTCTGCCGAACCCATTGGCGAAGCAGTGCGCGCAGATCTGACGATCGCGTTCACGGCGCCAAAACCGGCGAACGTACTCCCACCTGCGTCGCACTTCTGCGGTGAACTCGTCGTCGCTAACATCGGATCGCCGGCAACTTTGCTGGAGGCGGCAAACTCAAAACTCTTTTTGACGGAAGCGAGCGACGCGCGCGAGTGGCTTGTGCGCACACGTTATGCGCCTGACTCTTATAAGAACACGCACGGGCATGCGCTGGTCATCGCCGGCTCGCGGGATTACAGCGGCGCGGCGGCGCTTTGCGGCAATGCCGTGATCAGATCGGGCGCCGGACTCGTCACCGTCGCCACGCCCGCATCCGCACAAGCTTCAGTCGCCGCGCGCGCAATGCCGGAGGTGATAACCACAGCGCTCGCGGAAACCGATCGGGGCGCGGTCAGCGATGAGGCGGTGGATCACATCATCGGGCTAGCGTCCGGGGCCGACATCCTGGCCATGGGTCCGGGTCTTTCATCTGAAGATGAACGGACGCGTCGCTTCGTTCGTTCCGTCGTCGAACGGCGTACGACCCCAATGGTCATCGATGCTGATGGCTTGAACTGTTTGGCGCCCTGGCCGAAAGATTTGCGTGGGTCACAAAACGCGCCGTTGATCCTGACGCCACATCCCGGCGAGATGCTGCGTCTATTAGGTGCAACCGACAAGACCGCGCTTGCCGATCGCGTTTCTGCCGCGCGTGAGTTTGCGATTAGCAATAAAGTGATTCTGTTATTGAAAGGCTCGCGCAGTTTAATTGCCGCGCCCGATGGCCGCGTCTTTGTGAATCCCACCGGCAACGCGGGATTGGGCACCGCCGGCGCCGGCGACACCTTGACCGGCCTCATCACTGGCTTCATTGCGCAAGCATTTGCAACGTTGAGGGACGAGGCAGACGCGTTGGCAGCAACAATCGCCGCCCTCTACATCGGCGGACTGGCGGGTGATCTGGCCGCGAAAGAATTAGGAATGCGAACGATGGTCGCCTCCGATATCCGCGAACACTTCAGCGCGGCAATCCGCTCGCTCGATAACGAAGGCGAGATGCCTTAACGCTGGGAGCGCAGACATCTTGTCTGCATTTCGTTTTAGTGATGCCAGCTACAGCTCACAGCGCGATTCCCACAGGCGAATGGATCTCTCACCGAGCCGAAGAAACATTCGATCTCGGCAAGCAAGTCGGCGAGCAACTCGTCGGCGGTGAAATCCTTTTGCTCAGCGGTCCACTCGGCGCGGGCAAGACCATCTTCGTCAAAGGTCTCGCCGCCGCGCTCGGCGTCGATCCGGAAGAAGTAACCAGCCCATCCTTCACGCTCGTGAATCCCTACAAAGTTCGGCTGACGCTTTACCACATCGATCTCTATCGCCTTGAAGAGGGGGCCTCCGCCGCACACGCAGTCGATCTCGATGAACTGCTGATGGACGAGCGCGCGGTAATTGTCATCGAATGGGCCGAGCGTTTGGGCCGCTATCCATTGCCCTCAAACGTTTGGCGCATTACGATCTCAGGCGACGGCGACGAGCCACGTAAGATCTCAATCGCGAAACAATCGGAACTCTGAGGCTACTTGCAGCTCTCTCCAACCGCTAAACCGGGGCTCGCGTGTTACAATCCACGTTCAATTTGAAGACCAGGAGAACTTAAGAACATGCCATATCCAGAAATAATGATCCGACCAATGCGTGAAGAACTAACGCGTCTCGGCGTGGAAGAGTTGAAGACGCCGGCGCAGGTTGATGAAACATTGCACAATTCAAAAGGCACGGTGATGGTCGTCGTGAATTCGATCTGCGGCTGCGCGGCCGGCAAAGCTCGACCAGGTGTCGCGCTGGCGCTGCAAAACGAAGTGCGACCCGATAAGGTTGCCACAGTGTTTGCCGGCGCGGACATTGAAGCGACAGAACGTGCGCGCAGCTACTTCACTGGCTATCAACCGTCATCGCCGTCAATCGGACTTTTGAAAGATGGTCAATTGGTTTACATGTTGGAGCGCTGGCAGATCGAAGGTAAAGGTCCCGAACAGATCGCTGAGGAATTGAAGCGGGCTTTCGAGCAATTCTGCGCGACAGCTAGTCTTGCGGCAAGCTAAAACTGACTTGTGAGCTTACCTGCGGTAACTTTAGCGCAAAGGACGCCAGGGAATTCGCAAAGGAACGCAAGGAAGGCTTTTCCTCTGCGGCCTTTGCGCAACACTCTGCGACCTTTGCGGTTAAGTTAAGACTTGGTTCTCTGACTCACGGCTTTTCACGCACACGCTCAATCTCAACTTTCGCATCGATCCGTTTTCGCTGAAACGCGCCGGCAGGAACTTTCAAATTGTAGATCCTGATTCTTTCATTCAGCTCTGCGACCGTTTCGCTAAACTCGTCAACGACTCTCTGCCAATTCGCTTCGGCTGACCGTTTGTCGGATCGAGCACTCTTTTCATAGAGTTCCCAAGCCCGCCTCAGATTCTGGCGCGCTGCTTCGAAAGTAGCGTCGATATCCTTTCGCTCTTCGATAAACGCCGGTGCGAACCCGGCGTTGCGCAGTAAATGGTGAACCATGCGCAGGTCCGGATCTTCAAACGGATTCTCCGACGTGTCGACCTGCTGGCCTTTGCCGGGCAGGTTGTCGAACTCGCCGTTTTCCATTGCTTCGCGGATTTTCTTTTCGACTAGTGTTTCCAAGCGGTTCATATTCTCATTAACGTAAACGTCCTTCGCTTTGTTCTCAAGTCACGCGCCCGGAGAATGCCCAAAGATTCTCCTGTGCTATGATCCGCTTCGATGCCAACCCCCATCACACTCGAAACACGCATCGATGAGTTGTATCGCTGCATTCCTCGAATGGGGCAAATGACCGCACGCAAGCTCGCGGTCTCGCTGGCCGGCTTCGCCAACAAGAAGAGCGAGCTGGCAACTGTCGAAGATTTGCTCAGTTACCTGCCGATGCGTTACGAAGACCGCTCGAGCCTCGCGCGCATTCGCGATCTGAAGGATGGCCTGGAAACTTCGCTCGAGCTTTTCGTGAAGCTCGCCGGCGGCTATCAGGTGCGCAACAAGCGCTCGCAGAAGCAGCGTCTTTTCATCTTCGAAATCTCCGCGACCGATCGCGAGCGCACCGGCAGAGACGTCCGTATCTGGACCTTCGTTTCAGGTCAGCACGCGCACCAAATTATTGAGAGCTACAAGAAACGGTTCGTGCGCGGCGTGCGGTTTGTCGTTTACGGAAAATGGGAATCTGATCCGCGACGTGGCACCTTTTCATTGAGGCTCAATAAACCCGACGAGATCGAAGTGCTCCCCGCCGCGACGAGTGCTTCAACGACAGATGAAGATGACGACAATGCGGGAAGTCACGATTTTGATGCTGATCCCGCGCTGGCTGCGATTCACATCGGTCGCCGCGTGCCGGTCTATCGCAAGCTCAGCGACTTTCGTCCCAAACAACTGCGCGAAATCATTCATCGAACACTGGAGGCAATCCCGGACGAGTCGATGCCTGAAACATTTCCCGTGGAACTGCGACAACGTCAAGATCTGATTAGCCGCTCCGAAGCGCTCCGGCGCATTCACTTCCCTTCCGAAGACGCGCCGCTGGATGAGTATGAACAATCACGCAGCCCCGCGCATCTGCGGCTGATCTTTGAAGAGTTCTTCTGGCTGGCGCTCGGTCTACTTTTGAAGCGCGGTGAACGAACGAAAGAAAAGAAGGGCGCGCCTGTCAAGATCGATCAGGCAATGAAATTGCGCATTGCATCCGTGCTGCCTTTCAAACTCACAGAGGCCCAACGCAAAGTTGTCAAAGAGATCTTTCGCGACTTGCAAAGCGGCGAGCCGATGAACCGGCTGCTGCAGGGCGACGTCGGTAGCGGCAAAACTATCGTGGCGCTGATTGCGATGCTGGCCGCGATGGAGAACGGTTATCAAACCGCATTGATGGCACCGACGGAAATCCTCGCCGAGCAACACGCGCGCAACATCAAACGTCTGCTGGCGAAGGCTCCTTTTCGCGTCGAGTTGTTGACCGGCTCGCTGCGCGCAGCGGAGAAACGAGTGCTTCATTCCGATCTCGCAGCGGGTGAGATTCAGGCTTGCATCGGGACCCATGCTCTGATCCAGGAAGCCGCACAATTCAAGAAACTCGGTCTGGTGGTTATCGACGAGCAGCATCGCTTCGGGGTCATGCAGCGCGCGGAGTTGCGCGCGCGTGGCTTCAACCCGGACGTGCTCGTGATGACCGCCACGCCGATACCGCGCTCGCTGGCGATGACCGTCTACGGCGATCTCGATGTATCAGTGATTGACGAGATGCCGCCGGGCAGAACGCCAATCGAAACAAAAGTCTTCGCCGATAATGAACAGGACCGCCAACAAGTGAAGCGATTAATCGCGAGCGAGATCCGCGCCGGGCGCCAGGTCTACGTCGTCTATCCGCTCGTCGAAGAATCAGAGAAGATGGATCTGCGCGACGCCACGCAGCGGTATGAGTACCTCAGAGATAAAGTTTTTCCCAAACTAAGCGTCGGCCTCGTTCACGGCAGGATGAAGCCGGCGGACAAGGACGAAGTAATGCGTCGTTTTGTGAGTGGTGAAATCAAAATCCTGGTTTCCACAACCGTAATCGAAGTCGGAGTCGATGTGTCGAATGCGTCGGTAATGATCGTCGAACACGCGGAACGCTTCGGACTGTCGCAACTGCATCAACTGCGCGGACGCGTCGGTCGCGGCGCCGAAAAAAGTTATTGCGTGCTGCTGACTTCCGACAACAAGACGAGCATCGCCGAAGAGCGCCTCGGCATAATGGCGCGAACCAGTGACGGCTTTATCATCGCCGAAAAGGATCTGGAAATTCGCGGCCCCGGCGAAGTGCTCGGCACCAGACAGTCGGGCCTGCCCGAATTTCGCATTGGCAATCTCGTTCGCGATCAGCAAATACTGGAAAAGGCGCGCAAGGAAGCGGAGTTCTATTTGACAAAACGCGAGCGGGCCGTGGAGACAGTGAAAATGGTCGAACGTGTGCGCGCGGACACGAGATTTGGCCTGGCGGCAGTCGGATAGCTCTCTGCCCTTCCCGTAGCTTTTGCTCTTTGCTCTTTGCTCTTAGCCGACACAGTGCGAATAATTGCGGGCAAATATCGCGGACGAAGACTGAAGAGTCCGCCGTCATTGAGTACGCGGCCGACTTCAGATCGCCTGCGCGAGACGCTCTTCAATATTCTCGCGCCGCGCATTGAAGGCGCGCGGTTTTTGGATCTTTGTGCGGGCTCGGGGGCTGTCGGAATTGAAGCGTTGTCGCGGGGAGCGGCGCACGTTACGTTCGTCGATCGATCACGAAACATGTGCAAGCTCGTTGAAGCGAATCTCGAGCTTTGTCGAATTCCTGAAGCTGAAACCTCCGTCGTAACAGCCGATGGTGGTGACTTCCTGCGCGAAAGTTCTCTCAAGAAACACTCGTGGGATCTGATTTTCTTCGATCCACCATACGCGAACAACTACACGGGCGTTCTGTCATCGATCAGCAACGGCGCGTTACTGGCGAAAGATGGCTGGCTAATCGTAGAGCATCTTCGCAAGAACGAATTGCCTGAAGAAACTGGCGCTCTGCGTCGGCGCCGCACGTTGAAGCAGGGCGATTCGGCGTTGAGTTTCTACGAACACAAAGAAGAATCATAAGTGCTTAGATCAGAGGCTGCACAGCGCGGCACAGCCACAACGAAAACCCGTAGAGGTCCGAGTAAAGGATTCACTGTGAAGTAGGTCAAGCGGTTTAAGCTCCGTAGGAGTGGGATATTTATAGTTGCCGGCGTGATACCGATTACTAGCTCCGTAGGAGCGACATGGTTTCGCCAAACGGACCAAACACAGGAACGGCAACATGTCGCTCCTACGGAGCTACCGGAAACTGCGTAGACTTCTATCTATAAATATTCCGTCCCTAACGGGACTGCTTGTGCGGGGCGAATCTTGTCCAAAGACCAAGAAGCGACGATCTTGTTACACGGAGAAGACCGCCGATCCACGACACTAAGTGCCGCGCCGATCGTGACATATTCCTGCATCATTGGTGATACAATTCGCAGCCTCGAAGACAGCTGACGAGGTCGAGCCAGACTAACCTTCAACGGAGGCCGAAACAATGACAAACGCATCGTCACTCTCTCGCCGCGGATTTACAAAAATTCTCGGAGCCGGCGCGGCCTACGCTGCACTGCGACCGTCGTTTGCGCTCCCATCTTCTGGCCTGCGCCTTGTCGATGAAGCAAAGAAGGCGTCGGCCATCGTGCGACTCAGCTCAAATGAAAACCCTTATGGCCCGGCGCCCGCAGCGCTGCGAGCAATGACCGACGGCTTCGGTCTTGCGTGGCGCTATCCGGACGAGCACCAGGATCAACTCGTCGAGGAGCTGGCGAAACTCAACAACGTCTCGCCTGATCAGATTCAACTTGGCGCCGGCTCAGGCGAGATTCTCAAACTTGCGGCAGTGGCTTTCACCAGCTCGAGTAGGAAACTTGTGCTGGCCGATCCAACCTTTGAAGCGATCGGTCGCCACGCGAGCGTCAGCCGCGCACAGATTGCGAAGGTACGTCTCGCCGCGGATTACAGCCACGACCTGCCAAAGATGCTGGAGGTATCCGGCGACGCCGGACTCGTTTACATTTGCAATCCGAACAATCCAACTGCCAGCATCACGCCCAAGAGCGAGGTGCGCGCGTTTCTCGCCAAGGTTCCGCAGCAGACTATGGTGCTGGTCGACGAGGCTTATCACCATTACGTCGAGTCGAGCGATTACGAAAGCGTGATTCCGCTGGTCAAGGACTATCCAAACCTGATCGTGGCGCGCACGTTTTCGAAGATCTACGGCATGGCCGGACTGCGTTGCGGTTATTGCGTAACACGGCCCGAAAGTCTTCGGCTCATGCGCGTGCACCAGGCGTTCGACACTGTGAACATCATGGCGATCGTGGCCGCGCTGGCAAGCCTGAAAGATAACGAGCACGTTGCGCAAGGTCACCAGAGCAACAGCGAGGTCAAGAAGTACGTCTGTGCGGAACTCGACAGACTCGCCTACCGCTACATTCCTTCGCAGGCAAACTTCATGATGATCGACCTGCGGCGCGAAGTCAGACCGGTGATCGCGGCAATGCGTGACCGTCATGTTGAGGTTGGCCGCTTCTTTCCACCGCTGCCAAACTTCATGCGCGTAACGATTGGCACCAAGCCGCAGATGGAAACGTTTGTCTCGACGTTTCGTGAAGCGATGGCGTGATAACAATCACTTCTACCAAAATCAGGAGGACATAATGGTGCATCTTAAGGCGCGTATCGCAGCGCTGGTAATCATTCTGGTGTTTGCCGGTATCATGTATTACAACTGGTACCTGCTCTTGAATGAAGGCCGTTACTACATGAAAGCCGCCGCCTTCGGCCCCGTAGGCGTTATCGGCGGATTGTTCATACTGGTGTTTCCTTCAATGGCAGGAAAACCAACCACCACGAAGCAGAAAGTGATCGTTCTGCTCGTATTTGCGATTGGCGCGGCTCTGGGACTGATCAACTGGTACCTCATGGACCCTCGCTTCTTCGGCGGTAATCCGCTGCGATAATGAGCCGTCATGCTCGTACTCGGAATCGAAACCTCCTGCGATGAAACTGCCGCGGCGATCGTGCGTGACGGGCGCGAGATAGTCTCGTCCATCATCGCGTCGCAGGTCGAAACTCACAAACGCTTCGGTGGCGTCGTGCCGGAACTCGCCTCGCGCGAGCATCTCGACAAGATCGTTCCCATAGTTGAAGAAGCTTTCGCGAGCGCCAAAGTCAGCAAGGAGCAGATCGATGGCATCGCGGTCACCGTTGGACCGGGACTTGTTGGGTCGCTGTTGGTTGGCGTTTCGTACGCGAAGGCGATGGCCTTTGCGTTGAACAAACCACTCGTCGGCGTGAATCACATCGAAGGTCACATCTATTCCGTTGCCTTCGAGAATCCTCCAGTCGAGCATCCCGCGCTCGCTCTGATTGTTTCCGGCGGTCACACCAATGTTTTCTTCGTGCCCGAGCCGGGCAAATACAAAGTCATCGCGCGCACGCGCGATGATGCCGCCGGTGAAGCATTTGATAAAGTTGCGAAGCTGCTGGGCCTGGGTTATCCAGGTGGGCCCATCATCGAAAGACTGGCGCGCGAAGGAAATCCGCGTGCTGTTAAGTTTTCGATCCCGCGCATGGGCGACGGCCGGCCGGATTTCAGTTTCAGTGGTCTGAAGACGGCGGTGACGAAGTACGTTCGCGAAAGTGGTTTGCAACCCGTTACCAACGGCGGAGAGCCTTCACAAGGAATCAAGGATCTGGCCGCTAGTTTTCAAAGCGTGGTCGTGCGCTCGCTGGTCGGCACGATGGAGCGTATCGCCGAAGAATATCGCCCGCACACGCTAATCGTCGCCGGCGGCGTTGCCTGCAACGGAGCCTTGCGCGATGCTTCTCGCAAGGCAGCAGAGCGTCTGCGCGTTCCCGTCTACTTCCCTTCACCGCACCTCTCCACCGACAACGCCGCAATGATCGCCGCCGCAGGGACCGTGAAACTACAAGCAGGCGAACGCGCTGGACTCGATCTGAATGCCGACGTCACCCTGCGTTTGCAGAACGTCGACAACGAAGAAGACGCGCTGAGGAAGGCGAAAGTCCGGTATCGTTTGTGAGAACTTTATCCGAGAGGTTATTCACATGTCCTTAAAACATCCGCTATTGAAAATCACTTCTGACCTAAATGAAATCTTACGACACGATCCTCTTAGAGAGTTCTTTGTCGACTGGCTTAACTGTCCTCCCGCGTACGGCAAGGAGTTCAAGAAATGTTTGTCGAAAGCCACCACAGAAAGAGCTTTACAGAAGTTTCTGAACGCTCATCAATGCCCCTTTGCGGCGCAGCCACAAGCGTTGCCACCTTATTCACGGTCAGCTATGATAAGGTGGCGATAGCAATCGATGGGAGATGGCAATGAGTTCCATCCTTAATCAGATCAAACCTGAAACAGCGGAAATGATTGCGGCTGAGGCGCGCGGGCGTGGCCTGTCTGTTGATGATTTTCTGATGAGTCTGCTTCCGGGAACGAACGGAGACGCCGGGAAGCTTCTTTACCAGACCGCTACGCCAGAGGAGTGGGTGCAAGCCTTTCATCAGTGGGCAGCGAGCCATGCGGCCCTTCCAGTGATTGCCGATGACAGCCGAGAAAGTATCTACCAAGACCGCGGTGAATGAGCATGCTGCTTGACACCAATATCCTCACTCGTTCCGCTCAACCTGCTCACTCGATGCACAAAGAGGTCCTTGATGCGATTGGCGTTCTCAAAGCTCGCGGCGAGGACCTTTGCATCGTCCCACAAAACTTGATCGAGTTTTGGGCGGTAGCAACCCGCCCGCTGAGCGCAAACGGCTTGGAGATGTCGACGGCCATTGCTCAGGCCGAACTCGCCCGAATCAAAGACTTCTTTCGCTTTTTACCGGATACACCGACAATCTATGACGAGTGGGAAAAGCTGGTGACGCAGCATGCTGTTTCCGGAAAGAACACCTACGATGCTCGGATAGTCGCCGCAATGAATGTTCACGGAATCAAGCAGCTCTTGACTTTCAATGGCGCCGACTTCAAACGCTACCCAGGGATTACCGTTGTCTCTCCCGCGGCAGCGGTAAAGTGACCGAGGCTTCTTGCTTCGCTTTCGACTTTTTCGGTCTTGTTGTTGGTCTCGGCACGCGAGACCGGGGTTGGCCTTATCAACCTTCTATGGTGCTCATCGCGGTTACCGCCCTCTTTTCGTAGGCCGCGATGGTCGCGATGTTTTGTTTTTCAACAGCACTCAAAGAAGCATCCGTGAAGTTCGGATCGGGTTTGTACCAATCGAAGCTCGCGAAATATTTTTGCAGCCAAGGCTCCTTAAACACTTTGCCGTGACGCGCGTAAATCTCTTCGCGCATCTGCTTTGCGTCTTCCAGAAACAAACCTTCCAACAGCCGGCGCGTGATGAGCTTTGTGCCCAATTCCTGGTGAGTCTTGTTTTCGTATTTGACGATCAGTTCGACATTCTGCTTGTCGGGGCCAGACAGCTCTTCGTCTTTAAAGTTTTCGTCCGGCGCGTACCACGGTTGGCTGTAGAAGTATTGCTGCAACCAGGGAGCTTTGAACAATCGCCCATGGCGCGCATAGATCTCGTTGCGCAACAACCGCAGCTCGTGCAGGCTGAGCCCGCGGAGCATTTGTTCGGAGATTAATTTATTTTCGAAGAATTCCATATCTCCCGGCGCCAGAGCTACGCGTCGCTGGGTCTTCTGCGCAGAGACAAGTAGCTGAAGATTTTTGCGCTCGATCTCAGTCAACTGTTTGGGTTCGTATCGATCCGCCGGCTTGTACCAGTAACGCTCGTCAAAGTACGACTGCAACCACGGTGTCTCATCAAAGCGGCGGCCGTGAATTGCTTCGACCTCCGCGGCGAGCACCGTTAGCTCCGAGCCGCTGTGCTTCCCTAATTTCTTAAGCGTTAGCGCGCGAGTACGCCAGAAGCGCATGTCGCCGGGTTGGACCAAATCGTGTTTGCGAGCTTCGGCGTCGCGGATTACGTCAAGGTTGGAGCGTTCGGCGTCGTTGAGCATCGAGTTTTGAAAATCTGGATTGGGTTTGTACCAGGACTGATTCTCGAGGTAACCCTTGATGTCCATATCTTTGAAGATTCGTCCGTGCCGACCAAAAACAATTCCGCGGAGAAACTTGAGATCGTCGAGCGCAAGGTTGTTGAGATCGGCCGCTTTCACTTTCTGTGCGGCGAAATCAAATTTTTCCCAGGGGGCGAGCGTGTCCTGCGCACGCGCGATGGTCGTAAGAGCTGTCAGCACCAGCGCAACAATGAAAAGGCTTCTTACAGCTGAGGAGAATGTTTTTGACATTGGTGGACTCCTTCTAAACGGTTTTTCATTCACACCTCGCATTTGGCGAGGTGGCCATCGCAATCCATTCTGGCTACGTTGTGATCGGCTTACTAACGTAAGCCGATCACAACGACATGTATTATTCTTGTGCTCAGTCGCCTGGCTAAAGCCAGGCGTGAATGATAAATCGCAGTCGGTCAAAACTGGGTAAACATTCGCTAGCCAAAAATATCCCGCACCTTATCAACGAGTCCCTTGTCTTCCAGATCCCTGGTTTCGACTTGAGCGAGTTGCTCCAGAAGTTTTCGCTGCTCGCGCGTCAGGCTGGTCGGGGTGATGACCGTAACCGCGACGAAGAGATCACCACGGCCGCGGCCACCGAGCACCGGCATTCCCTGACCCTTCAAGCGGAACACCGTGCCGGTCTGTGTCCCCGTTGGAATCTTCAGCGTTTGCGGACTGTCGAGAGTCTCGACCTGCAGCTCAGAGCCAAGCGCTGCCTGCGCAAAAGTCACTGGCACCGAAGAGTAAAGGTTACTTCCCTGTCTCTCAAACTGCTCATGCTCGGCGACGTGAATGACGACGTAGAGATCTCCTGCAGGACCGCCGCTCGTGCCTGATTCCCCTTCGCCCTGCACCCGCAGACGAGAACCCGTCTCAACGCCCGCGGGAATTTTCACCTCCATAGACTTTTCGCGCTCGATGCGGCCCGCGCCTTTGCAATCCGCACACGGTGTACCAATCACCCGGCCGGTGCCGCGACATAGGTGGCACGTCCGCGCGACAGAGAAGAAACCCTGCTGGTAACGCACCTGGCCCATTCCACCGCAGGTCTGGCACGACTCGGGTTGCGTTCCCGCCGCGGCGCCGCTGCCTTTACAGGTGTCGCAGGATTCGAGTCGCGGGATGCGCAACTGCGCCGTCATTCCGTTGGCTGCTTCCTCGAGCTTGATCTCGAGATCGTAACGAAGGTCAGCCCCGCGTTGCGCTGCCGATCGGCGCGAACTCGTGCGCGCGCCACCGAAGACGTCGCCGAACCCAAACAGATCGCCGAGAATATCTTCGATGCCGCCGAAGCCCGGGGCGCCCCAACTTGCTCCGGCCGCGCTGGATACTCCGGCGTGGCCAAAACGATCGTAACGTCTGCGCTGCTCGGCGTCTGAGAGCACCGCGTACGCTTCGGCCGCTTCCTTGAACTTCTCCTCGGCAGTTGCGTCATTCGGATTCTTGTCCGGGTGATGACGCATCGCCAGGCGGCGATAAGCGCTCTTGATTTCCTGATCGGCGGCCGTCTTGCCGACACCCAAAACTTCGTAATAATCTCGCTTACTCATTTAACTCTGCCAACTCCTTCAAATTTCATTTTACTGGTTAAGTGAATTATATCTTTGTCAATCACGAGTGTTGCGCTCAATTTCAAGCGATTCGCCGGACTCACTTTCCCTGGGCGGCTTCATCATGGCCGTGGCCAGTTGACCGGCGACCCGCTCAAGGTTAGTTAGCGCCTGATTGATCTCATCAATGTTGCTTGTCCTCGCCGCTGCTTCGCTTTCGCCGAACACACGTTCCGCGATGTCCTGATCGTTTTGCGATAGCATTCCGCCAAACTTCGTGAACGACTTCTGCGTGTTGCGCAACAGCGTGTCGAGTCTGTTTCGCAGCACGACGGCTTCCTTCGCTTGCCGGTCTGCCTCCGTAAGAGATTCCGCCTCCGTGATGAGCCGGTTAATCTCGTCAGGTGGCAGCCCAGATGTCGGCGTGATCCTCATTTGCTGCTCGCGTCCCGTGGCTTTGTCCTGAGCCGAAACTGAAACAATGCCGTTCGCATCAACTTCGAACGAGACATCGATTTGTGGCACTCCGCGCGGGCTCGGCGGAATCCCGACCAGCTCAAACTTGCCCAGGGACCGATTACCTTCGGCGATTTCGCGCTCGCCCTGAAGAATATGAATCTCGACGGACGACTGATTGTCTACCACCGTCGTAAACGTGAGACTGTTGCGGAGCGGAATGGTTGAATTGCGTTCGATGATCTTTGTGAAGAGACCGCCGCGCGTTTCCAGACCGAGACTCAACGGCAGCACGTCCAACAGCACGATGTCCTTCACTTCTCCCGTCAACACTCCGCCCTGAATGGCAGCGCCCATGCCGACGACTTCATCCGGATTGATTTCGGCCGAAGGTTTCTTGCCAAAGATGCTCTCGACGGTGCGTTCGACGATCGGCGATCGCGTCTGGCCGCCGACGAGAATTACCTTTTCGATGTCAGCGGGTTGAAGCTTTGCGTCTTGCATTGCTCGCTGGCAGGGCTCAACCGTCTGCTGGATCAAGTCGGCAACGAGGTTCTCAAATTGATCGCGAGTCAACGTCTTGTTGAAGTGTTTCGGCCCGGTCGCGTCAGCAGCGATGAACGGAAGATTTATGTTCGTCTCCGTGGCTGACGATAGTTCGCACTTCGCGCGTTCGGCTACTTCCTTCAAACGCTGAAGCGCGAGCCGATCCTGCCGCAGGTCGATTCCTGTATCAGCGGAAAACTGGTCCGCCATCCAATTCATGATCCGCTCGTCGAGATCTTCCCCACCCAGAAAAGTGTTGCCCGAAGTGGAAAGAACCTCGAAGACACCATCGTTCATTTCAAGAATCGAGATATCAAACGTGCCACCGCCCAGATCGTAAACCGCGATGCGCTCGATTCCTGTCTTTCCCAGGCCGTAGGCCAGCGCGGCGGCGGTCGGCTCATTGATGATCCGCTCCACTTTCAGTCCCGCGAGCTTGCCGGCATCCTTGGTCGCCTGTCGTTGCGTGTCATCAAAATAAGCCGGCACCGTAATGATCGCATCAGTGACCGGTTCGCCGAGAAAATCTTCAGCGGCTGCTTTCAGGCGCTGCAACACAATCCCGGATAACTCCGGAGGACTATAACTTCGGCCCTGGACGCGCACTCGCGCGTCACCGTTTGGTGAGTCAACGATCTCAAAAGCGGACGTCTCGCGCATGCGCTGAACTTCCGGCGAGTCAAATTTTCGTCCGATCAGACGCTTGACTGCATAGACCGTATTCGACGCGTTTGTGACTGCCTGTCGTTTGGCAATCTGTCCCACCAGACGCTCGCCCTTGTCGGTGAAGCCAACGACGCTCGGAGTTGTTCGGCCTCCCTCTTTGTTCGGGACGATCTGCACCGCTCCGCCTTCAAGCACGGCAACGCAGCAGTTGGTAGTACCTAAGTCGATTCCTATTGCTTTTCCCATGGGAGTCAGACCTCTCGCACTGAGATTCTAACTTATGGATTCCTTCTCTTCTGTTTTTCGCACCGCCACCTTGACCAGGGCCGGCCGCAGCAATTTGTCGCCCAGCCGATACCCACGAACGATCTCCTGCATGACGGTATCCGGCTCGTAGTCATACGTTTCTTCAGTTACGACGGCCTCGTGAACGTGCGGGTCAAAATGCTCGCCGACCGCGGGAACCGGCTTGACTCCCAGCGTTTCAAGCACGCCACTGAGTTGTTTGTAGATGAGATCGACACCACTCAAGAAATGACGAAACTCGTCAGACTCCGTAGCTTCAACCGATGCTTCGGTGTCAAGCGCGCGTCCCAGATTATCGAGTACCGGTAGAAGCTTCGCCACCAAATCAGCGGCGGCGCGGTTGTAAGCTTCCACTCGCTCGCGCTCGACTCGCTTGCGAAAGTTTTCGAAGTCAGCCTGACGGCGGGCAAATCGATCTTTGGAGTCATCGAGTTCAGCCAGAACGCGCTTGAGTTCCGCCCTGGTTGCTACTAACTCGGCAAGAACCGGGCCCGAACCCTCGTGATCCGCGGGCTCCCGCGCGAGCCTTTCGCCCAAGTCACTCGAGGCAGCGAAAGCTTCCTCATCATTCCCGTCCGTTTCCGACGCGACATCACCCAGCTCAAGGGCGCGTCCATCGTCGGCAGGTTCCTCGTTGACGGAGTCAGTCGAAGGGGCGCGAGTCTCACTTTGCGGGCGAGACTCTTTACCAGAATCGTTTTGGGGCATAGTCTCGTCCGGTTCGCCTGGAAATCGTATTGGAATGCGACTCCATCGTCTTCCCTTTTTGTCCGATGTCATTATTTTGCCCAGCAGGTCGGTGTAGCCTTCAAGGAACCTCGTCGCAAAAACCGGCTAGTATAATGCGGCTTCTTCTGTAAGCCGGCGCTCAATGAGCCGCGCCATGTAGTTTACCATAGCCATCATGCGCGAATACTCAATTCTCATCGGACCGACAACGCCGATTGTGCCGCTGACTTCACCAGCACCCAAACGATAGGGCGCGGTGATTAATGCGCAGTTCTGCATTGAGGGCGTCAGATGCTCGCGTCCGATTATGATATGCACGTTGCCGGGAAATGCGGGGTCCCGAGAAATGCATTCGTTGAGAATCTTGACGAGACGAGACTTTTCTTCGAAAGTGCGAAACAGTTCGCGCATCGTTTCCACATCAGCAAAATCGCGTTTGGTGAGAATATTTGAAGCGCCGTCGACGTAGACATCAGTCCTTTCAACCTCTTCGCCTTCAAGACTCATGTCACACAGCAGAATAGCGTTGCGCAGCAGGCGGTCATAAAGGGCCTTCTCCTGCCGGATGAGTTCCACAATCTGCGCCCTAATAGCGAGCAGGCTCTTTCCGGCAAATTCAGTGTTCAAATAACGGGCGGTTCGATCCAGGTCGTCCTGCGCGAGCGTTTCATCAAAGCGAATGATCTTGTTGTGAATTATGTTCGAGGCGGAAACGAGCACCACCAGAATGCGCTTATCTGCCAGTTGCACGAACTCGATATGCTTAAGGCAATTCTCGGCCAACGACGGCGAAATGACTATGCCGACGTTTTGCGAGAGGGCGGAGAGCGCATGCGACGCTCTCTCCATCAAGCGTTCCGGGCCTGCGCCAGAGTCGCTGTCGCCGGCGTAGAGCAGCTCGTCGATAGCTTTCAGATCGGCTTCTGAGAGTTGCGCCTCGCTGAGCATGTGATCCACGTAATAACGGTAGCCCTTGTCTGTTGGCACGCGCCCAGCCGAGGTGTGCCGCTGCTCAACGAGACCGGTGTCCTCAAGCTCGCCCATAATGTTCCTGATAGTGGCCGAACTCCAACCGGCGGCATGTTTGAAACGATCCGAAAGCACGCGCGATCCGACAGCCTCGCCGGTTACGAGATGTTCCTTGATAATCGCCGCGAGGACTGCCTCGCCGCGCGAATCAGCGACATTTCCTTCCGCGTTTTGGAGATTGGAACTGCGACGGGACATTAGGTGACAGTGAACCTGCTCTAAGCTCGCTCTCTGGTGCTAGACCTGAAGTACGCCGACCCCCGCGAAACCGCTAAGCCGAGGCTCCCGAGGAATGGCGTTTTGCAGTATAGAGTATTCAGCAAGATGGCTGCAAACACTTACTCCAACACAAGGTTCCGGAGGGTTCTGCAGGTCAGCCGGCTTGATCAAGGTCCACTAGTCACCTTAAGAAGTTCTTTGTCTCGAAAGCCCAAACTGTCGAGTAAGTTGTTGTAGCTTTGAGGGTTACCCAACGGCGTAGCGTGCCCTTCTCGATGCCCCGAACGCCAGTGGCTCGCATTTCTCAGTGGCTCAATGGGTTAGCGGCAGAGGCAGCCCGACGATTGACGTACCTCCAAAGGCTCCCTAAGATTCATTCGCGACTGCCAAAAACGAAGCTTGGACGTCGAGTCGAAATTGATTGGAAGTCTTCGCCCTTCACTGCAAATACCGGCAAGAGGCAACATGGGTTCGGATCTAACAAAGTTATTCACCGACGCTTTCCGCCACCTTGGCGATCAGCGTGCGCTGCCTCCGATAGAAGTACGGTTCTACCCTTATGCGGGACTGCGCCACACTATTAGATTGCGTGGGGGACGCGTTTACGTTCGGCTGTCTGACATTTGTAAGGACGGCCCGCCGGATGTGCTTCGCGCTCTAGCTTTTGTAATGGTCGCGCGGCTATTGGCGAAGCGAACTCCACAAGTGCACGAGCGAATATATCGTGACTACACGTTGAGGCCCGAAGTGCAGCGGCTCTCTGACATCGCGCGCCGGGGGCGTGGCCGAAAGCTATTGTCGTCGCCGCAGGGCCGCGCATACGATCTGGATCGGATGTTTGCTCGATTGAATCGGCACTATTTTGGCACCCAGATCGCGAAGCCAATCATTACCTGGTCACGGCGAAAGACGCGTCGCATTCTCGGTCACCACGATCGTGTGTATGACACGATTACGATCAGCAAGACGCTTGACTCGCCAGACGTTCCGGAGTGGTTTGTTGAATACATTCTTTATCACGAAATGCTGCACATTAAGCATCCGGCGCGATTAATGAACGGCCGACGCTATTACCACACTGGCGCGTTTAGGATAGAAGAGCGACGCTTTCCCTACTACCAGGAAGCGCAGCGCTGGCTCGAACGGATCGCGCGCCAGCAAAGAATTCCCCGTGCGCGCGCGGCGTGATTTAGTCTTTGGAACTTTATTTAGTCTTTGGAACTTTGTCGACTAAGTCGCGTTAAGACAAACTGAGGTAGGTGGGCTCCTCGAGAGGGCGGCTTGTTCTGAAAGACCTTGAGTCACAGGAACGGCCGCCTTTTAGTCAATCCGCCTGATGCCGGCGAGCGCGCCAGCGGTTGAATGTTTGTGGATTTCCGATTGAGCCAAGCAACGAATCCGGACTCGTGAAACGGCCTTGCGTGTTCGCATAGTAGCGCGCGTGCATGTAGTCCATGCCCGTCTCGTCGTCTCGCTCCTGCTCGGTAAACTTTTGCCGCGCTTTGTCCGATGCCACGTAACCGGCTGCGGTGTACCCTTGCGTCGTCGTGCGCAGGCCCGTGCTGGCCATCAACTCTTCGCCGAACGGCAGATAGTCGTGCCGGGTCGTTGAAGCCAGGCTGCCCGTCTTGTCAAAGATCATCCGCGGCGTGCCGAGCTGATCGCTCACCATCCAT
>JBGPWL010000133.1:0-9772 GCA_041492185.1 Pyrinomonadaceae bacterium | reverse complement strand
GATGTTCAAGAGCATTGGCGAGATCAACTTCTCGAAAATTGAAGAAGGCGTGCCCGCATTCGTGACGTTGATTCTGATCCCGCTGACATTTTCGATCACCCAAGGCATCCTCTGGGGCTTCATCTCGCACGTTGCACTTTATCTGATGGTCGGCCGTCGTAAAGAGATTCATCCGGTGATGTACGTGTTGGCGGTCGTCTCAATTGGCTTGTTGGTGCTGGAGCGGGTAAAGTTTTCGTAAACTTGAAGAGGTTGTAGTATGCAAACAGACAAGAAACCAAGGAGCAGAAGAATGATTATGCGAAAGCGAACATTTCTATTGGCTATGGCCCTCTCGTTAACTTCAATTGCCGCAGGTCTAGCCGCGCCGGCGAGAGGAAAGGACGTGTACCGGACTTACGCGAATGCGCGTTTCAACTACTCGATCTCATACCCCTCAAACCTGCTGACCCCGCAGGGTGAGTCTGCGAATGGCGACGGCCAGATCTTTCGCGCCACGGATGGCAGCGCTGAGATGCGCGTTTATGGTCGATACAATGTGAACAAGGAAACCCTGCGCGGCTCATTCCTGGAAGTGTCGCGCGAATGGGGCAACGGCGTGACGTACAAGGTGATGCGGCAGGATTGGTTTGTGGTTACGGCGCTGGTCAATGGAAAAGTTCATTATCAAAAGACGATGCTGCGACGCGGCGTCTTTAAGACATTCGAGATTGAGTATGACTCGTCGCGACGCGCAAGCTACGACGCGGTCACAACTCGCATCGCCAAGTCATTCGTGGGCTGAAAGACTAGGCAGCTTCCGCTCACGACTTCGACTTCATGGAACTAATCGGCAAATCAGTTCCGCGCAAAGAAGGCCGCAAGAAAGTCACGGGCCAGGCGCTTTATGTTGACGATCTGACGTTCCCCGAAATGCTCCACGGCGCGACGGTGCGCAGTGAGGTTCCGCGCGGGCGTATCCGTAAGATATCGTTCGAAGGTGATATTCCGTGGGACGAATTCACCGTCGTTACCGCCAAAGACATTCCCGGCGCGAACTATGTTGCGTTGATCCTGAATGATCAGCCCTACCTTGCCGACGAAATAGTCAATCATCCGGAAGAACCGATTTTGCTCCTCGCCCACAAGGACAAATATTTATTGGAGGAAGCGCGCCGCAATGTGCGGGTCGAAATCGAAGAGCTGCCCGCGATCTTTTCTTTGCAGGATTCCCTCGACCAGAAAGAAATTGTTTGGGGCGAAGACAACGTCTTCAAGAAATTTCTGGTCGATAAGGGAAACGTTGACGACGCATGGGCGACCGCGGATTTCATTATTGAAGGTGAATACCACACCGGCGCGCAGGAGCAGCTCTACATCGAGAACAACGGCGCCATCGCGATCGCAAACCCGGAAGACGGTGTGACGGTCTGGGGCTCGATGCAGTGCCCGTATTATGTGCACAAGGCGCTCATCAAATTATTCGGTTTGCCGGAAGAAAAGATTCGCGTGATTCAGACCGAAACGGGCGGTGGCTTCGGCGGGAAAGAAGAGTATCCGTCGATGATTGCCGGTCATGCGGCGCTACTCGCGTGGAAATCAGGCAAGCCCGTCAAGATGATCTACGATCGCGCCGAGGACATGGTCGCGACAACAAAGCGCCATCCTTCAAGAACGCGACACCGCACTGCCGTTTCAAAAGACGGAAAGCTGCTTGCTATGGAGATCGATTTCGTGATCGAGGGCGGCGCGTACTGCACATTGTCGCCGGTCGTGCTTTCGCGCGGGACGATTCACGCCGCCGGTCCTTACTTCTGTCCGAACGTTCGCATTCATAGCATGGCAGTTGCGACCAACGTTCCGCCGCACGGTGCATTTAGAGGATTTGGCGCGCCGCAAAGTATCTTTGCGCTGGAACGTCAGATGGACAAAGTCGCGAAGACCATTGGACTGACGCCCGAAGAATTTCGCCGTCGCAACTTCATTAAGGAGGGCCAGACGACGGCGACCAATCAAACCATTCGCGAGAAGGTTGATATGGCGGGATTGATGGACCGGGCATTCGCGTTTAGTGATTACCACGCGAAACGTGAACGATTCGCCCGAGAAAACGCTGATCGGGGCAGTAGCCCGACCGTAAGGGAGGGCTCTGATTACTCAACATCGCGAATCAAGAGAGGCATCGGCTTCGCTTCGTTCATGCACGGCGCGGGCTTTACTGGATCGGGAGAGGTTTATCTGCAATCGGTTGTCGGCGCGGAAGCGACTGCGGAAGGTCGCGTGCGCATTCTGGCCGCAAGCACGGAGATTGGCCAGGGCACGAACACGATCTTCTCGCAGATCGCAGCGGAAGCGTTGGGCATTGACTACGACTTGATCGAAGTCACGCAGCCCGATACCAGCAACGTGCCGAACAGTGGCCCCACCGTCGCGTCGCGCACGTGCATGGTCGTCGGCAAGCTCGTCGAATCGGCCGTGCTCGGTCTAAAGCAGACTCTAATCGGCGCAGGTTTGCTTAGTGATGGCTATACATCGGCTGAATTTCAAGCTGCTTGCGGCGAGCACATTAAGAAATTTGGCGCTCTGAAATCCTTCAGCAAATATCAGCCGCCGCCGAATATTCATTGGGACGATGACAAATATCAGGGCGATGCGTATGGCGCGTTCGCGTGGGCGGTCTATGTAGCCGAAGTCACCGTTGACATGCTCACCTATGAAGCATGCGTCGATGACTTCGTGGCGGTCCAGGAAGTTGGTAAGGTGATCAATCCGGTGCTGGCAACGGGTCAGATCGAAGGCGGCGTCGCGCAGGCGATCGGGTTCACGCTTTTCGAAAATGTCGTGTGGGAGAACGGCCGGATGGTGAATAACCAGATGACCAACTACATCATCCCCACGCCAGCCGACATTCCGCCAATTCGTGTTTATTTCTCAGAGAACCCTTACGCGTACGGGCCCGCGGGCGCAAAAGGAATTGGCGAACTGCCGATGGATGGTCCCGCGCCGGCGATTCTAAATGCGATTGAAAATGCGACGGGGATGAGTTTCAATCATATTCCGTTGATGCCGGAGGCGATGATGGAGGAGTTGCGTTGAATAACGGAGCGCGGGCATCCTGCCCGCCCGCGCGCGCAGCGCGCTCCAAGCGATGCGTATTGGGCCGAAAGGATTGTTCGCGCTTGGCGCTCAGGCGGACAGGATGTCCGCGCTCCGACCAAAATCTCGATAGGAGTAGCCCAATGAAGAATAATGCAATAAGAGCTTTGATCGTTGTCATCGCGTTAGTGATGGCGTTGAGTTCGTTCGGGGTGCCCGGCACGCAGTGGAAAGCGAATTCGCAGGTTATCACCGCGCCGGTGCTAGTAACTGGAGGCCCGCCTGACGATAAGGAGGTCGATGCCGCCACGGCCCTGAAACGGCTCGTCGAAGGAAATGAGCGTTGGCGGGGCACGATGGAAAAACGGAACTGGGCCGAAGAGCGGAAAGAAACCGCCGGCGGGCAACACCCCTTTGCAGTCGTGATCGCGTGCATGGATTCCAGAGTGCCGCCGGAATTGATCTTCGATCAGGGACTGGGTGACATCTTTGTCATTAGGGTAGCGGGGCCGGTGTTGAACTCAGACGAACTGGCCTCTTTGGAATATGCCCTGGTCTATAAGAAGGTAAAGCTGGTGGTAGTTCTCGGTCATACAGATTGCGGGGCCGTTGCCAGCGCTGTTGACAGAGCGCCCGGGGTTTATGTGCCGGAATTGCTGGATAAGATCGAGCCGGCCATTCGATTCGTCAGTGACAAATATAATGGAGGGAAGCGCATAACTACTGCCGACAAGAAGGACTTGAGTAGAGTCTCGAGTGAGAATGCGAGATTCGTGCGCGATAGAATCCTATCGAAGCCGGCTTTGCGTGAGCGGGGCGTTAAGGTGACGTGGGGTCTCTATTATGTGGGTTGTGGGCGGGTTGCGATTGAGCCAGACGATGTTGAGTATCCAGAGCCTGACCCATGCCCCCGTCCTAAACCATTACCACGCTGACCGGAGATCAGGTTGTCCAAGACACCAGACAAGAGCACGATCACTTGCGCTGTTAACGGCCAGCCCCAGACGCTTCATGCCTACCCGATGGAGCGTCTGCTCGACGTGCTGCGCGAGCAATTACATCTAACCGGAACCAAAGAAGGTTGCGGCGAAGGCGAGTGCGGCGCGTGCTCCGTCTTTATCAACGGAGAGATTGTCAATAGTTGTTTGGTGCCCGTAGCACAGGTTGCAGGCGCTAACATCAAAACCATCGAAGGCATTGCGTTGGGCGCGGATCAATTACACGGTGTGCAGCAGGCGTTCATCGAATGTGGCGGCGCGCAATGCGGTATCTGCACGCCGGGGATGGTGATGGCAGCGGTGAACCTCCTCGAAAAGAATCCGAGTCCTAATGAAGCGGAAATTCGCAATGGCCTCGCGGGAAATCTTTGCCGCTGCACCGGCTATATGAAGATCTTCGAATCGGTCGTGCGAGCGTGTCAGAAATAGGATTCTAAGTATGTTCGATCTAATTGAAGAGCTCAAAAATTTGGTCGCGGCGCTTGATAAGCATCAAATTGATTACGCGCTTTGCGGCGGAATCGCCATGGCTATTTATGATTGTCCCCGCGCGACTGTCGACATCGATCTGTTAATTTTGGCTGATTCATTAGACGGCGTAATAATAATTGCCAAGGAGCTTGACTACACAATACGTGGTCTTGACATGACCTTCGCGGGAGATGCCATCGAGATTAGGAGAGTCTCAAAAATTGATTCCGAAACTGGGATTGTGCTGTCCCTGGATATGCTGCTGGTCACGGAAGAGATTCGGGAGATCTGGGATACGCGCGTGCAGGCTGATTGGGAAGGCGGAAGACTATCGGTCGTTTCGCGGGATGGCCTGATAAGTCTAAAGAAAATAAGCGGACGGCCTCAGGATCTCGCCGACATAAGCGCACTGACAGAGAATATTGACGATGCGGAAAATTGACATGTCAGCTCCGGCGGTTACGGCTCGACTCAAACTCGTTTCTGAACTGCGACGACTCTGTCTCTCGCTGGGCACCGCTAAGATAGGGCCGCCGTCCTTGACCAGGCACAAGGATGTGAAGAAGCGCGAACAGCAGACTGAAACAAAATCAAAGTGAGAGCTTACGTTCCCTCCTATCGATTGATTTCCCCCGCGGATTTGAGCGACGCGCTCAACGTACTCGCTTGCGACGAAGGCAAATGGAAACCTTTCGCCGGCGGCACTGACCTGATGGTCTTGCTCGAAGCCGGCAAGCTGCCGCATAAGAATTACGTCAACATCTGGAATCTCAAAGAGCTGCGCGGAATCGAAGTAAGCAACGATCACGTCACGATGGGCGCGCTCACGACTTATACCGAAGTTCAAGACGACAAAATTCTGCGCGAAGAGTTCCCGATGCTTTGTCAGGCGGCAAAGGAAACTGGCGGCATTGCGATTCAGAATCGAGGCACGCTCGGCGGTAACGTCGTCAACGCTTCACCGGCGGCAGATTCCCCGCCGGCGTTGCTCGCGTATGATGCGGAACTTGAGTTGATTTCGAAACAAGGTGCGCGGTGGATTTCATATTCGAAATTCCATACCGGCTATAAGCAGATGGACATTCGCGCCGATGAATTGCTGCGCGCGATCCGTCTGCCGCGGACCAGGGCAATCACGAATCACTACTATCGCAAAGTTGGGACGCGCAAAGCGCAGGCGATCTCGAAGGTATGCGTC
This sequence comes from Pyrinomonadaceae bacterium, assembly GCA_041492185.1. Taxonomy (GTDB): domain Bacteria; phylum Acidobacteriota; class Blastocatellia; order Pyrinomonadales; family Pyrinomonadaceae; genus JAOAPY01. Next base: position 4,030 of record JBGPWL010000133.1, on the reverse strand, counting down.
GCGGCAGTTGCGTGTATGGGTGACGGGCGAATTGAAGACGTTCGCATCGCTTTCGGCAGCGTGGCACCCATTCCGCTTCGCTGCGCAAACTCCGAAGCAGTACTGCGAGGCGCAGATTTGGATCGCGAATTAATGGAAAAAGCAAAAACAGAGCTGGCTCGCGAAATCTCGCCAATTGACGATATTCGGTCTACCAGAAACTATCGCTTGCGCGTTTCGCTGAATCTTTTGGAAGATTTTCTGTTCGACTTGCGATCATGACTGTTCCGGATTTAGTGATCCGCGGGAGAAACGTAGTTCTGCCGGATTTGAAGGCCGGCGGCGCAGGGCACGCGGCACCCTTCCAAATTGCCCCGGCGTCAATTCAGATTAGCAATGGCCGCATTTCAGCAATTGCTCCTTACGATCAGATTCCTGCTTGCGCGATCATAGACGCTGACGACGACTCGATAGTGATGCCCGGTCTCGTTGACACGCATGTTCACATCAACGAGCCGGGCCGTACTGAGTGGGAAGGTTTCGCGACGGCGACGCGCGCCGCGGCTGCCGGCGGCGTCACGACGCTCGTCGACATGCCGCTCAATTGTATTCCACCGACAACAACGCTTCACGGCTTTCAAGAGAAACTGAAAGCAGCGCGCGATCAATGCCAGGTTGACGTTGCATTCTGGGGCGGGGTCGTGCCGGGCAACACGCGCGAGCTTGCAAAGCTTTGGGAGGCCGACGTCGTGGGCTTCAAATGTTTTCTGGTTCATTCGGGAGTTGACGAGTTTCCCAATGTGACTGAACGCGATCTGCGTGAAGCGATGCCGGAGCTGGCGCGGCTGGGCGCCGTGCTGATCGTGCATGCAGAACTGCCCGGCCCAATCGATGCCGCCTGCGGCACACCGCAAAGTGATTCAGATCCGCGATGCTACGAGACGTTTCTCAACGCGCGACCACGTGCTGCTGAAAATGAAGCAGTTGGGTTGATGATTCGCTTGAGCCAGGAATTCGGAACGCGCGTGCACATCGTGCATCATTCATCGGCGGATGCCTTGCCGCTGCTGCGCGAAGCGAAAGCGAAAGGGCTGAAGCTTACCGCAGAGACGTGCCCACACTATTTGCACTTTGCATCAGAAGAGATTCCCGATGGCGCGACGCAGTTCAAATGTTGTCCGCCGATTCGCGAGCAAGAGAATCGCGAACAACTCTGGCAGGCGCTCGATGACGGCACAATCGATATGGTCGTCTCGGATCATTCGCCGTGCCCGCCCGATATGAAATGTCGAGATAGCGGCGATTTTATTAAGGCGTGGGGTGGCATCTCTTCTTTGCAACTTCGTCTACCGGTGATGTGGACGGAAGCAAAAGAGCGCGGCCACTCGATCGGCGATTTAGTCGAGTGGTTATGTCACGCGCCGGCAAAACTGGTTGGATTGGATATGCGGAAGGGCACGATTGCGGTTGGTTCTGATGCGGACATCGTGATCTGGAATCCTGATCAGGAGTTCCGCGCCGAACCTGATCGCATTCATCACCGCCACAAGTTGACGCCTTACGAAGGCGAGACTCTTCGCGGCGTTGTCCAAAAGACTTTTCTTCGCGGGCAGATCGTTTATGATGGCGGGGAGTTCTGTTCAGGACCGAAGGGGTTTTTCCTGGAGCGACCCGGAGTCGGGCGCTTAGATCGCTACTGAAAGCGAGGTTTCATGTCAGCAGTAGAATGGGCGCGAGCGGAAGACGCGCCCGTGAAAGAAAAATTTGGCGGCAGCATTCGCGTACGCACGCTCTGGCAATCCGGCAACGGAGCTACGGCGCAAGTCGTGGATATCGATCCGGGCGCTTGTTGGGAAGGAATCGACGTGCATGAACCGGGGCCGGAAGAAGTGTACGTCGTCTCCGGAGTTTTCAATGACGGCGTGCGCGATTATCCGGCAGGCACGTTCATTCATAACCCGACCGGTTCGTCGCATGTGCCGCAGTCAAAGACCGGTTGCACGTTGTTTGTATTCTATCCTGAAGGATAGTTTGCTCATGGACTTCACCGAATTAATCGATCTCGCTTCAGAACGCCTCGGTGGCGCAGTGCTCGTGGCTAACGACGAATTTTTTGCGCCGAAGGAGAATCTACTCAAGGCAAGCGCGCCAATTTTCATTGAAGGCAAATACACCGACCTTGGCAAGTGGATGGATGGTTGGGAGACGCGGCGCCGGCGCACGCCGGGATTCGATTGGTGCATCTTGCGTCTTGGGCTGCCGGGGATTATTCGCGGAGTCGTCGTTGATACCAGTCACTTCAAAGGAAACTATCCGGAACAGTGTTCGCTCGAGGCTTGCTCGATTGACGGACTTCCCACGACGGAACAGCTTACGAGCGAGTCAGTTCAATGGACGGAGATTTTGCCGGTTTCGAATTTGACTGGTGATTCGCAAAATCCGTTTGCGATTAGGAGCGATCAGCGCTGGACTCATCTTCGTTTCATGATTTATCCCGATGGCGGCGTGGCGCGATTGCGCGTGTACGGCGAAGTTGTTCCCGATTGGGATCGAGCGAAGAGCGATGGCGGCGAGTTCGATCTGGCGGCGATTGAAAACGGCGGGCTCGTGCTCACCTGCAGCGACATGTTCTTCGGCCATCGCCACAACCTGATCATGCCCGGACGAGCGGTGAACATGAGTGACGGCTGGGAAACCAAGCGTCGGCGCGGTCCGGGTCACGATTGGGTGATCATCAAACTGGGAACCGTGGGACACATTCGCCGCCTTGAAGTTGATACGTCATGGTTCAAGGGAAATTTTCCTGAGAGTTGTTCGCTTGAAGCCTGCAACGCTGCCGGGTTAGAGATTGACGCGCTTATGGACCCAGCTTTCTCTAAGACACTGTTGCCGCGCACAAAACTTGAAGCACACAAGCGCCATTTCTTTGCGGATGAAATTCTCGATGCCGGCGCAGTTTCGCACGTGCGATTCAATATCTTCCCGGATGGCGGCGTCAGCAGGTTGCGGATTTTTGGGACAATCGATTAACCACCAAGACACAAAGGCATTAAAGCCTTTTGAAGCTTTGGGTCTTCGTGGTGAGACAGTCAGGTTGAGCAACGGACTTGATCAATTGAACTCGATTCCAGCGGAAGGTGCCGCCGCCGAATTCGTAAAATGCTGCGGTTCGGTTCGCTGGGCGCGCGCGATGACAAATGCGCGGCCGTTTGAAAATACCGATGAGCTTTTGAATGAAGCCGATCGGATTTGGTGGTCACTCGATTCGGAAGATTGGCTCGAAGCCTTTCGCGCGCATCCAAAGATCGGCGAGCAGAAAGCTGCACAAGAAGCTTCGGTCGAAGCCCGCGCGTGGTCGGAGCAGGAACAATCGAGCGTGCAGAGCGCGCCTCATGGTACGATGCAGGCGCTCGCGGCGGGCAATCGCGAGTACGAACAAACGTTCGGTTATATTTTTATCGTCTGCGCGACGGGAAAGAGTTCTGACGAGATGTTGGCAATTCTGCAGGAACGCTTAAACAACGATCGCGACAAGGAATTACGTGTTGCTGCCGAGGAGCAACGCAAGATTACGCAGCTAAGGCTGGTGAAGCTAATCAACAGTCTGGAATCTTGAGTACATTGTCTCTAATCGTGAACATCAATCACCGAGAAGGTGAACCTGGCTTCAAAGTACAAAGTTCAAAGACCAAAGATCAAATTCATGAGCACAATCTCCACACATATTCTCGACACGGGTTGCGGCCGGCCGGCCGGCGGAGTGCACGTCGATCTCCAGGTGCGCAACACCGACGATAGTTGGGCAGCGCTCGCCGAAGCCTGGACCGATGAAGACGGGCGCGTAAAACCGTTCTTCCTGGTGGAAACCCATTTGGAAGCAGGCGTGTATCGGTTGGTCTTCGATACAGAAAGTTATTTTTCGACGCTCAACGTCAAATGTTTCTATCCGCAGGTGGCCATAGTATTCGAGGTTGACGACACGACGCAGCACTATCACATCCCGCTCTTGCTTTGCCCTTACGGCTACTCCACCTATCGCGGGAGTTAACGG
>JBGPWL010000082.1:0-20712 GCA_041492185.1 Pyrinomonadaceae bacterium | reverse complement strand
CAGCGCTGAGAAGATGGTGAAGCTTACCGAAGGATCAATTGCATGTCTCACTCTTTAGTGGAGAGTTTGGTGGGAAGTAACAGATTGCAGGGTAGAATTTGAGCGATAGCGACGAGATACTGGGCGATTAGATGCGTAAGCTTTTTCGAAGCCGCTTCTCGACTCCCAAGCAGCAACAGATTATCCTCCTCGCCGCGTCGAAGCATCGCTTGACGGCGCAGGCCGCGCGAACAGCGTGACCGGCCACCTCGGCTAGGGGCACGAAGCGCACCTACTCGACCGGCATTCTATACTCACCTTTTGGCGGATCGAAATCTTAGCGTGACCAGTTGACGGTCCGTTCCCGAAGGATAAGTTTTCGTCGGCGTCTGTCCGACTTTCTCGCAAGTTGCGCTGGCCGAAAACGACGCGCTCCACGCACTGTTGCGGAAGAACTGGCCGGCAGGAGTGGTCTTCCAGAGTGTCGTAACTGACGGTGATTTCGTTCTTACGGGTTCTTACGGAGCCTTTCTGTACAAGCTTAGACCGTTAGGGTGGAGCACATAACACGATATCCTTTCATTGACTAGGCGGACTTTCTTCCCGTGCGGTCGTTGCAGCGGAACCAGAACCACCAGCCCTGGTTTGTTCTTCTTGGAAAGAGCTTCTGAAAAAGACTTGTCGCACGTGGAGTCTCTATTTAGTTCAAGCCGCCACTGTGCTTTTGCATTGTGAAACCCGTCAGGTAGGCGCGGTTCGCTGTCCCAGTATTGGTAGTGCACAATCACATAGCGCGATTTCACGTGACCCGCCAGCACTCGTTTGATCCGAACTAGAATGACATCATCGTTTGGAACTGACGTAAGCTTCGCAACGCTCAACACAGAAAGATTATACGCAACAACTGTTGCAATTATTTCTATGTGGTCTTGCGTATCCACTCGGGAACAACCGGGCGTGGCCCCAGCAGCAGGAACTGCCAATAACAGAAGAATTGAGAATTCTAGAAACAACTTCCTGATCATGGTACTTTCCTTACGCTAACTACGTTATTAGGCTGGGAGCCTGATGGCGTCGTACTGATAGCTGCTTGAGGTATTGGCGTCACGAAGTGCAGGGTAATTTCTTCGCGTACGACCGGGTTGCTCCCATGCACTGTGAAAGTAGCCGTTGCGCCTACGAGATTTGCTTGAGTAGCAGGATTATCCCACACCGGTTGACCACTCCCGGCTACCTGATCCAGGCCTCCCGCATATTGGTTCGCAAAATTATGGTTCGGACCAACCGGCGAACCAGGGTTCTTTGCAGAAGAATATGCTTCAAGCGTTTCATGAGCGACAACTTGCGTGGAAGTGATACCGCCAGCGTTGGCAGGTGCATCCAGCAGATTGATATCTGAAAAGTCGAGAGTGTTATGGCCACCGCCATCGAACCTCCCAAAGAAAACTAAGGGATTCGGCTGACCATTTCCCGTATCTATTGTGGCATGGTTAATGGGATCGACAATGGCATCGTACAACTGTTGGCCAGTCGGAGTGAGGCGGCTGTATGCGTCAAGAGCGTACTCTCGCGCCTTTCCTTCTGGAATATCAGCTGGAGTGTCCACGGTCACGTTGTTAGTGTCTGGATCGATGCCAACGACAAAGCCGGGTAATTCTCCTTGAAGGCGTTTCAGATATTCGTCCTGCTCTTGTCCGGTAACCTGGATGTCTGGATCTGGGTCGAGGCCAGTGGGATCAGTGAGCCTAAGCGGGTTGTTACGAGTATAGGAATAGAGATTCAGCTGCTGCGGATCACCCAGCCTTCTCAACTCGATGTTGAGCGGATCAGCGGAAGTGAATCTTCCTTGAGCGCTCCCATAGTACCTTGCGCCGAAATAATCCAGCCCCGTTTCACTGTCTCGTTCTTTTTGCGTGAACTTCTGCCGGACGTTGTCGGCACCGTAGCCGATTGTATTTGTGCGGAGGCCTTGGCCCACCGTTAGCTCTTCACCGAACGGCAGATAATCATGTCGCTTCGTGTTCGCCAGGCTGCCCGTCTTGTCAAAGATCATCCGCGGCGTGCCGAGTTGGTCCGCGACTAACCATTGTACATCTCCGGCCGTGCTCGTAGCAGTAACCAGCAACTGGCTGTTGCGATAGCCATATTCCTTTTGCGGATTCGACGGCGCAGCATTCGCAGCATACTCGGCCACCAACTCACCACCCATGCCGTAAACCTGCCACGTCTCCTGGTTGTTCACTTTTCTTTTCACGCGATGGCCAGCGCCGTCATACGTATAGATTTGCCATTGATTGTTGGCCCACGCCTGCGTCATTCGATTTTCCGCATCGTAAATGCGCTGGCCTTGTCCGGTGTAATCGTCGTTCGTGAGATTGCCCGCGCTGTCGTAGCTCATCGTGTAGCCCGCAGGTGGGGTCAAACGATTGTGGGTGGTGTCGACACCGAAGTTGGGTTTGGGAATTGGCGGGCCAATACTCGGGCCCCAGGTGTTCGTTTGATGAATTGTGCGATTGCCCCAACGGTCGTAAACATACTCCTGCTGCCACTCCCGTTGCGGGTCGCCAGGGTATTCATGCGCGCGCAGCAAGCGATTCAACGAGTCGTAGTCGAAATGATCACGCCAAGTGACGTAGCTCGTCACCTGATCGTTGTTCGGAATGTAGACGTCCTGGTTCTTCAGATTGCCGTTATTGTCCTGCATGTTGGTCGTACTGTTCGAGCCGCCGCACATGCCCCAACAATTATCACTGTAGTGATTGATGATCGCGCCGCGATTCCAACTCGTATCGTTCTGGTCAGTATAGCTGGTGCTGTCGCGGATCTCCGCCAACTGCCCGCGCGAGTTGTACCAGAGCTTATTAAAGACAGCGCTGTCCGTGCCGAACTGCTCTTTCTTCAATCGACTGGCCGCGTCGTAAATGATGCCGGTCGCATAAGTGCGCGTCACGCCATCGCCAAGATTGCCGCTGAAGTTATTGTTACGCCCGGCTTGGTCGAAGGTGTAACTGACCGTGCGGCCGGACGGATAAACCTCGGATGTGATGTGTCCAGCGCGATCGTAACTGCCCACAGTGACTTGATAGTTCACCGTTCCAGTCTGCTGGATCTGGAGCGCTGTTCGTCCTGTCGCATCGTAACCATGATAGTCGCCGGAACTGCCTCCACCATATGTCACCGCCACCAGCCGGCCGACTGAAGCGCCACGCGTGAAAGTGGGCGCGCCGTTGGGAAGTGATTGCGCGTCGTAAACGTAATTGACAGCCGGCGTTTGTGGGTTGCTGTCATTATAGCTCTTCGAGATGACGCGGTTCAGAGCGTCGTAGGTATAGCTCGTTAATAGGCCGCGCGCGTCGGTCCTATAAAGAAGGTTGCCGTTCGCATCGTATCCATTGGTCTGGCACTGTCCACCAGACAGCGTGCCGTAGCAAACCAGTCCACTCTCCGGATTAGTGGCCGACAGCAAACGCTTAAACGAATCGTAAACGAAGGTGCGTGGCGGCTGAGTGCCTTGCGTAACTGTCAATAGATCATCGAGCGAATCGTAGGTGTAAGACGTACGGTAACCAGCCGTCACTTCCGCGTGATTTGGGAATGAGACCGATTGCGTCCAGGAATCGGCAGCAGTGATTTCCCAAACGTCGGTGAGTTGGCCCAGCGCGTTTGTTTGGCTGAGCCGTTCCTTTCCCGTCTGGTCTCTTACCAGTACACGATTACCACTGTAGTCCGTGGCGACTACTGCGCTGTCTGGGGTAGTGACGGAAGTTACACGACCCGCGAGATCGTAGGCCGTGGTGGTGTAAATTGCATTCTCGCCGCAACCCGGCCGATAAGGATTGCTGACCTGTTTGACGCGGCCCAAAGCATCGTAGATCGTCGCGACCTTATCGTCGCAGGAAGGATCGCGCGACCATGCTTCAATCGTGCGTCCGAAGCCATCCGTGTGTGTCCACGACCGCAGTGTAGCGTCATCGAGATTCGTTTGGTCCTTCGCCGTCAGCACGTCGTTGTTAGTGAGCGTCACGCCAAAGATCGTTGTGGGTGCGGACTGCGCATAATAGATCGCTGTGTGCGCCTCAACTCCGGTAACGCCGAGCGCCGCTTTCACCAGCGTTGGACGATTAAAGGGATCACTGTAAATCGTTTGCGTGACGATGTTGTTGCGATCTCGAAAACCAGTGAGCAGACCCGTCGAGAAATCGTATTGACTGCGTGCAGTTTGCTGCGGTTGCCCTGATTGCGGCGGCGGACTGGTTAGCAATGTCGGAAACGCGTACGTTGCTCCATACGTTCCCACGCCTCCGCCTCCCGGATTGCTGCCATCGCCAAAGTCATCCGTGTAACTGATCGTTGAGACGTTGCCGTTGGCATCTTTTGCGGAAGTAACATTCCCGAGGTCGTCATAGCGGGGATAGCTGTAGATGAAACTATTTGTCGTGTTCAGCCAGTGCTCCAGACGCGTCAGGTTGCCGCGTGTGGCGTAGGCGGTTCCATAGTTCGGGTCGTGCTGCGTCACAGATCCATAGTCCTGCAAGGGCGCGCGGCTTCCATCGTTGGAGTAGTTGTCATACTCGTTGACGGTCTGCGCGACCTGATTGCTATTGCCGTCGAAAACCGTCTGGACCAACGGCAGAGAAATCAGATGAATTGCGTCGGCTGCGTAATTCAGTCCGTTGATCAGGTTGCTGCCGTCTGCATACGTCGTCGTCGTTCGTCGCTTCAGTGACTGGTCAAAGTCGTACTCTCGCACTTCCGATGGATTGTTGTAATTGACGTTTGCCTGATAGGCGGTCTGCACCTTTGCCGTGCTACCGTCGTCAAGAATTTTCCGCTCTTCATTGACGCGGTTGTCGTTAGCTAATTGCTCTTGCGGATAAGTCGACCAAACTACCGGCGTCCGTTGCGTCCAGTCTTGCTCGCTTGCCGCGATTACTGCGCCCGCTGCGTTGCGCGTTTCCGTCCGCCATTCAACTCCCGTCGACCACAGAGTGTTCTGCGTACCGTCGTGCGCTCCCGAACTGCTTGGGGGATAATCGAAGTAGCGTCCGGCAGCGAGAAAGAAATGGCGCTGATCAAACATTAAGGATCCGCTCGGAGAGACTGCGGTTACTTCTGAAAAAGATCCGTTGTACCTATAATTCCAAGTACCCTCAAGGGTGCTGCCATCGGGGAAAGTGCGGCGCTGTGTCAGCGCGCGATCTATTGGCACAGTTGTGTGGAGATCTCCCGCCCGTTCCCAAACGGGCGAGTTGCCGGACGGAAGCGCACCGGCGTACCCGTAGTCGTACCAGACCTTTCCCCCAGTTGGCATCTGGACTTCGGCCACCTCCCCGAACTGGTTGTAATTAAAGTGAAGCGATCGATTGTCCGGTAGAATCAGCTCCGTAAGTACATCCAGGTCGTCGATCTCTTGCGAGTACAGCCCATAAGAACGATTGAATAGCCTTGTACACGACCCCCATCCATATCCATAGCTCAACGGGTCATAGTCCCCGGTGATCACTGGCAACGTTGGATTGACATCACTGCGGTAGTGCTGATTCATGATTCCGCTTTTGACTTTGTAATAACGGTTCTGTCCATTGTAACCGGGCAAAGTAACCAGCAGAGCCAGCGTCACTCCCGAATTCTGCGGGTCCGCGACATTTTGTTGGATGCGTGTCATCCTTCCCAACTGATCCGTGATCTCCACGCCGTTCGTATACTGGAATGTGATCTTGTTGCCGTTGCGATCCGTGATTGAGTCGCAGAGGTTACCCGAGAAGTGATAGCGCATACCGTCAGATGTAATCGCCACACCACTCACATTGCCTTGCGCAACCCCATTATAAACGTCATTAATGAAGACCGTGCCGGAGCCGTCCGTCGCGTGCCAGCGGCTGCCGCGGCTGGCGGAGATATATCCGGAACAATCGCTCGTTAACGGCGCACCGTCGTACGCATCGTCACGAAATTCAATCTCACCTTTATCCGGCAACATCATCGTGAGCTTCGGCACAGTATAAGTGTAGCAGCCGACATTGGGTCCACTTGTGAGTTGATTGATGCGCACAATCCGAACGAATATTGTTGGCGCAGTACCGACTGTCCATCCGGGGCCAATCCTGTTGAAGAGCTGAACAAATTCGTCACCGCTTGCGAAATCAGCAAAGGCGACCGTCCTCACCGCCCCGCCCCAGTCAACATCCGTGTCGGTTTTCCCAGACCAAATCTTGCTGGACCAGTTGAGGGTCAGCGGCAGCCAGAAACCACGCCCGCCGACACTGCCGATGTTCAATTTGACGTTGAGGGCGCCATTACTTAGGTTGACAGTACCGAGATCGGCTGACGTGTAGCTGCCGAGTTGCGACACGCCGGCGGCATGCTGAGGCGGTGTGCCTCTGTCGTACTGGCCTTGCTCCTGACCTACCGCTGATAGCGAGCAAGCGAGAAATATCGAAAGCAGTAAACCGAAATTGGCGGACCTGGTTCGAGAGGTTGTGCGCAGAATCATGGGAGTTGACCTCCATTGATAATCAAGCATTGAGCCGAACCGAATGTTTCAAGGACATCGTTCATGAAACCTCGATCAAGGCTCGACGATTAGCCGTGCTTGATTCGCCGGACGACTCGTGTCGAATACACGATAGCGCCCAGGCTGCACCTTGAACTGACCTCGTCCGCGCCAATGATCAGTGAAGCGTTTCACTTGGCCGATAGAAACTCCGTTGCCGTTCTCACGCTCGATCATTAAACCTGAGGTGTGTCCCGTTCGGTCCTCGATCGCTATGGCGACCGCTCCTTGCTTAACGCGAATCTCACGCGGATAAATACCGGCGTCATAGAGCGTGAAGCGCACGTTCTGCACCGGGCCGCGGGCTGAGGCGCCTTGTGGCACAACCGTAGCTCCAGGATCAACACGAACGCCTGTCCGAGTAGAGATTCCGCTTGTGTTTTCCGGTCGCGCATCAACTCGATTGCCCGTCGATGCAGCGCCATACCTGATTCGGCCAGCGGCGAAGACTAGACTGCTCACGAAAATGAGCATGGCTAGAATTGGCCAAACGATCTTCTTTTGCCTGGCTGACATAACTTCTCCTTGGGTTTGAAATTCGTTGACGTGGGGCTCACTGCGGCGTGGGTCGCACGTGAACGAGGTTGATAGTTCAGAGAAACAATTCGAGGGAGACCAGCCGTTAAATATCACAACCGCAAGGTCACCGGCAAGAGGTGGAAGTGTTTTGTTTTGAGTAAGCGAGGTAAGGAATCAGGCGGCCCGCACTGTCGCTGGCTGTTCCTGAACTGCGTCCAGGCAGGCTTGAAGTTTCTCTCCCAGCGCCTGAACATGAGGTTCCTTGACGATGTCGATGTGGTTTCCCGGAATCTCGTGAACGTCGACACCGCCGGCGGCCAAAGCCCGCCAGCCGTCCAGCAGATCGTAAGCGGTGGTGAGATCACCACTGGCCCAAAAGAGTGCGACACGACCAGGATAAATTCGCGGCACATATTCTCGCGCCGCCAGAAAGTTCAGCCCCTCAATGTTGCGTATGGTGGCCGGCAGCGCACGATTGAATCGTCTTAGCCGGTAAGCTCTACGCCACAACTGCTGCTTAATCTTGACTGGCGCGTACTGCAGCTTGTCAATCAGGTAAGCGAACTTTTCTTTGCCTTTCAAGTGCAGCAGATTATCAACGTGACACTTCATTCTTCTTGCGAAGCGCCGCGCCTGGTAGGTACGCGAATCCGCATTTGGCTGCAGCTTGTAATGACCAAACGGGTAAGCATCAAGCAGCGCAAGCAGGTCCACTTGCTCACCCTGCTCGCTAAGCTGGCAAGCCATTTCGAAAGCGATCATGCCGCCCAGTGAGTGGCCACCAAGCAAATATGGACCGGTCGGTTGGACCGTCTGCAGCTCTTTGATGTAATGGGCCGCCATCTCTGCGATGCTCTTCAGTGGCGCTTGCCGGCCGTCGAGACCGACTGACTGAAAAGCGTAAAAGGGTTGGTCCGATCCGAGATGGCGCGCCAGATCGTGATACTCGATCACATTCCCGCCGACCGCATGCACGCAGAAGATTGGTCGTTTGGCTCCATCAGTGTGACCCTTAGGTTGACCGTTAGATTGACCCTTAGGTTGAATAGCGACCAGCGACGACCAGGGCGCCGTCCATCCCTCTTCACGCAGTAGGTGAGCGAGCTGGCCAACTGTGGGCGCCTGGAAAAGAGTCGCAAGCGGCAAATGCTTGTTAAAAAGTTTGTCGATGCGAGCAAACAAACGCACGGCCAGCAACGAATGGCCACCTAACTCAAAGAAGTTGTCGTTGATGCCAACGCGGGGGACCCGCAACACTTCCGCCCAGATGTCAGCGAGCAGCGTTTCCACTTCCGTTCGTGGCGCGACATAGCTCGGTTTTAATTGCGCGGCGTACTCCGGCGCCGGCAACAACCGCCGATTCACTTTGCCGCTCGGTGTCAGCGGAAACTCCGCCAACTCAACCAGCACGGACGGAATCATGTATTCAGGCAGCTTGTCCTGCACAAACGCGCGCAGCTCTTTGTGGTCAACCTTCGCCCCCACAGACGGAACAATGTAGGCAACCAATCGCCGCTCGCCCGGCGCATCCTCGTGCGCCATTACCACACTTTCGCGCACCGTTCGATGTTCTCGTAACCGCGCTTCAACTTCACCCAATTCAACCCGGAAGCCTCGAATCTTCACCTGGTGATCCGCGCGGCCCAGAAACTCTAAGTTGCCGTCGGCTTCATAACGCGCGATATCTCCAGTGCGAAACATTCTTGCTCCCGGCTCTTTGCTGAAAGGACTGGGGAGAAATCTTTCCGCCGTCAGTTCAGGGTGATCAAGATAACCGCGAGAGAGTCCGGCTCCGCCGATGTATAGCTCGCCGCAAACACCCACCGGCGCCGGCTCGAAAGCATTATCAAGAACGTAAGCCGCAATGTTGTCGATAGGCCGTCCGATCGGAATGCCGGTAAGCTGGCCAGGCGCGTCAATCTCGTAACACGTCACGTCCGCAGCGAGCTCGGAAGAGCCGTAGAGATTAATCATGACCGCCTCGGGCAGTCTCTGTTTGAACGATCTTGCCAGGTCCAGCGGCAGCGCTTCACCACTACAGGTCCAGTACTTCAATCGCGGCAACTGCTGCGCGAGATCGATCTCCTGCTCCAATAGCACGCGTAACAGAGAAGGCACCAGCACGAGTCGCGTCACGTTGTGGGCGCCGAGCATCTCAACGAGTTGCCGCGGATCCTTCACCACTTCGTCGGGAATAATCACCAGCGGAATGCCGCGCAACAGTGGTCCAAAGTTCTCCCAGATTGAATCGCCAAAACTAAGCGAAGTCTTCTGACAGCACACTTCGCCGGCCCCAAACGGAAACTCGCGCCACATCCAGGCAAAACGGTTGAGCGAGGCATGGTGTGGACTGATCGAGCCCTTGGGTGTACCGGTTGATCCGGAAGTGTAAATTACGTACGCGGCATTCTCAGGCGTGGCGGCGCAGACCGGCGCAGTCGTGCTCTCGCGCGCGATCTCGGCCTGGCCCCTGTCAATGTTAATAAAAAGGCAAACCGGCTCTGCCGCGGAAACCGGCAAGGTTCGTAGCACACGTTCTTGCGTCAACGTGATCGACGCGCGCGAATCTTCCAGCAGGAAAGCAACGCGCTCTGCCGGATACGAGGGATCGACGGGCACGAAAGCGCCGCCCGCCTTCAGAGTCCCCAACAGCGCGACGGCCATCTCAATAGACCGCTCCATACAAATGGCAACGACGGTTTCCGGTCCAACGCCATGACGTTGCAAATAGTGCGCGAGCTGATTTGCGCGCTGGTCAAGTTCTTTGAAGGTTATTTGTTCAGCTTCAAAGATGACCGCGACGTCATCCGGCGTTTTCGTTGCCTGCTCCTCGAATAATTCATGAATGCAACGAAACGGATAATCAACGCGCGTATCGGTCCATTCGACGAGCAATTGATGTCGCTCGGCTTCATCCAGCAGCGGCAGATTGCCAAGACGTTGATCCGGATTCGCGACTATTCCCGCCAGCAGCGTCTCGAAGTTGCGACTCATTCGCTCGATCGTGGCCGCGTCAAATAAGTCGGTGTTGTATTCAAAGATCAGCCTCAACCCCTCGCTTGATTCATCCGTGTAGAGAGACAGATCAAACTTCGCGGTCTGGATGTCGATGCTAAACTCCTGCAGCTCCAGCGCCGGCAAAGTCAGTCCTGAGTTGGGCGCATTCTGCGCGGCAAACAATACTTGAAACAGCGGCATATGACCGAGACTGCGCTCAGGCTTGAGTTCCTCGACGAGTTTTTCAAACGGGACATCCTGATGTGCATAGGCCTGAAGCGCGACTTCGCGCACTCGGCCGAGCAGCTCACGAAAACTCGGATTGCCGGAAAGGTCCGTTCTCATCACCAGCGTGTTGACGAAGAACCCGATCAGATCTTCCGTTTCGCGCCGCGTGCGATTCGCAATCGGAGTGCCTACGACAACGTCATCCTGATTCGCGAAGCGGCCCAACATAGTTTGGAACGCAGCCAGCAGCGTCATAAACAGCGTCGTGTCCGCGTTGCGACTCAGTTCCGAGAGAGAATCTCGCAACGACGGCGGCAGAACGATTGCATGGCAGACTCCATTGAATGTTTGCACCGGAGGCCGAGGCCGATCTGTCGGTAACTCCAGCAGGGCCGGAGCGCCCGCGAGTTGTTTTCTCCAGTAACGGAGTTGTGTCTCAAGCACTTCGCCTTGCAGCCACTCCCGTTGCCACAACGCAAAGTCAGAATACTGTATTGGAAGATCAGCTAACGGCGAGGGCCGGCCACTGACAAACGCTTCATACAATGCACCCAGTTCGCGAAACAACACACCCATCGACCAGCCGTCGCTGACAATGTGGTGCATGATGAGCAAGAGCACGTGGTCCTGCTCGGCAAGTTGAAACAAGGTGACGCGCAGTAATCGACCCTGGGCAAGGTCAAAAGGACGCCGCGAAATTTCTCCCGCCAACCGGCGCACCGCGGACTCGGGCTCGCCACGGACGTCAACCACCGAGATTTCGATCTCCCGCGGCGGCGAAATGATCTGCACCGGTTCTCCGTCCACCAGTTCGAAATTCGTTCGCAAAGACTCGTGCCTGTATACGATCGCGTTGAGGGCTTTCCTCAACGACGGCACATCGAGCCGGCCAATCATGCGCACTGCGCTCGAGATGTTGTAAGAAGCACTCTCGCCTTCCAACTGCTCCAGAAACCAGAGCCGCTGCTGCGCAAACGACAGCGCCGGCGCTCCCTCCCTCGCTGTGCGAACGATCGTTGAGTCATTTTCCTTTTCTTCAGTGCCTGAGAGTTTTTGGATCCGGTGCGCTAAAGTCCCAACGGTTTGCGCTTCGAACAATGCGCGCAAGGACAACTGCACGCCAAGTCTTTGCAGTACACGCGAGACGATCTGGGTCGCCAACAACGAATGTCCGCCCAACTCAAAGAAGTTGTCGTCGAGTCCGACCCGACGGACTTGCAACACTTCCGCCCAGATACCAGACAGCAACACCTCAATTGGTGTTCGCGGCGCTACGTAAGTCTCTTTTGATCGCGCGGCATAATCCGGCGGCGGCAACGCGCGACGATCGACTTTCCCGTTTGGCGTTAGAGGCAAACTTGCCAGCCTGATGAACACTGCAGGGATCATGTAATCGGGCAGCTTCTCCTGGAGAAGGGCGCGTAGTGTTCTTTGATTAATGCCAGTTGCTTTGGACGGAACGACGTAGGCAATCAATCGTCGATCGCCAGGCACATCTTCGCGGACTGTTACGACGCTCTCGCGCACTGAGTGGTGTTGACGCAGCACTGACTCAATCTCGCCAAGCTCGATGCGGAAACCGCGAATCTTGACCTGATCGTCTTTGCGACCAAGACATTCGATCCGGCCGTCGGGCCAATAGCGCGCTAGATCTCCCGTCGCATAAATTCGCGCGCCACGCTCGTCGCTGAATGGATTGCGAATGAATTTGTGTGCGGTCAGTTCGGGCCGATTTAGATAACCACGCGCCAGACCATCGCCGCCAATGTACAATTCTCCCGGCACGCCAATCGGCACCGGATTCAAGGTCTCATCGAGCAGATAAATCTGAGTATTGGCCAAAGGCCGGCCGATCGAAACGGGCGCGTCCCCGGACTCGACTTTGCACACGGTCGACCAGATCGTGGTTTCGGTCGGCCCGTACATGTTCCACAGTGAGCTGCATCGCTGCAACAATTGATTTGCCAGATCGCGCGGCAGCGCTTCACCGCCACACAGTATTTTGAGGCGCTCGCTGCCGCGCCAGCCCGCGGCGATTAGCAGTTCCCAGGTGGACGGCGTTGCCTGGACCATCGTCGCGCCTGTTTGCGCCAACCAACTTTGCAAATCATTGCCGTCCGCCGCTACCTCGCGACTGACAATGACCAAACGAGCGCCGACGATCAGCGGAAGATAAAGCTCTAATGCAGCAATGTCGAATGAGAGTGTCGTAACCGAAAGCAAAACATCTTCGGCGGTCAGCCCCGGTTCGCGGCGAACTGAGGAGAGTAGGTTTGTCAGCGCGCGATGTCCGACCTGCACTCCCTTTGGCTCGCCGGTTGAGCCCGAGGTGTAAATCACATAAGCAAGACTGTCGCTCGATTCCCCACTGATAGGATCATGGCCGGGATTTTCCGCGCTCTCGCGCGCGATGATGTCCCAATCGGTATCCAGACAAACGAGCTGCGCCTGATGAGGCGGCAGCGCGTAAGCAAGCTGTTGTTGCGTCAGTAGCACCGGCACGCCGGAGTTCTCGACCATGAAGGCCAGACGTTCTTTCGGAAACGAGGGATCCAGCGGAACATAAGCGGCGCCGGCTTTCATGATGCCGAGCGCGCCGACAACCATCTCCAAAGATCGCTCAACACAAATGCCTACGAGTGACTCCGAACCAACGCCCAGCCCACGCAGGTAATGGGCCAATTGATTCGCCCGCGTGTTGAGTTCGGCGTACGTTAGCTGTTGATTTTCGAATACGACCGCGACGGCGTTCGGTGTGCGAGCAGCCTGACTCTCGAAAAGTTGGTAAACGCAACGGTCATGTTCATACTCGATTTCGGTTTGATTCCACTCAACGAGTAACTGCCGGTGTTCATCCGGCGTTAGAATCGGCAACTCGCCGAGCTTGCACGCGGGTTTCGCGACGAACTCTTGCAAAATCTTTTGCAGATGACCCAACAACCGGCAGATCGCGTCTCGCTCAAAGCGCTGCGCGTCAAAAACTATTGTGAGCGCGAAATCTCCGTTCGGAATCGCCAGCACCGCCAGCGGGTAATTGGTCCGCGACAGGATGGTGCAGACTCTTTGCATCGTGGCCGTGTCGCCCAGCTCGCCGGATTCGCCAACCATGGGAAAGTTTTCAAAAATCAGAATGCTCTCGAATAACGGCAGGCCACGCGGCACGTCGCTCCACCCCTGGATATCGATCAGCGAAGCATGCTGGTGCTCGCGCATCTCGACGGCTTCGACCTGAAGCTCCTGCAACCAGGAAAGGATGTCGCTCTCCGAATCGAGATGCGCTCGGACGGGAATCGTGTTGATGAACAGGCCGGCAGCCGACTCGACATCCGGCAACTCATGCGGTCGCACCGAGACAGTTGTGCCAAACACGACGTCATTCGCGCCGCCATAGCGAGCCAACAACAAAGCCCAGGCGCCCTGCATGAGTGTGAACGTCGTCAGCCTGTGCTTGCGCGCAAAGGTCTGCAACTCAGCGTAGAAGTCACCCGCAAGCCGCAGAGTTAATTCACCATGCTCCACGACCTCGCCAGGTGAGTCAGTCGACCCGCGACCGGTGCCGAGTGAAGTCGGCGCGGTGAAACCTCGCAACGACTGCCGCCAGAACTGCTCCGCCGCCCGCAGATCCTGTTTCGCAAGCCATTCTATGTAGTCTCGGTAGGATAGGCTCGGTGGCAGAGACGGCTCTTCGCCTTTGGCAAGGGTTTCGTACAACGTAAAGACTTGTCTGAGGACCAGCGACTGAGACCACCCGTCGAGGAGTGCGTGGTGATGGCTCCAGATCAGTCGATACGAATCTTCGGCCACGCGAATGAGCGCAAAGCGCATTAGTGGCGGCTTCGCGAAATCGAATCCGGCCTCTCGATCCTCGCGCACGAACGCTTCCAGGTGGCTCTCCTGTTCCGTCTCGGAGAGTTCGCGCCAATCGTGCTCCGCAAACGGCAGCGTCACACGCCGATGCACAATCTGAAGCGGCTTTTCCGGATTGTCCCAACTGAATGATGTTCTCAGAATCTCGTGATGGTCCACGATTCGTTGCCAGGCGTTGCGCAGCACCTGTGCGTCCAGCTCGCCGTCAATCCGGAGGATGCTCTGCTCAAAATAGACTCCCGGCGCCGAGAGACTGTGATAGAGCATGCCCGCTTGCGTGGGCGAAAGCAGGAACAAGGCTTCGATGTCCTGCGATGAAAATCCGTCTGATGATTTTGCCGTTATCTCCGTCATGATCCCTTGCGTTTGCTTAAGGTTCTCGTTGTTCCGCGGTCAATCAGTTGCGCGCCACTTACGCGGCGAGCCGCGCCTCGATTGTTGTCACGCTTGCCGACTCGGCGATGTTTTCGGTTCGAATTCACTCCAACAAACAGCCGCTGCCGTTCTTTCGGCATGAGAATTCGGAACTCAGCCAGTTTTCTCGTCGGGCCAGTGACGATCTCTTCCAGGATCGTCCGCAAATGTTCGAGCATGCGTTGAATCGCATCGCGCTCGAAACGTTTGCCGTCGTACACAAATCTGAAACCAAGTTCCGAACCGGGCATCGCCAACAGCGCCAGCGGATAATGCGTGCGGCACAGGATCCAGCGTACGCGTCGCACGCGGACTCTATCGCCCAGGTCGTACAAATCGTCCTCGATCGGGAAGTTCTGAAAGACCAAAATGCTATTGAACAACTCGAGGCCGCGCGCCACTTCGCTCCATCTCTGAATCAGCACCAGAGGCGTGTGCTGGTACTCGCGTTCCTCCACCGCTTCGATCTGAATTTCCTTTAGCCAGGAAATGATTTCATCGCCGGCAGAGAGACGCGCTCGCACGGGAATCGTGTTGATGAACAGACCGGCCGTGGATTCTATGTTCGGCAAATCGGGTGGTCGCACCGAAACCGTTGTGCCATACACAACGTCGTCGCTGCCGCTGTAGCGACTCAACAGCAGCGCCCACGCGCCCTGCACCAACGTGAACATCGTGAGCCGGTTCTGTCTCGCAAAAGACTGAAGCCGAGCTGTCTCTTCAGTTGTCAACGAAAGTTCCAGGTCCTCATACGAAATGCCTTCGCTTTGCGACCCCTGGGGGCGTTGGTCGATGCCCAGAGCCGTCGGCGCGGTCAGTCCCTGAAGCGTTCGCGTCCAGAAATCTTTCGCCGGCGTCAGGTCTTGCGCGAGCAGCCATTCGATATAGTCGCGGTACGGACGACTGGATCTCACTCGAGGTTGTTCGCCACGAGCGAGCGCCTTGTAGGTAGTGAAAACCTGCTTCAGGACCAGCGCTTGCGACCAACCGTCCAGGAGAGAGGAATGGATGCTCCAAACAAACAGATAGGAGTCATCTTTCACCCGGATCAGAGCAAGGCGCGCCAGCGGCGCCCTCGAGAAATTGAATCCTGCCGCTCGATCCTCGCGCAGCAAAAGTTCAAGTCGTTTCTCCTGCTCAGTTTCAGAGAGCCCACGCCACTCGTACTGATGAAACGGAAAAGTGACGTCCGGCTCTACCACCTGAAGCGGCTCGTCGAGGTTTTCCGAACGGTACGACGTCCTGAGAATATCGTTGCATTCCACTGCTCGCTGCCAGGCCTGCTCGAAGGCCGGCGGATCAAGCTCTCCGTCCGCGCGGCAGATGATCTGTTCAAGATAGACTCCGGAGTTTTGCGCTAAGAGGCTGTGAGACAGCATGCGCGCCTGCGCCGGCGACAGCGGAAACGCACCTTCGGCATCGTCGCTTTGAAAGCACGCTGCTGAAGTTGGAACTATTTCGCTCGTCGTTCCACTGTTTGACTCGAAGTTCAGGTTCATTGTTCTCTTTGCGATCCGAAAGTGACTGCCTCCGCCACTTTCAGGGTCGCCGCCAACTCAGCAATGGTCTGCTGTTTGAAGATCTGTTTCGGCGTGAATCGCAGGCCGGCCCGCGCAGCTCGCGAGACAATCTGCATGACCAAAATGGAATCGCCGCCCAGATCAAAGAAGTTGTCGTTGATGCTGACCTGATCCCGCTTGAGCACCTCTGACCAGATGCGCGCGAGTTGCTCCTCAACCGGCGAGAGCGGCGCCGCAAAGCTTTTGCTTGAAGCAGGCTGTTGCCGGTCAAGACACTTGAGTGCCTGCAGATCAATCTTGCCATTAGGCAATCGCGGCAAGCTCTCGACCAACACAATCTCGGCCGGTATGAGATAGTCAGGCAGTTTCCCTTGCAGGTAACCGCGCAATTCGCTCGGCGAAAGAAGCGAACTCTCAAGCACCGGCACAGCGAATGGAGGTTCCGCCACGGCAGTCCCAGCCAAGATGGCTTTCCGTGTTGCGTAGACGTTGTAGAGATTCGATCCTTTAAGGTAGTGGTCCTGTTCGGCAATCACCGAATAGCCATGGCTTGTGAGTAGCGCAATAAGCTGCTCCAACTGTCCGTTTACGTCATGGGCCTCAATTACGACCTGTTGGATTTTCTCCCAGTCGTCCTCGGCAATGCCGGCCAGCACATCCAGCTCACTCTTCTCGACGTCGATCTTGAGGAGATCGATGCGTTCGATTTTCTCTGCGAGCATGATCTCTGACACCGTTCGCAGTTTGCAGTTGACCTGCTGGCCGCTCACACGGCTGTCTATGATTGCCTCGAGATCATCGCTCGTCGCCCCGCTCTTTCTGTCACCACGGCTCGTGTTACCGATGATCGATCGCAGTACTTCGCGTTCGTCCGCTGCATCGGCGTATCGTCCGGATTGGGTAGTTGAGTCCGGATAGAAGGTGAATTCAGCTTCCCCGGGTTCCCTCGCCAGGCCGCACTGAAAGAGCCTGACGTCGTTTCCATAAAGCGAGGCGTTGACCTGCAGGGTTTCGAAGATAGGCGGTATCGGTTCGAATGCATAGACACGAACGTTCTGCCAGATCTGCTGCACAAACAAAGTGAAGAAACCGATATTCGCGCCCACATCAAAAACGCAGGCGCCATCCGCGAGTGAAATGCCATGACGAAAGTTGGTCTGATCGGCGAAGATTTGTTGATAGAAAAAGTCTGTTTCGTGTTTGTTCTGGTCCGCGATGGCCATATTGTTCGGCAACAGGTATCGCTCGCGGCCGGAAATCGTCGGCGCCGCAAATCGCTGCGGGGCAACATAAGCCACCAGCCGCGCGTTGCCCGGTTGGTCCTCGCTGGCAATGACGACGACTTCGCGAACGCTTCGATGTTCAAGCAACGAGTTTTCAATCTCCGCCGGCTCGACGCGGTGGCCGCGAATCTTTACCTGGTGGTCGATGCGGCCCTGAAATTCCAGTGTGCCGTCGGAACGCAAGCGCCCGCGATCACCCGTGCGATAAAGACGAGCAGCAGAATTCTCGGCGAACGGATCATGCGGAAACTTTTCCGCGGTCAGTTCCGGCTGATTGAGATAACCAAGGCCCACCATTGGACCGCCGATGCAGATTTCCCCCGAGTCGCTCGTCTCGACTGGCTTTAATTGAGAATTCAACAGATAGATTCGCACGCCGTCGATCGGCTTTCCGATCGGGACGATGTTTACGTTGTTTTCATCGCGCGGCACGATTTCCTGTGTCGTCACGATTCCCGTGGTTTCGGTTTGTCCGAACATGTTGATGAGCTGCGCCTGGTGGTTGAGCTCAAATTTCCAGGCCCGCGGTACATCAGACAACAGCGGTTCGCTCGCGGACAAAACTAATCGCAGGTTGTTTTCCAACAAGTCAGTGCGCGTCGCAGGCTCAACACTCTTTAGCGCGTCGACGCAATTGCGCCAGTACGACGGGACGAGATCGATGACCGTGACGCCAAGCTGTTTGATAGTGGTAAAGAGCGCGATTGGATCCCTGATCTCATCCGTGGTAGCAACTACGACCGTTGCGCCAACTGAAAGCGGCAACAGCAATTGTCTAACGGAGGAAGAAAACGAGATCGAAGCTGTATGCAGATAAACATCCGACGGGCTCACGTCGGTCGCACTGCGCATCGACTGAACATATCGACCGAGGTTGCCGTGCGTGATCATCACGCCCTTGGGCTTTCCCGTCGAACCCGAAGTGTAAATGACGTAGGCGAGATCGTTGGCACGGTGCTCAGAACTGAGATTTTCAGTGCTCCCATTGCGAGTCGCGTAGGAGATCGCATCGAGCAACAGCTTCGGGGCCTCGCAATCAGGCAAGTCCTTAACGAGATGACTGTGAGTCAAAAAGATTGCCGGCCGCGAATCGGCGATCATGAACTCGAGCCGCTCCTTCGGATAAGCCGGATCGAGCGGCACATAGGCGCCGCCGGCTTTCAGCACGCCAAGAATGCCAACCACCATTTCCAGCGAGCGCACGACCGAGATCGCCACGACCGTGTCGGGACCAACTCCCAACGTCCGCAGCCGGCGCGCGAGTTGGTTCGCACGGGAGTTCAGTTCCGCGTAAGTCATCTGCGCGCCTCGGCAAGCCACGGCTAATTGTCGCGGCGCGCGGGCTGCCTGTTCCTCAAAAAGCTGGTGCGCAAACTTCTGCGCGCCCACGCGCGGAGCAACCGACTCAAAAATGCGCGTTTTCGCTTCGCTGACGTCTGGTTCCCGACCTGTGTTCACCATGAATGACCTCTCGGTTTAGCGGCTATTCTTATGGACATTACGCGAGAAAACGGTGCACTTCGGCAGACACTCACTCGCCCGGACAGTCCTGACCTGCCACATTTGCACTTTCCTCGTCATAGATAGAAAGTCGCAAAACGTGCCCTTTGCCAAAAATTTCCGCGCTTTGTACGACAGACTGCCCAGTCTGTCGCTTCATGGTGGGATCAATGCGGTTATCAACCGGCTTTGCGCCGCACCGGCAGAATCAGGCGGAGCTTCGACCGATCAATCGGCGCTGTCTTGTCCTGACGGTTCCATTCAACGAGGGAGTCGTATTTTTCGACTTCGGTCAGAAGTTTGAGACTCCCAAGTGACCGCTCCGGGTTTTCCATTATGTCGTCAAACAGCATCGCGAGGTTGTGGAGCATTCTTTCAACGGCCTCATCGTCAAAACGCGTGCGCTGGTAGATCATCTGAAGCCGCATCTGATCGCCGGGACTGGCCATCAGGAAGAGAGGATAACTTGTTCGCCCGATGTGCGCGCTGGACACAAGCATCCGGCCACCTAAATCAAACGAAGATGCCGCGGTTTGAAAGCTTTCAAACGCCACCACACTTTCCAGCAGCGGCAAAGTGCTCGGCACTTCGCTCCACTCTTGAATCCATTTGAGCGAGGCGTGCTCGAAAGCTCGCTGAATCACCGCGTCGCCTTGTACCTTCCGGAAGAATGTCAGGATCGAATCCTGCTGACACAAACCCGCGCGCATCGGTTGGACGTTGCTCAGCGGACCGAGTATCGATTCACTCCCGATTAGCTCGCGCGGCCGGCCCGAAATTGTAATTCCGAAGAGCAGGTCGTCGCTGCCGCAATAACGGTTCAGCAAGACCGCCCACGCGCCTTGCACCAGAGTGTTCATCGTCAAACGGTGGCTGCGCGCAAGGGATTGCAGGGCTGCGGTCAGCCACACGGGCAGCGAGACTTCTCTTTCAGCAAACACGTCGTCGGGCGACGACGACGCGCCCGGCGCGCGATCGATAGCGATGACGTTCGGCGACTTGAATCCACTTAGCTCGCGCCGCCAAAAAGCTTCGGCTTCATCCGCGGATCGCGTGCCCAACCATTCGACGTAGTCACCAAAGCCACGCGCCGCTGCGGGCTCGATTCGGCCTCCGCCCCTTAGCGCGTGATAGAACGTGGAGACTTCGCTGCGCACGAGCGCCATCGACCAGCTATCCATGATGAGTTGGTGATAGCTGAGCAGAAAGCGATAGCTATCACTTTCCGTGCGGACGAGCGCGAGTCTGAGCAGTGGCGCTCGCGAGAGATCGAACCCGCGACGGCGATCTTCTTGAAGCAAAAGCGCGAGCCGCTCTTCCTGGGACGACGAAGACAGTCCGCGCCAGTCATATTGCGCCAGCAGCAGTTCCACGTCGCTGTGGACTTCTTGCATCGGTCTTCCATCGTCGGCAACACCAAATGAAGTGCGCAGAATTGGATGGTGATCGATGACGCTCTCCCACGCTTTCTCGAATGCCGTCACGTCAAGCGCGCCGCTATACGAATAACAGATCTGATCGAAATAAGCTCTTGACGCGGGAGCGCCAAGCGCGTGGTGGAACATCGCCCGCTGCGTCGGCGTTAACTCGTAGACTTCTTTGTCTTGATCAGACTCAAATGTCATAGTAGAACCGCACTCACACACTTAACCGCGTCCGCACTGCCCTCGTAATAGAGAGAAAATCGCAAAGCGGCCTGTTTGCCAAAAAAAGTCAGAACCCTGAGCGGTAGCGACGGGTTAAAGTGCGATCAAAGACTTGGTGGTTTGTCAGAACCCTGAGCGGTAGCGACGGGTTAAGGCGATATTAGAGATGCTTCAGAGGCGATGGCGTGTGGCGTTCCTTGCGTCGT
>JBGPWL010000102.1:0-14756 GCA_041492185.1 Pyrinomonadaceae bacterium | reverse complement strand
GGGGCGCAAACGACAGTCCGCGGAGCGGATGCCTTGCCCAGGATTTTTCGGGCATTCGCTTCGCGGACTTCGGTTGCCATGAGTTGCGTCTCGTATCAGGTAGTGGCTCATCTTTTCCTGCTCTTGTGGCCGGAAGGATGAACGATGAGTGGGAATTTGAAAACCAATTAATCTTTTCTTTGGCTGGCAGGTCTGAGGTTTTCATTTGACGTCTTCGCCGTGAGTATGAGCCTTTCATGCTCAACGGCGCTGCTCATGACTCGTTTACGTGGGAGGGTGAGATTCCTCTTGACATCGCTATTCAAGAGGTATAAAAGGTGACCGTTCAGCGTGTTCAGTCTGTAGGATTTTTCACCCTTCAGACCCACACATCGCGTTGACGAGAGTTTCATTCTCACTAACAAAGAGATCTTACTCCGCCAACTTCACGTAAACCATTTGTCACAGAGGAGTGATCCGTGCGGCCCCCTGCACTAGACACACTTCGTATTGGAAAAGCCGCCAGGCTTTTCTTTGGTGAAGTTTGTCCAAGAGCGACAGAGGTAATCATTCTCTAGCTCGTATGGTTTACCGCTTCTGGCTCAATCGAGCCATGAAAGGAGGAAACTATGCTGTTCAGAGCAACTTTGATCAAGAAACTGTTTTGTGCCTCGATACTCGTAATTGCGTTTGGAGTCGGTCACACAGCGGTAGCCGATCCGATTGCTGCCGGATATGATTTGCTTCATACGCTACCCGGTACGTTTGCGATGACAAGCTTAGGCCAGATTAACTTTATGGGAGTGTCGATCAGCCCTCCAAACCTTGGAAACACCGACACAATTGTTCACCGGCTCCTGGGCATTAACCCTTTCAATCCACCGGGCGATGTAGCTACGATTCCGATCCAGTTGGTCGCCCTTTCCCTGCAAAGCGTCGCCCCTGTGAACATCGGTGGGACTTTTTTTGACGTTACCGCGGCGGCCCTGGGAATTCAGCCTCTGGGAACGATGACGGTCTACCACACTACTCCTGATGGGGGGTATTTCACCTCTAGCTTACCGGTCAATGCGTTGCTGACTTTCACCCAGGTTGGGGGCGGAGTAACATTTTCCATGCCGTTCTCCGCGGTATTCGGATCCAGGTGCACGTGGACCCATACAGCACCGCCCGACTACCCGACGGATCCGGCTTATCCGTCCGGAGGTTTCTATGTGATAGGGCCGTGCTTTGAGACTTCAGGAGGAGGAACTGAGTTTCCTGCGGTGCATGTTGTTGAGCCGGCAAAGACGCCCGAGCCCGCGACCCTGCTTTTACTCGGTACGGGTCTAACAGGAATCGCTGCATTTGGGCGAAGACGACGCCGAGCACGTCTTCGCCAAAAAAACTTAGAGCCTCAGGACTGACTCAAGAACCCACTCGCGGACAGGGCTCACGGGTGGATTCATTCCAGGCGCGAGCTAAAGCGGCGCCCTAATTTTATTTTCTCTGTGGCGAGTTCGGTGTGCTTGGCTCAGGTTCTTTTTGCCTGAGCGGGAAACAAAAACCGGCGCGTCAAACCGCGCCGGTCTTTTCGCAAATTAACCGCTGAGCTACGAATGCGGACAAGGATGTCCGCGCTTCCGGGATTACTCCGGAATGTCGACGTCGATGTCGACCACGTCGCCGTCGCCGGTTGCCGGGACGGTTGCATGCGTGATGGGCGTTGGCATTTCAACGCCTCCGACGATCTCGGGAAAGTCGTCAAGCTCGCGCTCGCGCGCCTGGTCGATTGTTTCGTCGCGATCGATATCAACGTTGCGGTAATACTCCATGCCGGTGCCTGCGGGAATCAGCCGGCCCATGATCACGTTCTCTTTCAGGCCGCGCAGATAATCGATGCGTCCGGAAATTGCCGCTTCGGTCAGCACGCGCGTCGTCTCCTGGAACGAAGCCGCCGAGATGAACGAGTCAGTCGAAAGCGATGCCTTCGTGATCCCGAGCAACAACGGTTCCGCCTGGGCCACTTCGCCGTCCGCGGCGAGAACGCGATCGTTCTCGTCCGTGAAGCGGAAGCGATCAACCTGTTCCTCGAGCAGGAACTCCGTATCGCCAACTTCTTTGATCTTCACCCAGCGCAACATCTGGCGAACGATCACTTCGATGTGCTTGTCGTTGATGTTCACGCCCTGCAGACGATAGACCTCCTGGATTTCGTTCACGAGGTATTCCTGCAAGCGATTCATGCCGAGCACGCGCAGAATGTCGTGCGGATTGAGCGGGCCGTCCATCAACGCCTCGCCGGCGCGGACGCGATCGCCTTCCTGCACGTTGATATGCGTGCCGCGCGGAATGTCATACTCGCGCTCTTCGCCGTCGTCGCCGACGATGATGAGTTTCCGTTTGCCCTTGGCGATTGGGCCGAGCTTGACGACGCCGTCGATTTCCGACATGACCGCGGTCTCGCCCGGCCGGCGCGCTTCAAACAGCTCGACGATACGCGGCAGACCGCCCGTGATGTCTTTGGTCTTGGTAGTTTCGCGCGGAATCTTCGCGATGATATCGCCGGCCTCGACGTCCTCACCGTCGGTGACCATCAGGTTCGCGCGCACCGGCATCTGGTAGGTCTTCAGGATCTTGTGTCCGCCGCTGCGAATCTCAAAACGCGGCTGCTTCTTCTCGTCGGGCGAATCTTTCACGACCATGCGCGACTGACCCGTTACTTCATCGACCTCTTCGTCAAACGTCACGCCTTCCTTCAGGTCCTGAAACTTCACGTGGCCGGAAACCTCGGTCAGGATCGCGAAGGTAAACGGGTCCCATGTAGCCAGCAACTGATCCTGGCCGACGCGCTGACCGTCTTCGACGAGAATGTGCGCGCCATAGACGATCTGGTGGCGCGCGACTTCGCGGCCGCGATCGTCGATGATGATCAGCGAGCCGTTGCGGTTCATCGCGATGCGCTCGCCCTTGCGGCTTTTGACCGTCTGCAGCTCGACGTACTTGATCGTGCCGTCCTGACGGGCCTCGTGCTTCGAAGACTCTTCCAGACGCGCCGTGCCGCCGATGTGGAACGTACGCATCGTAAGCTGCGTGCCGGGCTCGCCGATCGATTGCGCGGCAATCACGCCCACAGCCTCGCCGATATCCACGGGCCGGCCCGTCGCCAGGTTGCGGCCATAACACTTGACACAGCAGCCGCGACGCGACTCGCACGTCAACACGGAACGAATGCGCACGATTTGCACGCCGGAACTTTGGATCTCAGCCGCGAGATCTTCGTCGATCTCGTGATTCGATTCCACGATCACACGGCCTTCGACCGGGTCCATGACATCTTCCAACCCCGTCCGGCCCACGATACGATCGCGGAGGGATTCGATCTCTTCGCCGCCTTCGACGATCGCGCTCGCGGAGATACCGCGGAGCGTGCCGCAATCCTGCTCGCTGATGATCACGTCCTGCGCGACATCGACGAGGCGACGCGTCAGGTAACCCGAGTCAGCCGTCTTCAGCGCGGTGTCAGCCAGACCTTTGCGCGCGCCGTGTGTCGAGATGAAGTACTGCAACACGTTCAAGCCTTCGCGGAAATTCGCCTGAATCGGTGTCTCGATAATTTCGCCTGATGGTCGGGCCATCAACCCGCGCATGCCCGCCAATTGTCGAATCTGCTGTGCACTGCCGCGAGCGCCCGAATCGCTCATAACCAGGATCGGGTTGAGTTCGCCGGTCGCCTTCTCGCGCTCGTCCATCGCCTTGAACATTTCCTTGGCGACCTTGTCAGTGACCTCGGACCAAATAG
Source organism: Pyrinomonadaceae bacterium (assembly GCA_041492185.1). Taxonomy (GTDB): domain Bacteria; phylum Acidobacteriota; class Blastocatellia; order Pyrinomonadales; family Pyrinomonadaceae; genus JAOAPY01. The sequence goes on along the minus strand of JBGPWL010000102.1, from coordinate 10,996 downwards.
CGATCACTTTGTTGTAGCGCTCGCCGTTGGTGATCACGCCATCGAGGTATTGCTGCTCAACCGCGATCACATCTTTCTCGGCCTTGTCGACCAGCCCTTTCTTCGCGGGGGGCGTCACCAGATCGTCGATGCCGATAGAGATGCCCGCCTTGGTCGCGTACAGGAACCCGAGGTTCTTCAGATCGTCAAGCATCTTGACGGTCATCTCGTGACCCAGACGAATGTGGGAATAGTTAACCAGCGACTGCAGGCCCTTCTTCTTCAGTGTGCCGTTGATGAACGGCAGGCCGGGCGGAATCGAGTCGTTGAAGATCACGCGGCCGACTGTGGTGTTGATAACGCGCCGCACGTCTTCCTGCACGACGGCGCGAAGTATGTCCTGCGGATCGTGCTCCTGCGTGAGATCGATAAAGTCGCCCGTGATGCGCAGCTTGATCGGAGTTTGCGTCGTCACCTCTTTGGCATCCAAAGCGAGCAATACTTCTTCGAGCGAAGCAAACACGCGACCTTCGCCCTTGGCGCCGACTTTGTCACGCGTCAGGTAGTAAATGCCGAGCACGATGTCCTGCGACGGCACGGCGATCGGCTGACCACTGGCCGGGCTGAGAATGTTGTTGCTCGAAAGCATCAACACCGCTGCTTCGATTTGCGCTTCCGGACTGAGCGGAATGTGCACGGCCATCTGGTCGCCGTCAAAGTCCGCATTGAATGCGGTGCAAACGAGCGGATGAATCTTGATCGCTTTGCCTTCGACCAGCACCGGCTCAAACGCCTGAATGCCGAGACGGTGCAGCGTCGGCGCACGATTCAAAAGCACGGGATGCTCGCGAATCACTTCTTCGAGAATGTCCCAAACCACGGGCTCCTGGCGTTCGACCATTTCGCGGGCCTGCTTGATCGTGGCCGCGTGACCCTGCTTCTCAAGCTGGTTGTAGATGAACGGCTTGAACAATTCGAGCGCCATCTTCTTCGGCAAACCGCACTGGTGCAGTTTCAATTCCGGACCGACAACGATTACCGAACGACCCGAATAATCGACACGCTTCCCGAGCAGGTTCTGACGGAAACGTCCCTGTTTGCCTTTGAGTGTTCCGCTCAGTGACTTCAACGGACGATTGTTGACGCCGCGTAGCACGCGACCGCGCCGGCCATTATCAAACAACGCATCGACTGCTTCCTGCAGCATGCGCTTCTCGTTGCGCACGATCACTTCCGGCGCGCGCAATTCCATCAACTTTTTCAAACGGTTGTTGCGATTGATGACGCGGCGATAGAGATCGTTCAAGTCAGACGTGGCAAACCGTCCGCCATCGAGCGGCACCAGCGGACGCAGCTCCGGCGGAATTACTGGAATGACATCGAGGATCATCCATTCGGGCCGGTTGCCCGACTTCAAGAAGCTGGTCGCCACCTTCAAGCGTTTCGAATACTTGAGCTTCTTCTGCTGCGACGATTCTTCCTTCATTCGCTTGCGCAATTCAGTCGCCAGCTCTTCGACATTGACCGCCGCCAGCAATTCTTTGATCGCCTCGGCGCCCATCTTCGCGACAAACTGCGCGGGGTAATCGCGCATCAGCTCGCGATAGCGTTCGTCGGAAAGCAGCTCTCTCTCTTTCAGGCCCGGCACGTCGCCAGGATCGATGGTGATATAACTTTCGAAGTAGAGAACCTTCTCCAGCTCGCGCAGGGGAATGTCGAGCAGGTGGCCGATGCGCGAAGGCAATCCCTTGAAGAACCAGACGTGCGAGCAGGGGCTGGCCAGATCGATGTGCCCGAGACGTTCGCGGCGCACCTTGGCCTGCGTCACTTCAACGCCGCACTTGTCACAGATCACGCCCCGGTGTTTCATGCGCTTGTACTTACCGCACAAGCATTCCCAGTCCGCGACGGGGCCGAAAATGCGTGCGCAGAAGAGTCCATCGCGCTCCGGCTTGAAAGTTCGATAGTTGATCGTCTCCGGTTTAGTTACTTCGCCGTGCGACCAATGCCGAATCTTTTCCGGCGACGCCAAGGAAATTCGAATCGCCTCAAAGTCAGGAGCAAGTTGCTGCTTTTCTTGTTGAAATCGAAACACGTTGTTCTCCACTGGAATTTCGGATTGCGAATTTCGGCTTTCGGATTCTCAATTCCCGCCCGTCAAATTCGCGTTCCGGTACCACATCTCAATTCAGATTTCGGATTAAATCCGCAATTCGCAATCCGAAATTCCTACGCTTCCACCGCGCTGGTCACCAGCGCCTCGCCAACTCCCTCTTCCGTTCCCGCGCCGTTGCCGCTGACCTTCTTGCTGATTAACTCAACATCGAGGCACAGCGACTGAAGCTCGCGCACGAGCACGTTGAACGACTCGGGCAAACCCGGATCGAAATCGGCTTCGCCCTTCACGATCGCTTCGTAGATTTTTGATCTACCGGCAACGTCGTCGGATTTCGCCGTCAGCAATTCCTGAAGAATGTGCGCCGCGCCGTACGCCTCGAGCGCCCACACTTCCATCTCGCCAAATCGCTGACCGCCGAATTGCGCCTTGCCACCCAGCGGCTGTTGCGTGATCAGGCTGTACGGTCCGATCGAGCGCGCGTGAATCTTGTCGTCCACGAGGTGCGACAGTTTCAGCATGTAGATGTAGCCGACCGTCACTTTCTGCTCGAAAGGGTCACCCGACAAGCCGTCGTAAAGAATTGCCTTGCCGGACTCGTTGACGATCTCCGGCAGCCCAAGCTCGGTAGCGCGCGCGCCGGCAATCTTCAGTTGCTCCTTGATCTCGGGTTCGGTGGCGCCGTCGAAAACCGGCGTCGCGAAGTAGAGACCAAGGACGCGCGCGGCCCAGCCAAGGTGCGTCTCGAGAATCTGCCCGACGTTCATGCGCGACGGCACACCGAGCGGGTTCAAAACGATCTCGACGGGCGTGCCATCCGGCAGGTATGGCATGTCCTCTTCCGGCAGGATGCGTGCAATCACGCCTTTGTTTCCGTGTCGTCCGGCCATCTTGTCGCCGACCGAAAGCTTGCGCTTCATCGCGACAAAAACTTTGACCATCTTGATCACGCCCGGGCTTAGCTCGTCACCCTGGCGCAGCTTCGCGATCTTCTCCTCATAAATATCGGAAAGGATCTTGATCTGACGTTCGGTGCGGTCTTCGTATTCCTTTATCTCAGCCGGGATGTCGATGCGCGACGAAGCGAGCTGCACTTTTCTCAACGTCTTCGCTTCGAGCCCTTCGAGCATCTCACGCGTGATCGGCGTGCCTTTCTCGATCACCACCTCGCGATTAACCGTCAGGTCCGCTGACAGCTTGCGGCCTTCGAGCAACTCGCGGATGCGCGCGTCGCGCTGTTCGTGCAGAATGCGAATCTCGTCCTCAAGGTCGCGCCGCAGACGGTTCTCTTCCTCTTGCTCGATGGCCAGCGAGCGCTCGTCCTTCTCCTGCCCTTTGCGCGTGAACACCTGGACGTCGACAACCGTGCCGTCGATACCCGGCGGGCAAACCAGCGAAGCGTCTTTCACGTCGCCGGCTTTCTCGCCAAAGATTGCGCGCAAGAGTTTTTCTTCCGCGGTCAACTGCGTTTCGCCCTTCGGCGTCACTTTGCCGACCAGAATCGAGCCCGGTTTGACCTGAGCGCCAATGCGAATAATGCCGCTCTCGTCCAGATCGCGCAGCATGTTTTCGCCGACGTTCGGAATGTCGCGCGTGATCTCTTCAGGACCAAGCTTCGTGTCGCGCGCTTCGATCTCCAGCTCTTCGATGTGAATCGAGGTGTAGTAATCCTCTTTCACCAAACGCTCAGAGACGAGGATCGCGTCCTCAAAGTTGTATCCGCGCCACGGCATAAACGCGACCAGCACGTTGCGGCCCAGCGCCAGCTCGCCGCGATCAGTGCAGGGACCATCGGCTATGACCTGCCCCTTCGTAACCCGCTCGCCGACGTGAACGATCGGCCGCTGGTTGATGCAGGTGTTCTGGTTCGAACGCTTGAACTTGATCAGCGTGTAGATGTCGGCCGTCACTTCGCGCGAGATCGTGCCATCAACATTGTGATCGGCTTTGACAATCGTGCGCTCGGAATCGACGTAGTCAACGACACCGTCGCGACGGGCGACAACGACTGCGCCGGAATCGCGCGCGGTCGTCTGTTCCATGCCGGTGCCGATGTATGGCGCTTCGGCGCGGAGCAGCGGCACTGACTGGCGCTGCATGTTCGATCCCATCAGTGCGCGGTTGGCGTCGTCGTTTTCGAGAAACGGAATCAACGAGGCGGCGACCGATACAAGTTGCTTCGGCGACACGTCGACGTATTCGATATCCTTGCGCAGAGCCAGAATGAACTCGCCGGCCTTACGCGCGGCATTGCGTTCATTAACGATGTGGCCTTCGGCGTCCAACTCGATATTGGCCTGACCGACGACGTGTTTGTCCTCTACCCACGCGGTCAGGTAGAACGGCCACGGTTCGGACTCAGCCCTGCGCCCGCTGGCGCTGACGCGCTTGTTCGCCTTGTCCACATCTTCCTGCGGCACGTGCTGACCGGGCTTAAACTTAGTGTCGCCGCCGTTAATAATGCGCGCGTACTCGACTACACGGCCGTCCGTCACCTTGCGATAAGGTGCTTCTATAAAGCCAAACTCATTGATGCGCGCAAAGCACGAGAGACTGGAGATCAATCCGATGTTCGGACCTTCCGGCGTCTCAATAGGACAGATGCGGCCGTAGTGGGTCGGATGTACGTCGCGCACTTCGAATCCGGCGCGCTCGCGCGAGAGTCCGCCTGGTCCCAGCGCAGAAAGCCGGCGCTTGTGCGTAATTTCAGAGAGCGGATTCGTTTGATCCATGAACTGCGACAACTGCGAAGACCCAAAGAACTCGCGTACTGCGGCCGTCACGGGTTTCGCATTGATCAGATCGCGCGGCATCGTCGTCTGCATCTCCTGATGGATCGACATCTTCTCCTTGATCGCGCGCTCCATGCGCTCGAGGCCGATGCGAAACTGGTTCTCAAGTAGCTCGCCGACGGCGCGCACGCGGCGGTTACCGAGATGATCGATGTCGTCAGACTGATACTCCGACGGATTCTTGCGCATCTTCAGCACGTAGGAAGCGACCTCGAAGAAGTCATGCGCCGTAAGCAGCGGGTCGTCGATCCGATTACGCTCGGGCTTGCCCATCTTGATGTTGAACTTCAGACGACCGACGCGCGAAAAGTCGAATTTGCGTGGATCGAAGAACATCGATTCGAGCAGCCGGTATGACGTCTGCACGGTCGGCGGGTCGCCCGGACGCATCTTGCGATAAATCTCCAGCAGCGCGTCTACGGGCTTGGTGATGACGTCCTTCTTCAGCGTCTGCGAAAGGATTGGACCAACATCGTCACGCTCCGGAAAGAACACAACGAAGCTCTCGATGCCGGCTTCGATAATTTCCTGCAACTTCGCCGGAGTGATCTCGTTGTTCGCTTCGAGAATCACTTCGCCACTCTCGGTGTTTACGACGTCGGCAATCGCATAAGCGCCTTCAAGTTGCGATGCTTCGATCTCTACTTCGCCGATCTTCGCTTTGTGCAAACCTTCGAGCGCCGCGTGCGTCACTTTCTTGCCACTGCGGACGATCGGCTCGCCCCGACCCTTGATATCAAAGTCGACCTTCATGCCAACGAGGTTCGTCGCGCCGGAATCCGGCACTTGAATCATCAAGCGGCCATCCTCTACGCGGACTTCGTCGGTGACGTAGATTGCGCGCAGCAAATCTTCGTCACTGAATGACGCATTCTTGACCGTGTCTTCGAGTTGCGAGTCGTTACGCGTGGATTTGGCCTCAGCCTCGCGGTTGAACCACAAACCCAGCGCTCGCAGAAAAATCGAAGCGAGGAACTTGCGCTTGCCCACACGCACGTAAAGCAGATTCTTCTGATCGTATTCAAACTCGACCCAGGAACCGCGATAGGGAATTATCTTCGCGATATAGATCGGGCCTTTCTTGAAGAAGACTCCCGGCGACCGATGAAGCTGCGAGACGATCACGCGCTCCGTGCCGTTGATGATGAACGTGCCGTTGTCGGTCATCAACGGGATTTCGCCAAAGAAGACTTCTTCTTCCTTGATGTCGCGAATCGAAAGCGTTTCGGTTTCCGGATCCTTGTCGTAAACCGTGAGACGAATCTTCACCTTAAGCGGCACGCTGTAGCTCATGCCACGCTCCTGGCATTCTTGCTGATCGTGTTTGTGCTTCAGACCGACAGGCTCGCCGCAGTTCTCGCAAAGCTGCGGACGCACGTTATTAAACGTGCCGCACTTGGAGCACAAGGTTTCACCGGCCGCGAGCGGATTGACTTTGATCGTCGCGTGGCAGCTCTTGCATTCGGCGCGCAGATAGTTCAAGCCCTCGAGCCGTCCGCACTTGCACTGCCAATTGCCGATTTGATATTCGACAAAGTCGAGCGTGGCTGTGCCGCGAAAATCCGAGATCGGGAACACTGATTTGAACACCACTTGCAGGCCGGTGTTTTCGCGCTCCTCCGGCAAGAAGTCCATCTGCAGAAAACGGTTGTAGGACTCGCGCTGAATCTCAATCAGATTCGGAATTCGTACTGCGGTCGCGATCTTGGAAAAGTCCACGCGTTCGGGCGCGCGACTTGTTCGTCGTCCCAGTCCAGTGTTCGCTGTTTGAAGAAGATTTGCAGACATGAGAGATTCCTTAAATGATTTCTGATTTTTGATTTGCGATTTTCGATTTGAAAGCTATTGCAGCAAGGTCTCAAGTCTCTGATCGCAATCCACCATTTCACCAAAACATGCCAAAACGCGGCTAGGGCATACGATGCCCTGACCGCTTCCAAACGAAAAAAGCAGTTGACTTCGTTCGATCAAATTTTTCCGGGAGTTACGCCAGCGCCTCAAATACTCCCCCGACTTAACACCAACGAACAACTGTCAAGGCCTTCAAAAAATCGTGACCAGTAACGAGCGACAAGTAAACGACTAAGAATACTCTCAAACTCGTGACTTGTCACTTCCAGCTCGTCCGCTATTTAACTTCTACGGTCGCGCCTGCGTCCGCCAGCTTCTGACGAATCGTTTCGGCCTCTTCCTTGGAGACGCCTTCCTTCACGGCTTTTGGCGCCGCCTCGACGAGGTCCTTGGCTTCTTTGAGACCGAGCGCAGTCACTTCGCGAACGACCTTGATCACATTGATCTTGTTGCCGCCGATAGCTTGCAGAATTACGTCAAACTCGGTTTTCTCTTCCGCCGGGGCTGCCGCTTCGCCGCCACCGCCGCCCGCAGCCGGAGCCGCGGCCACCGCCGCTGCCGCCGCTGAGACGCCGAACGTCTCTTCCATCGCTTTCACGAGTTGGGAAGCTTCGAGCAACGTAAGTTCCTTAACCTGATCGACAATCGATTGAATCTTATCTGTAGACATTGGGTTCCTTCACTCCTGACAGTTTGTGTCTGTTTAAGCAGCGAAATCGAAAACTCCGCTGTTATCGCTGGTCGCTTCGGCGGCGCATCTCCGCGTTTTGCGTCCCTACCTGACCGCTTCACTGACACTTAAGAAAGCGGTCCCCAAAGAATTGTGAATTGCGAATTTCGGATTGCGAAATCGCAAGTTAATAACTTGAACTTGTGCGCACTGTCGCCGGGTTTCCAAATCCGCAATCCGACATTCGAAATCCGAAATTCTTCACGCGCCCTGGGCTTCCTTCTGAGCGCGCACCTGTTCCATAACGATCGCAAGGTTGCGAGCCACCGCATTGGTGACCGTAGCCAGTCGCTGGGCCTGGCAGTTGATCAGAAACATGATCTTCGAAATCAATTCTTCACGCGAAGGCAGACTCGCGATCGCTTCCACGTCCTTCAACGCGACGACCTTGCCTTCTACGATTCCCACCTTGAACGAGAAAATGTCCGGATTCGCTTTAGTGAATTTCGCGATCGCCTTTGAAAGGCCCACCGGATCTCCGCCGCTCAGCGCAACCGCGGTAACACCTTTGAATTGATCCGACGCGGGTTCAAGCGGCGTGCCGGCCGCAGCCAGGCGCGCCAACGTGTTCTTCACGACGGAATAGCTTACGCCGGCCTCGCGCAGTTGGCTGCGGAGTTCCTGATCCTTCGCGACGGTCATTTTCTGAAAACCCACCAGCATGGCCGCTTGCGCGTTCTTGAATTGCTCGGCGAGTGCTTCCAAATCTTTCTGTTTTTGCTGTTTCGTTTTCATTGCTGGTCGCTCCTCACCTATTTGACGTACGCGGCTTCGTCAATCAAAATTCCGGGGCTCATCGTCGCCGCCAGGTTGACCTTCTTCACGTACTTGCCTTTTGCCGTCGACGGCTTCGCCTTCACTATCGCTTCAAGTAAAGACCTGGCGTTGTCATGAATCTTGTCCGCGTCAAACGAGACCTTGCCAACGGCAACGTGAATCACTCCGGTCTTATCGACCCGGTATTCCACCTTGCCCGCCTTGGTCTCTTTGACTGCCGTCTTCACGTCGAAAGTGACGGTGCCGGTCTTCGGATTAGGCATCAACCCGCGGGGCCCAAGCACTTTGCCTAATCCGCCCACCAAACGCATCATGTCGGGCGTGGCAATCACGGCGTCGAATTCAAGCCAGCCGCCTTTGATCTTATCAACCATGTCCTGGCCGCCGACAAGATCTGCGCCCGCCTCTTCGGCTTCCTTGATCTTGTCGCCTTGCGCTATGACCAGGACTGTTTTGGATTTTCCGAGTCCGTGCGGCAGGACCATCGTGCCGCGCACGAGCTGATCCGCCTTGCGCGGGTCAACTCCGAGCCAGACGGTCAACTCAACAGTCTCGTCAAATTTCGCAAAGGCGATCTCTTTGACTTTGTTGGCCGCTTCTTCAAGATTGTATTTGCGCCCAACTTCAATCTTCTCCGCCGCGGCGCGATACTTTTTTCCGTGCTTCCTCATTGTCTATCTCCGAGGTGCAAACGAGTCATTCTCGACTCTCCCTCTAAATCAGCCGGAACGATGAACTACAGCTTCATCCTTCCGCCTTCATCCTTCATCCTTCGATGGTCAGTCCCATTTGCCGGGCCGTGCCTTCAATGGTGCGGATCGCCGATGACAAATCATGTGTGTTCAGATCCGGCATCTTTGTTTTGGCGATCTCCTCGATCTTGGCGCGCGAGATGGTGCCAACCTTTTCGCGCTTCGGATTGCCCGACCCTTTGGGAATGCCCGCCGCTTTCTTCAACAGATCCGCCGCCGGCGGCGTCTTTGTCTCGAAGGTGAACGAGCGATCCGCAAAGACCGTAATGACGACCGGGATCTTCAGATCTGGATCCAACTGCGCAGTCTTGGCGTTAAAGGCCTTGCAAAACTCCATGATGTTAACGCCGTGTTGGCCGAGCGCCGGACCAATCGGCGGCGCTGGGTTCGCCTTACCAGCTGGAACTTGCAACTTGATGTAACCCGTAATCTTCTTTGCCATCTCTTAATTTTAGATTTTGGATCTTAGATTTTTGATTGGGCGGGTCAACGCATTCTTCTTTCAGCACCAGGCCGATCTCAAATCAAAAATCAAAAATCGCAAATCCTTTCATTCTTCTTCCGCGAACGTCACCTTCTCGACGTCCAAAAAATTCAATTCGACTGGCGTTGAGCGCCCAAAGATCGTAACCGTAACTTTCAAAGTCGATTTGTCCTCGTTAACTTCTTCTACCTTGCCGGTAAAACTCTGAAACGGACCCGACTTGATGCGCACCGTCTCGCCGGACGCATAGGAGAACTTCGGCTTGGGCTTCTCTGCCGCCTCGGTGACGTTGTGAACGATCTGGTCCACTTCCTGGGGAGTCAGCGGCGTTGGATTGTGCCCGCCGACAAATCCCGTCACCTTCGGCGTGGACTTGATCATGTGAAAAACGTTATCGGGAATATGCCCGCGTTCGTCGCATTCGATCTGAACCAACACGTAACCGGGATAGAACATGCGCGTTGATTCGACGCGTTTGTTCCCGCGCATCTCAACAACCGTCTCGGTCGGGACCAGCACTTCACTGACCTCGTTTTGCAGATCCGTGTCGCGAATGCGCGCCTTCAGGCTGTCGCGAACCTTCTTCTCGTGCCCCGAGTACGTATGGAGTATGAACCACTGCTGCATGAAAGATTCCTTAGCCCCCAAACAATTTGTTGGCGAGCCACGTGATTCCGTTTATCAATCTCGACAGTCCTTGATCGACAACAAATAGATACAGGGCAAAGAAGATAACTGCGATCAGCACGATCACCGTCGTGTTCTTGACTTCCTTCGCCGTCGGCCACGAGACGCGCTTCAACTCAGCGCGTACATCGCGTATGAACTGTGAGAGGCGCCCGATGGGACCGACGACTGGCCCACTAAGCCCACGCTCTCGCCGAGCCCCGCGGCCCTCGGAGCCCTCGCCAAACGGAGCGGCGCGCGGCGATGGAAGGACTTCTGGGTTGTCTGGATCAGCCATGACTTAGTCGACCTGGTGCGACACTCGCTTCCTTCTTTTCAAACCTACCTGGCAGGGGTACCAGGATTCGAACCCGGACTTTCGGTTTTGGAGACCGACGTGCTAACCGTTGACACTATACCCCTCCGTCAAAGGATGAAGGAGGAGGGATGAAGGATGAACAAGAGGCGTCGGTCTTCATCCTTCCGCCTTCATCCTTCATCCTTCACTTAGTTTCCTTGTGACCAGTGTGCTTGCGGCAACGGCGACAGAATTTCTTGAACTCGAGCCGATCGGTCGTCGTCTTTTTGTTTTTCGTCGTCGTGTAGTTTCGGCTCTTGCAAGCACCACACTGGAGCACAATATTATCGCGCGGCATATACCAACCTCATTTCATTTCCGATTTCCAATTGCCGATCTTTCAGATCTCGGATCTCAAATTTGAAATCTGAAATTTGAGATCTGGGTTAACTATTCAATCACTTCCGTAATCGTGCCCGCCCCGACCGTGCGCCCGCCTTCGCGGATTGCGAACCGCAAGCCCTTCTCCATCGCTATGGGCGTGATCAACT
>JBGPWL010000118.1:0-11795 GCA_041492185.1 Pyrinomonadaceae bacterium | reverse complement strand
TTCTCGTGGCTGCGTTTATGGCAGGACACCAACCACGACGGCATCTCAGAGCCTTCAGAGTTGCATACGCTTCCGGAACTCGGCGTCGAGTCCATTTCACTTGACTACAAAAAGTCGAGGCGAACCGACCAGGAGTCCGTTTGGTTTGCGCATCCGCTGGTTGTAGTGCAGTAGTCACCTAGACCAAGCGTATGACCGAATTCATGAGCCGCCGCCTCTGATAGCGCATCGCAGGAAGTGACTCCCCTATTAATCGACATAGTTGCGCTATCTAAGTGCCCGTCTTGACCCGGGACGGGCGTGGTGGACCCTATATCGTTTGAACCAGCGGGAGCTTGCTGTAGAACGACCGTGTTGTGACTTATCTCACCGACACCGACCGTGAAAGTCACAGTCATTCCCGAAGCGCTACCGTTAGCGCCATTGTTCCCTTGCCAGCTTCTAATGCCCTGCATTATGCATTCTCTCTGTGCGGGGGTGTAACGAGAATCGATATCAACTGTGACTTGCGAATTCTGCGCCCAGGCGTTCGATGCTCCAGTCTTTGGTATGGTAGGACACTGTGGTTGCTGCGCATCGACACGCGCGAAGAACTGCGCGCAAGCCAGCAGGAGGCAGCCCACGATTACGAATCCATATGCGTATAAGCATTTCGGGTAATGTGCGAACATGGCCTACCTCACGTTCCCGGCTCAATTAGAGACTTGGCGACAGCGCTCTCAACCTCGCTAAAGAAATTCGCAGCATTCATTCCTTCGTATGCATTCCCGGGCCACTCGCTGTTTTCGCCGCCTAGCGCGGCTTTGCCGTCCAACGGATGGACTTCGCCGGATAACAACTCGTAAGCGGTCAGAACTGCGTATTGTTCCGGGTTACGCTCGAGGAAAAAGATATATTGCTCGCCGATGCGCGGCGTGCCTTGTCCTCTATTGCCAAAAATCAGAACACGACCAGATGGGAATCTCACGCGACCGCCCCAGCGCTCGGCGCTTACCAATTGTCCGGGTGAGATAGGACTGGAGTTGTCATTCTTGAAGATTCGTTCGACGCGAATGCCGAACTCCGAATAAACACCAGTCTTGTCGTTGGAGAGGTACGCTTTGGCATCGACGACCTGACCGATCACGACTAATGCGCTCTTAACGACTGGTAGTGCAGGAAGGGCAGCGTCCCAATGAGAGAAGCCAAGTACCGGCGTGCCTCCGGTATCTACATCCCTAACAATACGCCGCGTATCGTAACGAGCACTTCTCGCTCTTCTTGTACGATCTGCTTCTGACTGTAGCTTAGCTGACTCGGTCTTTGGGCTGCCGTAATCGACGATTGGTACGTCTTGCTCCTGATGTTGACTTGGCGATCTGGTCTTATTTTGGCCTTGACCTTGCAGTGACATCATCAGGACGGTAACTGAGAAGGCGGCGAAGATGAGCGCCACCAGCTGAATCTTCCTGCTATTCATTTGGACTTCTCCTTGGAAATACCAGACTTGCCCGCAAAAGTACGTATTTGACTGAGAAAACTGAGCGGATTGCTGACACCGCTCTTTATCATTTCATCACGAGCGGCCGGGCCGAGCGCGAGGACTTTTTCAGCTTCCAGTTGGAAGGTACCGTTCCCATACGCTAAGTATGAGCCTGTAGCTGGAATGAAACGAAGAAAAAGAAGATAGCGCTGTCCGACCAGCGGAGGATCGAAATCGTCTCGCTTAGCACGAAAGATTCGATGATTCAACTCTACGACGCCGCCGTCCCGAGTCACGGTGATCGCTCCCGCGACTTGAATAGGTGCGACTGCATTGTTCTTTATCACTTCTTCGACGGTTATCTGGTAATCCGTAAATAGAAAGTTCTCTTCTTCCGTTAGCTGTGATGACTTATCATTTATGATACCTATGACCACTGCATCGGCGTTGCACACTGCCGATCGAAATACCGGTCGTTGTGGACCCGTCTGCGGCAATATCATCATCAGGCCCACCCCTTCTTCAACCTCGACATCGCCTGTTTGCCGCGCTGCAATATCGCTTAACTTCGTACCCGAGTGCTTGAAGAGCTTGCCGTGCTGCCTTTGCTTCTCAGTCTTTTGCCCTTCCTGTATTTGGGTAGCCTGTTCCTGGCTCTTACTTTGTGCGCTCTTCTGACTCTGTCCTTGAAATGTGGCCAAAACAGTTGCGCCCACGGCGATCACCGCACACACAATGAGTGCTATATTCTTACCGTTTTTCATAGTAGAACCATCCTGGGCCAACTCGTCGTTTCTTCTCCCAACCTCATCGAAAAACACCTACAACTCCTGATTGTATATCCTTCTTTCTTTTGCCCGTCAATGTCGTCACTTCATCCAGGAATCCCGCAGCATTCACTCCTTCGTATGCATTCCCGGAGCACTTCTTTGAAAAGGACACGTCTGAGGCCCAGCTTCTGTTCGTACGCCCTATTATGCGGAAGTCTGAAACTCTCGGTAGTGTCCTTTTGAAAGTCTGAGGTTGAAGTATGGCACGGCTCGTGCTGTAATTCCCACATGGAAAACATAAGAATCCGGATCATAATGCCACGGTCGATCTAGATTTCCCTTTCAAGCTCGGAGAGGAACTGATAATAGATGGCGATGGGAATACAGCGACAGTCGAAGATGCCGTATGGGAAGGTAAAGACACACCAGCAACTTTTTACACGGTTACTTATACTGTTAAGACGGCGGACGGGAATACGCGAGAGATTGGCTTGACGGAACTTCTACAATTCAATGAGCCGTCAGACTCTTGATTCCACTCCGCGGTTCAAATTCGCGCACCCAGGTTGAAGAAAAATTCCTAATTTCAAATTAGGACACTACCGAAACTTCATTGCGCTACAATTTCCGTCTTCGCTCTGCTAGTATGCAACTGCAATTTCTTTCAACTGCGAGCGAGTCTTAACCGGTCTGCAGCAGAAAAATTCCGGAATCAGGAGAATTGTCAAATGCGTCACGAGTTGAATACAGAGCGCGAGTTGTCTCTGGATTTCCTGCGCGTCTGCGAGGCAGCGGCGATTGCCGCAGCGCGCACGATGGGCCAGGGCGATCGTAAGTATTCGGATCACGTTGCGGTTGAATCGATGCGCGAGGTGATGGACACGGTGCCCATGCGCGGGCGGATTGTGATTGGCGAAGGCGAGCGCGACGAAGCGCCTATGCTCTACATCGGCGAAGAAGTCGGCGGCGGATTCGGCGTTGGCGAAGAGCTGGCGGATTCGTGTCCCGAAGTGGACATCGCAGTCGATCCGCTCGAGGGCACCAACCTTTGCGCGCTCGGCGCAAACAACGCGATCGCGGTTCTGGCTGCGGCTGAGCGCGGTGGTCTACTCAACGCGCCCGACATCTACATGGACAAGATCGTCGTTGGCCCATCGTCGCGCGGCGTTGTCGATATTGATGCGCCGGTCAAAGACAATCTGAAAAACATCGCGCGGCGTTTGGGCCGCGATGTCGAAGACCTGACGGTGATCGTGCTCGATCGTTCGCGCCACAAAAAGCTAATCGACGATGTGCGCGACGCCGGCGCGCGCATACGGCTGATTTCAGACGGCGATCTCTCTGCGGGTATCTCGGCGGCGGTGGCCGGCACGAACATTCATGCGTTGATCGGCATTGGCGGCGCGCCGGAAGGCGTCATAACAGCGGCGGCGATGAAATGCTTGAACGGCGAGATCCAGGCGCGACTGGTTTTTGATGCTGAACGCCTGGGAGTTGATAAAGACAAAGTGCCGCCGCAGGAGCAAGTGCTCGATCGTCTGAAGTCGATGGGCATACGCGATCCGAATAAAGTCTATGACACTGACGATTTGGCGCCCGGAAAGAAAATAATTTTTGCGGCCACCGGCGTTACTGACGGCGCGTTGTTGAAAGGCGTCAGATTTTTTGGAGCAGGGAAACGCACACACTCGCTGGTGATGACTACTGAGTCGAAACATATCCGCTTTGTCGACACGCTGCACATCGAAGGCGGACCGGACACTGTGATCCGGTTTTAGGGCAAAGAGCAAAGAGCATTGTCCATTTCTTCGCATGATTGCGGATCTGCGATTTGCGATTGACCTCACCGTGTTTTGGGTATATAGAACCATTCATTGAAAGAGTGGTTCAGGTGATCGCAATAGCTAATACTCATCTTGGCTGAGCGGTATCGGCTGCCGCACTCCTCAAGACTCAACCCTAAAGCACTTTGCGACCACACTTCATCGTACTCGCGAAGCCGGAAGGAGTTTCCTAATGCTACCCAAACGAATCTGTTGGCTGCTTATCTCACTTCTCATTATCTCCGCGTCCGTGATCATCACGACCCGTTACGGCAAAGGTCAAAACAGTGCGGCACCGGGCGGACCCAGAATGAAAGTCCTGCGCCGGAAAGACCAGCTTGGGTTGAAGCCAACAAGACAGGAGATTGATCGGTTTCAAGGCGACACTGAAGAAAGGAAGCTTAAAACCAAAACCTTTAAGGACATGCCGCTGGAAGTTCGGGCAGTGAAAAACCTACAGTCAGACACGTGGCATAAGGATTTGGAAATTGAAGTCAAGAACATTTCCACCAAGCCAATTTACTTCATACTCGCGTACTTAATCTTCCCGGATGTTCCAGCACCAGGAAATGGCCAGTCGGGAATTCATTTGTACTTTGGCGATACAAAGAACGTCGATGTCAGCAAGATCGCCGACCCGCAAGATCCGCATATAGACCCTGGTGAAACTTTTATCCTTACGATAGCGGAGCAGTTCAGGAAGGGCCTCAAGGTTCAGCACGAAAGGTCCCCAGAGCTGATGAAAAAACTAGAGTTGCGCTTTAGTGTCATTAGCTTCGGCGACGGCACGGGCTTCGAAGCAGGGGGGCGATTGGGGGACTACCGGATCAAGAAATCGCATCCTGACTCAAAGAAGAATCACCGCTCAAATCGACTTGCAACATCGGCTTCAGTGCGATCTCCGCCGCAAGACGGGTGTGGCCCATGCGGTCGCTATGTAATTTCACTCGTCGACTTTCATTCAATCTGTTACGGCTGCCTGGGGTTTCATGCCACGACATCACCCGACCGGCCGTGTAGACAAACCACGGCCAGCTTCTTCGATTGCGATGGCGATGGTATTATGGAGTGTCCTGACGATGACGTTTATGATTCACCATCATGTCCCGGCTCGTCGCCCACGCCAACTCCAACTCCAACACCGACACCAAGTCCGTCACCGACACCCCCGCAAGACTGCGACCCGAGTACAAAACCAAATGCGAGTTGCTCCTGCGGGACAATTCCTGGGCCCATCGGGGGCCCGGATCTGCCCGCGTGGATTTGCGCTCCTTGCCCGGGTGCACAATCAGTCGTTAACTACCCCATGTATCCGCTAACCGGCTGTGATCCCAACAAGAGTTCTATAAGCGGAAATTGCTGCATCTGCAACGCGCAGAATGTTGGGTGTAATCCGGGCTACACTTGGAGTACGTACGACTGTGCCTGCAAACCAGATCCGACTCCAACTCCCATACCTTCACCTGGTGGCGGACCTGGTGGTGGGCACGGTACCGGTGGTGGCGGAGGCGGTGGCGGAGGCTACCCGTGCACCGAATACTATTGGGTTTATTACGAATTCTCGAACGGACACTGGGAAGAGATCGCGCGCTGGTATGCAGGCTGCTGGTGAAATTGTCAATCAGAACTCAACCGCTCTATAGTAGATTCAGTGCGCGCTCCTGCATCCGAATACATCCCGCAAATAGTTAACGGTCGCCGGCCGGTATTGATTTGGTCGGTCGTCGCCGCAGGCTCGCTCATTGTCGTGCTCGCGATCGTTGGCGCGCCACTGGCTCAAACCAGTGGCCACAATTCTCTCGCGCTCGCAATCTACGGGCTTTTCGGTCATCTCTGTCATCAAATTCCCGAGCGCTCATTTTTCATTGCCGGCCACCAGTTCGCCGTATGCGCGCGCTGCACGGGCTTGTACGCAGGGATTATGGCAGCGACAGTTTGCTATCCGCTGATCCGATCATTGCGACGAACAGACACGCCGCCAAGAAAGTGGTTATTTGTGGCGGCGGCGCCGCTGGCGATCGATTTTGGCCTCACGTTCTTTGGGCTCTGGGAAAACACGCACTTGTCGCGCTTCTCAACCGGCGCGTTGCTGGGCGGCGCGTCTGTTTTCTACCTGATTCCCGGATTGATGGCCCTTGGCCTGCGCGGCTCGCGACGGGCGTCAAAGATCATTTTCCATTTGTCATTTCTGATTTTTCATTTGCCTTTTTCAATTTGTGGCTAATCGCAGAGGATGAAACGGCCTCTTTGCGCCACCAATGAAAAATGAAAAATGAGAAATGACAAATGGAAAATCTAAAAGCAGTTCCCATGCGCGTTTGGATTAAGGCTGGCGCTAGGTTAGAATCCTAGTCCCTTGCATTTCAGATTGAACTGGACTAACGAATGATGTTTGTTTTTGCCGCCGCGGCGGCGCCTTTACTGATCGCGGGCGACCTTTGCGGCGAGTTTCCCCAATTTTGTTCCAGCCTCACCAAGACGATGAGTAATATCAGCCCGCTTTACCGGCTCGATGCTTTCGACATAACCATTCTCAGTCTCTATTTCACCATCCTCGGCGTGCTGTCGATTTACGGCATTTACCGTGTCCGACAGGTGATCGAGTTTTGGCGCTATCGCCACCTCGTGCCGCAACCGGCGGGTCATTACAGCGAGTCGGAGTTACCGCGAATCACGGTGCAGCTTCCGCTCTTCAACGAGATGTACGTAGTCGAGCGTTTGGTAAAGTCTGTAACTGAAATCGACTACCCGCGCGATCGGTTCGAGATTCAGGTTTTGGACGACTCGACCGACGAAACTGTAAAGATCGCGGAAGACACCGTAGCCCGCTACGCGAAAGAAGGATTTAATATCCATTACATTCATCGTTTGGATCGCACCGGCTTCAAAGCGGGCGCGCTCGCAAACGGTTTGACGACCAGCGAGAGCGAACTGATCGCAATCTTCGACGCCGACTTTGTGCCGAAGCCTGATTGCTTGCGCAAGCTGGTCGATTTCTTCACTGACCCGATGGTCGCCTGCGCGCAGATGCGCTGGTCGCACATCAACGGCAAATACAATCTACTGACGCGTCTGCAGACGATCATGCTCGACGGACATTTCGTCGTCGAACAGACAACGCGCAATCGCACCGGCACGTTTTTTAACTTCAACGGCACGGCCGGCATCTGGCGTCGCACCGCGATCGAAATGAGCGGTGGCTGGCAACACGATACCCTGACGGAAGACACTGACCTGAGTTTTCGCGCGCAACTGATGGGCTGGAAATTTATTTACCTGCTCGACGAAGAAGCGCCGGCGGAAATACCGGTCGAGATCAATGCCTTCAAAGCGCAGCAGCGTCGCTGGGCGAAAGGCGTGATGCAAGTGGGCCTCAAGCTCTATCCGCGAATTTGGCGTTCGCCGTTGCCGACTCGGCTTAAGCTGGAAATGTTCTTTCGCTTGACGGGCAATATCAGTTATCCGCTGATGATCGTCGCGAGCTTTTTACAGTTCCCGCTGTTGCTGGTGCGTTACAACCAGCCGTTCTATCACCTGATGATTCTGGATCTGCCCCTCCTGTTCCTCTCAACGGTCTCGGTCGTTCTTTTTTACGGCACCGCGGTTTGGTATCTGGATAAGAAACGCGCACCACGTTTGTTGCACCTGCCGCTGGTGATGGCGCTGGGTATCGGGCTGGCTTTTTCGAACGCGCGCGCGGTGCTCGAAGCGCTCTTGCGCGTGAAGTCAGACTTTGTTCGCACGCCCAAGTACCGGGTCGAAGGCGCGCACGACGAGAGCTGGAAGCAAAAGAAATATCGCCGCAAGCGTGGGTTGCTGCCACTGCTCGAGCTGAGCTTTTCCTTTTATTTCCTGCTGGCGATCATGTACGCCGCGCATATGAACATGTGGGGCACCGTTCCGTTTCTGTTTCTGTTCTTCTTCGGCTTTGGGTACATGGGCATGATGAGTTTGCTGCAGACGGCCAGCGGCAAACGTTTTCTTGCTTTGCTGCGCCCGGTCGCCGTCGGGTCAAAGAACTAATTAACGTCTGGTACTGATGCAGTTTCAATTGACGCGATCTCATTAACGCCTGGCAGCCAGGTGACCACAGGTCAGCTATCACAGAAACCGAATGTGGCACGTTTGCCTCGCCGGCTTCGGGAACGACGACGTTCGCTACGCCTCGTCAGGTGCAACTCGCAATCAAGTTTGACTTCTGAGGAGGCGAGCTACAACAGCCGCGAAAGAGTCTGTCGGAAAAATCGAACCTCTCTGTGTAAACTCCGTGACCTCCGTGTTGAAATTGACGCACTACGGAAGCACGGAGACCACGGAGAAGCCGCAGGCTATAGATCGCGCGAATCCCATCGCTGGCTTACATGGCAAGCTCCGCAGCTACCAATATTTGACGACGACGTACATGAAAAACGGTGGCGCTCCCCGCCTGCCACCGCCCCCACCAGTGAAGTTATCGGAGTGATCCCTATTATGTTTAGTGAGTTTCCGCTCCAAGTCACAGACAGAGTGGGCTTAATCTCACGCCGCTCTCGGTTTTCAATGCTGCGGAGTTCTTCGATGAAGCGAGGACATTGACGGACAAGAGAAAGAAGGATATACAATCGGGAGTTGTAGCTGTTCTCGATAAGGTTGGGAGAAGAAACTCGGGCCGCCCCAAATCTGAAATAAGGAAACGCCATGCGAAATAATCTAAACAAACGAGCGATGTTAACGATCGCAATAGCTCTTCTAGGCTTGATTGCCTTCACCTTGGTTAAGGTCGTAAGCAGCCAAGAGCCTAATAAACCGAATAAAGAAGAGGCCCAACAACTAGTGGAGGCAATAAGAAAGGGGGGGCTTCGGGAAGCCGCAAGAATCAAGAAGCATTATGTCAACACCGAGAGTGCTAGCCATTGGATTAAGTATGACCTTGAATCTCTAACCAAGAACAGCGGCAATATCATTGTGGGCACGCCGATATATCATGCCTCCCAACTCAGTTCTAATGGTGAGCAAATTACCACTGAATATCAAATTAAGGTCGAGCAGTCGCTCAAAGGGAAATTGGTAGTCGGGGCTTTCGTAAACGTTAGTTTACTCGGTGGAAAGGTGGTGTTTGATGACGGCACTTCGGCGGAAATTAAGATTCCGGACCTGGAAGGAATGGAAAATGGCCGAACCTACGTTCTTTTTCTGAGCCCTGAGATCGGTGCTACTGGCGCCTTTAATCTAACCGGCGCGGGTCAAGGGCTCTTTGAGTTGTCGCAGGACAAAGGCGTTAAGCCGCACGGACATACAGTAGACATCGTCCAAAAGCACAAGAACCAAAATCCCGACAGCTTCTTGCTAGAAATTAAACGGGTGCAACAAAATATGCCGACTGACGGATAAAGGAGGAGGTCATGACAAGATCTAATCAGTGGAGGCTGTCTCTAAAGCTCTGCACCTTAGTTGGGCTTATCGTGTGTTTGTTTTTGTTTTTCTTCGCGAACAGGCATGGTCAGGCGTTCCCCCCGACAGGAATGCAGTTTCCAACGGTCTCAATAAGCCAACAGCCCAACCCACGATTGCGCATTCTCTCCGCAGATATCGAACGCGGTGGGAATGGCAATGAAATTGTTGTTGTTTTGGTTAATGAGACAGCTAAACCCATTCGTGCTTACGCTCTGCTCAAGAGTGATGTTGGCGAACACGCACAAAACACAGACACTATTCTCGCCAACATAACATCACCTGCTTCGCTGCTGCTGCCTAACCAGACAAAGGTGGAAAGGATCGTCGCAAACTTTTCTGGAAGAACTGAGCTCTCTGTTGATTTTGTAGAATTTTCGGATGGCACCACTTGGGGAGCGGATGTCCACAAGTCTTCCGAGAATTTGGCGGGTCAACGTGCAGGTGCTCATGGTGTAACCAATTATTTCAAGGACCTTTTGAAGTCAGGTGACCAGTCCGCCGTGCTGAATGCCGTCGCCTCAGATAGCGACCTTGTTACTATTCCTGCCAACCACTCTCGTCAATGGGAATCAGGGTTCAAAATAGGTGTAGCAGCAATGCGAAAACGGTTGCGGCATGCGAGTCAAGGGGGTCTAGAACAAATCAAATCTGAAGTCGAGCGGCCATACGACGCATCAGAAGGAGGCGCACCACATTGAAAGCACGTTTATTGAACTTGCTTCTACTGATTGCGCTGATTCTACTGTTTGACGGCGAAGGGATTCGCGCACAAACCTCCTATGGATACCCCGTTTGCACGGCAAACGGTAGCTGCGCAAATCTGAGTTGTAATGGTGGATTCGCCCCTCCTTGCTATAACCC
Organism: Pyrinomonadaceae bacterium; assembly: GCA_041492185.1. GTDB lineage: Bacteria > Acidobacteriota > Blastocatellia > Pyrinomonadales > Pyrinomonadaceae > JAOAPY01. The sequence goes on along the minus strand of JBGPWL010000118.1, from coordinate 1,446 downwards.
TGTTACAGGAGACTATATTGACGTCACCGGCTATGGTAAATCCGTTTGTAAGAGTGACGCCCCTTCAGGTTGCGAAGTCATTAGCGATGTGACCTGCTCTGGTGATAATTCAGCAACTTTTTCGTATCAGTGCGGTGACAGCGTCCATTCTTTTACTTCTGAACTAATCTGCCCCGTGGTTTGTGGAGAAAGACCATCGCCGACACCCACTCCTACGCCAACGCCAACACCGACTCCAATTCCATCGCCGACGCCGTGTGCTCAAGTGGGTCAAGGTTGCTACTGGAGTACAGACTGCTGTCCTGGGAATACTTGTGGTGAAATAACCGGGACCTGCATTCCCTGCGAGCCGGACCCTCAAGGCCGGGGCACGGGATGCATGAGTGAGGCGTGCTCGTGGTGCTATGGGTTCGGCGGCACCTATTGCGATCCGGGGACTCACAACTGCTGGACGCCGATCCTGATTGACGTGCAAGGCAATGGCTTCGATCTAACAAACGCCGCAAACGGCATCAACTTCGACGGCTTCGGCAACGGCAACACAATTCGTACTGCGTGGACTGCGGCGAATACTGATGATGCTTGGCTTGTTCTCGACCGAAATGGGAACGGTGTCATAGACAACGGGACCGAATTGTTCAGCAGCGCCGCGCCGCAGCCTCCGCCACCCCTTAGAGAGATCAAGAACGGCTTCCTTGCCCTGAAGGAGTATGACAAACCACAAAATGGCGGCAACGGAGACGGAATCATCGACAGTCGAGATGCAATCTTCTCAAGCTTGCGATTGTGGCAAGACACGAATCACAATGGCATCTCTGAGCCGAATGAGTTACACACACTGCCATCGCTTAACGTCGAGTCGATTTCGGTCAATTACAAAGAGTCGAAGCGGATCGACCAGTACGGCAATCACTTTCGCTACCGAGCGAAAGTAGACGATGCGAAGCACTCGCACGTTGGTCGTTGGGCTTGGGACGTTTTCTTAGTCACGGGCCAGTGATGGTGCGCTGACAAACTCCGCATTTTCTGCCAATCATCGGCAACCATGTTCACCCGCAAGTGCTGAGAGCTTGCGGGTGTCCTTCTGTCTGCGCCGCAGAGAAGCTCCTCTTCTGCTGCAAACCGGATTGCTAGACACGCTAAGTGCTTTAGATACGGTCTGGGCGTCGCAAAATTTTTGTAAAAATCTATTGCGTTGGGCGATCTTAGCGGTTAATCTCACGCCGCTCTCGGTTACTCGCTAGCCACGCCGGCTCTCCAGCGACCTCGCAGACACACTAATGCCTGGCCGCCAGAACACCGACGCGACGGCCTGCAAGCCAATTAGATTGGGCCGCCTCCTAGAAAACCGACAGCATGCTTTGCAGCAGGTTCAGCGCGACCTCTTCGACACTCGCTAGACCGGGTGTCTGTGTTATCCCAGGGGTCGCTGCGTCGCCGGGCGTC
>JBGPWL010000003.1:0-110660 GCA_041492185.1 Pyrinomonadaceae bacterium | reverse complement strand
CAGCGCTGGGCCAAACGACGTGCGCGGCAATCACGCGGTCGCTCAGAAAACCGATGCGCGCGAGATAATCGATCGGGCTCGCGCCTTTCGCTTTGATACTGTCGTCGACTTCGCGTTTGGTTTCGGAGATGTGCGTCACAATCGGCGCGCCGGTGCGATCGGAAAACGCGCGCGCGGCCCTGAGATGTTCTTCCGAGACCGTGTAAGGCGCGTGGGGCGCGATGGCTGCGGTAATCAGCTCACTTCCCTGCCAGTGCTTCACGAACTTTTCAACGTAGGCCATCGCCTCTGCATTCGTCTTGTTGTCAGCGACGGGAAAATCTATGACGGTCTCGCCCAGCACTCCGCGCAGGCCGGCTTTGGCAGTCTCTTCCGCGATCGCGTCTTCGAAATAATACATGTCGCAGTAGGTTGTGGTGCCGCCGCGGATCATTTCCGCGAGTCCGAGGCGCCTGCCGGCGCGCACAAATTCTTCCGTGACATTTTTTGCTTCGGCGGGAAAAATATATTTCGTCAACCAGTCCTGTAGATCGAGATCGTCAGCAAGTCCGCGGAAGAGCGTCATCGGAATATGCGTGTGGCCGTTGATGAGACCAGGCACGATGATTCTGCCGGTCGCATCAACGGTTTCGCGGCTGGAATATTTCTTTTCGATCTCCGCGCGCGTACCGACAGCCACAATGCGTTCATGCGCAACGGCAACGGCACCGTTGTCGATGACCTGACGCGCACCGTTCATGGTCACAATCGTGCCGCCCGAGACGATTAGATCAACATGCGCTCTCTTCGCCTGGGCGGCGGCATCCGGCAATGATGAACTGCAAATCATGACGACCAGAACGACGACGCAAAACAGGAGTTTAGACATATTCGCGGGACCTTTGAAGATGGATCTCTCATCGTCTTGTTTCATTTCATGTGATTTCGTGGATCGTTTCCCCGGGAGGCGTAAGAAGACGATCCACGAAGTCACACGAAACAACACGAAAGAGAAACACTTCCCGCGCTACTTCTGACCGCCAGCCTCTTTCAAAAACCGCGCATCAAAGGCGCGGGGCAATAGGTCCTTGATTGCCAGAGTCTCACGATCGCCGTGCTGATTTACGAGCACGATCGCGGCGTGCTTGGCAAACTCCCAGATGATCTGGCAGCAGGTGCCGCAGGGTGGCGTCAGCGATTCCGTATCGGCGGCGATTGCCAGATTCGTAAAATTTCGCTCGCCTTCGGACAGCGCTTTCCAGATCGCCACGCGTTCCGCGCAGACCGTCAGTCCATAACTCGCGCTTTCGATGTTGCAGCCGGTAAATATTTTTCCCGCGTCTGTACGAATCGCCGCGCCAACAAAGAATTTTGAGAACGGAGCGACCGAACGCTCACGCGCGGCCAGCGCGGCCTCGATTACCGCTTGTTCATTTGCTTCGCTCAAGCTTGACCTCCAACTGTAGTTAAAGCGTTGGCCAATCTCTCGCGGATCTTCCCACTGAGTAAATCAATGCTCACAAGATTATGACCGCCTTCCGGAATGATTACGTCCGCATAACGTTTTGATGGTTCCACGAACTGCATGTGCATGGGCCGCACCGTGGCGATGTATTGCTCGATCACCGAATCGACCGTGCGCCCCCGCTCTGCCAAATCCCGCTTCAGACGACGAATGAAACGAATGTCGTCAGGTGTGTCGACAAAGACCTTGACGTCCAACTGCTCGAGCAGACGAGGATCGGAAAAAATGAGAATCCCTTCCACGATCACGATGGGCTTCGGCTCTATGCGCAACGTATCGTTCAATCGCGTATGAGTGCGAAAATCATAGATTGGCAACTCGACCGGCTCGCCCGTTTTTAGCTTTTTGATGTGATGCACGAGCAGATCGTTATCAAGCGCATCAGGATGATCAAAGTTGGCAAGCTGCCGATAGTCGCGCGGCAGATCTTTCAGGTTGCGGTAGTACGAGTCTTGCTGGATGAAGACAACTTCCTGCGCGCTGACGGTTTCCAAAATGCGATTCGCCACCGTGGTCTTTCCTGAGCCGGTGCCGCCGCAGATTCCGATGATCAGATTTACTAAACCATTCATAGAGGGCTAATCTCATGAAGCTCTGTGCGTCCTTTGTGTTCTTTGTGTCTCTGTGGTGAGCGTTTGTCTTCGATAGATTCACCGCCGAAGACACAAAGAACACAAAGGACGCGCAGAGAATTTTCTAAGTTGGCAATCTCACGATGATTCGTCTCAACAACTCAGTAAACGTGGCACGCACGCGGCGACCAGTTTCCAACACTTCTTCGTGATTGATCGTTTGGTCGCTGATGCCCGCCGCCATGTTTGTGATGCACGAAATTCCTAAAACCTCGAGGCCCATCTGACGCGCGACTATCGCTTCGGGCACGGTGCTCATGCCCACTGCGTCGGCGCCAAAGCCGCGCAGCATGTGAATCTCCGCCGGCGTCTCGTAACTCGGTCCCGCCAGGCCTGCATAGATGCCGCGACGCAGCTCGACACTCATCGCGCGCGCCTCATCGATCGCGATCTCCTGCAACTCGCGCGAATAAACCGCGGTCATGTCGGGGAAACGCGGGCCAAAGCGTTCGTCGTTTGCGCCGCGCAAGGGATTGAGGCCCATCAGATTAAGATGATCGCTGATCAGCATCAATGCGCCCTGGCTCAACTGCACGTCGATACCGCCCGCGGCGTTCGTGAGCACCAGCTTCTTGATGCCGAGCAGTTTGAAGACGCGAATCGGAAACGTGACTTGCTCGAGTGAGTAGCCTTCGTAAAAGTGCACCCTGCCCTGCATTGCGACGACCGGCACCTGATCCACTTTGCCGATTACGAGCCGGCCGGCGTGACCTTCGGCAGTTGAAGTCGCAAATCCCGGGATCTCCTGATAAGGAATCGCGACCGCATCATGAAACTCGTCGGCAAAGCTCCCGAGGCCGCTGCCCAAAACGATCGCCGTGCGCGCTGCGTCACCCGCGCGCGAGCGAATTGTGCGCGCCGCGTGCTCCGCGCTTTCGAATAATGTCAGTGGACTGAGTTCCGTAGCCATCTCGCGCTCGTTAGGAGACATTACAACACTAAAGCCCGCCTGGTGTCATGCGGAGCAAATGTAAAAGCTACCTTTCTTTTTCGTAAGGAATCCCGAGGGCACGCGGCGCGCGCGACTGGCCGATGAAGCCCGCCAGCACGACGATGGTAACAATGTAGGGAATCATTTGAACGAACTGAACTGGAATGTCTTCGCCGGAGGGAAGCTTTGCGACTCCTTGCATCTGAATCGTCAAGGCATCAGCGAAACCGAAAAGCAAACACGCGAGCATCGTCTGCACCGGCCGCCACTTGCCGAAAATCAAAGCCGCCAGCGCGATGAAGCCGCGACCCGCCGTCATGTTGCGCGTAAACAGCGACGATTGCCCTATTGAAAGATAAGCGCCGCCAATTCCTGCGAGCGCGCCCGACAAAATGACGCCGGCATACCGAAAACGATTGACGCTAACACCGGCGGCATCTGCTGCTTCCGGATTTTCGCCCACCGCGCGCAGACGCAGACCGAATGGCGTGCGATACAAGACATATCTGGTTACGAGAACGATGACGAGTGCCAGCAACGACATCACCGAAACATCAGTGAGGATGCGCCAGTGCGGAACAAAACTCGGCATGAACTTGTAAAGCGCGGGCAAAAGATTTTCCTTCGGAATCTGCGGCGTGGATCCGGAAGAAAGAAACAACGCTCCGCTGAGCACGGCAGGAAGACCGAGAAACAGAATGTTGATGGCCGTACCCGTGACAACCTGATTTGCTTTGAAGCGAATGCAGGCGAGCGCAATCAAATAAGCGACAAGCGCGCCGGCCAGCATCGCGGCGCTTACACCGACAAACGGACTGTGCGCATAGAAAGTGATCGAAGCGGCAGTGAACGCGCCCGCCAGCATCAAGCCTTCGAGCGCAATATTGATGACGCCGGATCGCTCCGAGTACAAACCTCCAAGCGCAGCTAACACCAACGGCGTCGCCAATCGAATGGTTGAGAACAAGAGAGAGATTGTAAAGATTTGGCGCATTAACTAGTTTTGAATTTCAGACCTTCGCGCTCCTCATAAATCCAAACTTCTTCAGCGGTCCGCGAAACATTGCTTCGGCGGCCACAAACAGAATCACGAGCGCCTGAAGAATCTGCACGATGTCCTTCGAGACGTGCTGCGTGAACGCGTCGACCGGAACGCCGCCGCGTTGGAGCACCGCAAAGAGCAACGCCGCCACAAACACGCCGGCGGGATGGTTGCGTCCCAACAGCGCCACCGCAATTCCGGTAAAACCATAGTTGTCGGAAAAGCCGTCGTAATAGCGATAGCGATAGCCGAGCACTTCGTTGATCCCGACCATTCCCGCCAAGCCCCCGGAAATTGCCATCGCCAAAATGATCTGCTTGCGAATCGAGATGCCGCCGTATTCCGCCGCCGACGGATTCTGACCCGTCGCGCGAATTTCGTAACCCCATTTTGTTTTCCAAAGAAAAATATAAACCAAAATACAGGCGATGATGGCAAAGACGAATGCAAGATTGAGCGGGATTCGTTGCGGCAGACCGGGAATAATTTTTCCCAATCGCGCGATGTGAGCGCCGGAACTAATCGGCGCCGATTGCAGAATCGCATCGCCGGGAATCTTGTAATGATATTGGGTGAAGTAACTCACGAGTGCCACCGCGATGAAGTTCAACATGATGGTGTTGATGACTTCGTGCGAGCCAAACTTCGCTTTCAGCAATCCTGGAATCGCGCCCCAGATCGCGCCCACTCCAACTGCGACCAGGCAGCAAAGAGGCAGAAGTATCACGCCAGGCAAATGGGCAATCGGCGAATTAACAATCTGCCCGGTGACCGGATTCTTGATTATGACGCCGCCGAGCTTGATTCCTACCCAGGCAGTTGCGAAAGCGGCAATGTAGAGTTGTCCCTCGGCGCCGATGTTGAGCAACCCGCAACGAAACGCCACGGCCACCGCAAGCCCGGTGAAGATCAACGGCGTCGCGTAGAAGAGCGTGTAGCCGATTCCGTCCGGCCACGAAAACGCGCTGCCGATGAGCAAGCGATATGTCTCAAACGGGCTGTCGCCGATGAGCAGCACCACGATGCCGCCAACAATGAAGGCACAGATAACCGCGATGAGCGGAAATAGAAGTTCGCGTAAGAGTTTCATTCGCTTCAAAGCGCCGTTAGGCGCGGCATGTTTATAGTTCCGGCGCGTTCTTCCCATTCTATTCGCAGCGAATCATGTTTTGAATACATGGGTTCTATGAATATGCCGTGCCTACGGCACTCAGGCATGTCCTCCCGTCATCATCAATCCAATTTCTTCGTTTGTGACGACTTTAGGATCGACCTCGCCGACGATTTTTCCGTTGTGAATCACCAACAGACGATCGGACAGCGCAGTGACTTCTTCCAACTCCGCCGATACGAGCAGGACGGCGCAACCAGCGTCACGCATCGCTACGATTTTTCTATGAATGAATTCGATCGCGCCGATGTCCACGCCGCGAGTGGGCTGCGACACCAATAATAATTTCGGCGGCAGGCCAAATTCTCTGCCGATAATCAGTTTCTGCTGGTTGCCACCGGAGAGAGACCGCACTGGCAATTCTGGATTCGGCGGACGCACGTCGAAGTCGCGAATGACCTGGGCCGCGCGGCTCTGGATCCCTGCCTGATCCAACATGATGGAGCCAACGCCGGTAACCGCCGGCTTGCGATAGTGAACGCCCAGAATAGTGTTCTCAGCCAGGCTGAAATCGAGCAACAAGCCACGGCGATGGCGATCTTCGGGAACGTGTGCGATGCCCAACTCTTTCCGTTTGCGCGCGTCAAGCCGCGTGATGTCTTTCCCTTCAAACGCAATCGAACCCGAAACGTGCGAACCGGGAATCAAGCCGGCGAGCGCTTCGATCAATTCCGTCTGGCCATTGCCTTCGACGCCGGCGACGCCGACGATCTCGCCCGCGCGGACTTCAAATGACATTTTGTCGACGCGCGCCGACTTGTCGCGCCCGGCGATTGAAAGATTTTGCACGCCAAGCACGACTGCTCCCGTTTTGGCTTCCGGCTTCTCGACGCGTAACAGAACCTCGCGACCAACCATCAACCGCGCCAACTCCGCGGCGTTCGTTTCTTTGGTTTTCAGATCGCCGACTACCCGTCCGTCGCGCATCACCGTCACGTTGTCGGAAATCGCCAAAACTTCTGAAAGTTTATGCGTGATGATGACTATCGTCTTTCCCTGCTCGCGCATGCCGCGCAGGATTGTGAAGAACTCTTCAACTTCCTGCGGCGTCAAAACGGCGGTTGGTTCGTCAAGAATCAATAACTGCGCGCGGCGGTAGAGCGCTTTCAAAAGTTCAACGCGCTGTTGCTGGCCAACCGATAGAGTGTCAATCGTCGCGTTCGGATCGACGGCGAGTTTGAATTCGTCCGAAAGTTTACGAATCTCAATCGCCGCCTGCTTCAGATCGAGCGAAAACGCAGAACCAGGTTCGGCGCCCAGCACAATATTCTCCGCGACAGTAATCGGTTCGATCAGCATGAAATGCTGGTGCACCATGCCGATGCCCTGGGCAATCGCATCATGCGGCGTGCGAATCTCGCACTTCCGATCGTTAACCAGAATCTCGCCACTGTCGGCGGTGTAAAATCCGTACGCGATGCGCATGGCGGTCGATTTGCCCGCGCCGTTTTCGCCGACTATAGCGTGGATCGTCCCCGGCGTGACTTTGATGTTAACGCCGTCATTTGCCAGCACTTCCCCGAAGCGCTTCGTTATGTTTCGCAGTTCAATCATTGCTTGAACATCGCGTCGGTGACTTTGATCTTTCCGTCGATAATTTTCTGCCTCGCCGCCTCGACCTCGTCGATTGTGGCTTTGGGAATTAAGTCCCGATTGAATTCATCCATCTGATAGGCAACGCCGTCGCTTTTCAAACCAAATTCGTGAAAGCCTCCATTGAACCTTCGGTTGACAACATCGTTGATGATGTCGTACACGGCGACATCGACCCGCTTGACCATGCTGGTCAGCACGAACCCGGGCTTTACCATGTTCTGGTTGGAATCGACTCCAATCACAAAGTGCGTCGCGCGGCCATTCTCTTTGCCGGCTTGTTCGACCGCATCGAAAGCGCCGAGTCCCGAATTGCCGGCGGCAGTGAAAATCACATCTGCGCCTTTGCTGATTTGCGCCATCGCGATCTCTTTGCCTTTGCCCGGATTGTTCCACGCGCCATCGGTAACACCGACGTAGTTCGGTATCACCTTGATGTTTGGATTAACCGCGCGCGCGCCCTCTTCATATCCTGTCTCAAATCGATGAATCAACCCGATGTCCATGCCGCCAAGAAAACCAATCGTTCCGCTTCTCGACGTCTTTGCCGCCAGCATCCCGACCAGATACGAACCTTCGTGCTCTTTGAAGACCAGCGAAGCGACATTTGCCTTCGGCGTTTTGCCATCGTCCTCGAAAATTACACCGTCCACGATCGCGAATCGGATGTTGGGATAATCGCGCGCCACCATTTGCATGATCGGCGCCTGAGCAAAGCCCACGCCAATGATCAAATCATAGCCTCGCTCGGCAAACGCGCGCATTGCGGGTTCGATGGAGGTCGGATTGCCCGGCTCAACGTCGCGCAGAACGATGTCCAACGGCGGCTTGCCGCAACTCGTCTTGCCGTCCGTCTTCATTCCCAGCTCGGCACATTTCACGCCTGCCCAGGCAGCCGCGTTGAATGAACGATCGTCTTTGCCGCCGATGTCGAAAACAATGCCGACGTGAATCTTCGATTTATCATCGGCAGAATAAATCTGACGATGGCAGGCGGGTCCAATAAAAGCGAGTACACACAAAAACGCGGCGAGCAAAAAGAATTTCAGCTTCATTCGTTTATTACTTCCTCCACCAGTTCGGGTATCGACGATGGCGCCTCGTCGCTGACTTCGTAAGCCGCTTGAATACGCGTTGCGGCATTGCGCCCGTTGTCGGCGTCGTTACATTGCACGATTCCAATCACGTCTCCGGCTTTGACGCGGTCGCCGATCTTTGCTTCAGCGATGAAACCGACGGATGGATCTATCGAATCTTCAACGCGAATCCGGCCACCACCAATCGCCGCGATTGCATGTCCAACCTCGGTGGTGTTCACGCGGTTGATGAATCCGTTGCGCGGCGATTCTACCTTAACTGACCCACGCGCCAAAGGAAGAAAACGCGCCGGTTCATCGCAGACGCGCGGCTCGCCGCCTTGTGCTTCAACGTTCTTACGAAACCGTTCGAGCGCCGCGCCTGACTCCAACGCGCGTAGCAAACGAACTCGCGCGGCGTCGAGCGAATAATCAACGCGAGCAAGCACTAACATATGCGCTGACAGTTCGATTGAAAGGTCGAGCACCGCGCGCGCGCCCGCTTCAGCTTCTCCGCGCAACAGATCCAGACACTCTTTCACTTCAATCGCGTTGCCGACAGCGCGGCCCAGCGGTTGGTTCATATCCGTCAGCAACGCGCGCGTGCGAATGCCGCAGGAGTTGCCGGTGCTGACAAGCGCATGGGCCAACTCGCGAGCACGCGCTTCGTCGCGCATGAACGCGCCGCTGCCAACTTTGACATCGATCACCATCGCATCCAACCCGGCCGCGCCCTTCTTTGAGATAATTGACGCGACGATCAAAGGGATCGCTTCGATGGTGGCGGTCGCATCGCGCAACGCGTAAAGCTTTTTGTCAGCGGGCGCGATCTCGCCCGTCTGGCCGCTCATTACGTAGCCGACTGTTTCCAGCACGCGCCGAAACTCCGGAATTGAAAGATTCACGCGGTAGCCGGGAATTGATTCCAGTTTATCGAGCGTTCCGCCGGTGTGGCCGAGTCCGCGCCCCGAGATCATCGGCACGCAGACGTCGCAAGCGGCGACCAGCGGCGCAATCACGAGAGACGTCTTGTCGCCAACGCCACCGGTCGAATGCTTATCAGCCTTTGGTTTGGAGATGTCAGAAAAGTCAAGAATAATTCCGGAGTTGAGCATCGCCTCGGTCAGCGCCTGCTGCTCCGACGTGTTCATGCCGTTCAGATAAACGGCCATCAGCAGCGCGCTGACTTGATAGTCGGCTATCTCGCCACGCGTGGCGCCACGGATAAAAAACTCGATCTCCGCGCGTGAAAGCTGTTCGCCATCACGCTTCTTGCGAATAACGTCCTGCGGCCTCAATTCCACCTCTCAGTTGCTCGTCAACAAAACAACAGCCTGAGCCATTACCGCCCGGCCCTGGCCCACGGCATCGAGACCTTCGCCGGTCTTCGCTTTGATGCTCATGCAGCTAAGATCAATTCCAAGTATCGCTGCGATCTTCTCCCGCATTGCAATTACGTACGGCCGCAGCTTTGGATTCTCGAGCATCACTGTTGCATCGACATTCACCACTTGAAAGCCTCTTTCACCCGCCAGCCACATCACGCGCGAGAGAAGTTGGAGGCTGTCTGAGTCCTTCCATTGAGGATCTTGATCAGGGAAATGCACGCCGAGATCGCCCTCGCACAGTGCGCCCAGGATAGCGTCCGAGATCGCATGCAAGAGCGCGTCGGCATCTGAATGTCCTGCGGCTCCGCGGTCAGCCGGAATCAGCACGCCACCGAGCACCAGTGGCCGGCCTTCAACGAGGCGATGCGTGTCGTGTCCGATGCCGATGCGAAACATTTTTCAGAAGATAGAAGTCAGAAGCCGGGAGTCAGAAGGCCAAGCCGTTTTCATTCTGCCTTCTGACTCCTGACTTCTGACTCCTCCCTTAGAATGATCTCGGCCAAGGCGAGATCTTCCGGTCGAGTGATCTTGATATTGCGCGAATTCCCTTCGACGATTGCCACCTCTGCGCCAAGCCGTTCGACGAGTACGCTCTCGTCAGTCAATTCGCGATCCAAAACATCGGCCTGCTCATAAGCGCGACGCAACAAAGAATAACGAAAGCATTGTGGCGTTAGCGCGCGTCGCAAATGCGCGCGATCATGAGTCCGCATGACCCTTGAATCTCCAATCTCTTTGATCGTATCGGTAACGGGCGCGACCAGAATTGCCGCGTCGCACGAACGCGCGGCTTCAATTGTTCGCGCAATCTCCGAAGACGTTACAAACGGACGAACGCCGTCGTGGACCGCCACGATTTCGGCCGTCGCCTCGTCAACTGCTTCGAGTCCACGCAGTACTGATTCAGCTCGAGTCAGGCCACCGCGCACAACTTTTCCGACTTTTCGCAGTCCGTGCTGGCCGGCAAGGGCGAGAAAGCCTATCTCGTCCGCCGCTGCTAAGACAACAATGATTTCCTGAATGGCGTCACAATGCTCGAAGGGTTTGAGCGTGTGAATGATGATTGGAATGCCCGCGAGCAGCAGAAACTGTTTGGCTCGCCCGCCGCCCATCCGCGTTCCCTGTCCGGCGGCAGCGATGATTGCGACGTTCATAAGAAAAGTGACAAGTGATAAGTAACAAGTTACAAGAAAGACGCGCGCGCTATCTCGTCACTTGTCACTTGTCACTCGTCACTGTTCAAATTACTCCGTTACCGGCTCGCTGTGATCGGTGATTCTGACAGGCCCGGCCGAGTTGCGTACCTCTCGCGAACGCCGACCTTCGTTGGTGCGGTGTTCCCCGTTACCGCCGCCCGTTTCTGACTCTTCCCAAAGCCGGCCGAAGATCATCTTGCCCGCGGTAGTCTGCAACACGCTGGTCACGGCGATGTCGGTGTTGCGTCCGATAAGCCGGCGCGCGTTATCGACCACGACCATCGTGCCATCGTCAAGGTACGCAACGCCCTGGTTGTATTCCTTGCCTTCTTTCAAGATGAAGACGCGCATCGCTTCACCGGGAAGCACGACGGGCTTCAGAGCATTTGCCAGCTCGTTAATATTGAGCACGCTAACGCCACGAAGTTGGGAAACTTTGTTCAGATTGAAATCATTGGTGACAATGACGGCGTCAAGCTGTTTGCCTAACTCGATCAGTTTGAGATCAACCTCGCGCACCGCTGGAAAATCAGTTTCGACAATCTGAATGTCGAGCGAGCTGTTGTTCTGCAAACGATTGAGCATGTCCAGACCGCGACGTCCGCGTTGGCGCTTCGACGAATCGGGCGAGTCGGCAACCTGTTGCAATTCGCGCAAGATAAATTGCGGGATGATCAGCGTCCCCGTGAGAAATCCTGTTTCAGCCACGTCGGCGATCCGGCCGTCGATGATCACCGACGTATCAAGGATCTTAAGATCTCGCTTTGAAGCTTTGTCGGAAAAAATCCCGCCAAGCGCCGAGAGCTCGATGTAGTCACCCTTTGCTGCGCCCACCATCAGCCCAACGTAGGCCATGAAAAAAACCAGGGCCAACGTAAGGAACGTCCGGACTTCGTGCGGGATCGATTCCTGCCTCATGATCAGCGACCCGATCAGATAAGCTCCTACAATACCCATGATCGAGCCTACCGCTGCGCCGATCAGAGTCTTCAGAGTAGCCCGCCGAATTCGCAGCTCGAACAGAATAATACAGACGGCAATTAACGCGCCGACGCCTGCCGAAATCCACGGATTGCCAGGGAGAGGACGGAGTCTGTAACCCGCCATCACCAGAATCGCGGTGAAGACTAAACGGATGATAATAACGTCGGAGCGCATGACGGCCGGAATCTTATCATGCCGCCAACCCGCCCGTCACCAAGAACCTTTTAGCACTATGGTTTTCGCCTTGTTACTTGCGATTTTGGCTTAACCCCAATTGTTCAGCATGAAATCGGCTCCGCAAACGGCGCGGTTACTTCTCTGGTCTGTTGTTGGAGCCGCTTTCGCCTGACGTCGGATTGCCGTCAATATCCAGGATTGTTATCGGAGCGATGCCCGTGGCCTTCAGTGGACCCTCGACCGACGCCCGATCACCAACGATCACAATCGCGAGATGGTTCAAGTCTATATATTGCTTTGCCACTCGAAGCAGATCATCTCTCGTCACAGCCGAAACGTTTTTTCCGTAACTCTGGAAGTAATTATCCGGCAATCCCTGGACGATCAGAGTCGTGATGCTGTTCCCGACTGCTGAGACGGAAGCGAACCGCTGTGGCAGCGCCTGGACCAGTGAGTCCTTCGCCGTTTGCAGCTCTTCATCGGTGATGGGTCGCTCACCGACGATGCCTTTCAATTCCCTCATGAACTCGATGAGAGCAGCATCGGTCTTGGCAGAAACAATCGAGCCGCCGGCGGCGAATGCACCCGGTCCTTTGCCGTAAGCAAATCCGGAGCTAACGCCATAGCTGTAACCTTTCTGCTCGCGAATGTTGGCATTGAGCCGCGATTGAAACTGGCCGCCCAGAATTTGATTGAGCACTTGCAGCGCAAAGTAGTCTGGCGTGTTACGCGGCGGTCCAGGCAATCCGATGTTCACTACAGACTGAGCTGCACCGGGTTTGTCGACGAGATAGATTGTTGCCGGTCGCAGCTCGGGCAATTTCGGGTAATCGAAAGATGGCTTATCGCCCGCCTTCTTCCAGGTGGCGAATATTTTTTCGACCGTGCTTTTGACTTTGGCCGCACGTACATCGCCAACCACTGTGATGATCGCGCGACCAGGTTGGAAGTAAGCCTTCTGAAACGCCGCCACATCTTCGCGCGTGATCGCTTTTATTGAGGTTTCCGTCGCGCGCTGGCCGTACGGGTGGGCGTCGCCATACAAAACCTTTGAAAACACCTGCCTGCCGATCGTAGTTGGCTGATCCTTTGCCTGGGTAAGCGCAACCAACGTGCGTCCCCGCAGACGCTCGAGCGCCTCTGACGGAAAAGTCGAATTCAACATCATGTCCGAGAGGATCGCGAGCGTCGCTTCGAAGTTTCGCGTCGTCGAAACAAAACCCATCGAGCCTTCTTCGCCACCGATGTTCGTGTTCACATTCGTTCCCAATAACTGCAAGGCGTCAGAAAGCTGATCGCCAGTTCTGGTAGTTGTTCCTTCGGTTAACATTGAGCTGGTCATTGATGCCAGACCACGACGGTCCGCCGGTTCGAATTGATTACCACCACCCAGAAAGGTAATCGAGAATGAGACCAGCGGCAGACCTGGTCGCTCGGAAACGATCAATGTGGCGCCGTTGGCAAGCGCCGTTTTGGTCCAGGCGGGAACGCGCAGTTCCGGAGTTTTGCCGGGTGGCGGAATCTTAGTGCGGTCGAGCGGTTGCTGTGCTTGAACCGCCGAGCTAAGAGTCGCTAACGTAAGAATGATCGCCAGCAGAAACTGTGGTCGCTGTTTGAGCAGTCTCATGATCTACCTCCTCGCTTCTCCGTGCGCGTCGCGCCGACTGTCTGACTCTCCGCAGGTTTCGACGCCTGATCCTTTTTGCCTTTCGGGACCACGCTCAAAACTACTCGACCTCTTGAAAGATAGGTGCTGGCGACTCGTTTGACGTCGGCAGCGGTTACAGACAAGGTCCTTTGAAAGTCAGTCTTGAAGTAACCTGGATCGCCGTGAAATACCGATCCGCTAATGAGCTGCTCGGCCTTCCCCAAGCCCGATTCCAACCCGCGCAGGAAACTCAACTCCGCGCCGCTGGTAGCTTTCTGCATCTCTTCGGCGGTTGGGCCTTCGCGCGCGATACGCTGCAGTATCGCGTCGACCGCTGCTTCGATATCCGTAAGTGAATGGCCGGGCCGTGGGATCACAATCACCTGAAACTCGCCCACGTCCTCGCTCGAGCGCTGGAACGCTCCCACATTTGCCGCCGCCTGCGAGTCGTAAACGAGCGCTTTCGTCAAACGCGCGGTGCGCGAGCCCGACAGAATCGTTCCCAACACGGAGAGCGCATAACGATCGTCTTGCTTCACGCCAACGCTGGGCCATTGAATATAAAGACGCGGCACCTGCACGCGATCCTCATAGACCAGGCGCTTTTCCGCATCGAGCTTGGCCGGCGCAACACTAGGGCGCTCGACCGGCTTGCCTTGCGTGATGTCGGTAAAGTATTTCGCAATCCAAGCCTTCGCTTGCGCAGGATCAAAGTCACCAACCACCGCGAGCGTGGCATTATTCGGCGCATAGTAGAGTCGAAAAAAATCTTTCACGTCCGATTCGGAAGCAGCCGTCAAGTCAACCATGGATCCAATGACGGGCCAGGAATAGCGGTGACCTTTTGGATACAGCGCCGCTGAGAAGATCTCGGTAACGCGGCCGTACGGCTGATTGTCGTAGGATTGGCGTCGCTCATTTTTGACGACGTCGCGCTGCGCATTTAGCTTGGCGAGATCCAGAGTGTCCAACAGAAATCCCATGCGATCGGATTCCATCCACAGCGCCGACTCGAGATAGTTCGCCGGCACAATCTCGTAATAGTTCGTCCGATCGTTGGTAGTCGAGCCATTGTTGTTGCCGCCGACTCCTTCGGTAAGTTTGTCGTGCAACCCGTACGGCACGTGGCCGGAACCTGTGAACATGACGTGTTCAAAAAGGTGCGCGAAGCCGGTGCGTCCGGGCACCTCGTTCTTCGACCCCACGTGGTACCACACGTCAACGGCCACCGTCGGCGTGGAGTGATCGACCGAGAGAATTACGGTAAGCCCGTTCGCAAGTCTGTAAGTCTCGAACGGAATCTTGATTGAATCTGCGCCCGCCGATTTGCTTCGTTGCGCCAGCGTTGACTGCGCCATGCAAAGGCCAAGCGTCAGAACTATAAGCGGCAGAATTATTCCCTTGAGGGAACGATTGATAGTAGTCACGGTATCTCCTTTCGCGAGCTATCCTATGAAGGTAGCTTCAATCAGTCAATCTTTGTCGCCGTACTTGTCGCTTAACTCTCAATTGTTTGCTTCTTGAGTAACCCCACGGCAATGGATTTTGTGGCAGCTTACAGGAATTCTATTTAGACTCATCTCTCTTAGTTCACGGTTGATGACATATACACGGGCGCGTCTTAAGTCGCCCAGATCAGGTAGAATCTGACGTCGTGACTGTTGAGCTTTACTTCCAGGCATGTCGCTCGTGAAAAGACATACTCTTATTTATGGTCTCTTATACGGTCTCTGCGGCGGTCTGCTGATTGTCGCACTCAAACTCATTGAGTACCGATTCTTGGTCATCGAGCATTCGGTGGAAATCTACGGCGGCCTGATCGCTCTTGTGTTTGCGAGTCTGGGTATTTGGTTCGGGCTCAAGCTCACAAGGAAGAAGGAAATCATCGTTGAGAGAGAGCTGATCATTGAAAGAGAGGTTGCGGTGTTAGCCGCGGCGCCGTTTGCTCTGAATGAAGAAAGGCTGCGAGAGCTGGGCATCACCAAACGCGAATTGGAAATACTCGATTTGATCGCAAGAGGCATGAGCAATCGGGAGATTGGCGAAAAACTCTTCGTCAGCGAGAACACCGTGAAGACGCACTCCAGTCGGTTGTTCGACAAGCTAAGCGCGAAGCGAAGAACACAGGCGGTGCAGATCGGGAAACAACTCGGCCTGATCCCTTAACATAATTTGCCACAGAGGCACAGAGCCACAGAGATATAAGAATCGTCATCGGGTTTATTCCCTCTTCTGTCTCTGTGTCTCTGTGCCTCTGTGGCTAACACTATACTCTTTCTTGGCGTTTCGTACAAAAGAGAAGTCTCTGACGTTAGAGAGTCGGCGTCTATAAAACTAATGCAGAAGTTATACGCATCCGGCGCAAGAGTTCTCTTCTGGGATCCGGTGCGGGCCAGACATCCAGCGAAACCGCGAATAAAGTTGATGTTCACCCCTGAAGATCACAAGGCTCTGCCGAAGAGGCAAGCGATGAAATTAACAAGGGACTTTGCCACTGGAAAATATTTTTTTGAACCACGCGAGCTAACCGGAGCTTGGCCCAAAGTTAAGAAGCGCGTTCTTGCCCACATGTTTAGCTGTCTGGTGATCGCGACGGATCATGAAGATTTCCGTTCCGCTTATGCTGATTTAATAATGACGAACAGTTCGCCACCGATCGCCGATTTATGTGACGCGATTCGTTCGTGGTTGAGGGATGCAGACCTACGCCCGAGAGAAAGAGTTAGGCTTAAAGCCAAACTCCGCGAACGCAGAAAGTATATGCTGATATGCCGCCACTGATATGTCGCGTCTATCACCGCTTTCGTTGAAGCAACGCGCGGTTTAGAAAGCGGACTTGCTGGTCATAAGATGTGGGACAGGTCTCTCGCCTTAAGCGGATTATGCTTGATGAACCTTTAACGAGGTGGTTCGCCACTTGACGATGACTTCACCACGACCGCCGGAATGTTCTGGTCGCGCACAAGTTGATTGAATGCCGGCACGTCCACTTTCATAACCTGAGCTAGTTTCTGCAACTGAGCGTCAATGTCCTTAACGAGTTCGTCATAAACGGAGTACGACTGATCCGTCGGCGGCGTTTCAGAGCGCGAGACGACGCCGAGCAAGGCCGCGAGTTTGTTGTTAAGCCTGATCGGAAAATTCAAGGGATCCTGGCTGCTCTGGTTCTTTGTCTGATAGAGCGCTTCTTCGACGCTCGTGAGACTCTTGTTCAAAGCCGCGCCGGCATCAGCAATCGGTTTCGACTGTCCGCCAACGCGCTTCATCAAATCGTCAACCTGCTTCTTAACGTCGCGAATCTGAATTATCGCATTGTGCGTTTCGCTCAGCTTGTCGCGAATCTTTAGCGCGAGTTCGAGTTGCTTGGCGTAATCGCCTGTCGTGGTTTGCAAACGCGGATCCGGTTTCACTTCAAAGCTCTCGGTCATCGACTTACCATCAACCGTCAGCTTCACTTGGTAATTGCCGGGCACGATGCGCGGTCCTCGTGTTTCGCCAGACCACAAAATCATTCCCGGAAAGCGCACCGCATCCGCATAACGCAGATCCCAGACAAAACGATTCAGACCGACATCAGTCGCAACGCGCGCGGGGCCGCCACCACCAAAGAACCCGCCCTCCTCGCCCGCCGGCGCCTGTGCCGGGCCGGTAGGCGCTTGCCCTTGCGGCCCGCCACCCTTTGGTAGTCGGGCAGTGAGCTTTTGAATCGACTTACCATTGGCGTCAAGAAATTCAAGCACGAGATCCGTTGTCGGCTTTGCTTTCAGCGAGTAGTAAACGACCGCGCCGCTCGCGGGGTTGGCGCCGACAGTTGCGGTTGGAGGCAGCGCAAATCCGCCACCACCCGGCATGCGATAGGCTTCCTTCGGTTTGAAGAGATGCGTCTCGCCGACGCTCTTGAATCCACCGCCGTCCATGAGTTGATGCAACACCGGCAGCTCGTCAAAGATCCAGAACGAGCGACCCTGAGTAGCCGCCACCAATTCTTTCTCGCGTTTGTGAATTGCGAGATCAGTTATCGGCA
Source organism: Pyrinomonadaceae bacterium (assembly GCA_041492185.1). Taxonomy (GTDB): domain Bacteria; phylum Acidobacteriota; class Blastocatellia; order Pyrinomonadales; family Pyrinomonadaceae; genus JAOAPY01. The sequence goes on along the minus strand of JBGPWL010000003.1, from coordinate 93,294 downwards.
CGATGGGAAGATTGAATTGCATCGATTGCCAGTTAGCGCCGTCATCAAATGAAACGTAGATGCCCGTCTCTGTGCCCGCGTAAAGCAGACCACGCTTGTTCGGGTCTTCGCGAATGACGCGCGTGAACGCGTTGTCCGGAATGCCAGTGGTGATCTTCGTCCACGTCTTGCCATAGTCGCTCGTTTTGTAGAGATACGGTTTGTAATCGTCAAACTTGTACATCGTCGCCGCGACGTAAGCCGTGCCTGCGTCGAATGACGAAGCGTCAAGCGAATTGATCTGAATCCACTCCGGCATGATCTCTTTCGGCGGCGTTACGTTGCTCCAATTCTTTCCGCCATCGCGCGCGAGATAGACGAGCCCATCATCAGAGCCGCTCCAGATCGTCCCCGCCTGCACGGGCGATTCCATTACCGTGAAGACGGTATCGTAGTACTCGATGCTGGTGTTGTCTTTGGTGATTGGCCCACCAGATGAAGCTTGCTTCGATTTGTCGTTGCGTGTCAGGTCGGGGCTGATGATTTGCCAACTCTGTCCTTCATTCGTCGATTTGAAAAGCACATTCGCGCCGGCGTAAAGCGTGCCCATTGCCGACGTATCGTGCGGCGAAAACAGCAGCGGAAAGTTCCACTGGAAGCGATACTTCGAGGCATCCGCGCCGCCGCCCATCGGATTGTTCGGATAAGGATTTACGTCGCGCAGTTGGTCGGTGTGATGGTCGTAACGCGTCGTCAAGCCATCATACGAACCTGCGAAAATAATCTCAGAATCTTTTGGCGAAGGCGCAATCCAGCCCGACTCACCGCCACCGACATCGAACCAGTCTTCGCGCGTAATGCCAAAGCCGGTCGTCCGGCTGGCAATGCGCACCGTCGAGTTGTCCTGCTGCGCGCCATAGACGTGATACGGAAAATCGTTGTCGAGCGCGACGCGATAAAATTGCGCGGTCGGTTGATCCTGCTCGCTCCAACTCTTCCCGCCATTGAATGAAACATTCGCGCCGCCATCGTTACTATTGATCATGCGGTTCGGATCGTCGGGTGCGATCCATAGATCGTGATTGTCGCCGTGCGGCACTCCGATGCCACTAAACGTGCGCCCGCCGTCATTTGATTTGTAGAAGCCCGTGTTCAGTACATAAACCGTTTCAGCATTTTTTGGATCCGCGTAGATGCGCGAGTAGTACCAAGCGCGCTGACGCAGATTGCGTTGCTCGTTTGTCTTCGTCCAGGTTTTGCCGCCATTGTCCGAACGAAACACGCCGCCGTCTTCAGCTTCGACAATTGCCCAAAGTCGATCGGGATTCGCCGGCGAGACTGTGATGCCGACGATTCCGATCGTTCCCCTTGGCAATCCGGGGTTGCGCGTAATCTCAGTCCACGTGTCGCCGCCGTCGGTTGATTTGAAGATGCCGCTGCCCGGTCCCCCACTCTCCAGGGTCCACGGCTTGCGATAGACTTCCCAGAAACCAGCGTAGATATTATTTGGATTCGTAGGATCGATGATCAGATCGCAAGCGCCCGCTTTGTCGCTGCGATAGAGAACTCTTTCCCAGGTCTTGCCACCGTCCTTCGAACGAAACACTCCGCGCTGTTCGTTTGGTCCCCACACGTGACCCTGCGCCGCGACATAAACGATGTCCGGATTTTTTGGATGAACGCGAATGCGCGAAATCTGTCGCGTGTCTTCGAGACCAATGTGTTTCCAGGTCTTGCCTCCGTCAGTTGATTTATAAACACCATCGCCATGCGAGACGTTGCCGCGTATCGCTGACTCGCCCATGCCAACATAGATCGTGTTTGCGTCGGAGTCTGACAAACCAATCGCGCCGACCGAGCCCGTGCCAAAAACGGAACCATCGCTGATCGGTTCCCAATTGATGCCACCATCCGTTGTTTTCCAGACGCCACCGCCCGTGCCGCCAAAATAAAACACCATCGGCTGCGACGCGACGCCGGCGACGGCCGTTGAGCGCCCACCGCGAAAGGGACCGATTTGTCGCCATTGCAGCGATTTGAGCGGATCAGGTTGCGATGTAGCGGGCGCGGCAGCAGACTGCCGGCGTTGAGCGCTGATTGAAGTTGCAATCAGGCCGCAAACGAGGGCCGCTAAAAGGGCAAACAAGAGACGAGACGCACGAAACGTCTTGAACATTGTGGTGGACTCCTTTACTTTTGGCTTTTCAAAAGAATCTTCAAATGGAAAAAGCAGGCGCGAATGATATCAGTCTTCTGATTTTCTGTCGCCCTTTTAAGGCCTTCGCAAATCTGAATGTCATTACTTGAGCACAGCCCGCGTTTCGATACTGAAACCGCCACATCGCTGGTGAAGAAACTATACGGACTTCACAGCACGGCAGCGCCACTGCCAAGCGAACGCGATCAGAATTTTCTTCTCGAAACCCAAACGGGAGAAAAGTTCGTCTTCAAAGTCGCTAATGCGCTGGAAGACAGAAAGATGTTAGAAGCGCAGCACGCGGCGATGGCCCATGTTGCGCAGCAGATCTCTTTGTGTCCTCGCGTCGTGCCCACTCTTTCCGGCGAGACGATTACGGAAATCGAGTCGCCGACAGGCACGAAGAATCTGGCAAGGCTGTTCACTTATCTTCCGGGAACTCCGTTAGCGATGGTTCATCATCATTCGCCCGAATTGCTGCGCGACCTGGGGCGCCGCATGGGACAACTGGACCGCGCGCTATCGAGCTTCGATCATCCGGCGGTCCATCGCGACTTTCATTGGGACCTTGCCAATGGACTGAAGGTGATTCGAAAATACGGAGAGAGGATCGCCGACGTTTCGCTGCGACAGTTGGTCTATCGGTGTGCTTCACAATTTGAGCGAGACTTGGTACCGCTACTGTCAAAACTGAACACAAGCGTCATTCACAACGACGCGAACGATTACAACGTGCTGGTAACAGGCGTTCAGAGTACCGACTTTAGTCGGGCTTTTCCCGAAGGCGAAGAGAAAAGCCCAACTGAAGTTGGTACTCTAAACACCTGTGACCGCGAGTACAAAGTGACAGGTTTGATCGACTTCGGCGACATCGTCCACAGTTACACCGTCGCCGATCTCGCCGTCGCGATCGCCTACGCAATTCTCGATAAGCCTGACACGATCGCATCAGCAACACACGTTGTTGCGGGTTATCACTCTGAGTATCCGCTGAGTAAAACTGAGATCGATGCGCTGTTCGGTCTGGTCTGCTTGCGTTTGTGCATGAGCGTTTGCCTGGCCGCGCAGCAGCAACCGCAACGGCCCGGCGACGATTACCTATCCATCAGCCAACGGTCGATCAGTGTTACGTTGCCGCGGCTCTTAAGGATCGATCCGCGCGTTGCGTCAGCGGCTTTTGCTGAAGCGTGCGGTTTGCCACGAAGGCCACTTATGCCAAATACAAATGAGACGCTCGCCGCGCGCCGCAAGTTGATCGGCAAAAACGTCAGTCTTGCCTACAAAGAGCCGGTGAAAATTGTGCGCGGCTCGATGCAGTACCTCTACGACGAAGACGCTCGCAAGTATCTCGACGCCTACAACAACGTGCCGCACGTCGGTCATAGTCATCCGCGCGTCGTGAAAGCCGGGCAAGATCAAATGGCGCTGCTGAACACGAACACGCGCTATCTGCACGATCTGATTAATCGTTATGCCGAGAGGTTGTGCGCGACCTTGCCCGATCCGCTCAGCGTCTGTTTCTTTGTCAACTCCGGCAGCGAAGCGAATGAACTCGCATTGCGTCTTGCGCGCGCTCACACCGGGCGGCGTGACATGATCGTGCTGGAGCACGCGTATCACGGAAACACGACGACGCTGATCGACATCAGTCCGTACAAGCACGACGGACCCGGCGGCACGGGCGCGCCGTCGTGGGTGCACACCGCCGCGATCTCCGATGTCTATCGCGGTCGTTACAAGGGCGACGATCCGCTTGCCGGAGAAAAGTACGCGCAATCAGTAATCGAAATCATCGAGCAACTGCGCGTGAGGGGCGCGGGTTTGGCCGGATTTATCGCCGAATCGTTTCCCAGTGTCGCCGGACAAATTATTTTTCCGGATGGTTATTTGAATGCAGTCTATGAAGCAGTACGCGATGCTGGTGGCGTCTGCATTGCCGATGAAGTGCAAACCGCATATGGGCGAATTGGCACTCACTTTTATGCGTTTGAGGCGTACGGCGTGGTGCCGGACACCGTTGTGCTGGGAAAACCTATCGGCAACGGTCACCCGATCGGCGTCGTTGTCACAACCTCGGAAATCGCAGCGTCGTTCGATAACGGCATGGAGTTCTTCAGCACGTTTGGCGGCAACACTGTCTCTTGCGCCATAGGGCTCGAAGTACTTAACGTCGTACAGGATGAGAAACTACAAGCACATGCTTTACGCGTCGGTGATGATCTGTTGGCGCGCTTACGTGCGCTAATGGGTCGCTTTGAAATCATCGGCGACGTGCGTGGGTCGGGATTGTTTCTTGGAGTTGAACTGGTGCGCAACCGCGAGACACTCGAGCCGGCGAAAGAAGAAGCTGACTTAATCGTTAATCGAATGCGCGAGTTCGGCATCCTGCTGGGCACCGACGGTCCGCATCACAACGTGATCAAGATCAGACCGCCAATGCCCTTCTCCAACGCTGATGCTGAAGTCCTGGTTGCCACAATGGATAAGATCCTGGCGGAAGGGTTCGGCTAGTTTTGGAGCGCGGCGACTGCGGCGGCTTTGGATTACCGCCGTGCCTCAAAGGAGACGGGAGTCCGAGGTAAAGGTACAATCCAAAGCGCCGTCGCTGCCGGCGCACTCCACAGTTTTATGATCATCGGCAAAGTCAAACAAATCTGGCGCTACCCGGTGAAGTCGATGACCGGCGAAAGGCACGACCGCTGCACTGTCGCCGCGCTCGGAATTCCTGGCGATCGCGGTTGGGCGCTAAGAGATGAGAAGACCGGTGAGATCACCAACGGGAAAAAGATTCCTTTGTTGATGCAGTGTGCCGCGCGATATCGTGAAGAACCGTCAGAGGACCGGATTCCGCAGGTTGAGATCACTTGCCATGACGGCGCGCTCATTCGCAGCGATGACAGTGATGTGAACGAACGACTTTCGCAGGCGCTGACGACCGCTGTTTCGCTTTGGCCGCTTCAGCCCGCGAGCAACAAGGCCCATTACCGTCGCGCTTCCGTCATGAGTCGTTTGAGTCGCTTCAAGGTGGTCCGCGATCAACTGCCGCGCATGATGCGTTTGCCCAACATGGACGCGCAAGTGCGCGAGATGTTCAGCCGTGAGCCAGCCGAGCCGCTGCCCGATCTCCTGAGTTTGCCGCCGGAAGTTTTGGAATTCACTTCTCCGCTGGGAACTTACTTCGACGCTTTTCCGATTCATGTGCTCACCACTGCTTCACTCGAGGCGATGAAGCGATTGAATTCGAGCGCGGCTTGGGATGTGCGTCGCTTTCGGCCAAACTTCCTGATCGAAGCCGAGAAGAGTATTGAGGGATTGATTGAAGCCGGCTGGAGTGGACGTACGCTGCGTCTCGGAAACGTAGCGTTGAGGTGCGAAATCCCAACTGTGCGCTGCGGCATGACAACGCACGCGCAAGACGATCTACCAAAGGACCCATCAGTGCTGCGCTCGATTGTGAAGGATGCGGAACAGAATCTTGGTATCTATGCCAGCGTGATTGAAGCAGGAAGCGCGGCCGTGGGTGATGTGGTCGAATTGCTATGAGCGATGACTTCTACTGTGACGAAGTACTCAACAACCGCACAACGGTTCGCAAGGTTCACGAGACCGCCAACGTGCTCGCCTATCATCACACGAAACCGTTCTGGCCGGTGCACATCGTCGTCATACCCAAGCGGCACATCTCGTCTCTGCTGGCGCTCGAAGAGAGAGATGCTCATCTGCTCGTTGAACTCGTCGATGTGATCAAGCAAGTGGCGCAACAGGTCGTCGCCGAGCATGGCGCCTGTCGCGTGTTGACTAATCTCGGCGCCTATCAGGATTCAAAACATCTGCATTGGCACGTCTCTGCCGGCGAGCCTCTGCGGTAATTCGGGTCGGTCGGGATCAAGATTGTAAATCACCCCAGCTTCTGGCATTCGATTTCAGATCAGGTCACTAAATGATTCAAGGGTCAGACAAGGCAAAGATTCTAATCATCGGTGATGCTGTTGCGCCGACCGGTTTCGGCCGGGTGATTCGCAGCATCTTCGAGCCGCTACAGGCGGATTATGAACTGCACCAGTTGGCTACTCGTTATGATGGGGACCCGCACGACTACGGGTGGAAATTATATCCGGCCGGTAGGGGCAAGAGCGTGTACGGATACGATCAGCTCTTGCCACTGATCGAACAGATTCAGCCGATGATCGTCTTTTTGCTTTATGACATTCCGTTTCAGGTTCCTTACATGGAACTACTCCGAAAGGCGGTGCCCCAACCAAAGATCGTTTTATATTCTCCGGTTGAGGCCGGGCCAATTGCGCCAGAGATAATGCAACGGTTGCACGGAGTGTCTCGCTACGTTTTGTATACGGAATACGGGCGACGCGAAATCGCAAAGTCACTCGACTGTGTGATCGAGCAAGATCCGGATTTCCAGTTCCCTTCATTGGATGTCATTCCGCACGGTGTCGATACCGATCGCTTTTACCCTCTCGCCGACAGTGGCACCAATGAACTCGATACGATTCCTGCGCGCAGATTGATTGCGCGAAAGGCGCTGGGTTTTGACGACCCTGAGCATCGCGAGGCTTTTATCGTGCTGAATGCAAATCGAAACATGCCCCGCAAACGGATCGACATCACTATGCAGGGTTTTGCGCAGTTCGCCAGGGACAAACCGCCAAACGTAAAACTCTATTTGCACATGGCAACGGAGGATACGGGTTGGAACGTGCTGATTCTGGCCAAACGTTATCAAATTTACGATCGACTGATGATGACGCGGTCGGATAATTCCCGTCCCGCATTTTCAGATGAACAACTTAACTTGCTTTATAACGCCTGTGATGTTGGCCTCACGACCACGACCGGTGAGGGATGGGGGATGACAAGTTTTGAACACGCGGCCACGAAGGCTGCCCAAATCGTGCCGCGCCATACTTCGCTGGCCGATTTATGGGAGGGAGCGGCGGAATTCGTCGAGCCGTCAGCGAAATTCACTTACCCGGGAAATCTTACGGAAGGACACATCGTGACTCCGGAAGCAGTTGCCAGTGCGCTGCAAAAGCTCTACGAGGATGACGAATACAGGAATGCGCTTGCGGAGGCTGGCTACCGAAATGTAACCAGACCGGAATTCAAATGGACTGCGATTGCTGACAGGTGGAGGCAGCTATTCAGTGAAATCGCAAAAGGAACAGAAGTCGCGCGGCTCTAGCCAGCTATTCCTGGTAGAGCCCAATCGTGACGGCCATGCCGGTTCCTGAGCTGGGAATCGTCACCGTGAAAGGCGGCGTTTGTACGGGAGTCGCCGAAACGGCCGTGAAGCTCACGTTGACATTCTCCTTGTCGTCATACCAGGACAAGTCGGTAGTCTGGCCCGCATCAATCGTGCCGCAATCAGCGGAGCCTGCGCCGGCTATCGTGTAGAACACTTGATCTGGAGTGTTGTTATACAGTTTCATGGGTAGTCGTCTCCTTCCTGGAGTGAACAGCAAATCAGATACAACAATTTAGGCAGCTTCTTTCGAGATCATTCGGCCACTAACGCCATCTCGACCTGCTCACCCGTGCCGGTGTTTGCAATGTTAATTGAAAAAGACTCTGACCCGCCGGTGGGCATGAACTGAACAACAACGTCAGTCTGGTTATCGTAAAAAGGCAGGTCCACGAAGCCGTCCACACTGATTTCACCACAGTCTACGTTACCGGGAGCCGTGATCCAGTAAGCGGCCCCTTGTCCGGTTTCATTGACAAGTCTCATGAGTTTTATCTCCTGCGTTAAGCTTAGATATATCCAGCCAAACAACTTACTTAGATTGTCAGACTGCTTGGAGCGCGGAAATCTTACTCGAACATTTCGAGACTAGCAAGAGGATTTGCAAACATTCGGTCCGGGAGAAAAATATTTTTCCGACGGGCGACTCGAAAAATCTTCGGACGGTCAGCCAGTATCCGACAGACTCAGGCGGTTGCCCACGAAATCACGCCCTGGAAGTTTTCCGGAGGCAACTTCACACGATGCGCTACACACCGAAAGTCTATCGGACAGATTGTCTCGAACCAATGAGATCAGATCACTGACCCATCCACGTATCGGCTTCAACCGTGACCTTCGTGGTGTATTCCTTGCCGCCGACCGAGAGTTTCACGATGTAGACGCCGGGCTCGACCAGTGGTCCCGTATTGAACAAACCACCGAAGCCACCGCCACCACCACCTCCGCCGCCTCCACCGCCGCCACCAAATCCCGGCGGCAAGTTCGCAGGACGCGGTGGTGGATCGCCGCGCAGGTTCCATTGCACGCGATTGATGCCGGCGTCTTTCGTGCCGGTGATGTTGCGAATCACTTTCCCGGTGTAGTCCGAGATTGTCATTTTCACATCGCCGGACGCCGCCGCCTTCAAGTAGTAGCTGATCGCGGTTCCGGGCGCTGGGTTGGCGCCACGAAATACTTTCGCGCCACCGCCGGCTCGGCTCAGCCGCGGATCAGTCAGCCACAGCGTGCCCGGTCGCACCTCAAACAAAGCTGCGTCCGCGTCAGTGACTTTGCTCGTCAACTGCTGCAACGCGGTTACATCATCCAGAATGTAAATGCCGCGGCCATGCGTGCCGGCGATCAGATCGTTATCACGAGGATGGACGAGGATGTCATCGATGCGGATCGTCGGCATGCCCGACATAAACCGTTTCCATTCGCCACCGCCGTTTAGCGAAACAAAGAGCCCATACTCAGTGCCAGCGTAAAGCAGATCCTTATTTTTCGGATCCTCGCGAATGACGTTCACGTTACCGATGGCCGGCAGGTTGTTGACTATAGACGTCCACGTCGCGCCGTAATCGCGCGTGACGAAAACGTAAGGCTTCAGATCGTCAAAACGATGGCCATCGACGGAGAGATAGCAAGTAGCGGCGTCAAAGTGTGAGGGTTCAACGCGCGTGATGTGATACATCTCGCCAATGCCCGGCACGTTCTTCGCCACATTCGTCCAGGTCGCGCCGCCGTCGCGGCTTACCTGAATGTTGCCATCGTCTGTTCCCACCCAGAGCACACCCGGCAATTTCGGCGACTCGGCTACGGTCACGATGTAACTGAAACTCGTATAGCCATCATTCTTCGAGGCCATCGGATCTTTGCCCGCAACATTCATGATCTTGAGCGTGTTGCGATCGATGTGCTTAGTTAGATCCGGTGTCGCCGTCCAGGTGTCGCCGCGATCGAGCGATTTGAACAATCGATCAGCGCCGACGTACAGGATGCGCGGATTGTGCGGCGACATCACCAACGGCGTGTTCCAGTAGAAGCGATACTGTTCGCCGGCCGCCGGTGTTGGAACAACATTTGAAGTCGCGAGCGCGCCGAGACCACCAAAGCCACCAAAGCCCTGCGCCGCCGCAAATGCCGCAAGCGCGGCCTGCGGATCTGTTTCAGCGGGTGACGGAGATGGAGAGGCTTCGGGCGTCGCGCCTGGTTGTGCGCGACCTCCGCCCTGGCCGCGGCCTCCGCCACCAGCACCGCCACCACCTCCTCCGCCGCCACCTCGCCGAGGCGCGGCGCGCGGACGAATGCTGACGCTGCGACCCGTGCGCAGATCGAGACGATTCATTGCGCCGTTCTGCGACTCGGAATAGACGGTGTAGGGATCGGTCGGATCAGCTTGCGAATAAAAACCATCGCCGCCGCCGGTACGGAACCAGTCGGCATTAGTGATTCCTGCGTCACCACCACCGCCGCCTCCGCCACCGCCTCCTCCTCCCGCAGATCGCGTCCGGCTCGGGCCGCCCCACGAGCCGTTGTCCTGCAAGCCGCCGTAAACGTAATAAGGTTTGCGCATGTCGGCAGCGACGGCATAAAACTGCGCCGCCGGAATCGTGTTGATGAATTCCCACGTCGCACCTTGATCGTAACTGACGTCCAATCCGCCATCGTTACCGATCAAGAGGTGGTTGTCGTTGTTTGGATCGACCCAGATCGCGTGATGATCGCTGTGGGCAATTCCCGGTTGCAGCGACTTGAATGTTTTTCCACCGTCAGTTGATTTGCTGAAGTTCAATCCACCAACGTAAACGATGTCAGCGTTTTTCGGATCGACGCGAATCTGACTGTAGTACATGGGACGATTGTTTTCGGTGCAGCCGCCGGCGTTGAAGCACGTGCTCACTACGCGCCAGGTCTTGCCTTTGTCATCAGAACGCCAGACGCCTGACTTTTTCGGATCGGGCGGCGTCGGAGTCGGTGACGCGGCCGGACTCGCTGTCGGCTGGGCCGCCGCTGGAGTCGGAGAAGGAGTCGGTGTCGGAGTTGGACTCGGTTGCGCGCCGGGCACCGCCTGCTCCTCACCGCCCGTGCCGGTGCCGGCGCCGACTTCCATCTGCGCGTAAACAACATTCGGGTTCGAACGCGAGACATCGATGCCAATGCGTCCGAGCAATCCTTCCGGCAGTCCACTGCCTTCAAGTTTTTTCCAGGTCTTGCCGGCATCAACTGTTTTCCAAAGTCCTGATCCCGGACCGCCGCCGTTGAATCCCCAAGAAGTTCGCCGGCGCTGGTAGGATGCCGCGTATAGAGTCTTGGCATCCGCCGGATCCATCACCAGATCGGTGAAGCCCGTGTCTTCGTCAATGAACTTGACGTTGTTCCAGGTTTTTCCGCCGTCAGTCGTTTTGTAAACGCCGCGTTCTTTGTTTGGCCCAAACAAGTGACCGAGCACTGCGACATAAACCGTATTCGGATCTTTCGGATCGATAACGATGCGCGCGATCGTCTGTGAGTCTTCGAGACCCATCTTCGTAAAAGTTTTTCCGGCGTCCGTCGATTTGTAGATGCCATCGCCGAAGCTCGAACTCTGGCGATTATTTGGTTCGCCGGTTCCCACCCAGACAATGTCCGCGTTCGACGGCGCGATCGCGATGTCGCCAATCGACGCGGTCGAGTACGTGTCAAAGATCGGCTGGAACGTCGTCCCGTTGTTCGCCGATTTCCAAACGCCACCCGTCGCAAAGCCAACGTAAATAATGTATGGGTTGGTCTCGACGGCGGCGATGTCGTCTATGCGCCCACCCATGCTCGCCGGACCGATGCCGCGCCACACGAAACGTGTCAACATCGGGTCTGTTGACCAATTGATCGGCGTCGGAGTTGGCGTGGGCGTCGGCGTCGCGGTCGGCGACGGTCTGGGCGCTTGCCCCGAAGTCGGATTCTGAGCGTGCGCAGCAATGATGCCGATGGCCAATGCGCAGGTAAGAACCAGGAGCCATGCGAATGGAGAGATGCGACGAGACGGGTTTTTCATCGTTGGGGAGTCCTTTCAATTGTCTGGTTGAACGGCTGGATATTAGCTTGCTCGGGAGTGTCTTGCAAGAATTTGGTGATACGTACAGTTTTTTGAACTAGCTTCACTATCTGAAACTGTGGTCGAGATCACCACGCGAGCGCCTAATCAATCGCGTCGCGCGGGCGGAAATCCTGCGGCGTGTGCTCGCGCTTGTAAACCATGATCGTGCGGATGAATTCGATCACCGTCTCGCCGCGCTGGTTCATTCCCGTCGTGCGCAGTCGCACAATTCCCATCGTCGGACGCGAGCGCGACTCACGCTTCTCGACGATTTCGCTGCGCGCATAGATCGTGTCGCCTTCAAAAACGGGCGCGGGAAGTTTCACCGATTCCCAACCGAGGTTGATCGCGTTCTGCGAAACGTCGCTGACTGACAATCCAGTCACGAGCGCCAAAGTAAAAGTCGAATCGACCAGCGGCCGGGCGAATTCAGTTTGCGAAGCGTAATGACTATCGAAGTGGATCGGATTCGTGTTTAGGGTCAACAGCGTGAACCAGATGTTGTCGGCCTGCGTGACGGTGCGGCCCAGCCGATGCTCGTACACGTCTCCGATTTCGAAGTCCTCGAAGACGCGACCTTGCCAACTGGGTTTGATCGGCATTGCGTTGATCCTTGGATGCTACTTCCCTTCCGGCACAATCACGATGGGAAAGTCGAGGCGCTTCGCCCCGTCGTTAAGCTGCGCGAGATCGCTCGCGATCAATCGCTTGAACTCTGCGTCGTAGCCATCGAGTTCCTTTTTCTCGTCGGCATAAACTTCACGCATGCCCTGCGTTGGCGGGCCGTCGCTATCCGTGATCGCGTCGTACAAAAACGAGAGACGCGAATAGAGCTTGGCGCCGCCGCGCATTGCCAGAATGTCATAAACGACTTCGGCTTTCGGGTTCTGAATGTTCGCCTCGAACACGTCAAGCTTGGCGATGAGCGATTCCGAATCCCTGATTAGCTCAGTCGCTTTCGCATTACCCTTCAGGAGATCGTTGCGCGCGGCGAGTTGCTGTCGCACGGAGCGAAGCTGCCTGACGACGCGCGTCAACCGATTTATGTCCTCACGCACGGTCAAAGCCATCGCTAGTTGGGCCTTCAGGTCATCGTCAGTCACCGACACGCGTGGATCGGGCAGAAGTCTCAGCACCGTCGTCGCCGATTTGCCACCAACAGTCAGACGCGCGGTGTAATTTCCCGGCAACGCCATTGGCCCGATGTCCGGATCGCCGGCATCGAGTTTGGCGTCTTGGATCAATGTCGCGCCTTCGTATGTCAAATCCCAGACGGCTTGATGCAAACCGGGTTCGGTGGATAACGCAGCTTTCTTCGCGGCCTCTTGCGCCTGCGTGGTATTGTCTCCGGTGCCGAACGGCGTCTTTGGTTTGCTGCTTAGTGTGTTGACGACGTTTCCTGCATCGAGGATCTCGATCTTGACTTCATCCTTGGTGGCTTCTTTCAGCCAATAATAAATCACCGCGCCACGCGGCGGATTTTCGCCTGACCACTTGTCCCCGGGCGCACCGTAATAGCGCCAGCGAATCGCATCCGGCGAGGAAGGCATAGCGATCGCGGCGCTCGTGATCTTCGGCGACAAATCGCGAATCACCGAAAGGTGATCGAAGATCCAGAATGAGCGTCCGTGGGTTCCCAGCGCCAGACTGTTGTCTTTCACCACCAGATCGTGAACCGCGACGGTCGGTAAATTAGATTTCAGCGAATGCCACGAAGCGCCAGCGTCAGTTGAAAACGCCACGCCCCGCTCCGTGCCGAGATAGAGAATCTCCGGATTCGCAGGATCGATGCGAACCGAATGTAGATAAACGTCCTGCGGCAGCTTGTTGTCCAGACGCACCCACGTTTCGCCAAAATTGGTCGTCTTGTACAGATACGGGTGCATGTCGTCGAGCCGGTGTGCGTCGACAACAACGTATGCGGTGCCAGCCTCCGTGCGCGAAGGTTCGATCATATCGATCGTTCCCCATTCAGGTATCCCGCTCATTGCCGCAGTCACATTCTTCCAGTTCTTGCCACCATCGCGCGTCACGTGAACGAGTCCATCGTCACTGCCGACCCAGATCAGATCCTTCTGTGCTGGTGATTCAGCGATGACAAAGATCGTGTCGTAAATTTCAACGCCGGTATTGTCGCCGCTGATGGGCCCGCCCGACCATTTCTGTTTCGACTTGTCGTTGCGCGTCAGGTCAGGACTGATTGCCGTCCAGGTTAGCCCGCCATTTGAAGTTTTGAAGAGCACGTTGCCGCCGTGGTAGATCACCTTCGCATCGTGCGGCGAAGTAGCGATCGGCGCGGTCCATTGAAAACGATACTTCAAGTCTTCGGCGCCGTGACCCGAAGGATCTTCCGGATAGATGCCCATGTTGCGCGCCTGATGAGTGCGATAATCGAAACGCGAAATATAGCCACCATACTCGCCGGCGTAGACAATGTTTGGATCTGAAGTGTCCGAAACAACCCAGCCCGCTTCGCCGCCGCCAACGCGATACCAGTCAGTGTTGCGTATGCCGCCACCCTTCAAACTGTTGCTTGGTCCCTGCGCCGTGCCGATGTCCTGCAACGCTCCGGCAACGTGAAACGGCACGCGCGTGTCAGCCGAGACGTGATAGAACTGGCCAATCGGCAGCGCGGGTGCGTACCAGGTCTCGCCGCCATCGACGGAAATATTTACGCCGCCGTCATCAGAATCGATGATGCGTTTCGGGTTCTTTGGATCGATCCAGAGATCGTGATTGTCGCCGTGCGAAATGCCGCGCACGATCGTGAACGTCTTGCCGCCGTCGATGCTCTTGAGCATCGGCACCTGCGGACACCAGACCTCATTTGGATTCGTCGGATTGACAGTGATCGTTGAGTAGTACCACGCGCGCTGCCGCAGCAATCGGTTGGCGCTCGCGCGCGTCCACGAGTCGCCGCCGTCATCGGAACGAAAGAACCCGCCCTCCTCAGCTTCAATCAACGCGTAAACACGATTGCCATCGGAAGGCGCAACTGCAATTCCGATCTTTCCCCATATTCCTTTAGGCAATCCTTTCTCGGTGAGTTGCTTCCACGTATCGCCGCCATCGCGCGAAACATAAAGTCCGCTGCCGGGTCCGCCACTGGTCAATTCCCACGGCCTCCGACGCGCCTGCCACAAACCGGCGAACACAATATTTGGATTCGAGGGATCAAGCGCCACATCCGACGCGCCCGTGTTCTCGTCTTTCTTCAACACTTGTTGCCAGGTCTTGCCGCCATCCTTCGTGCGATACACGCCGCGTTCCGGATTTGGACCAAAGGCATGACCCAACACTGCCGCAAACGCGACGTCCGCGTTGCGCGGATCCGCTACCATCGTGCCGATCTGTCCTTCCTGTTTCCAAACGTGCGTCCAGGTCTTGCCGGCATCAATCGATTTGTAGATTCCATTTCCCGCCGCGACATTGCCGCGAATGTTCGCTTCGCCGGAACCGACGTAGATCACATTCGGATCGGAAGGCGCGATCGCAATCGAGCCGATCGAAGAGATCGGTTGGTCATCGAAGATCGATTTCCATGTCAGCCCTGCGTCCGTTGATTTCCAGACGCCACCTGACGCGCTCGCAGCGTAATAAGTGTTCGCATCGCCGGGCACGCCCGCTGCGCGTGCAACGCGTCCGCCCCAAGCCGGCCCGATTGAGCGATACTTCAAACTCTTCAGCTCAGGCGGATCGTTTAGTCCGCCCCAACCTCTCGGCGTTTCGGCCGGTTGCTGCGCGTACGAACGGGTTTGAGAATTCCAAGTGGCAAGCACGAGAACAAAAAGTGCGGCAACTGTGGTTAGACGGCGGAGCATAATCGATTTGCACATGGTGTTTTCCTCGCGGTGTGGTCTTATGGCCGCGCGAGCTGCTGGTCTCGCACCCGATCGTCGGGCGCCAGACGGCTTGACGGCGCAACCGGAACAAAGGGTTCGTAGTTAGGCTTGTCGGTAAAGATCCCAAACATCGGCACGGCCAAACGCTCGCTCAAGTTGAGCGAATTCAAACCCAGCAAAATTTCAATAGTGCGCAACATGCTGAGCTGATCGTAGCGATCGCTGATCACTGCATCGCGCTTCACATATGGTCCGGCGGCCAATGCCACCGTGCGCGTCGCATCAACATGATCGGGTCCATTCTGCGCATCATCCTCTTCGACCAGAATCAGCGATTCTTTCCAGATCGGACTATGCGAAATTGTTTCCACGATGCGCCCGAGCGCCGAATCGTTCTGCGCCAGGAATTGAAACGGGTCGAGAATTTTCTTGCTCGCGCCATCCGTGTGATCGTTAGGCAGCCAGATGTAATGAAGCTGCGCCACCCTGCCGAGCTTTAGTTGCGCGTCAAAGTCCTTTTTCCACTCGCGGACGCGATCCAAATCCGAAACTTTCAGGTCCCACGAGCGGAAGCTGAACGGATAGTGCGTTAGATATTCAGCGAAACGATGGCGCAGACGATCGTCACGCGTGACTGCTTGCGCGAAGGCCTCGTCTCCCGTGAGAAAGTGCGACAACGCGCTCCTGAACTCCGAGTTAGCCAGCAATTGATACGCATCGTCAACTGTGTTCGCCTGGCCTGCGTATGGCGTCGCGAGGTTGTTGAATTCCTGGCCGCGATCTTCGCCGGCAGCGGCAGCGATCGTTTTGTCGTAAAACTTCTTTGCCAGTTCGCTCTCAACTCCATAGAGCTCTGTGAAAATCTTGTAGGCGCGCGTGAACAAGAAATAGTTTTCGCCGTAGATGCGATAGTCAACGCCTTTTTCGTCGAGGATGTCCCACAGATAAGCGGGCGACGCGGTGGCGGGAACTGTGCCGAACGGATAACCCTTCCAACGATAAGAATAACTCGTATTGCCAAGCCATTCTACAAACGGGCTCGCGTACCCGCTGGTAGTGAAGGCATGACCCAGCACGCTCATTTCGCCATTAACGAAAAAATTGTCGAGCGTGACAAACTCGCTGGCGAGCTGATGATGAATCGGTGTGATGTCTTTCCCAAAAAGTGTCAGCAAGGGATCACCATTGCCTCGTCCCAGATCGCCAAGGATCTGATCGTAAGTGCGATTTTCTTTGATGATGTAAAAGATGTAGCGAATCGGCAGCTTGAAGCCTTCCTTTGGACTATAGATCGGCGAGCCGGCGTTAACCTGTTTGGTCCAGGCCACGGCATTCTTCTGCACGTCGTTCTTGGGAATGATCGAGAGCGTGCCTTTCAGCAACGTCAGCACGTAATCGCCTTCGCGGCTCGGTCCGCTCGGTTGCGGACCTTT
This sequence comes from Pyrinomonadaceae bacterium, assembly GCA_041492185.1. Classification (GTDB taxonomy): domain Bacteria; phylum Acidobacteriota; class Blastocatellia; order Pyrinomonadales; family Pyrinomonadaceae; genus JAOAPY01. The sequence goes on along the minus strand of JBGPWL010000003.1, from coordinate 76,526 downwards.
CGGATTGGGGCGCCGCGCGCGAATTCCCTTCGCGCTTACAACCAGCAGTTGCTTGTCGTTGACCAGAACTTTTGTGGGATACCATCCCGTAGGCACGAGCGCCACTTGTTTGTTTGTGCGCCTGTCGAGCACGGCAACGGCATTTGTTCCGGCCAGCGTGACGTACAGTCGATTCGCGTCCAGCGCACAGGAAGATGGCGTCGTGCCAAAGCGCGTCTCCTTCGCCGCCAGCGCGATCGTGGAGGTGATTTTGTTGCTGCGCGTGTCGACTACAGAAAGACTGTCCGAGCCGGTGTTGACTACATAAAGATTCTTTCCGTCGGTACACATTTCCTGCGGCGTGCGCCCGACAACTATCGACTTCAGCAGTTTCAGATCAGGGCTATAGACGAGTAACTTATCTTCGCCAAGCAGCGTGACGTACAGGCGGCCCTTGATGTTGCGCACCGCATAAGGAAAATAACCGACAGCGACTTCGCGCTCGACGTTCCCGGTTTCAGTGTTGAGAATCGCCAGCTTGCCGCCAAAATAGTTTCCCGCAGTATTTTTGATCGCCAGGTAACCGACCGCGAGATGTTTCGCATCGAGCGCGGCCAGACCGCCGCCATAGCCACCAATTTTGTATTCGCGGACTACGTTGAATTGCTTATCAACTCGATAGACTTTGTCGTCGTAACCGCCGCTGATGTACAGATCGCCGTCGAGACCGACCTGCGCGCTCGGGAAAAGCGACTGGAGACGAATGGTCTTCACGACCTGGCCCGATTCGGTGTCCACAACCGACACTTCCTGCGGCTCGTGGTAGTAGTAACCAGTTCCCAGAACTACGATCTTGCCGGCAAACGGAACTGCTTCGTAAGGCAGACGAGCGACTTCGACCTGCGTGCCCGCGGGAGCAATCCGCCAACCGTTCGGCAATTCGACTTCGGCCGTTTGTGTCGCCTTCGACAGCCGTTGCGCGGCGGTTACGTAAGACAGGATTTCGTCGTAGGGAGTCTTCTTCGCAAACTCCCACAACTCGCGATTGAGATCTTCCTCATCGTCAGGATCGTCAACGCGCCGCTGCCGCTCCTGCGCATTGGCGATGGCGGTGAGGAGAAGAATTGAGAGAATAGAAACAAGAGTGGTGATGATTGCCAGTTTTCGATTCATGATCTGCTATTGAAGTCTGTAAATACCACTTTCTCGCACGATCGGGAAATCGCTCTGTTTCGCGTCATTTCGTGTGATTTCGTGGATCGTTCTCCTCGTTGATAGAAAAGACAACGATCCACGAAATTACACGAATCTCCTAAAACAACTCAGCGAGTGCTTCATCAACAGATCGCACACCGACAACGCGAACGCCGAGCATGCGCTCGAGGCCGAACGTGTTCGACGCCGGCATTATGATCTTCTCGAAACCCAGCGCCTGCGCCTCGCGCGCGCGCACCGAAGGCTGCATCGTGCCGCGCACTTCGCCTGTCAATCCCACTTCACCGAACACGGCCGTGGTGGGATCGATCGGCGCATTCTTGAAACTCGACGCGATGGCCGCTACCACTCCGAGATCGGCGGCCGGCTCGTCGACCTCTAATCCGCCGGCAATATTCACAAAAACATCGTCACCCAACAATTGCAAACCGGCGCGCCTCTCGAGCATCGCAATCAGGAGCGCGACGCGATTTTGATCCACGCCCTGCGTCATGCGCCGGCCCGTACCGTATTTCGTACTCGACACCAACGCCTGCACTTCAACCAATAACGGTCGCGTGCCTTCCATGCAAGCAGTGACCACCGAGCCGGCGACATTCTGGGGACGTTCTTCGAGAAACAGTTTTGAAGGATTCGCGACGGCGACGAGTCCCGCGCCAGTCATCTCGAAGATTCCGACTTCGTTGGCCGCGCCGAACCGATTCTTCGCCGCGCGCACGATGCGATGGTTGTGATGCCGCTCGCCTTCGAAATACAAAACCGTATCGACGATGTGTTCGAGCGCTTTTGGTCCGGCAATCGATCCATCTTTGGTAATGTGGCCGATCAGGAAAACCGGAATCGTGCGATTCTTGGCCAGCAGCAGAAACTGGTGCGCGACTTCCCTCACCTGCGAAACCGATCCGGGCGCCGACTCGATCATCGAAGAGAAGACCGTTTGGATTGAATCGACGATGATCGCTCCGGGCTTCAGGCGCTCGACTTCGTGAAAGATGTTTTCGAGATTCGTCTCGGGCAACAGATAGAGATCGTGAGCCTGAATATTGAGTCGCTCGCCGCGGAGTTTTATCTGGCGTTCCGATTCTTCGCCGGAAATGTACAAGACTACCGTGCCGCCGGCGCTCAGTTTATCCGCCACCTGCAACAGCAGTGTGCTCTTGCCGATTCCCGGATCGCCGCCAATCAGCACGAGCGTGCCGGGAACGATGCCGCCGCCCAGCACGCGATCGAATTCCGTGACACCCGACGGGATGCGTACGTCGTCCTGCGATTCGATTTCGTCGTAAGGGACAGCTTCGACTTCGCGCAAGTGAAATCCGTTGCGCGCAGTTCCTTTCTTCGCGGTGCGGGCGCGTTCTTCGACCAGCGAATTCCACTCGCCGCACTCTGGACATTTTCCCAGCCACTTGCGCGATTGATGGCCGCAGTTTTGACAGACGAAGATTGTGTCCAGTGGTTTCTTCAATGGTTGGCTCGGTGTTCTCGGTGTCTCAGTGACCTCTGTGTTGAAAAAGGCGAACGGAAAACTTCACCACAGAGTCACAGAGGACACAGAGGTTGCACGGAGAGTTTTCTTACAACAGCGCTTTCACATTCTCAGTCGGCCGGCCCAACACTGCGCGCTTGCCGCGCTCGACGATCGGACGTTGAATCAGATCCGGATGCTCGATCATCAAACCGATTAACTCATCGTCCGCGATCTCGCGCCTGCCCAGCTTGAGTTCGCGATACACGGGTTCGCTCGTGCGCAAAATATCGCGCGGACCAAGCTTCATCTTTGCCAGCAACTCGGTCAGCTTCTTTTTTGTCAGCGGCGCGGTGTAGTAGTTTACCTTCTCAAACGCGATGCCACTCTCACGGAGCAAGCGATCCAGCTCGCGACACTTCGTTCAAGTGGGTTTCTCGTAGACGACAATCTTGCCTGTCACCGTAAGGTGTCCTCCTACGGAAAGATTCCTCGAACTCTTGTCGCTTCAGCCACGCGGCCCACGGCCAGAATGTAAGCGCCGGTGCGCATGTCTGTCTTATAGCGCTGCGCCGTTTCATACACCGACTTGAATGCCGTCTTCATCGTCTGCTCCAGCGTTTCGTTGATCTGTTTTTCCGACCAGAAGAACGAATACTGATCCTGCACCCATTCGTAGTAGCTGACCGTCACGCCGCCTGCGTTCGCCAGAATATCGGGAATCAGAAAGACCCCTGATTTGAAGAGGAATTCGTCAGCGGCTGGCGTTGTTGGCCCATTTGCCAGTTCTGCAATGATCTTAGCTTTCACCTTGCCGACGTTGGCCGCGGTGATGCTGTTCTCAAGCGCCGACGGACATAGTATGTCGCACTCAACTTCAAGCACATCGTTAGAGGCAATCTCCTTCGCGCCTGCGAACCCTTGAAGCGAGCTCGTTTCCTCTTTATGTTTCAGCACCGCTTGAATATCCAGCCCGTTCTCAGCGTACAGACCACACTTTGAATCGCACACCGCGACAACACGCGCGCCGTCTTCGGCGAGCAGACGCGCGATGATCGAGCCGGCGTTCCCAAAGCCCTGCACCGCCACGCGAGCGTCCTTCATTTTCACGCCGCGCACGTTGCAAGCTTCACGCAGAGTATAAAGCGCGCCTCGGGCCGTGGCTTCATGTCGTCCCTGCGAACCGCCGAGCGACAGAGGCTTGCCAGTTACCACACCCAGTTCCGTATGCCCGCGGACCATGGAAATAGTGTCCATAATCCAAGCCATCGTCTGCGAGTCGGTGTAAACGTCGGGTGCGGGAATGTCGCGGTCAGGCCCAATGATCGGCGCTATCTCGAAAGCGTAGCGCCGAGTTAGTCGCTCGAGTTCGCCCTTTGACAAGCTCTTCGGATCGCAAATGACTCCGCCTTTGCCACCGCCGTAAGGAATGCCTACGGTCGCGCATTTCCAGGTCATCCACGACGCCAGGGCCTTCACTTCATCGAGCGTGACGTTGGGGTGATAGCGGATGCCGCCTTTCGCCGGCCCGCGCGCGATGTTGTGCTGGACGCGATAACCTTCGAACACCTGCACGTCGCCGCCGTCCATCTTCACCGGGATCGAGACAATCAACTGGCGCTTGGCGTTGCTGAGAACGTGCCGCGTCGACTCGTCCAGGTCGAGATAATCGGCCGCCTTATTGAACTGCTGCCTGGCAATCTTGAAAGGATTGAGTTCTTCCTGAATGGCTGCTTTGGTTACCATGCCGTTTGCTCCTGTTATTTTGAATTAAGAGAGCGCGTGCCATCCTAAAATTTCCCGTGGTTAAAGTCCAATCTTTGAAGGGTCTAGAGTCGAAACCCTGGAGTCTGTGGAACAACTAACCGGAGGCGGAGTCTAATGTTACTGACTAAGCTCCCGCGACCCGCATGGCACCGGCAAAGGGAGGATCAGATGTTTAATAATCTCATCGAATCGAGTTCGCACACGCGCGAATTCAAGCGACGCGGGTCGTTCCTGTTATTGACCACGGCAGTCTATGCCCTGCTACTCGCCATCGCCGGTGTGGGGAGCATCTACGCCTACGACGCGCACCTGAATGAAGAGGCCACGGACCTGGAGTTGATCTCGTACGTTCCGCTCGAGCCGACAAAACCCGTTGGTGAACAGCCTCATCGAACAAAAGGAGATAACAGCACAAAAAACTCCGCGAAGATCACGCAGGCAGTTAGACCGGTTTTGATAGACAATGTGAATCCGAATAACGTGCCGAAGAACACCAGCGCGGTCGCCAGTTTGATTCCGCCCGCTCCTCGAGATGCGGTCATTGGTCCGAGGATCCTTGACCCTTCAAACTCTGGTCCGATAACTAACACCTCTGGACCAGGCGGAACTGAACCAGGAGTCGTTCACGACATTGGCCCGGCGCCGCCAGCGGCAACGCTCCCATCAAAGAAAATCCTGTACATTTCCCGTGTTCTTAACGGACAGGCGACCTATTTGCCAAAGCCGATTTACTCTGAATTAGCAAAAAGAGTTCGTGCTTCCGGCACAGTCGTCGTTCAGGTCTTAATCGATGAGTTCGGAAACGTGGTGTCCGCGCAAGCAGTCTCCGGACACCCGGTTCTAATGCCGGAGGCGGTAAGAGCTGCTCGTCAGGCGCGCTTCTCCGCGACAAAGCTGAACGACCAACCGGTGAAGGTTTCGGGCACGATCACCTACAACTTTGTACTGCGACAGTAACGAGAGTTAGTCCAATCGACTCTCCAAAGAATCTCCGTCGGAACACACGCACGAGTTGTGCGAGGTTACCTGCCAAACAAAAGAGGTATGCGATTTCGGAAACGTCGCGTACCTCTCCCGCCGTTTGTATGTCCGTTCTGTTCAGGTTCGCACGACGCCGCGCCCTTCGCCGGTCATCACTTCTTTTCCCTGCTGGTTGCGACAAACCCATCTTGAATGAACGCGAAGGTGCCCGTCCGCGGGCTCAAGCTCGACGAGCGTGACCTCGCAACGAATCGTGTCGCCGGCAAACACGGGCCGATGAAATTGAAAAGCCAGCTCGCGCGCGATGAAATTCAAATCACCGCCGATCTTCGTCGGCAGCGTCGCCGTCAACAGCCCGTGGACCATCAAGCGACCTTGCGCGTCCCGCTCGAGGTGGTGCTCGCCTTCATCACCGGAGAATCTCGCAAACAACCGGACGTCTTCCTCAGTAAAAGTTCGCTCCCAGACGCGTACATCACCAACGTTCATCACTTCACCTCACGCAAACGAGTTCCGCTCAGTTTGGTGCATTAGCGAAGAAGTATCAAAACGCAAAGGGCCGCAAAGGAAATCGCAGAGGAGCGCGAAGAACACCTCTCTGCGACCCTTGCGAAGTACTCTGCGTCCTTTGCGGTTAAGTCTTCGGCTCGCCGTCTCTCAAGCAGGGGAGTCTCATTTAGATCATGGACGGCTCTGATTACCGATCAACTTTTGAACCATCGCCCTTCGCTGTGTTCGCAACGCCCGGATCGAACTGTTCGTGATTGGATACGCTTCCTGTAACGCAAAGCTGAAATCGAGCGGCTGATTTGTTATCAGCCCTTGGGCACCGTTATGACAGGCCATGCAACTCGGTTTGTCCCGAGACTCAGGCGGTCCCATGAAATAAGTTTCGATCACTGAATTGGCCAAATTTACGGGCAGCTGATTTGCCCCTTGATGGGCCAGCGTCGGCGGATTGTAAACAGGACAGGGCTTGCCACTACAGTACGGATCCTGCGGCCATTGGGTGCTCACCAACCGATAGTATTGCCAAACCGTATTCGGATTCACCGACTTCAAGAGTTGAATCGCCTGGTCGTTGCAACTCGTTTGGACCCTCGCCGATTTTCCGGGGACAACCTGGGTGGGTGGCCCTTGATTGAGAACGCTCGGATCGCCGTTCCATCCGCTCGCGGGCTGAGTAGGAATCTGATTTGGCGGACAGGTCGCCGGCGGGCAATCAGGGTTCGAAAAGGAAGCCTTTGCTCCAGGCGGTGAGCCAGCGGGTGGCGTGTAGTTTTCGATCTGCTCGAAAGTGGACCATGCCCACTGCGGCGCATTGAACGTCTTATGCGCGATGTGTAACGCGATCAGGCCAACGCGCATCGGCTCGGAACATTTATAAGAACCGGGGTTGTTAGTGGGCCAGGCGATCTGAATCCATTCACTGTGATAGTGACTCGGATCATCTTTTGGACCAAGAATCTTCCACGCCGCCTTGACCTCGATCGGACCCTCCGGACCACCAACTCTCCCAACCGGGAAGTTGACGTTCTTTTGATTCCTGCTGTCCCAAAGCGGCGGCCGTATCAAACCGGTGAGCGGATTGGCGGGATTCATGATGTGCTGGAATTCGTCCTGGTTCACCAGAATCTCGTAGCGCGCAAACGCACCCTTCTGATCGATGAGCGGCGCCATGACAAACGCCTCGAGAAACTCATTCAACCCGTCCTTGGAAATGTTCTTGATCACACGGACCGGCTGGTTCAGTTTTTTCGCATAGTCAGCATTCGAGCCGCATCCCGGCGGCGGCTGTGGTGACGAATTCCAACTCGCTGGTCGCACCGGATTGCCCTTAGCGTCCGCCGAAAAGACGGCATAGCTTTCCTTGTAAGTCTCCCAGACAACAGGACTGTAATCCTGGAGACCGATCTTCTTGTTCGGATCGGGATCGGGCTTTCCGTTGTTGTTCGGATCAGCCGGCCAGTTCAACGCGATAAAAGAGTTCCACGAGAAAGTATCAAAGTCGATTTGTTCCGCGGTCGGATTTCCTTTATCGGCCTGCGGGATGTTGGCGTCATGCGGCACCGCCGAGCTTAAGACGATATTGCATGTTGGAGCCAGACTCGGAGCTTGCGTCGACGCAGCTTCAGTGTTTGGGCTCATTTGGCGAGAGCCGTTCCACGCGATAACGCAAATCACGGCGAAAGCGACAATCGCGATGTATTTGATAGTAGGCTTCATATGCCCTCCAACGAGTCGAATGGCGCGCTCGAAGATCGAGAACGCCAATTTGTTCTGGGCACAGTGAGGTCAATGGGAGTGAACAAGCAATACAGCCGCTAAATGAAACGGTTGCAATCTAACACAAGGTCTTCATGCCGGCAAAGATTTTTGGAAGCCCTAAACCGGCAACACTCCTGGGTCATGGTTGATACCCATCGGTCATCCATTGTTGGAGCAGTTGTACCATTTGCGGCGTCCAGGCCTTTTCTCCGCTCCACGATGGAGGCATTGACCCACTAGATACCTGCTGGTAAACATCATTAGCATTCGCGTGGTCATCCGTCGGGTCGCTCATGTAGGCATACTCATTCAGAGATACCCCTTGCTGGCTCATGTGCTGGATGTCCATTTGCGTAAACATCGGCACGATGTCGTTTGCAAAACCAACTGGCATGTCTTTCCTCCCTCGGTTTGGTTGTAAGGTGAATAGCCACGAACTCAAAATTGAATCGATTGTAAAGCAGGGTAATCATCGCAGCCAAGATTCGGCACGTTGCCATGGCGGCGGTGTGGGTCAAAGATACTTCGTCCTAAGCACGCTGACGTGATGCGCTTCGTGCCCGGCCATGATGTATGCCAACGCGCGCACGCTGACTTCGTTATCATTTGCGGCGCCACGTCGAGACCATGCCTCCTCGGTCAATGACTTAAAAAATTGAATGGCTCCCAGTCGCACGTATTCAAACTCCTGCGCGAGATCTGCCAACTGCCGCTCGTCAAAGTTCGCGCTGCGCACATAATCATCCTGCTCAAATCCAGATAGCGGCGTCTTATCGTTGCGCGCAAACCTCATCGCGCGGTAGACGAAGACGCGCTCGCTGTCGATAAGGTGACCGACGACTTCCTTAATACTCCACTTGCCGGGCGCGTAGCGTTTGTTCGCCTGCGCTTCATCGATGCTACGCAGGAGTTTCATGGTAGCGTCGAGTTGCTGGGCTAACGTCGCGACGACATTTCCATCGGGCACGAGCGCGATGTATTTTTCATAGTAGGGCGCATACTCATCATTAGCAGGCCTGGTGATGAAAGTTGCGGGTGTGGCCATAATTGTCTCCTCATCAATCGCTGTCGCTGTTCGCTGGGCAGATTCTATCAGAGACAAGAAGGGTGGGGGAATCCCTTGTGCGCAGAGTACGCTTGACTCAAATCAGCCAGATGACCGGCGAGGGATCGCCGGTCATCTGTTCTCGGTGTTCCTTACTCGTCGGGTTCGGATTCAGGCGGGCAACAGCGATGCTGCTGATCCTTCTCCATAAGTTCGATCTCTCGCTTCAGGCGTTCATTCTCGAGCTTCTTGCGCTCCAGATTCAATTCAATCTCGCGGTGCAAGGTAGGCTCGCAGATATCGCAATCGTCGAGACACCCTTTCACGATCACTCCCGCGGTCGGTAGTGACGTGGTGCGCTCGTAACTAAATTCTGCCTGCGCCGCAGGCGAAACTTTTCCACCCGCTTCCTTGTCGAGCAAACCCTGCTTACTGAGTTGGCGATCGACTTCATCCAACGCTTGCTTGCGCAGGTTTTCGGGCAGTGGGGCGTCCGCGGTTACTTCTGGCACCACCGCGGTAAAGTTTGCGCTCAGGTCTGGCCGGAGAGATGTCAGCGAGGCCGCTCGCAGGAAAGAAGTTCCGCCGGCGGGTTGCGCCGCTGCCGCACTCAGCGTTGTTGCCGGCAGAAATTGCGCGATAGCCGAAATCTTGTTCGTCGGCATCGGCACAGGCACGGGCCGGTTCACGTTTGCCGGATCGATAACGCGGCGTTCTATCGATTCAAGCGTGAACTTGATCGTTTCCATTTTGTTGATGCGATAAAACAGAAACGTAACCGCGTGACATTTGTTCGGATTGTTAAACTCGCGCGAGGACGATTCGTAGTGCTCCTGCGATTCCCCTTCCTTGTGCTCGCGCGTTGAGACCTCGCCGATCGACATCGAATGAGCTTTGCGCGTCGCTTCGACTGATTGGTGATCAGACGTCTCAGCGTGCGCCCTGTGCTCTCCAAGAAAATCGCGCGTCGATTGAGCGTTGTGCGAGCCCCGCGCATTCGCGTCGGCGCTCGCGGAAAAGAATCCGATGGAACCGTCCGCGTCGCCGTGAAAATCCCAGGAACTCTTTTCTGTATCCTTTTGCGAAGTCTGATCCCTGGACGAGGCATCCATCATGAACGAACGCAGGGCCGTCATGCGATATTGCTCTTCTGAGATCTGTTCGCTGCGATAGCTAAGATTGGTGCTGCTGTCGAACGAGAAGCGGCTGCGTCGATCGCTGGTGGCCAGCCGCACTTTTTCGCCGGGTAGGAGGGACGTACTGTAAACCAGATCGCCCACGGCCAACGGTCCGGAACAGCGAGTGAAGCGCGTGTGGATAATCACCTCGACCGATACTACCTGGCCTTGCTGTGTCCGCACACTGGTAGGAAATTTCAAACGCCGCCGCACATCGAATACGTCGCACACGGGATCCGTATTTAGATCCGGGCAGCAGGGAAGAGTCGGGTGTTCAGGTGTAGGTTTGTCAGCCATTTTATTTCTCCTTTTGGTTGTTGTGAGTACCGTTGTGGCAGCAAAAATTGTCGAGGTGCTGCCCCTTGGACCACAGGAAGTTTAAGTTTTGAAGCGATGGGCCTGCGAGCTCATCAGGCTTCCGAAACATCATCAACCCGGGCACCGCTCCGTCGCGTGGTGCGCGGGTTCTCAGCGCATGATCGAGGAAAGTCTTCTCTCGCGAGGAATCTGAAACCTCATGTTTGAAAACAGCCCTTTGTTCGCGGAGCCTAACTCCTCGAACAGCAAGAACAAAGACGTGGCTCAAACAACCTTTGCTAACTGAGAGGGCAGACTCTATCACAAGCCTCTGACCGACACAATATCTAACTCCAGGCGCACTGGTACAGTTTGAAAAAGTGGTGCCGGCGTCCCGCCCGTGAATCACGCGCAGGATGCGCGTGCCACAATCAAACTGCACCAGAGTCCGCTAGGCTGCGGCGGCGGACGCTCTTCCTTCGGCGCGGCCCGCCATCAAGCGCTCGCTGCTCGCTTCTGATCTGCCTGAAGATGATCCAGGCTGGGATGAGCATCATCGCGAAGAAATTCAGCATGTACGCTTGCTTGAAGAAGGTCAACGACAACAATTGCGCGGCCGTGATGAGCACAACCAGTCGCCGCAGCCAGTAATCCTGGTCGGACAAGAGCGCGAGCGGCAGGAGAATCGCCATGTACCAACCATTAAACTTTGAGCTGACGAGGCAGATGAGCACAAACATGATCAGCAGAGACTTCGTCAACAAAGTGGTGGCGGGAAATACTTTCGAAAGCGTTACGAACTGAGCAGTCAGAAACAGCACGAATCCCAGCAGCAGCATGTTCTTGATCGAAGAATTTACCAGATCATGATACTGAGCGAGCGAGGGCAACAGCCGGGCAACGTTCTCGAAGATGTGAATAAGAAACGAGTGTAAGGAGTTATCAATGAGTGTCGCGTTGAATCTGATATCCGCGAGCCGAAATAATCTCCAATCGCCCAGATAAGGCAAGCTTGCCGCAACGGCTAATAGCGCGCCAACCAGGCTGCTTAGGAGTGCAGCGATCCAGCCGTGTTTTTTGATCACGAACGCAAAGGCGAACGGAATCAAAACTACCGGCGCATACTTCATCATCACGGCGGCAAAGAGCGCGGGAATGATCCAGAAGCCCGCGCCAATCAGCGCGAGATACACTGCCAATGCAACCAGGCACCCGGTCAAGAGATCGTTGTGACCGTTGGCAATTTCGTGCATCAGGATTAAAGGATTCCACAAAAACAGGTAGAGCGCGGTTCTCGCTTTCGCTTGACCGAACCGTCCGGCGCCGAGCCAGATTATCCAGGCGGTAAGCGCATAGGCTCCGACGTTCACTGCTTTGAAAAGGAAAAGCGTCAGCCACCAATGTCCGTGCCCCAACCAAACGAGCAAACGGGACAATAGCGTGAATAGAAATCCGTAAGGATTTGGATTGTATAGCCAGTGCTCCCGCAGCATCGGATCGTTTCGCCAGTTTGGAATCTCATCAAGTGAGTAAACGTACGGGTTTTGATGATAGTGAACCTGCTGCCAGCCGCGATTGAGGTAGCCGAATACGTCAGTCGAATGGAAAGGAAAAATGAAAAACGCTATTACGCAAAAGACGATCGCGAAGCCAATGACCAATCGCAGTTGCGCGGCATCGCTCGCTTCATCGACTAACCGATAGCCTTCATAAAACAGAACGAGAAGAGAGCTGCAGAAGAACCACGCAAACAGCTCTCGCGACGTGCGCGAATGTCCTTGCGGGCCCCTGAAGTAAAACAGGAAAGTGGCCAGATAAACTCCGGCTGTGAGAATGCCGACCCGAAAAAGACTCCGGCCTGCGCGGCTGATCGACGCTTCCTTCATCACGCTCGTAGCGATCTTAAGAGTTTGTAGCAAATGTTTGGACGCGTGAAGTGCGATCGAGGCCACCTTGAAACTGTAAACAAATGTATAGAATTGTAAGGAAGTGTCAATACTCTATGTCAGTATTGTTTCCAACGCAGCCGCGCGAGATTTAATAGCGCACGCGATCTTTCCGCTGCTCGCGTGGTTATCGAAGTGTTAAGCATGATACTTTTGTTGGATGAACTAGCCACGCCTTTCGCTTAGCCCGCTGAAAAGATGCAGGAGCGTACCTGCGACGGCTGCGTAGATGCCCCAATGACTCAGCGGCGCCCGCAAATCGCCGCGGGTCGTATCGTAAAAGAAAGCGAGGATTAATAGCAACGAAGCGAGGACGATCAAAACCGACCCCGAGCTTTGCAAAATACGCCGCCAGCGCGCGGTTCGTGATACGAGGTAGGTGCCGATCCCGACATTCAACAAGCCTGAGAACAAAATAAAAATGTGTCTGGTGCGATAGAGCAATCGCGGCCCATCAGGCATGCCCACCAAATGGTGAAAGTAACGATCCATGTATTGGCCGGTAAGAAGAAAAATAACGAGCACGGCCACGCCAAAAACAAAATGAAACAGTTTCATTTCAGAAGCAAAACTCAAAGGAACTTTGGCGCTTTGAATTTTTCCGCACCTGCCTTTGTTAGCTTAGCCAGTTCTTTGAAAAGCTTTTCGTCAACCGTCTTGAAATTAAAGCAGGCCTTGCCTTGCATCCGCTTTTTCAATTCAGGTGACAAACTCTTCAGCAGCTCAGGGCACCCGTACACGGGCATCAGGTAATAGCTCACATAAGCTTTGCCCAATTTCACGCCGGCGAAATAGAGCCGGTGCTTGTTCTTCATGACGTAACTTGTCTCAAGGGCATAATACTTTTCGGTGTCGGCCGCCACGACAAGCCTTGGCGCATACGGCTCGAGAATCGCTTTCAGCTTTTGGAAAGTCGTTTCGAAATCAGATTTGCCAGGCACGATGTCTTTGTCCCATCTGCAAGATATCAACGAAGAGAGCGTTGGACCGAAAGGCTATCAATCTGCTGCTTCGGAAGCAAGAGCTAATAAGCCAAATCTTTGCGCTCCTTCGCGAATTCACTTTGCGCCCTTTGCGTTAAAGTTCGCGGTCGATTGCGCGCGGGCGCGGACAAGTCGATGGCCTCAGCGGTTGTGTCTTACTCGGCTTCGGCTTATTCTCTGCCACAAACTATGAATGAAACGGCAGACGTAGTGATCATCGGCAGCGGCATCGTCGGCTCGAGCGTCGCCTATCACCTGGCCGAACAAGGCTGCACGAATGTTTTAGTGATCGAGCGCGAGGCGCATCAGGGCAAAGGCTCGACCGGCAAAAGCATGGGCGGCGTGCGCGCGCAATTCACTACACCGGTCAATATTAAGATGTCGTTGTATTCGATCGACTTCTTCAGCAAGTTTGACGAAGTCGTCGGGCACCCCGCGGACTACCGCGCACACGGCTACCTGTTTTGCGCCACCAACGAACGTCACCTCCAGTACCTGAAAACTAATCGTGACCTCCAGGTTTCCCTGGGCTTGAAAAATGTTGAGCTGGTTTCGCCTGAAGACATCGTGCAAATGGTGCCGCAACTGCGCGCTGACGACATCATCGGCGGCACGTTTTGCCCAACAGATGGTTTCGTCGATCCGCACAGCGTGATGATGGGTTTTATGTTGAAGGCACGCGAGCGCGGCGTGAGACTGTGGCTCGACACGAACGTCACCGGGATTGAAGTCGCTGGGAGCGCGCCTGGGAGCGCGGGCATCCTGCCCGCATCCTCGCGTCGCATCACCGGCGTCAACACCACCCGCGGCTTCGTCTCAACGCCCGTCGTCGTCAACGCCGCCGGCGCGTGGGCGGCACAAGTAGCAATGATGGCCGGTGCCGAATTACCCGTCGAGCCTCTGCGTCGACAACTCGTTCCTACGGAGCCATTCGATCAACTACCGAAACGCTTCCCAATGGTCATCGATATGTCCACCGGTTTTCATTTCCGCCGCGAAGGAAAAGGAATCCTGCTCGCTTGGAACGATCCGGAAGAAACACCCGGATTCAAAACCGATTTCGATTCATCGTTCATCGAAAAAATTTTGACGCGCGCCGCGTCGCGCGTTCCGTGTTTGGTTGACGCGGAAGTAAACCCGCGCCGCGCGTGGGCCGGCTTGTACGAAATGACTCCCGATCATCATGCGATCATCGGCCCCGCGCCAAACGTTGAAGGTCTGTATTTCGTCAACGGCTTCAGCGGCCACGGCGTCATGCACTCGCCGGCCTCCGGCCGCATCACGGCTGACCTGATTTTGAAACGTCACTCCGATCTCATCGACGCCTCGCAACTCAATATCGAGCGGTTCGCCGCAGGAAGATTGCTGGAAGAGACGGCGGTGTTGTGAACGGCAATTAGTATCCTGTTACAGCTTAGCGATATTGACTCCCAATGGATTCTGACTTATAAACCATGCGCGCACTAGGCTTGGCAGTCAGCAAACTCGGTTCATCTCAAGCGGCTTCCAAGGATCAAAACGATGTCCCCAGCAATCACTGCACAATCGATCACCTTCGAAAACAATCGCGCGGCGACGGCAGTTTTCCCGCCGGCTGGCGCCAAGGCCGAAGACATCATTGGCGCTCTGGACATCAAGGGCCAGAAAGCCGTGCTCCTGATCATCGGCGGGGCAGATAACCTTGACGACAAGCTGAAGCCCAAACTTACTCAGTTGTTTGGCCGTGGCATCGCCCGCGCAGCCGCGAATTTGAACGCAGTAATCATCGACGGCGGCACCAAGGCCGGCGTGATGGAAATGATGGGGCAGGGCGTGGCTGATCGCGGTTTCAAGTCTCCCTTAGTCGGAGTCGCACCGTTGGGGCTGGTTACTTATCCGGGAAGCACAGGTTCAGGCGAAACCCCGCTCGACCCGAACCACTCACACTTCGTCCTCGTTGACGGCAACGCCTGGGGCAGCGAAACCAGCACGATCTACGAGTTGGTAAGCGAGTTGAGAAGCAAGCAACCCGCCGCGGCACTCCTCGTTGGCGGCGGAGAAATCACTCGAAACGAAGCGCTGCAAGGCGTTCGTCAAAATCTTCCGTTGATTGTCGTTGAAGGTAGTGGCGGCTTGGCAGATGAGATTGCCGCAGCTTGGAAAGCGCGGCCGGATTTACCAGACGACCCGGTGATGGCTGAGATCATTGCAGACGGGAGAGTAGAACTTCACCTCTTGAGCAATTCAGTAAGAGCTGCTGAACGTCTGATCGTCCGCGAGCTGGGTGGCGATAACGTGTTGCTGCAAGCCTGGGAGCGATTTGCCGATTACGACCTTAATGCAATTCTGCAACAACGCAGATTTAACCGGCTACAGCTAACAATCCTGACGATTGGGCTCCTGGCCACCGCGCTGGCGTTAAGTAAAGAAGTGTTCGAGCGGAGAGTGCCCGCGTGGAGCCTTTGGTGGTATCTCAGATATTTGTTAGTAGTCATCCCGATTGTTCTAACGGTACTAATCACCGCTGCCAACAAATTCAAGCAAGGCAACAAGTGGCTGTTGTTGCGCGCCGGCGCCGAAGCGATTAAGCGAGAGATCTATCGCTTTAGAACCAGGTCCGGCGATTACAAAGAAGTATTCAACGCTCCGCCTGCCCCTGCTCCTCCGGGAACAACTCCTCAGCCTCCTCCACCGACTCCTGAACAGGTGTTGGCGCAAAGAGTTGAGGATATTACCCGGCGAGCAATGCGTACCGAGGTGAATGCATCGTCGCTGATACCGTATGACAAGGAGCAGGATTTTCCACCGAACGTTAAGTACAGTGGAGATGATGGGTTTACTGTTCTAACTCCCGATCGCTACGTTCAGGTTCGACTGGCGGACCAGCTTAACTACTACAAGAAGAAAGCCGTTGAGCATGAACAGAAACTGAAATGGATTCAGTGGTCTATCTACATTATTGGCGGCTTGGGAACGCTCCTGGCAGCCATCAATCAACAGGTGTGGATTGCGTTGACTACCGCAATGGCGGCTGCGCTGACGACCTACCTAACGTACCAACAAATCGAGAGTACGCTGACGAAATATAATCAGGCTTTCACTGATCTGGAAAACGTCAAATCCTGGTGGACCGCTTTACCGGCCGAAGAACAGGCGAAGCAAGAGAACGTAGACACACTGGTCAAACACACCGAGGACGTATTGCAGTCGGAATTCGACGGCTGGGTGCAACAGATGCAGAACGCGCTAGCCGAACTTCGCAAGGATCAGACCAAGGCGCCCGAGGCAAACGACACAAGCGGGTCAACAGTGGATAATGCCGCGGCAGATAAAGCTGCGATGGAGGCTGCTGCAAAGAAAGCTGGTGAAGGCGGCGGAGACAACGCTGAAGGTAACGACGTTGGCGAAAGCAGAGCCGAGGTTAGTACGGCCGGCGACGACAATGCAAGTGCCGACAACGCTGGAGAAGATGCGGCCGGCGATGATGCCGAGGCCAACAAAACAGCCTCCAAATGATGACCCGGCAGGGTGAAGGACAAACAGATGAAACAACTCCTGTTATTTTTGGTGTCGTTAATTGTTGGGCTCGCCTCTGCGACGTCTCTTCAAGCCGTTGGCCCCGCGAGTACTCCTCAGGTTCGTAAGTCTTTGATCGTTTCTACCGGCTGGCTGGCTGAGCATCTCAAGGACGATTCGTTAGTGCTGCTGCAAGTGGGGCAGAAAGATGAGTACGTCGCCGCGCACATTCCCGGCGCGCAGTTCATTCAACTTGCAGATATTTCAACGCCGCGCGGTCAAGGCCTCACGCTCGAGCTGCCACCCGTCGATCAACTGAAGGCTACTTTCGAGAAGCTGGGCGTCACGGACAAGTCTCGCATCGTCATTTACTTCAGCAAAGATTGGGTCACACCGACTGCGCGCGTGTTTATGACGCTCGACTATCTGGGACTCGGCGACCGTGCTTCGATTCTCGATGGCGGCTTACCAGCGTGGCGCGCAGAGAATCGGCCAGTGACAACGGAGCTGCGCGATCCGAAACCCGGTCACTTGACTCTACATCCAAACACAAAACTCGTTGTTGACGCTGCGTGGGTCATTGCGAATCTGAACAAACCCGGCGTGATGATTCTCGATGCGCGCGCGCCAAAGTTCTACAGCGGCGCCGAAGCTGGCCAGATGCCGCGCGCCGGTCACATCCCCAGCGCCAAAAACATTCCCTTCTCCACTCTCGTCGACGATTCAACCAACAAATTCAAAAGTGTCGCCACGCTGCGTGAACTCTTCAACACCGCCGGTGTCAAGCAAGGCGACAGCGTGACCACCTATTGCCACATCGGACAACAGGCCAGCCTGCTTTACTTCGCCGCCCGCTATCTCGGCTACGACGCGCACGTTTACGACGGAAGTTTCGAAGACTGGAGCCGCCGCCCAGAGTTGCCCGTCGAGAAGTCAGATGGAGCGAAGTCTGACGTGAAGCCGTAGCGGAGAATGGTACGAAAGGCGTTGTTCGGAGTGAAAATGTCTCTTTTTCGTGTTGCTTCGTGTGATTTCGTGGATCGTTTCCTTAGCCAGCACATGGGCAAACGATCCACGAAATCACACGGAATAACACTAAACACACGCTCGGAAACTTTCCTCACGCGCCTAGGTGGCCTCGTGGAAAGCTGCTGCTACTATCGTCGTCGTGGCGACAAAACGATGAGCGATGTTGTCGACCATGACGCCGAAGCCCTCCAGAGTTCTCACGCCGAGCAACGCCATGTCACCCGGTTCGGCAAACACTACTTCGTCCACGGTTTCAAAACCCTCGGCACCGACGATGGCATAGCCAGTCTCGCGTGTGACTTGCTGCTTAGTAGCCGTCGTGAGATTGCGTTTACGCAGGGGCTTTACGTCGATGCCGGTCAGAAGGTCTCTGGGTAGCCAGGTCAGCTCCGAGCCGGAGTCCACGAGAACTTCGACCGGTGCGCTGACCTTGCTTTCGTCCTTCGTGTTACGGGCAACCGCGCTGACCTTGAACATGCTCATGTCGGAAAGATTACCCCGCGTCCGTATTGCCCGGCAAGCTGGGAAAGAACCCGCCTAGTGTTTCGTGAATTTTCGTGTGATTTCGTGGATCGCTTTCTGTGGGCAAAGACTCGATCAACGCGCCTCACACCCAACCGCACGCTTGCACGAGTGCGCCAAGAATTTGTAGGTAAACGGAATCTGCTGTCTTGCGGAACGGCTGTTTCGTGGAACCGACTTCGGTCCGTGCTGAGTAGCTTTATGAAATCTTGCCAACGAGTTCTGCGGCCGTGAGGATGCGAATGATCTGGTACTGTTTCAAGTCTAATAG
The DNA here is from genome assembly GCA_041492185.1 of Pyrinomonadaceae bacterium. Taxonomy (GTDB): domain Bacteria; phylum Acidobacteriota; class Blastocatellia; order Pyrinomonadales; family Pyrinomonadaceae; genus JAOAPY01. Next base: position 58,085 of record JBGPWL010000003.1, on the reverse strand, counting down.
GTGACTATCGCCTGAAACTATGATCTCGCCTCCAGCCGAAACTGCGCAAGCGAGAACAGCGTCGTCATCAGGATCAGCGAGGACTACCCGCTCAATAGTCCCCGGTTCCATAACTGTCGCCAGCGCGGCATAGCCCAACATTAGTTCGTGCGCCGTTACTCCTGCTGCTTCAAGCCGCATTGCGAATTTCTCACGACTCAAGACGTCTTCCAATTCATCAAGCAGCACGGCGCTCGTGAATAAGCCTATGACGCCTTCACGCGCAGCCTCTAGCACACGACGCGGATTACCACGCCAGAGCAAACCCGAGACAACGATGTTCGTGTCAGCTAACGACTCGCATCTGGGGTGCGACGCGATTGACGGGCAGCAGCGATCTCTGCTTCCACCTCCGCTTCGGTCAGCGGAGGCTTGTCCACCTCCGCCAGGCGGTCAGCCGCGGCGAACAGTCCATTAACACGACGGCGCTGGAGTTCCGCACAGAGCAGGGCCTCGATTGACTCAGGCGTGCGCAGGCCGTTGGCTTCTGCTTCGCGCGCCAGGCCATCAGGTAGGATTAGCTTGAGTTCGGCTGACATTTTTCAATCTCCTCTTCCGCGTATGGTAAGCCAACGCGGGATGAGAAACAATGTCGTCCAGTTGGCGGCACCGGTCCCGAGCGACGTTTCTCGACGCGCGGGCGCTGAAGTTCTACATTGGTGCCGAAGCGGGACAGATGCCACGTGCCGGTCACATTCCCAGCGTCTCACTCGCCTTTCAGTTCACCACAACTCAGTTGATAATGACTTCTCAATTAGGTGTATCAACAGCAACATCGAAAATGCGCAAGAGCTCACGAGCAGAGGGACGCTCAGTTGGTGAGATGTTACAGGCGGAATATACTATGTTCCTAATCGAATCAGGCACGGGTTGTAGTGTTCGAAACAATCTTGCTCGGAGCTTTGATGGATCATTCTGGTACGCACGTGCGCGCTGTTGTAAAGAATGTTCGAAGGCTTGCCGTTGTTCTTGTCCCATATCGGCCATCAAGTGGACCTCCTCTTTCGAGACAACAGGATATTCGCCCTGACTCATTACAGCCATCACTGTGGCACCAAGGGCCCAGATGTCCGATGCGTTAGTCGGGATTGCAGCGTGCGAGAACAGCTCTGGCGCTCTCGTTTTGATTGACCCAGGATTGCCTCTCGGTACCTGCGGGTCGAAAGTGGAGATACCGAAATCAAGCAGTATTCCTACGGAACCGGCTATCCCGATGTTGTCAGGTTTAATATCTGCATGAATGAGTCCTCTCTCATGTAAGTAGGCTACCGCATCTACGATGCCCCGCAAAACTTTGACGAGTTCCCGTGCTTCAAAATCGGAGTTGTCGATAAACTCATCGAGCGTGTGTTCAAGTAGTGGCTCTAGTATGAGCGGCTCACCGGAGGCAGTCCTTACAAGCATGCAAGGCTGGATATTCGAGTGGCGAATAAGGCCAAGCCAATTCGTTACGGTATCTTTGCTTAACATCTTCTCAGGACTCGTCGCCAACCGTTCCATTAGAACCTGCATCGGCTTTGTGTGCGATGACTTATATCGTTTCAATACTACTGACCTACCCATCTGATCGTCTGCCAAATAAACATTCTTGAAAGCAGAGCGAATACTCAATCTTCGCACAAGTCGAAACCCAGCGGGTTCTTCTTGATAGGCAAGGTCCAGAAACTCATCTAACTCGATCCGCGGGTCTGTAGCATATCGAAGAATGCGATCTCGTATGGGATCGACAAGCCAACTTAGGGGTTGTGGAGTTTCCCTACTTACCCACCGACCGTAAGACTTTGTAATCTCCTTAACGTTTTCCCCTATGGATGAAAGGGATTCAAAGTGCTGATGCCATCCCTTGGAAATCATCGCCTGTGCACAGGCATGCCAGCTAAGTACGTTGGAATCCAGAGACCATTCGGCGGCTCGATTGGAAGCGTGTTGTGCCAACATAAGAAAGCGCGACTGCCGATTGGCGTCTATACCAATCTTTGTAAGGTAGTCATGAACATGGAATGGCTGCGACGGTAAGATCGCTCCGACGAGCAAGGCTACTGCCTCTTTTAAGCAGTAGGGTGACCAGCGGGCAGCCATATCCGAAAACTCGCAAACTCTAGTGATGGTGCCGATGGATATATGTCCACTAAGAAACCACTCTCGCAGATCAGTTAATAGTGTACGGAAGACGGATTGCAGCCACTCGGGCCATTCATGAAGAGAAAGGGGTTCGGATATTAGATCCGGAGAATGCCACCTTTCATTGTATTCAAAACGGTCAATTTGGACCGGATACCGTTTGCGCAGGTGCCCCAGAAACGTCAGGGCACGAAGAGAGCCAAAGCCCAAATCAAGGACCTCTAGACCTCGCCTGCGCCCGTCCTGCATAACAATTTCTATCTCATGCATCGTAAGGCTGGTTTTTCGTTCTCGGCTCAGCCCCATAATTTCATCGAGAAGCTCCCTATCGTTGAGTTCTTCTGAGCTAACAGAAACAATGCAGTATGTTGGGCCACCGCTCGCGTAGCGTAGATGAATCATAGCCTATTCTCTCTCAGCCACACTGCGTGGCAGAGGTTGGTTCAATTGTTCTGATCCTCACGTGTCTAACGCTCCAGCAACGAATGAACTTGGCATTAATCGACTCATACGTTCGACGGGGTTGGACCGCGCACTTGTCTCCCAGCCAATGCCGGTCGGTGCGGGAAGTGGAGGTCGAAACCAGTGTGAGTTGGAAGACCTTCTCGGTGACTGATTCGATCTTCTTGCGCGAATAGAACACCGGAAAATATTTTCCGTGTGCCCAGAGGTCGTAAAGATCGCGGTAGTGCGGGTTGTTCGCGTCGCCTGACTGGCCAGGATTGTTCAGACCGATGGAGTTGTCCCACTCTTCCGTATCGACGACGATCTTGAATGAGCCGCCTGACGTTTGATTGTCGCCGCCGCCGGTTGCGGTGACGGTGTAGCTGTCGCCGCCGCGAGGCTCGTCGCCGACATTGAACTTCGCCTGCCACTCGGACTTCACCGCCGGATCCAGCGGATGACGAATGAGCGCGTGGTGGTAGGCGCCGAGTTTCCACTTTTCCATGTCGGCGCCGAAGCGCTTTGTGAGTTCGGCAACTGCTTCATTGAGACTCTTCGCGAGTACGGCGTTTCTGCCGGCGATTGGATCGGCGCCGAAACGACCGTCCGGCGCGAGCAACCAGTCGATGATCAATTTCATATTCAGATTTCCGATGAAGCCTCGAGCCTCTTTCGGCACGAGCAACTCGCGCAGGTTCGCCTGAATCCGTCGCTGCCACATCTCGTAGATGCCCGCGGGTACAGAGTCTTTGTCGAGAATGTAATTCCACGCGAGCAACCGATCGCGTGCTTTGTCGGATGCGGGATCGTTCATCGGCAGATCGCGCAATAGCGGCACAAGGCTGCGAGCTGGAATCGACAGATCGTCGTTTTGAAGACGAATCATCTCCGCCACGGTGAACAGCCGCCCCGAGCCCAGCACTTCCGCGACACGCGACGCGCGGTAGGGATCGGCCCACGTGTAATGCAGCGCGTCTTTATAAGGCCAGCCGGGTGGAATCAGATAGTTGTTCGAGGTGTTCCAGAAACCTTTCGCCGGATTGAGCACATGCGGCAGTTCTTTGATAGGCAAATAGCCGGCCCACTCGTAACGACCATCGCCCGGAACGGGAACTAGACCACTCCAACCCGGACGCAGCGGCGAAATCCCGACTGCCTGATAACCGATGTTGCCTTCGCGATCGGCCCAGACCATATTCTCGGACGGAGTACGACTGTAGCTGCACGCGTCGAGAAATTCATTCCAACTGTGCGCTTGATCCATCCGCAAGCTGGCAAGGTATGGCGCGCCGCCGATCTCCATCCACGCGGCGCGCACCGCATAAGCTTTGTGATGCGTCTTGTCTTCATAGACAACCGGGCCGTGTCGCGTAAATTTCAATTCAACCAGCGCCGCCGCCTCGCCCTTCACGGGAATCGTTTCCTTGATCACGCGCATGTCTTCCCACTTGCCGCGATACTTGTACTGCGCGGAGTTGGCCGTGTTGGTGTCATAGACGCACAGGTCTTCGGTGTCGCCACCAAAAATCGTGAGACCCCACGCACCGAATTCGTTATGCCCGATCGAGATGCCGGGCAACGACGGTTCGCCGCCTCCAATCACGTTCCAACCCGGCGCCACGAGGTGGACCCAGTATCTAAGCGAAGGCGCGCCTTGAACTCGATGCGGATCATTCATCATTAGCGGAAACCCGCTCGGCGTTAGTCTGCCGCTAACGACCCAGTTGTTACTGCCAGTGTCTTCGCGACGCTCACTGAGGTCGATGGCCGACGGCACGGGTGAGGCGTTGAGAAGCGCGAGTGCCTCGCTGTTCGCGCGATGCTCAGCCACGATCTCGTCAGGCGTGAATCTTATCGGCTCGCGGAAAGCGTTATAGAGATCCAGGATATCTCTCGATAGGAGCGACGCATCAATCCCAGGGTCGAGATCCAACTGCGGATTGGCGGGTTGAAAATATGCGAGCTCCTTCACCTTGTCAGCACCGAGTACGCGCACCGCCTGCGCATAATTCATTTCCTGCGTGACGTTGGCGAACAAGCCGTTGAAGCGCGTGATGACGATCTCAGGCGTCCACTTGCCGGGTTTGATTCCAAGCAGTTTGAATTCGGGAGTGAGCAGGGTGAAATTCTTTTCCGTTTCTCCAATGTAGGCGTTGATGCCGCGGACAAACGCGTCAACGATCGCTTCGCCATGCGGGTGATACCAGTTGAGTTCCTGTTTTAGATCCCCGCGAAACCGAAAGAGACGCGCGCCGGTGTCGCGTCTTAATTCCTTGCGGCCGAGAATCTCCGCGAGTGTGCCCGTCGCCTGGCGCCGCCATAACTCGAGCTGAAAGAGCCGGTCGCGCGCGACGTTGTAACCCTGCGCGAAGAACAAATCCGCTTCATTCTTCGCATAGATATGCGAGATGCCCCAGCGATCTTTCAAAATCTCGACCGGCTGACTCAAACCCGGCACTTGCAGAGTCTCAACCGCCGCGCCGTCAGCGCGAACGGCAACGGGTAGCGACACTGACAAGAGCCAAAGCGTCAACAGGCCAATGGCCATGCGTTTGGTGTTCAACTGTCCGTCCTCGGAACGTATTTAGATTGATGATGCGCGGCAGAGTCTATATTTTTTGCGGCGTCAAAGGGAAGGTTCTTCACGCAGTAAAACCTGCAAGCGATCGTTAAGCCAGCGAAGGAATGGTTCCGAAGAAAGATCCGAACGAAGGCTTAACGCCCGCCAGCGCCTGGCGCGGAGATTTCGTGAGATCGAGTTCAGCCTCGTTATCCACGAAGCGTTCCGACGAAGTCTCACAACCGCGTAACGCGAGAAGGTCCGGGGAGGGCTGCGACGCTTATTTCTTCAAACGAGAAAGGAAGGCGTTGAGCTTCTTCGCGTCGAGTCCCTTATTCTTCTTTGAAGTATTCTTCGCGTCGAAGATCGCATAAGCCTCGTCGCAGTACTTGTCCCAGAACGCCCACGTGATTTGTTGTTTGCGACCCCACGTAACGCAAACCGGACCTTTCTTTGTGTAACCGGGAACATAGACGTAGTGGCCGCCCCACGAGCCGGGGGCCGACCCCGGTCCGCTAACCACGTCCCACGCCTTGCCGGCCTGCACCTGAGCTTGAGCAGTCAGCGGCAGAGAAAAACCGACGCCGACGCCGAGGTCCATGAAGATCGCCCCTTTCACTTCCAGGTGATTGAGCCGGTTGATTTGCGCAAACGCCTTAATCTTGTAATTCGCTTTCGCCGCAGTCCAGCCTTTGACCCGCCACACTTTCAACGATTCAAGAACGACGAGCCCATTATCGGCTCCACCTGTTTCGTTGAAATATTCCTTCAGCACTTCCGCGTCGGTGATCGTGATGATTGCTCCCTGTTCGATGTCCTCGAAACGAAGGCTCTGATGCGCTCGTCCGGAAATGACGCAGCAGCCGTGAGCATCGTTTGCAAACATCGGCGTGGGGATGCCGGAATGTTTCAAATCAAAATCGTACTCCGCCGGAACCTTGACGGGTTTTATGATTGTGGCCAACATCAAGTTTCGCTTGTCGGGCTTGGCCGCCGCCTTGCCCAGCTTGAACACCTTGTGAGCTTGTATGCCTTTTGCCTTTGCCATTTTGGATTCTCCTTCTGAAGTTAATACCGCGCGCTGCTGTTAAGATCTCATTGCTGACAGCGTGGCGGTGGTTGAAAGATGCCTGGTCGATGTATGGAAAACTTATCCGCTCTCAATTCAAACTGTTCCCATAGATTAGCGTGAAAACTATTGCTCCGTAGACATCAGAGAGCGAAACGATCTGATGCGGCTGGTACTGAAGGATTGCGTAATCGCAGGCTCTAGAGGACCACCCTGTAAAGTTCACAAGCGCTCCGGACGATATGCCAAATCTCGGTTTGCGTCAATCTTTTTTGTTTTTTTGAGCGTGCAGTCAACTCAGCTAGTGACGGCGAGCGCTCAATCTTCAACGCAAAGGGCGCGAAGGAATTTCGCTAAGGAACGCGAAGGAGTCATCCTTGGCGACGTTCCGACATTCTCCGCGACCACTAAGCGTAAATCCTCGGCACGCGATGGCTGATGCCGCAGGCGACTTCGTAAGAGAGTGTGCCTGCCGTCCGCGCGATGTCTTCGGCAGAGACTGCCAGATCATGATCTTCGTGATCGTGGCCCAGCAGAGTTACCACGTCGCCTAACTGTACGCCCGCAACATTGGTCACGTCGACGAGCGTAAGATCCATCGAGACGCGCCCAACAACGGAAGCGTACGTTCCCCGCACAATCACGCGGCCGCGATTCGACAGGCCGCGCAGATAACCATCGTTGTAACCGATTGGGAGCGTCGCGACCAGAGTCTTGCGCGACGTTTCGTAGGTGCAGCCGTAACCGATCGTCTCACCTTCAGGCACCCATTTCAGCAGAGCGATGCGTGAGCGTAAGGACATCACGGGTTTGAGACTCGAGGCCAACCCGCTGCCCGTACTCAACCGGTCGCTACCGCTCGCGGTTCTGACAGGGGCAAGAATGTCGCGCCATAAACCATAAAGCACGCCGCCGGGTCGCACCATGTTGCCCCAAGCCGATGGCTGGTCAAACGTCGCGGCCGAGTTAGCGAGATGGCGATAGGTCGGCGTGTAACCGCGCTCGCGGAATAGTTCGACCGCGTTTTCAAATCTTTGAATTTGATCGGCAGTCAGCGTTGCGCACGATCGATCGTCGGCCGCCGCCAGATGCGTCATCAGACCATCGACGCGGATGTGTTTGAATCGCTTTAGCGCATCAACAAATTCTCTCAGTTGATCGAAACGCACTCCCAAGCGACCCATTCCCGTATCGACTTTTATATGCACATCGACAATCACTTTCGCAGACTGCGCGGCGCGATCCAAAGTTTCGATCATGTCGGTCCGATAGACGACCGGCACCAGGTTGTGCCGCAAGCAAGCGTTCTGTTGGCCTTCCCAGAATCCGCTGAGACAAAGAATCGGTTGAGCGATGCCCGCAGTTCTGAGTTCGATTCCCTCCTCCGGCAACGCGACGCCGAACCAATCCGCGCCTTCAGACGCCAGCCTGCGCGCGCACTCGACCGCGCCATGACCGTAAGCGTTGGCCTTAACGACGGCCATCACCTTTACGTCACGACCAACCAGTTGCCGCACGATCTGAAAATTTGCCGCCAGCGCGCTGAGATCGATCTCGGCCCACGTGGGTCGGTGGCCGGTCGTGTCGATGTGATTACTATTCTTAGACGAAGCCATCGAGTAAGTCTTTTACCACAGAGGTGACAGAGGAAACAGAGGAAAGATCTGTAGGTTCGCGCATATTGTGAAATTATCGAGTCGGATCCACAAAAGGAGCTATTGTTGTTTGTAGTGGCTATTCGGAGTGGCGGGCCTCAAGGTCTCCGAATCGAAGTAGGAGAAGACTCGCGTCGCAACACGCTCATGGCGTGACAATAGCCAGCGGCATAGTGCCATTCCACTGAATGAAGCCGATTGCAGACGGCAGTCTGTAAGATCTGGGCGGTAAATGCTTTTACTAGTCGCCTTGCTGGTTATTACTGATTCGGCCACCCTGCATGATTTTTAACACCCGCAGCAATTGCACGGGGTGGGGTGTGTGACTCGTTGCCTTTCGTCGCAAAGGTGCGGAGGACACACAGTACCTACAGAGTGACAATTCATAAAGCTTACCACTTGCTGGGCTGAGCAGCAGACTGAACAGACTGTGAAGGAATTATTCATGATCCTGCATTTTCTACCTGACGGGTCGCAAGAGTCCACATTAGCGCAGTCATATTCATCGCTGTATAAGGGCTCCCTAGTGCAGCATCCTAGAGGGAACGGCGGTTTTACAGAATGAGTAATATGAGGGACCACCGCATGATTATGCCGAGACTTGCTCCTGCCCTTTGCGTCTCTAATTACATGATAGAGCCCCGGTTTTTTTTCGTCTTGTTGGAAAAGTGCCCCCGCGGAGTACAAAAACTTAGGGTCATTGTTGACCCAAAGTCGCCATACCAGGAGGTAGAGAAAAGGTTTGCCGTTGTCTTGAAACTCTTTGACTGTTTGCGGGTTGATTGGAAGAGTCATAATCTCCTTGGGTTTGAACAACGGGGTTTGTTTCCCATAATTGGGATCCTTTCCCCATCCCATAATCTCTCCTGGCCCACCATCATCATTCGCCGCAAATATCATGATCTCGTAGCCACTGATTTCCTTGTCGGAAATGTTCTCAACCGTCAAGCTTTTTGGCCAGTTAGAAGTTACTTTAACCAAATCAAGGTCATAAGCGACCACATCAGTTAGAATCTCTTGAGGAATGGGTGGAATCTCATCCACCTCGATCTTTGACTCTGCGATTGTTAGGACGCCGAACAGTACAAACGATGCTCCTACCAAGAGAAGCACGATGCACAGGATATTTCGATTTCCCGTGAGCTTCATCTTTCCGTACCTCCTTCAGTTGAGTAACGCTTAGGGCAACGGACTTTCCGGTCTACCCAGCGAGTCGCTATCATGAAAGCGTTGCAGTTCGCAAGCTTGGAAAAGCAACTGATTGCTTGTTGTAGGGTTAGGGTTCCATGCTGAGAATCTGGCGTAGAAGCCCTGGCCTGTCAAGTATTTTATTCGGGATTATGCAGTTGACACAAGATCTCATTCACCGTGATAGAGATTATCGAACCGCATGCTGGAAGGCACAAAGCGCAATTCGATCGTTCCCGTCGGGCCGTTGCGTTGCTTGGCAAGGATGAGTTCGGCAACGTTCTTCTTGTCTTCCGGCATGTTTTGTCTTTCTTCCGGAGATTTATATTGCTCTTCGCGATAGATGAAAGCAACGAGGTCGGCGTCCTGTTCGAGCGCGCCCGACTCGCGCAGGTCGGCAAGCTGCGGGCGATGATCGGAACGCGATTCCGGCGCGCGCGAAAGCTGCGATAGCGCCACGAGCGGCACATTCAATTCCTTCGCCAGTCCCTTCAGCTCGCGCGAGATCAGCGACACCTCCTGTTGCCTCGATTCGAAACGCTTCGCCGACCCGCCCATCAATTGCAAATAATCGACGATGATCAGATCGAGTTGCTTCTGTTCCGCAGCGAGGCGCCGCGCCTTTGCGCGCATTTCGAGCACTGTGATGCCCGGTGTGTCGTCAAGAAAGATCCTGGTGTCGGCAAGAGTTCCGAGTGACTTCGCAATCTGCGCCCACTCGGCCCGTGAAAGAAAACCGTTGCGAAAGCGTTGTGCGTCGATGTTCCCCTGCGAACAGAGCATGCGCATCACCAGCGCTTCCTTCGACATCTCGAGCGAGAAAATACCGACGACGGCGCCGGTTTGAATCGCCGCGTTTTGCGCCAGCATCAAGGCAAAGCTCGTCTTTCCCATCGATGGCCGCGCCGCGACGATCACCAGATCCGCACGTTGCAGACCAGAAGTTTTCTCGTCGAGTTCCGCGAATCCGGTCGTCAAACCAGTCAGCACTACCTTGCGGCCTTCCATCTCCTGAATTTTGTCGAGCAGCGCTTCGGCGACGGGTTTGACGTGAACGAAGCCCTGGCGAATGCGCTCGTCGGCGAGTTCGAAGATCGCCTGCTCGGCGTGATCGAGAATGATCTCCGGCTCGTCTTCCTGCTCCAGCGCTTCGTTGGTGATCTTGTTTGCGGTTCTGATCAATCGGCGCAACAGCGATTTGCCGCGAACGACTTTGGCGTAGTGGGTGATGTTGGTCGCATGAGGCAGACCATAGGTCAGATTCGTAAGCGCGCTGACGCCGCCAACTGTTTCGAGCGCGTTTTCTTTTTTGAGTTCCTCGCCGATGAGGATCGGATTGATCTCGGCGCCGCGTTCGAACAGTGCGGTCATCGCGACGAAGATGCGGCGATGCGAGGGAACATAGAAATCTTCCGCCTGCAGCAGCTCGATTGCCTGGCTGATCATCGCGTTATCGAGAAAGACCGCGCCCAGGATGGCGCGCTCAGCCTCCGAGCTGTTTGGCAAAGAGCGCTCAAAAGTCTGTTCGCGAATTGGATCGGGAGCTGCCATCAAGAAAACCGTGGGTCAGATAACTCGCGTGCCGCAAAGAAGACTCAGTCTTGCTTATGAACCGAAAAAGAAGACGCTGCAAGTTGCGGCTTGATCGCCGCTTGCAGCGTCGAACTATACTACAGCCCGAGAACACTAAACCAACGCTCGACTGTTTTATGTTGAGGACTCTTCGTTTCCCGAAGAAGCGCTCATTCAGCAGCGTCGGGAGACTCTTCTTTTGTCTCGTCCGCTTCAGGTTTAGCCAGGATCGCGGCTTCCTCTTCAGGCGCCAGGTGGCCGACGATGACCTCACCTTCCGCCGCGACGGTCACCCGCAGATCAACGGTGACGTCTCGATGCAGACGCAACGGCACGGCGACTTCGCCGAGGCGTTTGATCGGTTCGCGCAGATGGATGCGATGGCGATCAATTTCATAGCCGCGCTCGTGCAGCGCCTCGGCGATGTCCATCGACGTCACTGAACCGTAAAGGGCTCCCTGCTCGCCCGCTTTTCGCTTAAACTCCAGCACCAGCGATCCCATTTGTTCGGATTGCCCCTCGGCGGTCGCACGCTCTTTCGCTTCGCGCTTGAGCAGCGCCGCGCGCTCCTGCTCGATCTGTTTGACGTTGCTGGTGGTCGCTTCGACGGCCAGTTTGCGCGGCAACAAATAATTGCGCGCATAGCCGGCGCGCACCCGGACGATTTCGCCGCGCGCGCCAAGGTCGTCAATGTCTTCGCGTAAAAGTATCTTTGTGTGTGCCATGACTCGCGAATTCCTTTTCCTTAATTTGTCGTGTACGGCAGCAACGCTATGTTGCGCGCGCGCTTGATTGCTTCGGCCAGCATGCGCTGGTGAATGGCGCAGTTGCCGGAAATCCGTCGCGGCAGAATCTTGCCGCGCTCAGGAGTGTAGTTCTGCAATAGCCGCAAATCCTTAAAATCGATCTGATCGACTTTTTCGATGCAGAAGCGACAAATGCGGCGCCGATGGATGCGGCGGCCGCCGCGCTGCATTCCGCCTCGGCCTCGATCCTGATCGTCGTCGCCGTTATAACGTCCACGATCTTCGTAACCGCCGCGCCCGCGATCGTCGTAGTTGCTGCGTCCGCGATCTTCGTAATTGCTTGACATAACTTTCTGGAATCCTCTCGCTGTAAAATCGTTAATAGCAGGTAGCGTTTACGCTTCGTTGTTCTCTTCGACTATGGGAAACTCCGGAACGACTGCTGCCCGCGCTGGGGCCGCGACGACGCCGAACGGCCGCTTCGCAGCTTTGCGCGCGCGCTTGTCTTTGAGTTTGTCAGCGCGCCGGCGATCCTCGTCGAGACGCACCGTCAGGTAGCGCAGAATGCGATCGTTGACACGCATGCGACGTTCAAGCTCGGCTAGCTCCCGGCCCGACCCCTCGATCTCCAGGTCGACAAAGATGCCTTCTTTCTTGTGCAGAATCTCGTAGGCGAGTTGGCGCCGGCCCAGGTTTTCTTCTTTGGTTATTGTGCCACCTTGATCGGTGACGATCTGCTTCAGGCCCTCGGTCAGTTTCGCGACCTCATCGTCAGCCGCGTCCGGATCGACGATGAACATCAGTTCGTATTGTCTCAATGCTTGCAAAGTTCAGCCTCCAAGTCTTTGTACTTTGATCTTTGGTCTTTGGTCTTTGATCGAAGTATCCGCGATGCCCGCGTGTCATTCTCAACATCAAGTCCAAAGTCCAAAGATCAGTTGTATTCCGTCATTGCTTTCAAAACGCCATCTCTCAGGATGACGCGCAGCGCCGCGCCGCTTCGTTCGATAATCTTTTCAACTTCAGCGCGGACCGATCGCGGAAATGGATCCAACACGAATCGCTTTGCGTCCTCGATCGGATGCTCGGGCTGAATCCCGATGCGCAGCCGGATGAATTCGTTCGTGCCGATCGCCGCGATGATCGATTTCAAGCCGTTGTGTCCGCCGGCCGAACCACGCGCGCGAATTCGAATCTTGCCAAACGGCATTGCCAGATCGTCGCTGATTACAATCAATCGTTCGCCGGGCTCTTGCAGTTTGTGCTTAGCAAAGAGACAGGCGACTGCCTCACCGCTCAGGTTCATGAAGGTCTGCGGCTTGACCAGTTTCACTTCGCGACCTTCAATTACAGCACGCCCGACAAACGATCGACACTCGCGCCGATTCACTTTCGCACCTGCCGCCGCAGCCAGGTTGTCAATCAACATGAATCCGAGGTTATGACGCGACCATTCATACTCCGCGCCCGGATTTCCGAGTCCTACGATCAGGCATTGCCGATTGCCGCTCGGTTCTGGCTTTGTTTCGTGTGACTTCGTGGATCGCTTGCTCATGTGTTGGCCAGGGAAACGATCCACGAAGTCACACGAAAAAGCACGAAAAGAGAAATACCTCCCGACAAATCGGCAGATTACCAAATTGGCAATTGGCAATCGGAAATCGGCAATGCTTCTACTCCTTCTTGCCCTTGTCTTCCTTCTTGCCCTTCTCGGGTTCTTCCGCCGTTTCCTCGTCTTCCTTCTTGCCCTTGGTAATCAGTTCAGGCTCGGCCGGCTCTTCGCCTTCAACCACCGGCGCCTCGACGACTTCTTCCTTCACTATGCCGATTGTGGCAATAACCGTGTCCGGCGATTCAAGGATTTCGATACGTTCATCGCTGGGAATGTCGGAAATATGCAGCACCTCGTGAACGCCGAGGTTCGAAACGTCAACGTCGATCGCCTCGGGAATCTCACGCGGCTCGCAACGAACTTCGATCTCACGAACAATCTGCTCGAGAAAGCCCTGTTGCTCGCGCACACCGATTGGCTCGCCAACCAGGCGCAGCGGAACAGTGACGACGATCTTCTGGCCGCGCACCAGCCGTCTGAAATCAGCGTGGACCAGCCGGCCGCGAATCGGATCGATCTGCCGGTCATGAAACATTACTTCACTCGCACCGACGCCTTCGATATCGAGCGTGAAGATTGTGTTGCGGCCCGTATCCGATCGCAGGAGCGCCGCCAACTCGCGCAGCGGCACGACGGCTGAAACGGTTTCGCCTTCGCCGCCATAGACAGTTACCGGCACCAGGCCCTCGCGCCGGGTGCGGCGCGCATCGTTTTTGCCGCGGCCCACGCGGGGTTTTGCCTGAATCGTGATCTCTTTATGTTCTGCCATATTCGTGCCTCTCAACAAACGTTCAGCGATCAGCCTGGGAGCGCGGACATCTTGTCCGCTGCTTCGAGAGTGCAGGCAGGATGCCTGCGCTCCCAGGTTGATCGCTGATGGACTTCTTAAGCCATCAGTGTTTGCCCTTCGCTATACGAAGAGCGAAGAGACACTGGTCTCTTCGTGGATCGACTTGATCGCTTTCGCCAGCAATGGCGCGATACTAAGTACTTTTATTCTGGCCAGCTCGCACGAATGATCGTGCAGCGGGATAGTGTTCGTGACTATTATCTGCTCTATTTCCGATTTTGCCAACTGCTCCACCGCCCCACCGGACAAAACCGGATGCGTGAAACAAGCATGAATCCTTTCGGCTCCCGCGCCTTTCAGCGCCTTTGCCACTTTCGTCAACGAGCCACCGGTGTCGCACATATCGTCAACAATCAAACAATTGCGACCGCGCACATCGCCGACGACGTTCATCACTTCGGCGACGTTGGCCTTCTCGCGACGCTTGTCACAAAGTGCCAGGTCCGCGTCGAGACGTTTGGCGTAAGCGCGCGCCCTTTCGGCGCCGCCGGTATCAGGCGCAACTACCGTCATGTTTTCCAGCGGGTTGTCCTGGTAGTAGCCGATCATGACCGGCGCGGAGTAAAGGTGATCCACCGGAATATCAAAGAACCCCTGAATCTGCGCGGCGTGCAAATCTATAGTCAACAAACGATCGGCGCCGGCGACGGTGATCAAGTTCGCCACGAGTCTTGCCGAGATCGGAACACGCGGCCGATCCTTCTTATCAGAACGCGCGTAACCGTAGTACGGAATCACGGCGGTGATACGCTCGGCCGACGAGCGGCGAAACGCGTCGAGCATCACCAGCAATTCCATTACGTGCGCGTCCGTCGGCGGGCACGTGGGCTGGACGATGAATACGTCGCCACCACGAACGTTCTCGTCGATCTGAAAATTGAATTCGCCGTCCGAGAAGCGGTCCGTGAAAGCACGGCCCATGTCGCATCCCAGATGGCGACAAATCTCTTCCGCCAGTTGCGGATGCGCGTTGCCGGAAAAGACTTTGATCCCGCCGGTTGTGCTCATAAACTGTAGCGCAAGTTGTTAACTTGCGGCGCTAATCGATATTGGCTGGGGCGGAAGGATTCGAACCTACGAATGCCGATTCCAAAGACCGGTGCCTTACCACTTGGCTACGCCCCAGTATCAGAACAATGAAACTCCGCACGAATCAAAAGTCTGCAAATACTCATGGCGTGACACAGTCACACAAGGAAAAATGCGCCAGCCAGCTTCCGCCGGAAATTCTCTAAACGCACGTGCTTGCGCCTCGGCATTGTCAAAGATACCAAATACGCTCGAGCCGCTGCCAGCGAGCAAAGCGGCGTTGGCGCCACTGTTCAGTAAAGCGGCTCTCGCTCGCTCAATCTCCGGCTCAATCTCAAATATCACTCGTTCGAAATCGTTGCGCAGTTCACCTTGTTCATTATCAGCAAATCCGGCTGCTGCACAAGAACTAGTGAGGATAGAGTCGTCAATGGGGCTTGTCAAGGCAGGCGCACGCATCGCTTTATATGCATCTGCCGTCGAGACCATTGCGTTCGGCTTAACGATCAGGAGATGTGTTCTTGGATAGTCCTGTAGAACTTTCAGGTTGGTTCCGATGCCCGTCGCCAGCGCGCGCCCTCCGACGAAAAAGAAAGGAACATCCGCGCCGAGCCTGGCGGCAAGGTCAATCATTTCCACGAGGTCGAGATCGAGATTCCACAGTTTCGTCAGACCCAATAAGGCAACCGCAGCGTTAGATGACGCTCCACCCAGACCGGCCTGCACGGGAATGCGCTTCTCAAGATGAATCGTCACGCCGGCACTAATGTGAAAACGATCCCGCAGCGCACTGGCCGCGCGGATGATCAAATTGCTTTCGTCAGTCGGTATTTGCGGATCGTCGCAGGAGAGTTTAACTCTGGCGTCGTCACGCGGAACGAACTGTAACTCGTCGCGCAAAGAAACTGTTTGCAGAACCGTACTTACGTCGTGATACCCATCCGCACGCCGGCCGAGAACGCGCAGCGACCAGTTAATCTTCGCGAATGAGGGAAGGTTGAAAGAAAGCGTTGACACTTTTACGCGGCCAACTCTGGCTCAGGACGCTCGGGACCAAACCGCACAAATTTCACCAGCGCGCGTTGCCAGGAAGCATGGGTCGGGTAGCTATAGAGCAACACGGCAAGACCGACGAGCGCTGAGCGGTAGGTGTAAAAGCCATCGCCCGTCATGAAAGTGGCGATAAAGCCGCAGACGCTGATCGCGCCGCCCAACAGTGCAACTTGAAGGGTCGTTGTCTCAAGCGTCTTCAGGAGTCCAGACGCGCCTTTCAATGCGGCGATGTCCTGCAGGCGCATGGCAGAAAATTTTGTTCGCCGCAAAATTATGGAGCCAGTGCCAAAGGTCAAAGTCGTGATCATCCAGGCAATCCGCAGCGAGGGATTAGTCTGATGGCGAAAAAAATTCTTTCCGAAGAATGCGATTACCGCAAGGGCCAGGGTCAGGACGAGCAATAGGCCGACGATGGTCGCCGCAGCGTTCCGACGACGAACCAACTCGGCTTGAACTTCCTTTGCGATCTGATCGGGCGTTTCCACGCGACCAAAATACCAGCTTCGCCGCCGCGAGCAAAGGATTAATGGAAGGCGTTATGGCTTTCCCGGAGGCGGCGGGGGCTTCGCAGGCGCTGATGGATTGATCCGATTCGGCACCGGGCCATTCGGGGTCGATTGAATCGTCACTCCGATTTTTTTCTTGTCCGGCGCCGTCTGCTCTTCGTTCGCTGGCGTAACTTGTCGCGGCTTGCTGCGCGGCGTCAGCGGCATAACGTCAGAACGCAATTGCCCGTTGTTCTTGAGTGCCTCGTCGATCAGGTCATCGCCTTCCTTGCTGTCCCTGCTAATCAGGATGCCGTCCTTGCCGACAGTTACATCGGCGCGGCCCGCCACCTGTTGCATGAGGTTGCCCATGAAACTTGGGCGCTCGCGCTTGGGGCAATTGCTTTGAGGACCAGGTTCCGGCACGGGCGCGCCGATGATATTCAACTGCTCCTTCGCCTTGTCCGTATATTCGCTATCCGGGTAGTTGCGAATGAGTTGCTGATAATACTTCGCCGCCTCGTCTGGTTCTTCTTCCAGTTGGTAGGTCGAGGCAAGGATAAAAAGATTCTTATCTCCGTACGAGAAACACGGATACTTCTCGGCGTTCTCGCGCAACCGGTTCTGCGCTCCCTTCAGGCCTCCCTGAGCAGGGTTATGAATGTACCGGTCCCAATAGAAACTTCCAATCTGCAGGTTATGCATGCCAAGGTTTTCCTGCACTTCATACAAGCGGTCCTCAACGATCGGGCGAAGCTTTGTTTGCGGATATTGCTGCAACAGCGCCTTCAGTCGTTGTTCTGCCCTGCGCGCATGCGTGACGTCGCGATCGGACAAACCCATCTGTCGCATTTCTGCTTCGGCAACTTTCAGCATCGCCGCAGGCGCGAGCGGATCGGTTGGGAAAAAAGTCAACCAGTCCTGATATGAAGCTGCCGCCTGAATCAACGAACTGGTGCCGCCTTCGAGATAGAACGAGTCGGCGATGGCGAGCTTTGCCAACGGTAGAAAAGGCGAGTCGGGATAGGTCGTGATGATTGTTGTGAAAAGCAGGCGACCGGTCTCGTGACTTCCCTTTCGCACTTCCTTTGCAGCTTCTTCGAAGAGGACACGATCGCGGCCCGGCGCTGGTCCGCCGAGAATCTCATCGTACTTGCTGTTGCCTCCACCGCCGCCAAGCAATCCGAAGAGTCGACCCTTCTTTTTCCTGGAATGGGACGCGGAACCCGAAGCGACCGCGGAGTTACCGGTTCTCGCACCAGCCGTTTCCGTCAACGCGGTCTGCACTCGCGCTTGAATTTCCTTTACCGAACTTTCCAATGAATCCAGCCTCGTCGCATCGTATTTTTCTGAGCGGTCCAGTTTCGAATGGATATCATTCACCTCAGAAAGGATCGAGCTGACCTCCTTATCCAGTCCTTGCAAGCGCACGCGCGGATCATCCGGATTTGCGGCTTTCTTGTCGGTCGCCGGCTTTTCCGGGATGCCGGCAATTGCACTACCAAGCGAGCGACGCAACGCCTCGAGCTGAGATCGCATTACGTCGAGTCGCTGACCTGCCGACGCGCTGGTTTGAGTGCCCCCGCCCTGCGCCAACGCCGTGCTCAATAAGCCAAGCGCGAGAACCGCGGCCAGCAGCGAAACAGTTATGGAGCGAAAATGCATAACGAAAACCTCCAGGTAAAAACCTAACACGCGACAGCGCGCAATTTTGGGGAGCGCTCGTTTCCTACGTTGCTTATTTGAAGCTCCAGAGTTCGCGTTCCGGTGTTCGCGAACAAGTCTCAAGTTTCAATCTCTGAATGTCAAATGTGAAAATCTCAGATCTGAAATCTCAGATCTCAAATCTGAAATTACCCGAATCAAACAAACATCCCCTACACCCACTGCACCGTCGCCTCGCGCAGCTCGCGCACCGCAACGCCCGCGTCCGGCGCGCCAAAGATGGCCGAACCTGCGACAATGATCTCGGCCCCGGCCGCCACTACCGCTTGAATGTTATCGAGATCGATGCCGCCATCGATCTCGATTCTGGTTTTCAGTCGGCGCTCGTCAATCATTTGTCGCAAGCGGCGCACTTTGTCAGTCGACGTGGGAATAAACTCCTGCCCGCCAAACCCCGGATTCACGGACATCACCAAAACATAATCGACAAAATCCAAAATCTCTTCCAGCGCAGCGACCGGCGTCGCGGGATTGATCACCACGCCAGCCTGCGCGCCCGCTGCCTTGATAGCCATCACCGTGCGATGAAGATTAGCGTCAGCCTCGACGTGCACGGAAACCATCTGCGCGCCGGCACTGACAAACTGTTCGGCATACCGGCCCGGGTGGCTAATCATCAGATGCGCGTCGACGGGCAAACGTGTCGCCCGAACCACGGCTTTCACGACCGGCAGGCCGACCGTAATGTTCGGGACAAAGTGACCGTCCATCACATCGACGTGTATCAGCCCTGCGCCGCCGCGCTCGACGGCTTCGATCTCCTGACCCAGCCGCGAGAAGTCAGCGGACAGGATGGAAGGCGCGATATCGATTGTTCTGCCGTTCACGGTTTCAATTCAAAGCGTTCAGGTTACAGCAACGCGCCAGGTGGCGGCGTTGGTTCGTTAGACGGACGCCTGTTCCTATTGCGATTCGAGCGGTTCGAGTTTGAGTTGTCAGATTCTCGATTCTGATTCTCTGTATTTGTTTCGGAGTTGGCATTGCGATTATTTGCGTTCGCGCGGGCGCGGTTGGCATTCGCATTTCGATTATTATTGGCGTTTCCGTTATTGTTCGTATTCTTGTTTCGCTTTGGCTTGCTCTCATTCGCGTTGCCGGCGGATGAAGACTCGTTCGTGTTCGCGTTCGTGTTCTCGTTTCCTTTGCCCGCTTTGTCGTCGGTCGATAAGCCTTCCGAGGCCTCTCCTTCTTTCGCCGGGCGGCTGACATCGACGGCGATTGTCTGGCCGCCTTTCACTTCTTCACCGGCGCGCGGCAACTGAAAAAGAACGGTGTCAGGCTTCACCTGATTGCTGGGACGGGCGGCTCGCACGCGAAAATTTAGCCCCGCGGATCGCAACGTGCTCTCTGCTTCAAATCGATCCTTGCCAACCACCTGCGGCACCGTCACCACCGGGCTGCGCAAAGAAAGAATAACGGTCGTCGCCAGGCCAAACAGAAACGTGATCGCGATCGCTATCACGATGATGAATCGGCGCAGGGCTGATATCGTTTTCCGAACAACGCTCACGTTTTAAACCTTTACTCAACCGGCAAACCAAGCTGCGAAGTCTAACATCCGCTATGACCGCCCGCAAGCACGCCTCGCTGCTTACTTTCGCCGCTCGAAGGCCGCGATAAAGAAGCCGTCCGCGCCTTCTCGATGAGGCCAGGTGCGCGCCGCACTGGAAGCAGTAATTAGTGACGCACTAACTGCTAGTGTCAGTGACCTGAAATCGTCGGTTTGCTCAAGGAACTTACTGACAACTTGTTCGTTCTCTTCCGGCTCGACTGAACAAGTGGAATAAATGAGCCGCCCTCCGGGTTTCACAGCCAGCGACGCATTTTGCAATATGCGAAGTTGCCGCGCTGATAGGTCTTCAATGTCCTGCGGTCTGATGCGCCAACGTATTTCGGGGTTGCGCCGCAGCGTGCCTGTGCCGGTGCACGGAGCGTCAACCAGCACGCGATCAAAAGCTGCGGCGAATGGCAACTGTTGGGAAGCATCGAGGTTCACACAATGAATGCTGCTGAGGCCTTGCTTGTCAGACATACTCATCAAGGTTCGCAGGCGAGCACAATGAATGTCTCCGGCAACAATGAACGCTTCGTCTCTCGTAAGGTCAGCAAGCTGCGTGGTCTTGCTTCCCGGCGCAGCACAAACATCCAGCACCCGATCGCCGGCGCGCGCCTCGACGACATGGGTCGTTAGCTGCGACGCTTCGTCTTGAACATAGATCTGTCCGGATTGCGCAAGTTCTCGCAGCAGGCTTCCTGCGCCCGAGACGCGCCAGGCACGCGGAACGATTTGCGAAGGCGACACAACCGCGCCGCCGGATTGCAAAGCTTCCAGAATTTCACGCTCGGCTCGCTGGTTTACGATGCGAAACGCCACCGGTGGAGCTTCGTTGTTGGCACGCGCAAAGGCCGTTGTTTCATCAACACCAAAAGCGTTGATCCAACGCGCGATCAACCACGATGGATGGGAAGTTTCGACCGCGAGCCTTTCAATTGGATCAGAGATGTCGGCGAGCGGATCGTAGTCCGGCTCGCGAAGGGCGCGTCTCAGGACCGCATTTACCAGCGGCTCAGCGGATCGAAGCCGCGCGACGCGCGTGAGAAGCACTGACTCGTTGACGACAGCTCGGGCCGGAACGCGCGATAAGAAACGCAATTGATAGAGGCCGAGGCGCAAGGCAATCCGCACCGGGAGATCGAGACGTTCATAGTTCCGATTCGCGAAGTGAGCAATCAGATGATCCAACCATAACTGGCGACGTAATACGCCCATTACCAATTCGTGGCAGAGCGATCGATCGTTTGGCTGCAGCGCGTCCTCTTTCGCCGCTAACAGAACGGAAGCGAATGCCCTTTCCTCCTCAACTCGGCGGAGTATCTCGAAAGCGACAAGACGGGCTGGTGAAGCAGCAGCGGTCTTTCCGGTCTTCGCCTTTCCCAGCAACGAAGTCATGCTAATTTTTCACCCACTTGCAAGTGCGCGCCGTTGAGAAAATCGCGCGCGCTCATGCGACGCTTCCCTTCCGGCTGGACCTCGAGCAGACGCAACTGAGTGAGTTGGCCACAATTCACAATCAAATCATCACCATGAGCGGTGAGGATCTCGCCTGGGATGGGTTCATTTTGCGTCGCGGCCTCGGCAACGGCGCGCCAAACGATCAGATGTTGCGAACGCCAATGCGTGTAGGCGCTTGGCCACGGCTGAAAACCGCGCACGCAGCGTTCAATCGCGAAAGCGTCACTGGACCAATCAATCAAACCATCTTCCTTCGTCAACATCGGCGCGAGGGTCGCATCGCGATCGCGTTGCGGATGAGGTGTGATTGTGTCGAGACTCGCAAGAGTCTGACCGAGCAACTCCGCGCCCATCAAAGCGAGTCGCGCCGTCAATTCAGGCGCGGTCTCGTCGGCGTTGATTTCCGTCTCGCTCTGCAAAAGTATCGGACCGGCATCGAGTTTCTCTTCGATGAACATGGTCGTAACGCCGGTCCTTGTTTCACCGTTGACGATGGCCCAGTTGACCGGAGCCGCGCCGCGGTAAAGCGGCAACAGGGAGAAGTGTACGTTAAGGCATCCGCGCCGCGGCGCGCTCAGGAATTCGCGCGGCAAAATACGACCATAGGCAACCACCACGACGACATCCGCATTGTGCGAGGCAAACAATGCGCGGGCTGCTTCAGTTTTGATTTTCGCTGGTTGATGAATCGTTAGTCCGCGTGCGAGTGCAAACTGCTTCACCGGCGACGGCGTTAGGATATTTCCACGCCCCGACGGCCGATCCGGTTGCGTCCACACCGCGACAACTTCGTGTCCGTCATCGAGGCATCGTTGCAATGATGGCAATGCCGTCACGGGCGTGCCCATGAAAACTATGCGCATAAACTGTAGGGGCGGGGCTGGTCCCCGCCCGTTCGATCCCAAGCAATCGGGCAGGACAAGCCCTGCCCCTACATATGAAAGACTAAACTGCTGCGCCGGCCTCCGCTCGTTTGTTTGCCGTCGCGCCAATCTTCGCGGACGAAACCTTAGCTTGCATGAAAAGCAAAAGATAATCGCGGCCACCCGCTTTTGAATCGGTCCCCGACATATTGAAACCGCCGAAAGGATGCACGCCCACGAGCGCGCCCGTGCACTTGCGATTGAAATAAAGATTGCCGACGTGAAATTCGCGACGCGCACGTTCAATTTTTGCTTCGTCCGTTGAATAAACGGCGCCCGTCAAACCAAATTGCGTGTCGTTCGCAATGCGGAGCGCGTCGTCGTAGTCCTGCGCCTTAATCACCGCGAGCACTGGCCCAAAAATCTCCTCCTGCTCGATCGTATCGCCGGCTTTCACGTCCGCAATCACAGTCGGTTCGATGAAAAACCCCTGCTCGCCATCCGAGCCGCCACCAGCCACGACTCGGCCGCCTTCGCTTTTGCCCTTCTCAATGTACTCGTTGATTGTTTTGAATGCTTTTTCGTTCACGACCGCGCTCATTGTCGTCGACGGATCGGTCGGATCACCAACTTTGATCTTCTCAGTCCGCTCGACGATCTTTTCCAGCAGCGAGTCGTACACACGCGCATCGACAATTGCTCGCGAGCAGGCCGAACACTTCTGTCCCTGGAATCCAAACGCCGACTGCACCACACCCAGCGCTGCGTCATCGAGGTTCGCGTCGTCCGCGACAATGATTGCGTCCTTCCCGCCCATCTCAGCCACCACGCGTTTGATCCAGAGCTGACCTTCATGCGTCTTCGCCGCGCGTTCGTTGATGCGCAAGCCAATTTCTTTCGAGCCGGTAAATGCGATGAAGCGCGTCTTCGGATGATCCACAATCACATCGCCAACTTCCGCGCCTGAACCGGTCATGAAGTTGACTACGCCCTCGGGCAGACCCGCTTCTTCCAACAACTCGAAAAACTTGTACGCAATGGCGGGCGCGTCAGACGAAGGTTTCAAGACGACAGTGTTGCCGGTGACGATCGCAGCAGCAGTCATTCCCGCCATAATCGCGAGCGGAAAGTTCCACGGCGGAATCACTGCGCCGACGCCGAGCGGAATGTACTCCATCGTGTTCTCTTCGCCCTCGATCTTTGTCAATGGGTGGGGCTCGGCATAGCGCAACATCTCGTGCGCGTAAAACTCGCAGAAGTCGATCGCTTCCGCCGTATCGCCGTCGGCCTCTGCCCACGATTTGCCAACCTCGTAAATCATCCAGGCTGACAGTTCGTGCTTGCGCTGGCGCATGAGCGACGCAACGGAAAACAATAAACCGGCGCGCTGCACCGCAGGAGTTTCACTCCAAATCTTGAAGTTCTCATACGCAGTTTCAACCGCGCGATTGGCAAGGTCGTTCGTTGCTTTGTGAAAGCGCCCGACAACCTGCGTGCGATTCGCGGGATTGAAGCTCTCGAAAGTATTTCCCGTCATGATTCGCTCGCCGCCAATCACCAGCGGACACTCGCGTCCCAACTCGCGCTTAACTTTTTCAATCGCCGCGCGCATCGCCACGGCGTTTTCTTCTTTTGTGAAATCAGTCAGCGGTTCGTTACGAAATTCAGTTGACATGGCTCGATCCTCTCCTAAACACGAAGCTTGCCGTTACTCGTAGTGACTCCACATCCGCAGCACCTTTACGACTTTCTCGTTTGCGTAGATCTGATAAACCAGTCGATGTTGGATATTGATTCGGCGCGAATAGGCGCCCGAGAGATCACCGACCAACTTCTCATAAGGTGGCGACGCCTGAAAGGGATTTTCACTCGGGACCTTTAGCAACTCCTCGGCTTTCCGCCTTAATCCTGCACCGGCGAGTTTCTTTGCGTCTTTCTGCGACTGCTTTGTGAATACAAGTCGCCAACTCACCAGGTAAGCTCCGAAGCGCAATCATCCAGCGGCGCTGCCATTCCTTCCCTAATCGACTCCCGCATTCCGGGAATAGATAGTAAGTACAACGTCTCCTGTATCGCTCGCCAATCGTCTTCCGAAACAAGAATGCCATTGGAGAGGTCGCTGCTGATCTGAATTGGCTCATGGGACGCGGCAACTTCCTCTATTAGCTCTGGCAGACTGTCTCTAGCTTTTTCGGCGTTGATGTTTTTCATGATTCATCCTCCTTCAGTCCCATTGACCCGCCTTCTGCAACTTCCTGATCTTGCGCTTTACCAGTTCGCGCTTGATGGGACTCATCTTGTCGAGGAATACGATGCCGTCGCAGTGATCAGTTTCATGCAACATGCAGCGCGCGGTCAATTCAGTATCGTCAATCTCAAACTCGTTTCCCTGGACGTCCTGCGCACGCACGACCGCTCGCAAACTGCGTTCAACCGGCGTGAAGATTCCGGGAAAAGAGAGGCAGCCTTCTTCGCCGTTCTGATTGCCTTCAACGGCGAGCACTTCCGGATTGATCAAGGCGAGCCGCTGTTCCGGATCCTTGCCGCCCGAACAATCCATCACAAACAAACGCTGGGAAATTCCCACCTGCACCGCGGCGAGACCAACTCCCGGCGCGGAGTACATCGTCTCGAACATATCGTTGACGAGCTTCTTCAGCTTGTCGTCAAACACCGTGACCGGATCAGCCGGCGCGTCGAGTATCGGATTCGGCCACTTAACTACTTCCAACAATGCCATCTTTTCGCTTCCTACTCCATCGAAGACCAGCTTCGCGAATTGCTTTCAATTGATTTTACGATGAATGACGCTTGACGCGCTAGCGACGAGAATTGAAGGTCGTGTGCTAATTTATTTCTCTGTGCGACCTCCGTGTCCTCTGTGTCTCTGTGGTGAGTGGTTTTGCGCGTTTTTTCACCGCAGTGGCATAGAGAACACCGACGACCCACAGAGACTTCGAACCGAGACTCTATCGAACGGGAAGGAATTTGTTGTCCACATTAATACCCACGCAATTGTTCGCGATAACCCTCGAAGTTGCGCTTCATCTCGCCGAGACTGTCGCCGCCAAACTTTTCGCGCATAGCACCAGCAAGTACAAGCGCGACCATCGCTTCGCCAATCACACCTGCGGCAGGAACGGCGGTGATGTCGGAACGTTCAAAGGCAGCGGATTCTTCCAGCTTCGTGTCGATGTCAACTGAACGCAGTGGGCGACGCAAGGTGGAAAGAGGTTTCAGATGACCGCGAATGCGCACTTCTTCGCCATTTGTGATGCCGCCTTCGAGGCCACCCGCGCGATTTGTCGCGCGAATGAATTCTTTGGTCTCGTCGTTGTACGCGATCTCGTCGTGAACCTCCGACCCCGGCAAGCTGCTCGCTTCGGCACCAGCGCCGATCGCTACAGCCTTCACTGCGGGGATAGACATCACCGCCTGCGCCAAACGGCCGTCGAGTTTCAAGTCCCATGACGTATGCGAGCCAAGACCCGGAATGATGCCGCGCGCGACGACTTCAAAGAGACCGCCGAGCGTGTCGCCTGCTTCGCGCTTTTCATCAATCAACTCGATCATCTTCTTCTGCGCTGCCTCGTCGCCGCAACGCAGTGGCGCGTCTTCTGGTATTGCAGCGATATCTTGCCAGGAAAGTTCGAGCGGCTTTTCTGGTATGCCACCGAGTTGAATCACGTGGCTGCGAATCTCCGCGCCGAAATTAGAGAGCAACTGTTTCGCGAGCGCTCCACAGGCAACGCGTGCCGCGGTCTCGCGTGCAGACGCGCGTTCGAGAATGTTGCGCAGATCGCGCGCGCCGAACTTTTGTCCACCAGCAAGATCAGCATGACCCGGGCGCGGGCGTTTCAATTGTCGCGATTTCTCAGGCGCGATATCACGTGGCTCAACTGCCATGACCTCTGTCCAGTTCGCCCAGTCTTTGTTTTCGATCATCAAAGCCAACGGCGAACCGAGCGTCAGACCATGACGCACGCCGCTTAGAATTTCGACATGATCCTGCTCGATCTTCATCCGCCCGCCGCGACCATAGCCCCATTGGCGCCGCTTCAGTTCGTGATCGATCGCGTCTATGTCAACTGGCATACCCGCTGGCAGACCTTCGACTATCGCGACCAGCGCGCGACCGTGTGACTCTCCGGCGGTGGTGAATCTAAACATTCTCAATCAATCGTGACACTATCAATTTCGAATCCCAGGCGAAGAACCTTTGCGTCTTTGCGCCTTTGCGGGAACTCTGATCGTCGTGAGCGCCGTGTTGCGGGAAAGATGAAAGGCAGTTTCCCGCAGAGGCGCAAAGACGCCAGGGAAGATTTCACGGTGACGAACCCCAATT
Organism: Pyrinomonadaceae bacterium; assembly: GCA_041492185.1. Taxonomy (GTDB): domain Bacteria; phylum Acidobacteriota; class Blastocatellia; order Pyrinomonadales; family Pyrinomonadaceae; genus JAOAPY01. The sequence goes on along the minus strand of JBGPWL010000003.1, from coordinate 31,716 downwards.
GACTGTTCTTGGCACTAAATACTTTCACAGATAATCAGTGGAAAAGATATTACCACGCCCAAGAATACCCGCTGGATCGAACGCATGTTTCAGCACCGCCATTTCACGCAGGTGCTGTTCATTGTAAAGCAAACGCAAATACTCGCGCTTCAATTTTCCGATACCATGCTCGGCTGAAAGGGTGCCGCCAACTACAATCGCGCGCTTAACGAACTGCAGATAGATCTCGCGCGCCTTTTCTGCTTCCCGATCGTCGCGCGGCAGGATGTTGACGTGAACGTGATTGTCGCCGATGTGACCGAAGATCGTATAGCGCAGATCGCTTGCGCGAAGAGTTTCCTGATAAAAGCGCAATATAGCTGCGAAAGTCTCGTCAGGCACGGACATGTCCGTCGAAACCTTCCGTTGATTGTGACGCGCGAACCATTCATTCATCAGCACCGGCAGCGCGTGCCGAAACTCGCGCAGCTTCGCCTGGTCCGGTTCGTTCGTTGCGAACCATGAATCGTCAGTCAGCGCACGATGCTGCTCAAGCAACGACAACCACTCGTTCATCAGCGTCTCTTCCGTTGCCGTGGTTGTCTCCTGCTCGAAAAAGATCGCGCCGACTGCTGAAGCTGGAATCGTTTCGTATTTTTGCCGCAGGAATCCAAGGGACTCTCTATCAAAATACTCGAGCGCGCGAGCGTCGAGCTTGCCAGCAAGTGTGGTGAGGGAATCAGGTACATCAGGGAAGGCGGCTGGCGACGACACGCCCTCCCTGACGGTCGGGCTACTGCCCCGGTTGGCAAGTGATCTTTCACGCACCTCGCTCACGAATGCAAGCAAGTCGCTTTCTGATCTGAAAAACACAATCCCACTCAACAGACCTTCAGGTTTTGGCAGCAGCGTCAGTTCCGCTTCGACAATCACGCCAAGCGTGCCTTCGCTGCCAATGAACAGATCGAGCACATCCATTCCGGGCGCGACGTAATAGCCGGACGCGTGCTTTCTAACCTGCGGCATTTGATAGGAAGGCAATTGCGCTTCAATCACTCGGCCTGACGAAAGTGGAACCGCGATGTGTCCACTCGCAGTCGCGTGCAGTTCCCCGCGGCGAAGATCAACCACGTCGCCCGTCGCCAGCGCGATCTTCAACGCTTCGACGTATTTTCTGGTTGGCCCATACTTGAAAGTGCGCGCGCCGGACGCGTTGGTCGCGACCGTGCCACCGACAAAGCAGCCGCGTTCAGTAGGATCCGGCGGATAAAGCAAACCTTTCGCGTCAACAGCACGCTGCAAATCACGGAGGATGACACCGGCTTCAGCAACGGCATGACCGCCATTGTCATCATGAACAATGGTCTTGATGCGATTCAGTTTGTCGGTAGCGATTACGATTCCACCAAACGGAACGCGACCCGCAACCGTTCCTGTCCCGGCGCCGGAAACCGTAACCGGCGTTTTGTCGCGCGTGGCTGTAGCAAGAATCTCAGCAACATCCTGCGCGCTCTCAGGAAAGATCACGCGCGCCGCGTGTCCGCCCTGAACGTAGCTGGCGTCGGAGAGGTATGATTGAATCGCGTCTGGTTGGGATTTGGTGAACATCAATTTTGGAGTGCGGCGGCAAGCGAAACGCGACGCCGCTTTGGATACTCGGCGTAGTCTTAGCCTTCTGGATGATGCCTCAGTCTTTCGTCAATCCAAAGCGCCGTCGCCGCTGCGCTATGCCGGCGCACTCCAAATTAAGCTATCTGTAATTCACGACCGCGTAGATACTTGATGCGATCGCGCAGCTCGGCCGCTCTTTCGAATTCAAACTGTTTCGCGTGCTCGCGCATGTCGCGTTCAAGTTGCGCAATGGTCTTGTCAATCTGCTCAGGCGAGTACTGTTCATATTCTTCCAGATCGAGCGGCACTTTGAAATAGTCGGCCTCGTAAGCAGTGATGAGAGTCGCTTCGATTGGCTTGACGATCGTCATCGGCGTGATGCCCTGCTCCTTGTTGTACTCTTCCTGGAGCGACCGGCGGCGGCGCGTCTCGCCAATCGCGCGCTTCATCGAATCGGTGACGCGATCGGCATAGAGAATCGCTTTGCCTCGTGAGTTGCGTGCGGCGCGGCCGATGGTTTGAATCAAAGATGACTCGGAACGCAGGAAACCTTCCTTGTCCGCGTCAAGAATGGCAACAAGCGAGACCTCAGGCAGATCCAATCCCTCGCGCAAGAGATTGATCCCGACCAATACGTCGAATTCTCCGCGGCGCAAGTCACGCAGAATCTTGATGCGTTCGAGCGTCTCTATGTCTGAGTGCAGATAACGCACACGCACGCCGACCTCAGTGAAGTACTCGGTCAAATCCTCGGACATGCGCTTGGTCAATGTGGTCACCAGCACGCGCTCGTTTCGCTCGGCTCGCTGCCGGCATTCTTCGAGCAGATGATCGATCTGACCCTGGACCGGGCGCACTTCGACTTCCGGGTCCATCAAACCCGTGGGCCGGATGATCTGTTCGACAACTTCGCCGCTGACCTTCGTCAATTCGTAGGGTCCCGGTGTTGCGGATACGTAGATCGTCTGTCCGATGCGCGATTCAAACTCTTTGAAGTTGAGCGGGCGATTGTCCATTGCTGACGGCAGACGGAAACCATATTCGACCAGCGTCCGTTTCCGTGATTGGTCGCCTTCGAACATGCCGCGCGTCTGCGGAATCGATTGGTGCGATTCGTCGATGACCATGATCGTGTCGCGCGGCAGATAGTCGAGCAGCGTCGGCGGCGGCTCGCCCGGTTGCTTGCCCGTCAGGTGACGCGAATAGTTTTCAATCCCGCGACAGAAACCCATCTCTTTGATCATTTCGAGATCAAACATCGTGCGTTGGTGCAAACGTTGCGCTTCGACCAGCTTGCCTTCCGAGATCAACTTCGGCTCCCACCATTCCAGCTCTTCGCGAATCGATTTCAACGCGCGCTTGACCGTGCTCTTCGACATCACGTAGTGCGTCTTGGGATAGATGGGAATGCGCGAAGTGTGTTTATGAACGACTTCGCCAAGCAACGGATCGATCGTCGAGATCGAATCGATCTCGTCGCCCCACAACTCGATGCGATAGGCCTGATCCTGATAGCTGGGGAAAACCTCGACCACGTCTCCGCGCACGCGAAAAGACCCGCGCGCGAACTCGACATCCGAACGTTCGTATTGCAACTCAACCAGTCGCTGCAAAAGCGAGTCACGCGACATCCGCGCGCCCGGTTCGAGAAATAGCAACATCCCGTAATAAGCATCCGGATCACCGAGCCCGTAGATGCACGACACGCTCGCGACCACGATCACATCGCGTCGCTCGAACAGCGCGCGCGTCGCGGACATGCGCAGGCGATCGATGTCCTCGTTAACGATCGCTTCTTTCTCAATGTAGACGTCGGCGGCCGGCATGTAAGCTTCCGGCTGATAGTAATCGTAATAAGAGACGAAATACTCGACCGCGTTTTCCGGAAAGAGCGTTTTGAATTCCTGATACAACTGTGCCGCGAGCGTTTTGTTGTGCGCGAGTACGAGCGTCGGACGTTGCGTGTGCTGGATGACGCTGGCGATGGTAAAGGTTTTGCCGCTGCCGGTAATGCCTAATAGGACCTGGTCCTTCGCGCCGTCATCAAGCCCGCGAACGAGAGCTTCGATTGCCTGTGGCTGATCACCTTTTGGTTCGTATTCCGACTGGAGCTTGAAGGACATGACAGTGCGGGAATAGTAAATCGTGAGTCGTAAATAGACAAAGGCCGACAGTAATCGCAGTTACAGGCGTTCACAGTTCAACCTTTAGGTTGTTGTTGCGAAAACAAGCTAAAGCTTGAACTCTGAACGCCTGTAATCAGCAGTCCGAAACTGCCGACGAATGTAAGGATTCAAATTCTGCTTACGACTTCAGGCCGCAGACGGCGCGGTCTCGCGGGCCTGTGTGCTGATCTGGTAGATGGCCTCCATCACCGCGGAGCGCACTTCAGACGGCAGCGATCCGCGCACGGCGAGACGACGAAACGCCGGCACTACTTCAGGCTGTCCGCTCAACGCGAGCAGCTTAACGACGGCGAGGCGCACTTCGATGTTCGCATGATCTTCTATCGCGCGCATCAACGGGTGCACTTCGCCGGCTTTCGCCATCAGGAACAAGAGCGAGAATGCGTCGTAGGTCCGCTCGCGACTTTCGCCCGTAAGGTTGTTGATGGCTTCTGTCGCCAGACCCGAGCTGGCGAGCGCTGCGCCAATCTTGCGGCGTCGCTCTGGCGAGCCTTCCCGCAATGCGCGAGTAAAAGAAGCGGCACGATCAGCCTGAAGATCGTGAAGTGCGCGAACGGCGCCGTCGCGAACTTCGGGCGAAGGATCGTCGAAGGCCTTCGTAATTACTCGGAATGAATCGTCGCCGCCCAAGCGGGCGAGATCGGCCAGCGCCTCTGCACGCTCTTCCGGTTCGTCGCTGTTGAGGCGCCGCAGAATTAGTGAAGGTACGGACGACTCGTCGTCAACATGTGCGATCCCTTTTTCGGAGCGCACAACTTCGATTCCTTTGGCGTCCAGCGTTGCCTCACGGTGGCCTTCCACCAACGATTCGTCAGCAAGCGGCAGAAACTCTATCGAGTCGGCGCCCTCCATATTGACATCCACCCAGGGTGCGTCGCCGGCCACCAACTCTTCCGCAATTAACTCGGGCTCGTCGATCTCTTGCGATACGACATGTGGCGCTTCTTCAGTAGCACGCCGCGATCGTTTCGCTTCTGCCGCGGTCCGCCTTTCGGCTTCGGCTACCTCAATGCGCTGGTTGTGCTCTGCTTCCGCTTGACGATGCGCTTCTATTTCGGCGCGGAGCTGTTGCTCACGTTCGGCGCGCTGGCGGGTTTCTTCCTCAGCCTGTTGGCGAATGACTTCCAGTTCTGCGAGTCCGCGCTCCTGCTCTTCCGTCTGGCGGCGCGCTTCTGCTTCAATTCGTTGCCGTTCTTCTTCGACACGACGACGCGCTTCCTCAACGCGTTGGCGTTCTTCCTCCGCACGACGACCCGCTTCCTCCTCCGCCCTTAGCCGAGCTTCCTCTTCGGCCAGGCGACGCGCTTCTTCCTCAGCCTTCAGCCGAGATTCCTCCGCAGCCTGGCGATATGCTTCCTGTTCCGCCCTGCTTTCGGCTTCGACTGCCTCGATTCGCTGGTGGTGCTCTGCTTCCGCTTGACGATGTGCTTCTATTTCGGCGCGGAGCTGTTGCTCACGTTCGGCGCGCTGGCGCGTTTCTTCCTCAGCCTGTCGGCGGATGGCTTCCAGTTCAGCAAGGCGATGTTCTTCTTCTTCCGTCTGGCGGCGCGCTTCTGCTTCAATTCGTTGACGTTCCTCTTCAGCACGACGGCGCGCTGCTTCCTCAACCTCTAGTCGGGCTTCCTCCTCTGCTTGTCGACGAGCGTCTGCCTCCGCTTTGAGCCGGGCTTCCGCTTCAACCAGACGACGCGTTTCTTCTTCGACTCTGAGGCGCGCCTGTTCCTCAACCTCGTGGCGCTCTTCCTCTTGTCTCAGACGAGCTTCGGCTTCCGCGCGCAGTTGGCCCTCAGCTTCAAATCGTCGACGCTGCTCTTCTTCGGCTCTGCGGAGTTCTTCGATTTCGGCCCTGATGCGCCTTTCTTTTTCAGCCCGGACTCGCGCCTCCTCCTCGATCCTTCGGCGGACGGTCTCCAACTCGGCCAGCACGCGCTCGTCTTCGGCGGCTGCGCGGCGCGCCTCCTCCTCGACTCTCCGGACTTCCTCCTGGGTTCTGCGTCGCGACTCTGCCAGTCGCATTTCCTCTTCTTCTATAACTTGGCGACGCGCTTCGGCTTCCCTCTCGCGCCGTTCTTCCTCCGCCTTCAACTTCGCTTCCAACTCCGCCTGCCGGCGGGCCTCAGCTTCAGCCTGGCGTTGAGCTTCCTCTTCCGCTTCGCGCGAAGCTTCTTCCTCAGCTTTTCGCCGCGCCTCGGCTTCAGCCTGTTGACGCGCTTCTACCTCTGCGCGCCGGCGGGCTTCGGCTGCTTCAATACGCCTGCGCTGTTCTTCTTCAGCCTGGCGAAGAGCTTCTATTTCATTGCGAATCCGTTGCTCCTGTTCGGCACGTTGCAGGGCTTCTTCCGCCGTCCTTCGGCGCAGGGTTTCCAGTTCAGCAAGCCGGTGCCCTTCTTCTTCAGCGCGAAGCCTTGCTTCTTCTTCGATCCGCAGCCGCTCTTCCTCAACGCGACGGCGAGCCTCTTCAAGACGTTGGCGTTCTTCCTCAGCATGCCGGCTAACTTCAGCCTCCAGGTGCAGACGCTCTTCTTCTGCAAGACGTCGAGCGTTTTCTGCGGCTTGCATCCGTTCGTGTTCTTCCAACAGACGACGAGCCTCTGCCTCAGCCTTTAAGCGCGCGGCTTCGACTTCTGCACGATGCCGTGCAACCTCCTCGGCAGCGCGATGCAATGCTTCCTCTTCTGCGCGCAGACGCTCCTCTTCGACGCGGCGACGTTCCTCCGCTTCCTGACGAACTCGCTCTTCAGCAACACGGCGAATCGACTCTTCTTCAATAACGCGACGCAACGCTTCCTCTTCGGCGCGCTTGCGGATCTCGGCTTCAATAGCGCGACGAAGCGCTTCTGCTTCTGCCTGCTGGCGTGCTTCCTCCTCGGCGCGGAGGCGTGCTTCCTCTTCTGCTTGTTTGCGCGCTTCTTCTTCACGCTTGCGTGCAGCTTCTTCGGCCTCTTTGCGTGCAGCCTCGGCCAGGGCTCGCTTGCGCGCGAGTTCTTCCGCGGCTCGTCTCAACGTTTCAGCTTCGACGCGGAACCGCGCCTCTTCTTCGGCGCGATTGCGTGCTTCTTCTTCAGTGCGCGCGCGCGCCTCCTGCTCGGCCGTCACTTGCGCTTCGGCTTCCGCCTTGCGAAGCGCGGCTTCCTCTTCGGCGCGTTTGCGTGCCTCCTCTTCAGCGCGCAGACGAGCTTCAACCTCGGCCCTCGCGCGCAATTCCTGTTCGGCCTTTGAGCGCGCGTCTTCTTCGGCTTGCTTACGCGCAGCTTCGGCTTCGAGTCGCCGGCGCTCCAGCGCTTCAGCAGCTTTCCGCAGCGCTTCTTCTTCCAAAAGGAGGCGCGCTTCTTCATCGACCAAACTTTGGCTCACATGATCCGCCGCGGTTGGACTCGCGGCAGCAACTGGCTCAGGCTTCACGGTTTCAGAGACTTCGCGACGTGGCTCGGGCGGCGCCACAGGCACAACGGGCGGTTGGACGACCACCGGTCTTGTAGCCTCAACCGCTCCGATCGAATGGATAGCGTGTCGGATCGTGCTTTCGGGCACCTGCCGGCTCGTCTCGCGCACCAGCAATTCGTTCAGTGGCGCAATCGCTGCCGGATCGCCTGTTTGACCAAGCGCTTCGACGGCCGACCTGCGCACTTCAGGCGCGCCGTCAAAAAGAGCGGCGATCAAATGCGCGGAGGCTGATCGATCGCCCACCTGTCCCAACTTGCGAGCGGCGGCCGCACGCTCCGCTGGAGAATCCGCGGTCCGCAACTCTCGCGTTGTCTCGTCGAAGTAACCATGCTCAAGGAACGCTCGCCGGGCATGCTCCTGGTGCTCCTGATTTCTGCCCGACAAAGCGGCAAGAAGTTCAGCCGCGATGATCTGTCGCATCGTTGTATCCGAAGCGTCGATCACTGTCGCATCATAAGAGCGTCCAGCCAACAGGTTCTTGACCTCGACCTCCGCGCGTTCAATGGGCAAATCCAGGGAAGATTTTCGATCCGCGGTTTGAGGAGCCGGGGGTTGAGCTTTAGTTTGCGCTTGCTCCTGGGCTTTAAGAGTAGCAATCAAGTCGACTTTGTGCGTGGTTAGTGCCTCGCGCAAAAATGGCGTTAGAGTTCCTTTGGGCGCATCGACCTGAAGACGATCGTTTTCGCCCGCCAGCCGCAACTTAATGCCAAGCCCCGCACAGATCTGCATTAATTCATTGAGTGTCATATTTCGAAAACCTCGCGATCTTCAGACTCGCCAACAGGTTCATCCTTCCGGTCCGGTGTCGAATTAACCGCATTCTTTGTTCGCACTGCGGAAACAGCCGGCGCCGAAGCGAGACCCGCAGAGGCCGCGCGTGATTCCGCTTTCGGCTTTGTTTGGACGGAAGTACCGGTCTTCGGCGCATCGGGTGCGGCGACCGGCTCCTTCGCGGCCTGCGACTCGATGTCCCTTCCGCGTTTTGCTCGCCGACGGAACAGCAGCAAAACCAGCAGGCCCACGAAAACCAGTCCGCCAATAAGCAAAGGCAACCAGTTAAGTTTGACCCACCATTTCAGATAGTTCATTCGGCTTGACCAACTTTTGGCCTCGTCGCGGCTCGACGAAACGTTAGCAGGCGACTCGCTCGCTGCCGAAGACGACGATAGAGCCGCCGGCGAAACGGACGACGCCGGCGTGCTGTATGGCGTTGCGGAAGGAGCCGCAGCAGCAGACTCGGTGCGCGGTGACGGACTCGCCACGGGACTTGCCGACGACGAAGCGGTGGCGTTCGTTCCGGCTTGTGGTGACGCATTTGGTTGTGGCGTCGAGGCGGAAGACGCGGCGCCAGTCGAGCCGGAGCGGTTAGAGGTTGATGATGGGCGGGACGGCGCCGCGGCGTTCGCGCGGTTTTTGGCCGGCGCACCCTTTGCTGCGACTCCGTGGCGCGACCGCGTCAAGGTCCTGTCAATGCTGGGCAGAGATTTTGGCCGCGCTTTGTGCGACGATCTGCTACCAGTCCGGCTTGTTGCGACGTGGCCCGATCCATTCTCGCGCGCTGAATGACGAATGGTGGATCTGGAATTCGGAGTTTGCGTCTTCGTCGAAGACGGTGGCCTTGGTCCGGCGGAATCTTCAGTCCTTCTGGCCCTGGTGCGGCTGCCAATGTCGTCGCGACCAACTAACGTCGCGCCGGCATTTTGGAATCTGCCGGGCGTAGAAAAGATCACGTCCAAACGATTCAGTTTCTGATCAACGTGCGCGGTCGTCCCTGGTAGCAACCGAAATGAAAGGATGATGCCGTCGCCATACCGTTGAATCTGAACATCATCAAAACCACGGCCGAGCAGGCTGCCTCGCGCTGAAGGCAGATCCGCCAGCGGAATCTTTACGTAAAACCGATCCCCTCGTTTGTAGGCTTCGTAATCGTTGAGCGGAGAATCAGAATCAACGGTCACGTACGAGCCCCCGGCGGTAGTCGTGGTCCAAACCGACGTGATACGTTTTGGTGATTGCTGCTGCGCCGCGGCAGGTATCAAACCAAAAGAAACCACCAGCGCAAACACGATCACGACGACGCGTTGGCGCCAATCACTTCGCACTTCCATACGTTTGATAAATTTGAGCTTCATTGGGGCAAAACAAGGGGAAGAAACGCCAGGTTCATTATGCAACCCCGGACGCTGGCAGTCCAGAGCTTTCAATTTCAGATTCGGCCGGCTGGCCCTCGACTTCGGTTGGGCCGTGACTCTCTTCACTCGGAGTCTCGTCCGACTTTGAGGTGATTTGGAGCAGCGCACTCTTTATCGCTTCAGGCATTCCCTCGCGCGATGCGAGTTGGCGAAGCTGCTCTAACACAGCGGGCTCGCCGGTCGTTTCCAGGAGACGTAGTGCAGTAAGGCGCAAATCAAGGTTAGGATGATTTGCAATGGCATCCAGGATGGGCTCGATCATATTCGCCTTCGCCAGCAGCGAAACAATCGAGAACGCTTCATAGACCTGACGCCGATCGCTGCTCGCGAGACGATCTATTCCCTGCGAAACAATCCCGGCTTTAATGCACGCCTGGGCAACATCGCGCAGACTATCGGGGTCGTGCGTTTCCATTACGCGGACGTAAGCGTCGGCCCGGTCAAAACTCAATCGCGACAACGAACGCGCGGCCGCAGCCCTCACTTCACGCGACTCGTCCGCCATTCCGATCAATACGGCCGGAAAAACTGACTCGTGATTGATCGCAGCCAGGCTTGTTATTGCCAGCGATCGAATGGCGGCCTGCTGATCCGCGCGGGCAACTTTGCCTAACGCTGTCACTGAACTCTTAACCGCAAACTGTGCTGCGGTCCTAATCGCTTCAGAACGTTCGTTGGCATCAGCACTCTCAAGTTTGGACAGAGCTTCCGTCAACCTTTCATCGTCCGCCGACTCGGGAAGATCTTGCACGGCCGAGGCCGGCTCGAGTTGACTAAACTCGTGAGCCAGCGGCTCGGTGTAACCAGCGGACAGTAGTCCGGGCTCGGGCATCGGGCTGTCGAAGAAATCCAGTCCCTCAACTGAGCAGGCACTCAAGGCCCGGCTCAAGAGCGCGCCGGGAACATCTGAATGCTTGCGCGCTATATCCAGCAGTGCGCCGATGGCCGATGGCAGCTTGAGTTCGCCGATACTTAAAACGGCTTGATTGCGCACAATTGATTCGTGATCGTAAAGCGCTTCGAGCAGGAATGGCAGCGAGGCCGGCGACTGAATGTCCCCGAGCATCTTCGCCGCTGAAGTGCGGTCGTAAGGATCCGACGCCAACAGGGCCATGGCGCTTTGCTGCGCAACGAATCCGTACTCTTCCAAAGCTTCTCGTGCTCGGCGCCGTTCGTCGTCGTCAGAATCCGACATCGTCAAGACCTTAAGCAACGACGCTTCGATCGCTCGTCGATCATCAGGTGCGCGGGAAGCCAGCACATCCATTCTATGCGGCTGGCCCAAAACCAGTTTTCCTACTTCCTGGTCGACTCTGTAGGCTCCGTAAAGCTCTACAGGCACCGCGACAGTACCGCTGACTGCAGTTTTTCTCTGCGAGACGACCTCGGATGCGCCAGAGGCGTTTTGCTTCGCGAGTGCTTCGTTACGTTCAGGTCCAGGTCGGCGGCCGACTCTCTGATTAGCAAGTTTTTCCGGCGCCACCACTTTGCCAAACGCTTCGTCATTTACGTCGATCCAGCCCTCGGAAGCAGCCCGCCTGGCGCGCATTCTGCGGGCAGCAAACAACAACACTAATCCGGCTCCAATTATTATCAGGATCCAGCTATCAGAGAAGACGGCGGAGAACCAGCTATCGTTCGTTTCCGGATCAGGCACTGACAAGCTGTTAGGTTGCACCGCCGGAGTTGCAGAATTCTGCGGCGCCGCTTCGCTTACAGCGGAGGTCGTGTCGCCAGTGCCGCCTGGAGCCGATTGACGCGCTTGTTGGACACGCTGGGATTCCCCACGGCTCAGCGCTGACTCTTCGGCCGACTTGCTGTTGTCGTCAACATAATTGGGAGCGTCGTGTGGCTCGAGCTTCCCTTCAATTGTCAGATTGAGACGATTGGAGAGCAACTGAAGAGACACGTTGGCGCCGGGTTTTGTCTGAACAAGAATTTCGATCGAGCTACCGAGCCGTCGGACTTTCACGCCACGTCCGGTTTTGAGGTTGCCTTGCGTTGTCGCCGCGGGCACGACGACATGGTACCCTTCGGAATCCTGCCATGTTTGCGCGCGGTTGAGAGGTCCGTCCGCCGTGATCGAAACACCGGTCCCGTTTGCAGCTGCGTGCGTCGAAACGTTCGCAACAGTTATTCGTGCGTCCGCGGGCTGCGCGTGCGAAACCTCAGGCGCAAAGCCTGTAAGCAAGCTTATCCACAAAATTACTTGGGATATGTTTTTGCACAAACGGGCCTTGCGCCTGAAACCAGAATTGTTTTGTAACTTGTGTCGCATGAGTTAACGCGGGCCGGAGCATCACAGGGTCAAAAGGCTTGTGCTCGCCACTACGGGAATGGAACTACTAGTTTGTCAATTGATGAGCCGCCGGAGTTGGCAGCTTGATGAAGAGACGACGAAGCGATTAGTGCTCGTCGCTGAATTTGTAGCCAATGCCCCAGACAGTGAGAACCATCTGAGGATTTTCCGGGTTATCTTCGATCTTCGCCCGCAGACGATTAATGTGTGAATCAATCGTGCGGTCGTAGCCTTCATAAGAATAGTCCCAGATTTTTTCCAGCAGGTACTTGCGTGGAAACACTCGGCCCGGATTCGAAGCAAAGAGACTCAGCAGGTCAAACTCCTTGGGCGTTAACTCCACCTGACGATCGCCGATCGTCACTTCGCGTCGTGGGCCGTCGATGCGCAACTTTCCCCGAATGAGCGGAGCTTCATTCGGCGCCCCATCCAACCCAGCAACCACCCGCGTACGTCGCAGGACCGATTTGATTCGCGCCTCGAGTTCACGGAGGCTGAACGGCTTGGTGATATAGTCGTCTGCGCCCATTTCAAGTCCGAGCACTTTGTCAACCACGTCGTCTTTTGCTGTAAGCATCAAAATGGGAAGGTAGTTGACTTTTTCTCTGAGTTCCTTACAAACGGCCAGGCCGTCCATTTTGGGAAGCATCAGGTCGAGCACGACGGCATCCGGACGATCGTCCAAAGCCGCCTTCACACCTGCTAAACCATCGCCGACAGTTTTCACGTTGTAACCTGCGCGAGAAAAGTATTCGCTGATCGCAGTCGAAATGTTTTCGTCGTCCTCGACCACAAGCAGCGAGATTCTCTGCTCGCCCGAATCGAGTACTGAATGACTTTCCTGATTGGCTTTTATCTGTCTGTCAGCAGCTGTTGGCATCAGTGGTCTAATCCAAGACTGACAAGCAGGAGGCTCAGCGGGTACGCGCCTTTGGGGGTGGCGCGCTCGGGCTCTAGAATATTACAGGACAAGAGTTCTAAACTCAAGCCCTAAGTTTTCACAGCGAAAAAAAGGTTCCTTTAAGGTCCCGTTCGCACATGCCGCGGTAAAAAGTGGACCATCTGGTACGGTGTTTCTCTTTCAGAGCCAAAGGTTTATATCTCTTCCATCGCCACCGCTGCACCATCATGGCCGGGCTGGAGCCGGAGGCGTCGGTGGGCCCTGAGCGCTGCGGCGCAAGCGCTCCTGATACTGTCCAAGCGCGGCTTTGAGCGGCGGAATGTCGCCCGCTTTCTTCAAAATCTCATCGAAAACTGCGATGCCTCGAGGATCGGCTAAGGCCACCAACGCTTCCGCTGAAGCACCCAAGAGCACAAAGTCACTTCTCTCAAAGGCAGAACCGAGAGCCTCCGAGAGCAAAGGAAACACGCGTGAATCGTCCTTGCCGGCAGCCCCCAAAAGCCGTAGCGCTGCTGCTCTTACCTGCGGCCCATTGCCTTCGCCAGAGTACTTAAGCGCCAGATCGACACCACGCCTGTCGCCCAACGCCGCCAATCCGCCAAGCGCGGAAGCTCTAATCGTGTCGCGCCACGATGGAACGTCAAGCAGTTTCATCAGAGCCTCGTAGGCGTCCGCGTTCTTTGTTTGGCCCAGGGCGAGCGCGGCTGAGCGAATCACTCCGTAGCTTTGATCATTTAGGAATTCTTTGTAGACGCTTGCAAGTTTGGGATCCTTAGAGGCCGCGAGCGACGTAATCGCCCTGGCCCGCACGCGGGCATTCTGATCCTTAGTTGCCACGATCAAAGCAGGACGCGCTGCTTCGCCGCCTCGCGCCAACGCGGTTGCTGATTCCAGACGCATGCCCCAAAACTTGTCGGTGGTTAGCGTCTCAGCAATCCGCTCCATAATCATGTCGCGCTCCTGAGCCGGCGTTGTTTCGGCCTGCGCGCGGGTCGCGAGCTCATTGAATGCCCACATCCGACCCATCACATCCTGGTCGTGGGCCAGTTGATAAGCTAACTCATCGGTAGTCTTGTTGAATTGGACTTCCTTAATGAGGGTGTTCTGATAATCAAAGCCTACGAGCGCCGGCTCGGAATCGACCGTGAAGGTAAGACTCTGCTCTTCCTTTGGTTCGATTTGCACCCGCTCAATGCGCGCGCCGCTGGCTGTGACGATCTCGATATCCACCGGCGTTTGAAAAAATTTCACCTGGGGATACTGCGACTCGGGATCGATCTTTTGCACCTGCTTGACTGTCAGTGTCAGCTTCTTTGTCGCCGCGTCGTAGCCCTTTGTGATTTGAAAGACTGGATGGCCCATCCGGTAAAGCCACTCGTCGAAAAACCAATCCATCGACTGTCCGGTAGCTTCCTCAATCGCTATGCGAAACTGCTCGGTATCGACAGGCTGGTTCGCGTACTTAGTCAGGTAATGATGAATTGCTCGCCACCAATTATCCTCGCCGAGGAACGTGCGCAACATGTGCAACACGGCGCCGCCGCGTGGATACGCATACGCATCAAAGACGGCATCTGGATTATCGTAGTTCTTCGTGACAATCGGTCGTCGCTGGCCCGCCCGCCACGCGTTGTAGTACTGGTCCTGATTCCCTTTCACATCGAGGTACAGGAAATCGTCGTGGCCCAGGTGGTGCTCGTCCCACATTGCCTGAAAATAAGTTGCAAAACTCTCATTGAGCCAAATGTCGGACCACGAACGGCAGGTAAGGTAGTCGCCGAACCACTGATGCGCGAGTTCGTGCGACTGGAGCCCGTCGGCCGTTTGATCCAGCTCCGTTCGCGCATCGTGAATCATGTTGTCGGTTTGCGTGGTGGCACTGATGTTCTCCATGCCGCCGCCAAAATCGCGCACCGTGGTCTGCGCGTACTTCGCATACGGATACTTCAAGCCGGTCTTCTCCGAAAAGAACTTCACCATTTCAGCCAAACGCGCGGCGGTCACTCGTCCTTCGGCGACTTCCTTTGGATAAACGTTGGTAACAACCGGAATGCCGGCGTAGTCCTGAACTATTGGCGTAAACTCCCCGACGATGATCGACGAAAGGTAACTGGCGTGTGGCTGGTCGATCTTCCAATGAAAAGTCCGCGTGCCATCCTTGTTATTTTTAGTTTCAACCAGCTTGCCGTTTGAGATCACCGAAAGCGGATTTTCAACCGTGGCGTACAACTCTGAAGTAAAGAAATCGTTAGGATGGTCGAAACAGGGAAACCAGTAATGATTGTACTCGCTCTCTCCCTGCGACCAGATCTGTCGTGGCCGGGTCGGATCCGCAGTCGTCGGCTTGATAAACTTCAATCCGCCACCGGCAAGACCCAATCGCCTGCGCTGTGGACCATTGGTGTGGTAATCAATTGTCAGAGTGATCACTTCCCCCGTTTGATAGGCGCGATCCAATTTGATGCGAAGCTTTTCCTTCTCAGCGTCCGTTTCGTAAGTGAGCGTCGTACGCGATCCCAAATTGACCGCTGTAAACGTCATGTTCGCGGCATCAAACTCTACGCTGTGCAAACCGCTAACCAGTGGGGCAAGAGTAATAACCGCCGAGCCGATCGCTTGTTCGTGTTCCCAGTCAAAATGCAGGTTGAGCGTGATGTTTCTGGTGTCATAATCATGACTCGGAATGTACTGAGCAGGCGGGAACGGGCGCGCCGGCCTCTGCTGAGGCGTTTGCGCATGCGACGATATCGGACGCGCAAACGACCCGGGCGCTCCAAGGGCGAGCACCAGCAAAAGACACAGTGTTTTCAGCTTAACAAGCCAGGATGATTCTGATTTCATCGAATTCTCCATTGAAGGGTCGCGTCATTTTCATTTAACGAGACTGTGTTTGATGTTGCATAATACAAGCTTTGGTTTGAACCGGGTCTTTTACGTGCTGGAAGTGCGCATTGTTGCACGAAACATTCACAAGCTGAAAGGGAGAACGCTCTAATGACCGCGGCAGAAAGAGAAAAACTGATCGCCCAATACAAAGCGGGTTACGACGAAGTAATCAACAGCCTCAACGACTTTCCCGTCGAAGCTATGGCGGCACATCCGATAGCGGAAAAGTGGAGTGCTCGCGAGATTGTCCATCATCTTGCCGATAGCGAAACCGCCAGTGCCATTCGTTTGCGGAAACTGCTTACCGAGGATCGTCCTCTTATCCAGGGATACGATCAGGACGCATACGCCGTGCGTTTACAGTACAACGAGCGAGAAGACACCGCGCCCGCGCTTGAAGCACTGCACGCCGCGCGAGCCAATACCGCGCAACTCCTGGAGCGAATGACTGATGCGGACTGGCATCGCGCAGGGGAACACACTGAGAGCGGACGGTACACGGTGGAAGACTGGCTAAATATTTATGCCGTTCACGCGCATAACCACGCGGCGCAGATCCACCGCTTGCGCGCTGCTCTAAATAATTAAATCACTCATTCGCTTGACAAAGATTTGAGCCGCGAGCAAAATCCGCTCACTTCTGTAAGTGAGAATCCTTCGCTGCGTCGAGCTGATCGTAATGACGAGTGCCGCTACCCTTTTGCAAACCTCTTTTGCTGATCTCGAGCTGGTCAAACGCGGAAAGGTCCGGGACGTTTACGTAGTCAGCGACGAGCTGTTCCTGATCGTAGCAACTGACCGAATCTCGGCGTTCGATTGCGTGCTGCCGACTCCGATCGAGCGAAAGGGCGAAGTATTGACCGCGCTTTCGAAATTCTGGTTTGAAAGACTCGCTGATATTGTTCCCAACCATCTCGTAACCACCGAGATCGGGCAGATGCCAGAAGTCGCCCGCCGGCACTCGGATAAACTGGCGGGACGCTCAATGCTGGTACGGCGCGCGAACGTTTTTCCCGTTGAGTGTGTTGTCCGCGGCTATCTCGCCGGTTCAGGCTGGAAGGATTATCAGCGGACTGGTGAAGTCTGTGGGCATCGATTGCCCTCGGGCTTGCGTGAGTCTGAGGAACTACCCGAGCCGATTTTTACTCCGTCAACAAAGGCCGAGCAAGGCCATGACGAGAACATAAGCGAAGCCAAAGTGAGCGAGATTGTTGGCGCCGGCACCGCAGGATTTCTGCGCGACACCTCGCTTCATCTGTATAACGAAGCCAGCGACTACGCGCGGAGTAGAGGCATCATTATCGCGGACACGAAATTTGAATTCGGCCGCGACGATCACAACCAAATAATTCTCGTTGACGAGGCGTTGACGCCCGACTCGTCGCGTTTCTGGCCGAACGACGAGTATAAACCGGGCAAGTCGCAGCCTTCGTTTGATAAGCAATTCGTGCGCGACTATCTCGAAACTCTGAGCTGGGACAAAAAACCGCCCGCGCCTGAGATTCCCCCGCACATTGCCGCGGCGACCACGGCTCGGTATCTCGAAGCGCACAGGCTTTTGACCGGAAGCGCTTTGTAGACACGGGGCCGTTCTTTTGGAGACCTGGATGCTGATACGCGCCAGACTTGAACACCTGGTTGACGAAATGTTAGACGGCCAGATTCGGCTCGATGAAGCCGTCGTCGAATTTGAAGATCTATACATTCAGAGAGCCCTGCAACGCCATAATCACCACCTGTCAAACACCGCCAAGGTCCTTGGCATCCACCGCAACACGCTCTCGAAGCGAGCGGCAACTTACCAAAAACAGGAACGCGCCCGAAATCAGGCGGCCAAGCGCGCTGCAGGTTGAAGCGTGCGGTCCGACGCCCCGATTGACAATACCCTCTTGAAAGTCTTATTCTTAGCACTCGCCCGCAGAGAGTGCTAGAGAATTAGCGGGCGGCAGCTCTAAATTCCACTAAACACAGTACAGGAAAATCGAAAGGAGCAATTAGCATATGGCTACGAAGATCAAACCCCTTCACGACCGCGTGATTGTGCGAAGGATCGAAGAGGGCGAGCAGGTACGCGGCGGAATCATCATTCCGGACAGCGCCAAGGAGAAACCCCAGGAGGGCGAGGTTATCGCCGTCGGTGAGGGCAAGTATCAGGACGACGGCAAGAGACAACCCCTGGACGTCAAGAAAGGAGACCGCGTTCTTTTCGGCAAGTATGGCGGCTCCGAAATCAAATTGGACGGCGAAGAGCTCCTGATCATGCGCGAGGACGAGATTCTGGGAATCATCGAGCGCGCCGGCGCGGCGTCAGGCAAGAAGGGCGGCAAGTAGTCTTTGAGACTCAGCCGCTTTTTCATTTTGTAAAGACATCAACATTTCAGTCAGGAGAAAAGAGAAATGGCAAAACAAGTAGTTCATGGTGAAGAGTCGCGCGCGGCGATCTTGCGAGGAATCAATCAGCTCGCCGACGCAGTGAAGATTACGCTGGGCCCGAAGGGTCGCAACGTAGTGATCGATAAGAAGTTTGGCTCGCCCACGATCACTAAAGATGGAGTGACGGTGGCGAAGGAGATCGAGTTGAAAGACGCCCTCGAGAATATGGGCGCGCAGATGGTGCGCGAAGTTGCGTCCAAGACTTCGGACGTGGCCGGCGACGGTACGACCACCGCGACAGTTCTGGCGCAGGCGATCTTTCGCGAAGGTGTAAAGACCGTGGCCGCGGGCGCGAACCCGATGGCGCTCAAGCGCGGTATCGATAAGGCCGTAGTGCGCGCGACGGAAGAGATCAAACGGATGAAGAAAGACGTCAGAGGCGACATGATTGCGCAGGTCGGAACGATCTCGGCAAATGGTGATTCGACGATCGGAAACATCATCGCCGAAGCAATGAACAAAGTCGGCAAAGACGGTGTGATTACGGTCGAAGAGTCTAAGACAATGGAGACGTCGCTCGAAGTGGTCGAAGGAATGCAGTTTGATCGCGGCTATCTTTCACCCTATTTCGTAACCGATCCGGAGCGCATGGAAGCGACGCTCGAAAATCCACTCATTCTTATTCACGAGAAGAAGATCAGCTCAATGAAGGACCTGCTGCCGTTGCTTGAGCAGATCGCCAAGATGGGCAAGCCCATGCTGATTATCGCCGAGGACGTCGAAGGCGAAGCGCTCGCGACGCTGGTCGTTAACAAGCTACGCGGCACGCTGAACATCGCCGCGGTGAAGGCGCCTGGCTTTGGCGATCGACGAAAGGCGATGCTTGAAGACATCGCGATCCTTACCGGCGGCAAGGTGATCAGTGAAGACCTTGGAATCAAGCTCGAAAACGTGAAGCTTGAAGACCTTGGAAAAGCAAAGAAGATCACGATCGACAAAGACAACACCACGATCGTCGAAGGCGCCGGCAAGCACGCCGACATTGAAGGTCGCGTGAAGACCCTGCGCGTTCAGATCGACGATACCAGCTCCGACTACGATCGCGAGAAACTGCAAGAGCGTCTCGCGAAGCTCGTCGGCGGTGTCGCGGTCATCAAAGTTGGCGCCGCTACCGAGACTGAGATGAAAGAAAAGAAGGCGCGGGTTGAGGATGCCATGCACGCGACGCGCGCGGCTGTCGAGGAGGGCATCGTGCCGGGCGGCGGCGTAGCGCTCGTACGCGCGGCGAAAGCGCTTGAGAAGTTCCTGACCAACAAGGTGGGCGAGGGCGATCCCGACGAGCAGATCGGCGTCAACATAGTCCGACGCGCCCTCGAAGAACCCCTGCGCCAGATTGTGCAGAACGCCGGTAAGGAAGGCGCGGTTGTGGTCGAGCGCGTTCGTTCCGAAAAGAACGAGAACTTCGGCTTCAATGCGCAGACGGAGGAGTACGAGGACCTTGTCAAAGCAGGCGTCATCGATCCCGCAATGGTGACGCGCATTGCTCTGCAGAATGCGGCCTCGATCGCCGGCTTGATGCTGACGACGGAAGCGATGGTGTCTGAGCTTCCCGATGATGATAAGGGCAATCCAGCGATGCCCGGAGGCATGGGCGGCATGAGCGGCATGGGAATGTAATCAGTTCCCTTCTCCGCGCGGAGACAAAGCGGCCTCGCTCTCAAAAGGAGCGAGGCCGCTTCTTTTTTTCGCTCGAGTCGACCGAGATTATTTGTTTTCCGCTAACCGCGCCTCGATCGTATTGCCGTACGGCTTGCCGTGTCGCACCGTCAGTTCGGGATAGGTGGCGTGCTCGGCCCGGAGACGTTTGATCGCGAGCTGGCGTTCGATCTTTTTGATTTCGGCTTCGGGGCCTTCGATCTCCATGAAGAGCCCGAACGGCAATTCGTCGATGACGATCTCCGCGCCGCCGAGTCGCCAGGTGGCGCGACGCTTTTCGTAAACGATCGCCGGCGTGAGGCCCAGTGCGTCAAGAATGGCGTCCATCGCATCCGCGTCGGAAACGCGCGTCTCATCTTCGCGTTGGTGTTTGATTGATGACGACGACGGGAAGCGCTCTTTGTACGTCAAGATCGCGCTGTCACCGACGCGACGCAAACGCAGCACACATCTTCCAACATCCAGGAGATCGCCACCATAAAGCGTATTCTCTTCAAACTCTTCGCCTTGAAGCGTGGCGCCGATCTCCGGCAGACGGCGAAGCAGTTCCGCGTGTTGCTTCTTTGTCAGCCGATACTTCTTTTCGATCTCAATGGACATTGTTCAGAAATAGCCACAGAGGCACAGAGACACTGAGAAGGATAAGGGGCAAGAGGACAAAGCAAAAACAAAATGACTTTCGTCTTGCCGTTGGTCTCTCTCTGTGTCTCTGTGCCTCTGTGGCGACTATGCCTGTCTTACCCAACGCCATACTTCCGGAATCGAAGCCTTCTTGCCGTACATCAGCATGCCCACGCGATAGATGCGCGCAGCGAGCCAAAGCAGCGCTACGACCGTCACGGCGCCAATGAGCAGCGAGAGAGCGATTTGCCACAGCGGTGGTGTTTGCGAAACGATGCGCACAAGCATGACGATTGGTGAAAAGAACGGCACCATCGAAATCCAGAAAGCGAACGGCGAATTCGGACTGCGGATCACCGGGAAAGCCATGTACAAGCCGGCCATCAGCAGGAAAACTATTGGCAGAGCTACTTGTCCGCCTTCCTGTGTGGTTGTCACCATCGAGCCGACCAGCAGATAGACCGTCGCGTAAATGAAATACCCGAGCACGAAAAACAGAAAGAAGTAGACAAAGAAAAAGGGCGGCAGATTCGGCGGGCTGATGTCTGAGAAACCTCGCGCTGCCAGCATGCTAATACCCCACGCTGAAAGCGCGACAAGAGCCAGGCCCCAAATCGCGAGCTGCGTCAGCGCAACCAACGAAACACCGATCAGCTTGCCGAACATCAGGGTGAAGGAACGCACGGACGAAAACAGAATCTCCGCGATGCGTGTCTCCTTCTCTTCAACTACGGCGCCGAGAACTACCTGTCCGTAAAGCAGCACGGTCAGATAAATCAAAAACGCAATGACGAAGACCATGACGAATCCAGCGCCGGAATCTTTCGCTCCCTCCTCGCCTTTTTCATTGACCGAATATGTTGCCAGGTCAACCGGCTTTGACACTTCCTCAATGTCCTTCGCTTTGACTCCGGCCTGGATCAACCGCTCTCTTCTAACCGCGCTATTGAGGCGATCCTCGATTTGCTCGCGCGTGAAAACGTCGCCAACATTCCGTCCGTAATACGCCGGTTTGCTATTAGTGTTTGTGAGAATGTCCGCCGGGATTACCAGATAACCATCCAACTTGTTCTTGCCAATCTGCTGATTCAATTCTGTTTTGATCGCCGCCAGAGATCGGTTGTTCAGGTCCACCCGTTCCACGTAAAAACTGCCGCTCATCGACTTGCCGGTCTTCTCCATTCGGTCTTTAGTGTTGGCATTGGCGGTTTCCGCAACGCGCGACGTTCCAGCACTCTCGTCGCGACGATCCGTTTTCAGGAGTGAATCGTGGATGGACTGATACAGCCTTGTCCCTTCGGTTTGATCCACGACGGCAATGCGCGTGGCGCCACCAGCCTTTATGTTGAAGAGGAGTTGCGGCACGATCGTGAACACCGCCAACAGGATCGGTCCCAGTATGGTCATGATCACGAACAGTTTCGTGCGCACGCGCTGCACATATTCACGCTTTACTACGGCCAGAAATTTATTCATTACGCCTCGGTAACTTTTGTAATAAAAATGTCGTTTAGACTTGGTTCGATCATCTCGAACTTACTGACCGCGGCGCCTGATTCGATCAGTCGTTTCAGAAGATCCTGCGCGTTCGCGCCTGGCGCAAGCAACACTTCGCTGCCATCGGCATGGCGTTCAATCTTGCTCACCAGCGTCGCATCGTTCAAGACCCCATCCTCGCCCTCCAAACGCAACGCCACCGAATTGCGGCCAAAGCTCCGCTTCACCTCGCGCATGCTGCCGTCCAGAACTTTTCGCGAGCGATTGATCAAACAAATGTCGTCACAAATCTTTTCGGCCAGCTCCATTTGATGGGTCGAGAAGATGATTGTCTTGCCGGCGGCTTTCAGTTCCAGCACGATTTCTTTCAGCAGCTCAACGTTGACCGGATCGAGACCAGAAAAAGGTTCGTCGAGGATCAACAGGTCAGGCTCGTGCAGCACAGCCGTGATGAACTGAATCTTTTGCTGCATTCCCTTTGACAGCTCAATGCTCTTCTTGTTTTTCCACTCCGCCAGTTTCAGTCTGGTCAGCCAACGATCGACGCGCCGCTCTGCTTCCTTGCCGGTCACATTCTTCAACTCTGCGAAGAACTTCAATTGTTCGCCGACCTTCATTTTTTTATAGAGACCGCGCTCTTCCGGCAGATAACCAATGCGATCCTGAAGTGTTGGCGTAATGTGTTGACCGAAGATTTCGATACTGCCTGAGTCGGGCGCGGTGATGTTGACGATCATTCGACTCGTGGTCGTCTTCCCTGCTCCGTTTGGACCTAGCAAGCCGTAGATTCGTCCGGCTCGCACATCGAGGCTAAGCTCGCTCACCGCCGTGAAATCGCCGAAGCTCTTCGTCACGCGATCCAGCCTAACTGTAACTTTGTTGTCTGACATGCCGCTTTATGCAGTTCTTTCTGTGGCTCGCACGGGCGTACTTGGATGTACGCTGATACTTAGAGAACGTATTACGCAATTCGAGCGTCGAAGGTTTATTCTTGCATGTTCCAGCGTATCTGATACATAGTCATGCCGGTCTCCCGACCTTAGCCGCAATCTTTAAAAGGGACGCTGCGAGCCCGTGGCCGCAAGCGCCTTGATCACGATCCAATCGTGCGAGAATGATGTCCGCCTCAAACAACACCGCGAGGACCGTTCTGTTCGGAGCTGCGAGTGTGTTGGCGCTCCTGTCAGTCTTCCCCGCCGCGTTTGCCCAAAGCCCACAAGCCCCACCTCGAGACCAGGGTGACGTGATTCGCATAAACACAGATCTCGTGCAAACGGATGTGATGGTTTTTGATAAGCAGGGACATTTTATCGACAATTTGCGCCGCGAGGATTTTGAGTTGCGCATCGACGGCAAGCCGCGGCCAATTCAGTTTTTCGAGCGAGTAACTGCCGGTAGGAATGAAGAAGCTCAACTTGCCGCGGCGCGAGGATTGGCAGCCTCATCAAACTCGGGGCCTAAAGGGAGTGTTCCGCTCGATCGCGGCCGCACGGTTTTCTTCTACGTCGACGATCTTCATCTTGGTCTTCAGAGTGTGGCCGCCACCCGACGGTTAATCTCAAAATTCCTGGACGATGAGATGGGCCAGAACGATGAGGTGGCGATCACCTCGGCAAGTGGTCAGATTGGATTTCTTCAGCAACTCACCGATCAGAAGTTCGTGCTGCGCGCCGCGCTTGAGCGGCTCAAGTCTCGGCCCTATTCCGTGCGCGATTTTGAACGGCCGACAATGACCGAGTACCAGGGACTATTGATCGACAGCTACGATCGGGATGTGCTCGACTACTTTATTGACGAGACAATCAAAATGAATCCCGGAACGCCTCGCGACATGGCTGCGGCCATAGTCAGAGAACGAGCGCGCGCAGTTCTGGATCAAGCCGCACGTGTTACCACGAACACCCTCTCCGGACTTGAAGGCCTCGTACGCTCAACGAGCAAATTGTCCGGGCGCAAATTGATCTTTTTTATTTCAGACGGATTCTTTCTGGATCATCGAAACTCAGATTCCGGCCAGCAGTTGTTGCGCATTACCAGCGCCGCCGCTCGCAATGGCGTCGTAATTTATTCGATGGACGCTCGCGGTCTGGTAGCCAGTTTGACGGACGCGAGTCAAGACGTTGCTTTCGATCCGTTGGGCCGGCTTCAGCGATCAATGGGCAGTGAGTTGCTGGCTTCACAAGACAGCCTGAACGCCCTGGCGCGAGACACCGGAGGCAAAGCGGTTTTCAACACTAACGATCTAAGGCCCGGCCTCACCCAGGCGTTGAAGGAAACGTCCCTGTACTATCTCCTGGCATGGAAGCCGGACCCCGAGGCGCAGAACGGCGGAGAACGCTTTCGGCGCATGGAAGTGAGTGTCACGAACCGGCGCGATCTTGTCGTTCGGGTCCGCCGCGGTTTCTTTGATATTGAACCATCTCCACCCGTCAGCAAAAAGGAAACGCAGAAGAATGCCGCCACGCCCAAAACACCCGAAGCTGAGGTGGCCGAGGCGCTCCGGTCGCTTTATCCCGAACACGCTCTTCCGCTCTCGTTAACGCTCAGCTATGTGAACACGCCCGAGAAAGGCGCGATCCTCTGGGCGTCGATGCAAATCGCAGGCGAGTTCGCAACTTTTGGTTTAGAGAATGGAAAGAATCAGGCGCTGGTCGATGTCGCGGGATTTTTTTATGATGACCGCGGACAGCCGGGCGCAAAATTCAAGGACCGCATAACGATTACGGCCCCCACAGCCGAAGCGGCCAGGAGTTACCGGCGCAACGTTGTCTACACTAGTCCCGTTTTTCTTCCGCCCGGACTTTATCAGGTGCGCGTCGCCGCTCGCGACCAACACAGCGGACGGGTCGGAAGCGCGCACGCCTGGATAGAAGTTCCCGACCTCAAGAGTGGCGAGCTTGCTATGAGCAGTCTGCTCCTCGGCGAGCGCCAGGAGTCTGCCGTTAATCTGCCAGCAAGCAGCCAGAGTGCACCGACGCCGACTGGTCTGAGTGTCGATCATCGATTTCGCAGCAGTTCCTATCTGCGCTTTCTGCTCTTTGTCTACAACGCCACGGTCGCCGCCGCCGGCGCCAAGCCTGATCTCGTCGCGCAAGTGCAGATCGTGCGCGACAATCAGCCAGTCATTACTACTGCTCTGAAGAAGATCGAACCGCCGGCGACCGCGGACGTCGCACGGCTGCCCTACGCAGCCGAGGTGCCTCTGAGTCAGTTGTCTCCGGGGTTGTACTTGCTACAGATCAATGTCATCGATCGCGTCTCAAAACGCAGCACCAGTCAGCAAACGCGCTTCGAAGTCTACTGATGCGATCTTGATCAAAGTCTGGAAACCAACCAAAGAACAAATTGCCGCCGCCGAAGGCAAAACCGTTCGCGATGTGATCGCGCCTAACCTTCGTGTGCTGTTCTGCGGTATCAATCCGGGACTCTACACCGCGGCCGTGAGTCATCACTTTGCTCGTCCGGGAAATAGATTCTGGCCGGTGCTGTTCGCCGCGGGATTTACCGAGCGGTTATTGTCGCCGTTCGAAGAGCGCGAACTGTTGCAGGGTGGTTACGGCATAACCAACGTCGTCATGCGCGCAACTGCCGCTGCCGATCATCTGAACGAGGAAGAGATCATCGCTGGTGGAAGACGATTAGTGGCGCAGGTGCAGCGTTATCAACCAAAGTTCCTCGCGATACTTGGTCTCCTCGCCTACCGCGTCGCCTTCAATCAATCGAAAGCGATTGTCGGACGTCAGGAAGAAAGGATTTGCGACACCATCGTCTGGGTCCTGCCGAATCCCAGCGGCCTAAACGCGAATTATCAGCAAAAGGATCTTGTGCGGCTATTCAAGCAACTCAAAAAGAGCGTCGACGACGCCGCTGGTTAGCGCGCCATTACTAATTGTCAGCTCGCATATTGGAGGAATGGCACTCAAATAAGGGACCCAATTTACTTGAGGAACCTCTGATCAAGTTGATCGGAACACGCATGGTTTCTTCCCCTCCCTTTGGGAGGGGTTAGGGGAGGGTGCAGAGCTTGGCGCAGACCAGCCCCTCTCCCCGCCCTCTCCCAAAGGGAGAGGGAGAAAGACTGAATTGAGTGTCTACTTAGGTCAATCTTACAAATACGACAACCACCAATCCTTCCGTCGTTGCTTAAGCGCCGCAAACCACTGGCACAACGGATAAAGCAAGAGCACGCCGGCGATCCACGATGCATAGACCACTGCGAGATTGAATCCATTGCCTTGCGGAGGATTACTGAACCAGGAAACTGGTGTCTGAAATAGCCAGCGGACTGGTTTGCCAAACGCCAGATGCAGCAGGATCGCAATGGAATGGGCTGTCAGCCATTGCAGCAGATAGAAAAATAACGGCACGCGGCCAAAGGTGATGAAAAACCGACTGATGGAGCCGCGGCTGGCGACCTCGAACCACGCGAGCATGACAATCGCCGGTCCGATCGTCATCAATAAAAACAAAAGAGACGGCGGATATTTTGTCGTGTTCAAAAACGAGAACACCGTGAACACGGCGTTCTTCTGGCGCGCCCACTTGAGCGGCTCGCCATACTTGTCGATCGCGCGGATAACTATGAACAGCAGCGTGGCGAGCCCGCCGATAGTTAACAACCGTTTTCGTCGAACCTGCGAATCTTGCTGATAGAGTGCGCCGAACGCATAGCCGGCGGCCATCACGCCGATCCAGGGAATCAGCGGATACAGCACGAACACGAGCGGGCTCGGAAAATGTGGGCCGATCGGAAACAAACCGGGTTGGTGAAGAATCATCCAGATTTTTTCGGCGACACTGGGGACTGCGCTGCCCGGGCCTTGCCAACCTTGCGCTCGCAACGCAGGAATATAGTCAAACAAATTGTGGTAAGGGATCATTGCGACGCCAAATACGCCGACCAGCACTGGCGGCAAATGAATTAGGCCGGCGAGAACGATCATCGAAACTCCAATGACCCAGATCACCTGCATCATACCCAGAAATGTGTAATCGAAGTTGAAAGTGACCGCAATTCTCACCGCCGTGAACTCAAGCACAATTAGCCACAGGCCGCGCGTGACCAGAAAGCGCGAGAGTTCGCTCTTTGTCTTCCCGCGAGCGAATTGCAGATACGCTCCAGTGCCGGCAAGGAATACAAATAAAGGAGCACAATAATGGGTGATCCATCTCGTCAGGAAGAGCGCGGTGTTCGTTTTTGTGAGGTCGAGTGGATCGAACTGGAACACGGCGTAATGAATGTAGTCGCGCGTGTGATCGAGCATCATCACAACCATGATAATGCCGCGTAATAGATCGACGGAATCGATTCGTTTGCGCGCGGGCTTGACCGGCTCTTGCTGAATACTGGTTGACGCCTGTGGAATGATCTCTGGAGTGACCGTCCGCGGCGAGACGTTCTCTGACATCAATAACTCCTCGTCGATGGTTTTGGGGATTTTGCCGATAATGACAGCTGGAAGCAAGGGAAAGTTGGCGGGGAGCAAAGAACAATGGTCGACAAACTTGACAGTTTGTCGCTCGTTACCAGAATTGAACTTCCGACGCGAGACGGGTCACAGTTCGATCTGCCGCGCCGAGATGACTGGCTCCAACGCATGCAGCTCGTCGAGCACTTCACGACTCAGCGCTGCGTCGGTTTCGATTACGGCCATCGCGTCCCCGCCCCGTTCGCGCCGGCCAAGATGAAATCGGCTGATGTTGACGCCGCGCTCGCCCAGGATCGTCCCGACACGACCGATAACTCCCGGCACGTCGCGATTGCGCATCACCAGCATGTGGCCTTGAGGAATCGCTTCGATGCGAAAGCCGTCGATCTCAGTTATGCGACCTTCGCGCGTTTGCTCGCCATAGCCGAAGATCGTTCCGGCGAGAGTTTTCTCACCACCGCTGGTCACAACAACTGTGCGGATCGCCGGCACTGCGTCCGCGCCAGCGCGAATGTAGGTTGTAGTGACGCCGATCCCGCGCTCTTCGGCAATCAGAAACGCATTGACGATGTTCACGCGCGCGCTGACATCGCGGAGCAAGCCGGCGAGAAACGATCGCGTCACTGGCGAGGCGTCGACATCCACGATCTCGCCTGCGTATTCGAGGCGCACCTCTCGCACTGCACTATCAACAAGCTGCGCCTGAAATCGTCCGAGAGCTTCCGCCAGCGAAATGTGCGGCCGCAGCGTGTTCAATTCCTTCGCGCCCAACGCCGGCACATTCACGGCGCCACGCAACGCGCCAGTCAAAAGAAAATCGCGCATCTGTTCGGCCACAGTGAAAGCGACTCCTTCCTGCGCTTCGGTTGTCGACGCGCCGAGATGTGGCGTGACGATTACTTCCTCAAGTTGGAGCAATGGATGATCGACTGGTGGCGGCTCCTGTTCGAAAACATCCAGCGCGGCGCCGGCGATCTTCTCTGACTTGATCGCTTCGTAGAGCGCCTGCTCGTCAACCAGACCGCCACGCGCACAGTTGATTATGCGCGCGCCCTGCTTCATTTTGGAAAGGGCTTCGCGTCCCACTATTCCTCTGGTTTCAGTTGTCAGCGGCGTGTGCAGCGTCAGAAAGTCGGCGCGCGCAAATACATCGTCCAACGGCGCGAGTTCGATTTCCAGATCGCGTGCTTGCTCCGGCGACATGAATGGATCATACGCAACGATGTTCATTCCGAACGCGCTTGCTCTACCCGCAACTACGCGACCGATGCGCCCAAGTCCGACAACGCCGAGTGTCTTTCCCTGCAATTCAACTCCAATGAAACGCTTGCGCTCCCACTTGCCCGATCTCAAACTGGCGTTCGCCTGCGGTACACTGCGCGCGAGCGCAATCAGCAAAGCGATCGTATGCTCCGCAGTCGTGATCGTGTTTCCGTCCGGCGCATTCATCACGACTATGCCGCGCGCGGTCGCCGCCGGCACGTCGATGTTGTCGACACCGACGCCCGCTCGTCCGATGACGCGCAGCTTCCCGGCTGCCTCCATTAATTCCGCAGTGACTTTCGTCTCGCTTCGAACAATGAGACCTTCACAGTCGCGCAATGCTTCGTACAACGCATCGGCTTTGAGACCCGTCTTCTTTTCAACCCTGAAACCGGCTGCGCGCAACGGCTGCAAACCGCTGTCGCTAACGTCATCGGCAACGAATATCTTGATTGAATCAGAAGTCATAAGGGGCAGGACTAAGCAAAGATCATGAACAGCGCCATAAGAATAGAGAGCAGCAGCGCAGCGTATGCGCCGGCGCCCAGATCATCAACGACGATTCCCAGTCCAGCCGGCAGCTTCTCCAACTCGCGAACGGGATAGGGCTTAATGATATCGAACGCGCGAAACAACAGAAAGCCGGTCAAAATCCACAGGTTCCAAGCTGGGCCAGCAAGGTAAGGTACCGGCAGCAACGCAATCAATTGTCCCGCCACTTCATCGATCACCACCTTGCTCGGATCCTTCTTCCCTTCAAGTCGCTCGACTCTTGACGCAGCCCAAATGCCGACCAATGTGACAAGAGTAATCGCAATCAGCTCAACCGCAATGAACTGGATTTGCGGATTGAGCAGGATCAGGGTATGCCTCGGCCCAACACGATGAACGAAACCAAGCAAGAGCCAACGCAACGAGAGATATAGGCCAACTCCCACTGCCGATCCCCACGTACCGGGTGCGAGTGGAATGTAGCCGACTCCGCACGTTGCAATCGCAAGCGCTATGTAATCTTTCGCGGTTCGTTTAGGCAGCGGCGAGGCCAACCCGCGATCAACCACGCTGGCAGCCGGTTTCAATTCGTCGCCGGATTCTTTAACAGACATAAAATCTGTAGGGGCAGGGCTCGTCCCTGCCCGGGTCGAAGCGGGCAGGGACAAGCCCTGCCCCTACAAACTGAGATCAAACAATTCGCCCCACGAGATCGTACTGCTGCGCGCTGGTAATCAGAACACTTACCAGATCACCTGGTGACGGTGAGAATCCTTCCGGTGCGTCGTTGATGAGCACGCACCCGTCGATATCCGGAGCCTGGGTTTCCATGCGTCCTTGCCAAAGCAACTCGCTCTCGCTCGATTCGCCTTCAAATAATACTCGAACCTGCTTGCCGATCATTGATCTGTGTTTCCGTTTAGCGATCTTCGCCTGCTCTTTCATCAAACGTGCACGACGTTGCTTTGCGATTTTGGGATCGACTTTGCTTGGCAAATCGAAGGCCGGCGTGCCTTCTTCGTCTGAATAAGTAAAGACGCCCACGCGGTCGAATTCGACGTTCTTAATGAATGTTAGCAGCTCTTCAAAGTCGTTGGTGGTTTCACCGGGGAAGCCAGTGATGAAGGTCGTGCGCACAGCAATGCCGGGCACGCGTTTTCTTACTCGTTCGATCAAGCGTTCAAGCGAAGCCCGATTGCCGCCGCGCTTCATCGACTTCAAGACACTCTGCGATGCGTGCTGCAAAGGCATGTCGAGATACTTCACAGCCTTCGGTTCTTCGGCCAGCACATCGAGAAACGAATCGCTGATGTGAGTTGGATACGTGTACATCACGCGCACCCACTCGATGCCGTCCGTGTGCGCCAGCTCGCGCAGCAAATGCGCCAGCGCGTCCTGCTTGCCGAGGTCTTCACCGTAGCGCGACGAGTCCTGCGCCACCAGAATCAATTCCTTCACGCCTTCTTCCGCGAGTTGATGTGCTTCGGCGACGATTGAACCAAAGCGCCGGCTGCGAAAATGTCCACGCATCTGCGGAATGAAACAGAAAGCACAGGGACGATCGCAACCTTCAGCGATCTTGATGAAGGCATAGTGACTGGGTGTGGCGAGGACGCGCGGCGTCGATTCGTCGTAGAGATAGGTTGCGCTTTGATTGCCAAGCGGTATGACCGGCAGCGAGCGTGTGTTTATGTTTGGATCGCAGACTTTGAGGATGTCGCTAATTTGACTGGTGCCGATGAAAGCATCAACCTCCGGCATCTCCGCTTTCAACTCGTCGCGATAACGCTCGACCAGACAGCCGGCGACTATTAATCGCTTCGCTTTGCCATTCGTCTTCAGGCGCGCCGCTTCGAGGATCGTTTCGATCGATTCCTTCTTTGCTGAATCAATGAAGCCACACGTATTCACCACGACCGTGTCTGCTTCCGCAGCGTCAGACGTGATCTGATAACCATTTTGCTTGAGCTGTCCCATCATCACCTCGCTATCAACGAGGTTCTTGGGGCAGCCGAGACTGATGAATCCGACTTTGTTCATGAACTCATTTACTTCTTGCTCCCTCTCCCTCTGGGAGAGGGTTGGGGGAGAGGGCCTAACGAAACCTCACCCTCTAACTCCCTCTTCCCCAGCCCTTCTCCCAGAGGGAGAAGGGAGGAAGAATCCAGAGAAAGAAGATCTGCGAAAACCTCTGCGTACCTTGCGTTTCAATTCTCACTTTGATTTCTCTCTAGTCGGCGCAAAACATCCTCAATATCATTCCGTTCCGACATGGACAGCTTTTCCTCTCCGTAACGCACTCGATGATAGGCCGTCGTGATCACCATCGCCTCCTGCAATCCTACCGCCGCCGCAAACTCGAGTGGCGTCTGATGCGGTGCGCGTTCGATTCCTCGCTCCGCAAGGAGTCTTGTGAGCCGCTCATAAAATTCGACTGCTGAGGATTCAGAGCCCGCTTCACGAGTGAGTCCGCGACGCCAACCAATGCGCTTAATGCGCCAAGTCAACAAACCCACTATGACAATCACAATCATTCCCACGACGAGCAAAAGGGCTTTTCGCCACGCCGACGAGGTCGCTTGTTTCAAACTGGCGATCTCGTCCGCGAGGGCGTGTCGATAATTTATCAAACGGTTATTCAGCGATGTCGCGAGCGAGCGCTGCTCCTGCTTGTCGTAGCCGACAACGTATTGAAACCACATTAGCTCAAACGCCTCGGCGTATTTCCCAAACCAGCCGGCGAAACCAGTTCGTTCTGACACCGTGCGCCCGGCAACCGGCGTCGGATCGAAAGTGATCCACGAATTGGTTTCCGGAAAGTAAACTT
>JBGPWL010000106.1:0-14297 GCA_041492185.1 Pyrinomonadaceae bacterium | reverse complement strand
TCAACATTACGACCACCTTGATCCTCGTCGTCGTCGAACGGCAATACGACATCGCGATCCTCGGCGCGATGGGCGCCACCGCCAGAAGCATCATGAGCATCTTTGTGATCGAAGGGACAGTGATCGGTGCGCTCGGCGGCGCAATCGGAGTGGCGCTGGGAAGCGTAGCCTGCATCGTCGGCAATCATTACAAGCTGGTAAGCCTCGCTTCTGACGTATATTCGATAAGCAACGTTCCGTTCCATGCGCATCTCCGCGACGTTACGCTTGCCGCGCTTGTCGCGTTTGTTTTGAGTTTACTGGCAACAATTTATCCCGCGCGCGCCGCCGCACGCGTGCGACCCGTCGAGATGCTTCGCGAAACACAATAGTCCAATGTCGCCAGACCAACTGAGCGTTGACGATCTGCGAAAAGCGTTTGCGTCGCCGAGTGGCGAAGTGATTGAAGTGCTTCGCGGCGTTTCGTTGTCCGTTTCGCCCGGCGAGATCGTGGCAATCACAGGCGCGTCGGGCGCGGGTAAATCAACATTGCTTCATTTGCTCGGCGGTCTCGAAGCTGCCGACAGCGGGACGATTCGACTGGGCGGCTTTTCCATCACCGAGTCGAGACCGTCGGCGTTATCGCGTTTTCGCGGCGAACAGGTCGGCTTTGTTTTTCAGTTTCATTATCTGCTTCCCGATTTGACGGCCCTTGAAAATGTTGCGTTACCGCTGATGATTGCGCGTCTGAACAAGAGTGAAAGCCTGCGCCGGGCAACGGAAGCGCTCACCAGCGTCGGGCTGGGCGCGCGCGTGGAGCACAGGATTGGCGATCTTTCGGGAGGCGAGCAGCAACGAGTGGCGGTCGCGCGGGCGTTAATTACCAAACCAAAAATTATTTTGGCTGACGAACCGACCGGAAATCTTGACGCGTCGATCGGAAATGAAATAGGGGCAGCGCTCGTCTCGTATTGCCGCCGGCAGGGCGCGATCGTTGTGATTGCTACGCATAATGAGCAACTGGCGCGGCTTTGCGACCGTGTGTTGTCGCTGAAAGACGGTTTAGTAACTCAGACTTCAATCTGAGAAAGATGGGCAGGTTGAGGTATTGGACACGACTGAGGCCTGTGTTCCGACTTTTGAAATTCTCGACGGGTTGAGCGTTTTAACCAATAGTAATCGGACAATGCTTCTTGCCTTTCACCTGATCGGTTATAATGCCGCCGGTTGCCGGGCAAGCATTTCGCCCGGCACGGCAATCATAGAAAGCACTTGACGCCCTCCCTAACGGTCGGGCTTGCGGCAAACGGTACTTAACGAATGTTCGAACGCTACACTGAAAAAGCGCGCCGGGTAATTTTCTTCGCGCGCTACGAAGCGTCCCAATTCGGCGCGCCCGCAATCGAGCCGGAGCATTTGTTGCTGGGACTGATGCGCGAAGACAAGACGCTCACCGGACGCTTTTTCCCACGCGCGCAGATCTCGATCGAGTCAATTCGCAAAGAGATCGAAGGCCGCACGCTGCTGCGAGAAAAAATCTCCACTTCCGTCGAACTCCCGCTCGCGCCTGAGACCAAGCGAGTGCTGGCTTTCTCGCACGAGGAGAGCGATCGTTTGCAGCACCGGCACATCGGCACCGAGCATCTGTTGCTCGGCCTTTTAAGAGAAGAGCGTTCGATGGCCGCGGAGATCCT
Organism: Pyrinomonadaceae bacterium; assembly: GCA_041492185.1. GTDB lineage: Bacteria > Acidobacteriota > Blastocatellia > Pyrinomonadales > Pyrinomonadaceae > JAOAPY01. The sequence continues at coordinate 12,624 of JBGPWL010000106.1, read as the reverse complement.
CTACGAGCGCGGTCTGCGTTTGAACGCGGTGCGCGACGAGATTGCCCGCCAATCGGGCGCCGACTTGCGCAACTCATCGAAGAAAGACACGCCCCACCTGATTGAGTTTTCCCGCGACCTGACCGATGACGCCTCTAATGACAAACTGGATCCGCTGATTGGACGCGAAGCTGAGATCGAACGCGTGGTTCAGATTCTGTGCCGGCGAACGAAAAATAATCCAGTGCTAATAGGCGAGCCCGGCGTCGGCAAGACGGCGATCGTCGAAGGACTGGCGCAGCGAATAGTGAGCGGCGAGGTTCCCTCGTTTCTGGAAAACAAACGAATCCTTTCGCTCGACCTTTCATTGATCGTAGCGGGCACGAAATATCGCGGACAGTTTGAAGAGCGCTTGAAACAGATCATGCGCGAGCTGATCGACAACCCGCAGTACATCGTCTTCATCGACGAGTTGCACACGCTGGTCGGCGCAGGCTCCGCGGAAGGTTCGCTTGATGCGGCCAACATTTTGAAGCCGGCGCTGTCACGCGGCGAGATTCAGTGCATCGGCGCGACGACGCCCGCAGAGTTTCGCAAGTCGATCGAAAAGGATCGTTCGCTCGAGCGGCGCTTCCAGGCCGTTAAGGTGCCGCCGCCTTCCGAGGAAGAGGCCGTAGCGATTCTCAGGGGCGTGCGCGAACGCTACGAGAGTTTTCATCAGGTGCATTACACCGACGACGCGCTCGAAGCCGCCGTCTACCAATCGCATCGTTACATTCCCGATCGCTTCCTGCCGGACAAAGCCATCGACGTGATTGACGAAGCCGGCGCTCGCGTCAAGCTTCGGGTGCGGCGCGAACAGGGCAGTCTTGACGATTGGGACACTCAGTTGACGCAATGGTCGCGGGCACCTTATGACGAAACCGCCATTCGCGAAACGGACGAACCAATAGTGTCCGCGCAAGTTACGAAAGACGACGTCGAAGAAGTGATCGCGCGCTGGACCGGCATCCCGGTTACGTCGCTGAAAGAAGAAGAGCAACAAAAGCTGCTGCACATCGAAGCAGGATTGCACCTGCGCGTTGTTTCGCAGCGTCCCGCGATCTCGGCGCTGGCGCGAGCCATTCGCCGTTCGCGCGCCGGTCTGAAAAATCCATTGCGACCGGTCGGGTCATTCCTCTTTCTTGGTCCAACCGGCGTCGGCAAGACCGAAGTGGCTCGCTCGCTGGCGCAGTTTCTCTTCGGCGCCGAGCGCGCGCTGATCCGCTTTGACATGTCAGAGTTCATGGAGAAGCATTCGGTCTCGAAGCTGATCGGCTCGCCGCCGGGTTACGTCGGACACGAAGAAGGCGGCCAACTCACCGAGCGCGTCAAGCGCGCGCCCTATTCTGTTTTGCTTTTCGACGAAATCGAAAAAGCGCACCCCGACATCTTCAACATTCTGCTGCAAGTCTTCGAAGACGGCATCTTGACCGACGCGCTCGGCAACACCGTCGATTTCAAAAATGCGATCATCATCATGACTTCCAACATCGGCGCGCGCTTCATTCAGAAGCGAGGCACGATGGGCTTTCAGGGCTCAACCGACGTCTCGCGCGGAAAGATGGAAGAGATGGTGATGTCGTCGGTGCGCCAGACGTTCAATCCGGAGTTTATCAACCGGCTGGACGAGATCATCATCTTCGACGAACTACTCGACGACGAACTGCTCGAAGTGGTCCAGATGCAGCTCGATCAAATCAACAAGACGATGATGCGACACGCGCTGGAAGTCCGACTGACGGACGAGGCCAAGCGCTGGATCGTGGACAAGACTTGCTCCGATCGATCCTACGGTGCGCGCCCGTTGCGCCGGGCCCTGCAAAAACACGTCGAGGATCCCCTTTCTGAAGCATTGATCCAGGGTCACCTCGAGGGCGCTTCTTTAATTGAAGTGTTTCTCGATGGCCTTGAGCTGAATTACCGCCCCATTGGCGTTGAAGCTCCCGGCGAAGTGCTGCTAGCCCACTGATCCGGCCGGGCGGAAAGTCGTAAAAGGCAAAAGCTAAGAGGCAAAAAGGAAAAAGGTGTGGCAAGGGTTCTGCCGTTCCCGCCCCTTTTCCTTTTGACTTTTACCTTTTGCCTTTTTACTTTGCCTTATTGGTTCGGTATAATGCGCCACTTTGTAAGTTCGAGCTGGCAACGGGGAGTGTGGCACCCTGAATCCAAGTGGTTCCTCGGTTGTTGGCTCGTTTCGATGTTTGCGTTATTAGTTTTTGCCTTTATTTCTGACGAAAGATTTAATTTATCACCCAGACGCTCCCCGAAGTTTCCGAAAGTCGGTTAGAACCACTAGGGAAATTGGCGCTTATGCACTCTTATCGCGCGTTCGTGCTCATCTTGGCGAGCGGACTAATCCTGATAGCCACAATCTTCTTCGCGCCCGAATGTGCTCGCGGTCAACAGCCGGCCCAGCGCACAGTCGAGGATGTCACGGTCACCGGAAACCGGCGGCTGCGCCAGGAAGACATTCTTTACTGGGTGCAAACCCACAAGGGCGATCCTTACAATCCTGACCAGGCGGCCAGGGATCTGCAGTCCATCCTTGCGCTCGGTTTCTTCGACAAGGTGCAATCACGCGTCTATACCGAGGAGGGCCCGCGCGGCGGCGTAGTCGTCATATTTGAAGTCAAAGAATTACCTATCATTCGCGATCTGCAGTTTGAAGGCCTGCACAGCGTGGCAGAGTCAGACATTCTGAAGGCGTTTCGTGAGCGTCGTGTCGGCGTTTCGAAAGAGAGTATTTACGATCCCGTCAAAGTCCGCAACGCCATCCGAGTAATCAAGGAATTGCTCGCCGAGCACGGCCATCCAAATGCGACCATCGAAAGACGCGAAGATCCGGTTTCGCAAACCTCGATTGCCGTGACTTTCGTGATTCACGAAGGCGAGCGCGTGCGCGTGGTCGAGATCCAGTTTGAAGGCAACAGCATCTTCAGTGATAAGAAGCTGCGCAACTCGATGAAATACGTGAAAGAGGCCGGGTTGTTGACGCGCTTTCGCGGGCAGGACATTCTCGATCGCCGAAAACTCGAGGCCGACCTGCATAACGTGGACAACTACATGCGCTCGAAAGGCTATCTGCAGGGACGTCACGGTGAACCGCGAGTTGAAGGCGTCGGCAAACGCCGCACCGGATTTCCGATCCTGCCGCTGCCGATTCTCTCGTCCACGGACGAGGGCCTGCGCGTAACCATTCCCATCTCCGAGGGCAAGGTATACCGGCTGGGCGAGCTGAAGATCGAAGGCAACTCGATCTTTTCCGAGCAGGCGATTCGTGCCGTGATCGGACTGAACAAGGGCGATATTGCCAACGGCGAGAAGTTCAGCAAAGCGCTCTACGAGAACCTCAAGAAGTATTACGGCAGCCAGGGTTTCATTGAATACACCGCGGACCCGGTTCCCACCTTCAAAGACAATCCGCAGAATCCTAAGGAGGGGATAGTCGACTTTACCATCACGATTGATGAGGGGAAACAGTTTACGCTGAGCCGCCTGGAATTTATCGGCAACACGTTCACGCGCGACAACGTTTTGCGGCGCGAAGTGCTGATCAACGAAGGGGATATTTACAACCAGAACAACTGGGAGTATTCGGTCATCAAGTTGAACCAGCTTGGCTACTTCAATCCGATTGATAAGGACAAGGACGTAGACCTCAAAACAGACGACGAACAAGCAACCGTTGCGATCAACTTGAAGGTGAGTGAGAAAGGCCGCCAGCAGATTTCGTTCAATGGCGGTATCTCGGGCATTGGCGGTTCGTTCTTTGGCCTTGAATACTCGACCAACAACCTGCTGGGCCGCGGCGAGATTCTTTCATTCCAGTTGGCCGCGGGGAACCGGCAGCGTTCGTTTCAGTTTTCATTTACCGAGCCATACATTAAGAACCGGCCAATCACGGCGGGCTTCTCGGTCTTCGCTTTTTCGCAAAAGTTTTTTGGCGAGGGCACGTTCCTTTCGCAAAATACTTCCGCCATTCAGGGAGCGTCGGGCAACCTCTTGGATTTCTTCAACGTGAACGAGGCCAACCTGTTTACGCGCACGTCCTACGGCGCCTCTCTCTTCGCGAGCGCTCCGCTCTCGGAGTTCTATCGCAAACGAAAATTTACGCAGTTTTCGCGCGTCGGCGCTTCTTATCAGCTTTCGCAGACCAGCGTGACGGATCCAAAAGTGAATGCGGATCCCGCCAATCCACAGTTCATCCCGGTCATTTACGCGCAGCCGAAGATTCTCACCAGCCGCATCACGGGAACATTTACCTTCGACACTCGCAACGGCAGCGTCGATCCTGTCGGCGGCAAAGAAATTTCGGTGGGGCTCGCGATCGCCGGACTGCTCGGCGATGTCCGCACCTATTCGCCGACAATCTCTTATTCGCAGTTCATTCCGATGCGGCGCAAGAAATCAGATCCCTATCGTCCGGAAGTGTTCGGCTTCCGACTGATCGCCGCAACCACCGGCAGTTTTTCGATTTCCAGCAAGATCAGAAACTCTAATTCGCTGGCGTTCGTTGACGGCATTCCGATTTTCGAACGTTTCTTTCTCGGCGACGAATTTACGATTCGCGGATACAACGTGCGCTCGATCAGTCCGGTCACGCCACTCGACACATTCGTCACAACACGCAACGTCGTGATTGCCTCGAACCAGTTCGGCACGCCCGTCCCCGTGCCGGGAGTGTCATCGGTGTATACGAACGTCGGTCTCTTTACCGGAGTAAGCGGCAGCAACGTGGTTAAGCTTCCACGATCGTTTACGTCCGTCGGCGGCGACACGCAACTACTCGGAAACTTCGAATACCGCATCCCGATCATTGGCAATACGGTCGGCGCAGCGCTCTTTACGGACGTTGGCACGGCCTTCAACCTTCATTCAAAGAAGGATCAATTCTTCTCGAGCAATTTCCTTCCCGATCAGCCGTTTCTGTCTTCCATCGGCGCTATTCCCTGCGCGCGTCTTGGCGGTGGTGTTGCCCTGGCCAATTTGTCGACGCTGGCTGCCTGTAACGGAAACACGCAACTCGCGCTCACTGGCGTCGCCGGCGGTCTGGTGATGCGCGATGCCCGACTGGTCACGACGCAGGAACTCGACAATGCGCGCTCCCTTGGACCATTCGATCCCACTACCGGTTTGCCCTTTGGCTTCCAACAGGTATTTCTGCGCGGCGATGCCCAGACAAACACCGCAGTGCTGCTGTCGCAAAGCCGTTTTGCCAAGTTAACAGACTACCGGGCCAGCATGGGTCTTGAGGTGCGCGTGCAAGTGCCCGTCCTCAACGTACCCTTTCGTCTGATCTTTGCGTATAATCCCAATGCGAGAAAGGATCAGATAATTGACGGGTTCCCGTTTCGCTTTGGGCAATTCGAGAAGAGGACTGTGATCCGGTTCAGCGTGGGTCGGACGTTTTGACGATTTGAAACCAACCATACAGGCGGCGTAGACAACTAATTCTCGTACCGCCTTTCACTGTTTAAGGAGTAGCACAAGAAGTTATGAAGATATATCGCTTGATAGCCGCCTTCGCTTTCCTCGCGGCCAGCGCCGTTTCCCCGGTTCTCGCGCAACCCAAGCCTGCAGGTCAGGCAGCGCAGCAACCAGCCGCGCCGCAAACCAGCGGGCCTGTGCCCGACAGCAAGATGGCCGTAATCTACTCGGATGCGTTTCTCGATCCGAAGACCGGCATCGCTAAATTCAATGCGCTGCAGAGTAACCTGAACCGAGAGTTTCAACCGCGCCAGACTGAGATCAATCAATTGCAGCAGAAGATCCAGCAGTTAACCGACGACATTGAAAAGACGCGAGCCGTCGCCGATCCGAAAACAATCCAACAGAAGATGGATCAGTTGGATCAGATGAAGACGGAGTTGAAGCGCAAGGGCGAGGACGCCCAAAATGCTTACAACAAGCGCCGGGGAGAAATCTTCGAGCCGCTCCAGGTTGACATCGGCAAAGCGCTGGAAGTCTTTGCCAAGGCGCGCGGTATAACAGTGATCATTGACGGCAGCCAGGTGCCTCTGGTCTATGCCGACGACAAGCTCGATATCACGCGCGCATTCATCAACGAATACAATAGTAAGAATCCGGCAACCGCGTCAGTGACTACGCCGTAACGACCCGGACATGTCCGGCGCCTTGAGCTACTGACCTAATTCAAAGAAGGAAGTTTATGAAGATAGAACGTCTAATAGCAGCGTTCGCTTTTGTCGCCACCGTCGCTGTCTCTCCTGTGTTGGCACAGACCAACCCCGCGACTCAACCGACTCAGCAACCAGCTCCGAAGCAAACGAGCGCGGCCTTGCCTGAGAGCAAAATCGCACTGGTTGATACCGAGGCATTCGGCGACGAGAAGCAAGGCATCGTCCGGCTGGTCGCTGCCGCAAAAAAAGTCGAGGCGGCATTCGACGGGATCAGAAACGAGCTTCGGCAAATGCAGCAGAAGATTCAGCAGCTCACGGATGAAATAAACAAACTGCAGGGAGGTCCAGTTGATCCAAAGCAGCTTCAAGCGAAGGCAGATCAGCTCGAGCAGTTGAAGACCGAAGCAAAGCGCAAGCAGGAAGATGCTGAGGCTGCGTACCCCAAGAAAATGCAGGAAGCCCTGGCTCCGGTCTACACGGACATCTTCAAGGCACTTGATGCGTATGGGAAAGCGCGAGGCATCACGTTGTTGCTGGACGCTGCCAAACTTGGACCCGCGATTCTCAGCGCGTCCGAGGCGATGGATATCACGCGCGCCTTCATCAGCGACTTCAACAGCAAGAATCCGGCAACCGCGCAAGTGACGACGCCGCCAAAGTAGTCGCGGCTTCGGAAAAAGGTTAACTCTTCGGACGCGGAGATGCGGTCATTGACCCGCACTCCGCGTCGCTTTATTCTTAGGACCATGGAAACAGTTCTCGACTGTCAGGCGATCCAGAAGCTGCTCCCCCACCGTTACCCGTTTCTCCTGGTCGATCGCATCATCGAACTGGTGCCGCGCGTGCGTATCGTCGGCGTCAAGCAGGTGAGCATCAACGAACCTTTTTTTCAGGGTCACTTTCCCGGCGCGCCCGTAATGCCCGGCGTGCTCGTCATCGAGGCGCTGGCCCAGGTCGGAGCCGTGCTGGCGCTGCGCGAGATCGAGGATCGCGACAACAAACTGGTTCTGTTCACGGGAATCAAAGAAGCGCGCTTTCGCCGCCCGGTAGTTCCCGGCGACACTCTGATTCTCGAAGTCACCGCCATGCGCATAGGGTCGCGTGTGCAGCGCATGCGCGGCGAAGCGAAGGTTGACGGCCAGCTCGCCGCCGATGCCGAGATAATGAGCATCGTCGCGGACCGAAGCGGTGCGGTGTAAAAAGATCATTTTCCATTTGTCATTTGAAATTTACCATTTTTCATTTCGTTCCAACCCCATAATCTTTGTCAGACGATGACAAATGAGAAATGGGAAATGAAATAGCTTAGATGCAAACCCAAACCGAGATAGCAACCTTCGTTCACCCGTCAGCGGTCGTCAGCTCGCGCGCGCGCATCGGTCGCGACTGTTACATCGGTCCCTACTCAATCGTCGGCGACGACGTGGAGTTGGGTGACGGGGTTCGCCTGGAAGCACATTGTGTAATCGACGGACGCACCAGCATCGGTGAAGGCACGCACGTTTTTCCGTTTGTCTCCATCGGGCTCGCGTCGCAGGATCTGAAATACAAAGGCGAACCTTCCGAGACGCGCGTTGGCAAGCGCAATCGCATTCGCGAGTTCGTTACCATTCATCGCGGGACGGAAGGCGGCGGCATGCTGACGCAAACGGGGGATGATTGTTTGATCATGGCGCAGGCGCACATCGCCCACGATTGCCTTGTAGGCGACGGCGTGATCATGGCCAACGGCGCCACCCTCGCCGGTCATGTTCGAGTCGAAGAGCAGGCGAACCTTGGCGCTTATTCCGGCGTGCATCAGTTTTGCCGCATCGGGCGCGAGGCCTACGTGGGCGGCTATTCCGTGGTGGTCAAGGACGCGCTGCCATACGCGCTGACGGTCGGTAATCACGCGCGCTGTTACGGGCTGAACATCACAGGCATGAACCGGCGCGGCTATTCGCGCGAGGTTATTGATGCGCTGCATCATGCGTTTCACTTACTGCTGTCCGCGAAGTTAAATACGTCGCAGGCGCTCGTGCGCATCAGGGAAGAGATCAAAGACTCTAAAGAAGTTGATGAGTTGGTGAAGTTTATTGAATCATCCCAACGTGGAGTCATCAAGTAACAGGGTTTGATGACAATCATTTTCCATTTCACATTTCACATTTTCCATTTGTCATTGTTACTCGAACCCAAGCGCCCAGAAGGTCGTTAAGCGTCCTCCTGACTGTATCGCCCGGAAGGAGTACGGCGTTGGAGCCAAATGACAAATGATAGATGTCAAATGGAAAATGGAAAATCATGTTTCACACCCTACACCCAACTCCCAACACTCTATGATGAAGTACGGACTGATAGCAGGAAACGGCAAGTTTCCATTCCTGGTAATTGAAGGCGCGAAACGCGCAGGGACCTCGCTGGCAGTGGTCGCCATTCGCGAGGAAACCGATCCGGAGATCGAACGCGTCGCCGATAATGTTACCTGGGTGGGCATCGGCCAACTTGGCAAGATGGTGAAGTTCTTTAAGAGCGAGGGCGTCGAGCGCGCGATCATGGCCGGCCAGGTCAAACACATCCAGATATTCAGTCGCGCCATTCCTGACGCTCGCATGCTGAAGCTGCTCCTGAAACTCCCAAAGCGCAACACCGACGCGCTCATAGGCGCTGTCGCCGACGAGTTAGCGAGCGAAGGCATCGAGCTGATCGATTCAACTTTCTTTCTCCAGGACTATCTTCCTCAAACCGGCACGTTGACACGCCGCGGACCCGATCAGCGCGAGCGAGACGACATTGATTATGGTCTGGAGATCGCACGTGAGATCGCGCGTTTGGATTTGGGCCAGACAATCGTGATTCGCGCGAAAGCCTGCGTGGCGATCGAGGCGATGGAAGGCACTGACGAAACGATTCGTCGCGCCGGCACCCTGGCCAAAGGTCGATTGACCGTCGTAAAAATCGCGAAGCCAGATCAAGACATGCGCTTCGACGTTCCCGTTGTCGGCACGCCAACTATCTCGGCCATGCTCGCCGCCGGCGCCACCTGCCTTTGCATCACCGCGGGCAAAACCTTGATGTTCGATCGCGCCGAGATGATCCAACTCGCCAACGAAAACAAGATCGCGATCGTGGCCGTCTAGACGGAATGCCGGGAACTCAATCCCCGAAGGGGATTCATTGAATAGCCGTGGGCAACGCCCACGGGATAGAGGCCCGATCCATCCGACCCTGAAAGGGTCGCATTACGCGCCGTCAATCCCACAAATACCGCTCGTCGTATTCAACTTCATATTTCTTCAACAATTCAATCAACTCTTCCTGAAACGTACGCTTCGTGTGATGTTCCTTCTGCTGCGCAATGTATCGCTTCAACGCCGGAACGTTCGATTGACCGATTGAGAATCCCGCATAACCATCCTGCCAGTGAAAGTCATTGAACTTCCGATCCTTCGTCTTGATCCATTTTGACGAGTCTTTCTTCACGTCTTTAAGCAAAGCGCTCAAGATCGACGCGATTCTTGGTTGAGAAAATCACATGAACGAGCAGGCTGACGAGTGTCTGCCCCATTGATTATTACTTTCTCATGAGGTGCGACCCTTACAGGGTCGGGACGTTTTGATTTCCTTGTCCCGTGGGTGTTACCCACGGCAATTAAATACGTCCGCTCCGCGGACAAGCTCAATTCGATTGCGCGTTCTTTATCCCCAAAGGGGAAAACATTCAATAGCCGGGGGCAACGCCCACGGAACCGGCCGCAATCCATAATCGACCCTGCCAGGGTCGCACTGCTTCGCTGTTGGTCTTATCCCGGCCATAGAATCCGTCCGCTACGCGCGGGCTACTGGCCCGGTGTTGTAAGCTCTGCTGATTGCGCTGCTTTTGGATCGAAGGGCGTGGCGAGGAATTTCTTGGCAACAGTTTGCGCGTGATCGTAGTCGATACCCGATTGCACCGCTTGTTTGTATTCCGAAACCGCCCGGTCGCGGTTGCCCTGCGCGTCGTAAGCGTTACCGCGTTTGATGTGGGCCCAGACCTCAATCCAGGAGGGTTTCAAATTGCCGGTGAGCGCCGCAGAAAAATTGTCCAACGCCTGTGCCCAGTTGCGCTGCTCGAAGAACAGCACCCCAAGGTTGTAGTAGACCCACGAATTTGAGCGGTCCAGTTTCAGCGCCGCTTCGAGCTGCTGCTGCGCCTCGGCATAATTCCCTTCCTTCAATTGCTCGATGCCGCGACGTGCGATGATGGTCACGCGCAGATCGTCCGACATGCGCAGGATCTTGTTGTTCGGATCGACCACTACTTCGAGCGGCGCGCCGTTTGACTCGAAATCAAAATCTTCGCTCTTGCCTTCTACGCGAACAGTCGTTGTCTGATTGTCGCCCTCGGCGCGCAGCATCAACTGGACGGGCATCTTCAAAGATTCCAGGTTCTGTCTGACTGTGCCGCGCGTACGAAACTTTCCCGCGCGCGTGCGGATGATCTGATAGTCAACGATGAATTCCGGAACGCCGGTCCCCTCGATCCACTGCGCGAAGAAGTAGCGCATGTTCTCGCCGGCAACCTTTGTCGTCAAACGTTCGAAGTCATCGATGGAAGCATTCTTCCCGCGAAAGTTTTCCAGGAAGGTGCGCAACAGCACATTGAATTTTTCCTTGCCTATGGTTTCGCGCAACATGCGATACACCATCGCGCCCTTGAAGAAAACGATCGACTGATAAGCGGCTGATTGATCGTCTAGCGCGCTGGGGGCGCGGCCGATTGACGCGGTCTGTTCGAAGGTCAACGCGCGCTCCTGCTCTTCGCGTTGCGTGGCATCCAACGGTCCCGCCGTCAGGGTTGCTTCGCGATAGGCAAACGCGCTCCACTCAGCCAGGCCTTGCGAAATCCAGGCGTCATCAAAAGATTTCAGGCCGACTGTCTGGCCCCACCATTGATAAGCGACTTCGCGTTGCAGCTTCTCTTCGGGCACGGCGCGCGAAGCGTCGAAAAACTTTGACGACAAAAATATGATGCCGGGACCGGAATAAGTATCGAGCGTTTCGTCATCAGTCTGGACCACTACCAGCCGCGTACCGCACGCCGGCGCGCCGTACTGTTGCGTGTAAGACTCCAGCACGTGGCCCATGGGTTCAGCGAAAGCAGTGATGCGATTTTCGCTGCCCGGCTTGGTGTTGAACTGAATTTCGTAATTGCCATAGCGCAAACTTCTGGTGATGTATTGTCCCGCCGCAAAATTTCCCGGCAATACCGGTCGGTGTTGGACGAAGCGGTAGTGAGTAGTGCCGTCTTTGACTGATTGCTGCGGCACGACGGGCTCATCGCTTGTGCCGGCCACCTGCACGCCGGTCGGCACGATCATCGTGATGTCGCTGGTGGCGCGGTCGGCGGCATACTCGTGAAAAGGAAACCAGCGCGACGCATACATCAAGTACGATCCTTCCGGGCCGACATATGCGAGTCGCTTCGTGGCCAGCGGTCCACCCTCAGGAGAGACCAGCGCGCCGCTCCAACGAAAACGCAAAGTTACCGCCTGGCCCACGGGAATAACCGCGCCGAGATCGACGCGTACGCTTGGTCCGAGTTGGCCAACCCCGACGGCGTCCTGCACAAAGTTCGTGAGCGCCACGCCATCGCGCTCGATGCTTTCAATCTTCAGCGAGCCATTGAGTTCAAATACGACGGAACGCGTCGCATCGAGGGGTGAAAAAGTCACGTCGGCGCCGGCGCGCAATAGATGCTGATCCGGAATCAACTGAGCTTCGATGTGATAGTTAGTGACGTCAAAACGGTTCGCAGGCGGCGCTTGCGGTGGTTGTTGCGCGGCAGCGGGCGCAAAAATCAAGACCGCGGCGAGCAGCCCGATCACGCGGAGGAGGTTGGCCCTAATCTTCATATGCTTAAGCGGTTGTCTCTTGTCGGTACGGATTATACGCGGGTTTTAGGATGGTCGGAAGCTGTAGCCGGTTGGCTGAGGCGAATGGCAAAGTTATGAGACTTAGTCGTTTCTCACACCTTCGGCAATTCTCTAGAGCAAAAAAGTTTAATCATCCTCGGCCAGTTTTCGGGGAGCCGGTCAGTGCTGCCTTCGGTGGTTTGCAAGCACTGACCGGCGCAGTCGCAGACCGAAGTCCTTTCGTGGAGTTGTCAGAGTTTCGCGGACTGTCTGCCAACTGTTCGCATCGATCACTCCCGACCAAGGTTTACTTCAATCTCATTCAATGGCCTGCCTCGTGCTGTTGAGAAGCTAATGCCTTCTTTGCCAGTGACGCGGTTGAGATCGTAACCTCCGCGCAATCAGAACGTCAGCAATATGACCAGTATACTGGCCTGTTACCTCAAGATTCATGCTGCCGCCGTTCGCCTGCTCAGGATGGCCGAACACAACGCCAAAGCCTCCGGATCCGAAGATTCTTCTCAACTCGTTCTGCATGTCTGTGAGATATTGGCCGGTAGCTCCGGAGATATTGATGTTGAATGTGCACGGTG
>JBGPWL010000160.1:0-3331 GCA_041492185.1 Pyrinomonadaceae bacterium | reverse complement strand
ACTGATCGAGAAGTTGTTGCAGAACGATCACGCTTACCGATCAGACGGTTCGATCTATTACCGCATCAGCTCGTTTCCGGAATACGGCAAGCTTTCGAAGATCAACTTTGCCGGCAACATCGCGGGCGGCAGTGAACGCATCGACACGGACAAATACGAAAAAGAGGACGCGCGCGACTTCGCTTTGTGGAAGGAACCGGCAAACGAAAACGAGCCGGCCTGGGACACTGACATCGGCCGCGGCCGTCCTGGGTGGCACATCGAATGCTCCGCGATGTCGATGAAATATCTCGGCGAGACTTTTGATATTCACGCCGGCGGCGTCGATCTGATCTTTCCGCATCACGAAAATGAGATCGCGCAGAGCGAAGGCGCAACCGGCAAACAGTTTGCGCGTTACTGGCTGCACATCGAGCATCTCAAAGTTGAAGGCGAGACGATGTCCAAGTCGAAGGGCAACTACTACACCTTGCGCGACGTGATGGCGAAAGGTCATTCACCCAGTGGCATTCGTTATTTTCTTTTGAGTGTTCCCTATCGCAAGCAACTCAACTTTACGTTCGATGCCTTGCGTGGCGCTGAGAAGACCGTCGACAGCCTGAGCGACTTCCGCGCGCGCTTAAGTGAAGCGCGCACTGAACCAGGCGTGAACGAGGCGTTGCGCGAATCAGCCCACCGCGCGCTCGAAGCTTTTGAGGCGGGCATGGACGACGATCTCAATACTTCGGTAGCCCTGGCCGCGATTCACAATCTCACGCGCGAGGTGAACACGGCGTTGGCCCGTCACCAACTGCGCGAAGAGAACAAACGCGAACTGCTGGAGCTGATCGCGCGCATCGACACGGTCCTCAATGTTTTCGGCGAGAATCAATCCGAGATGCTGGACAGCGAGATTCAGGCGATGATCGACGAGCGCCAGGAGGCCCGCCGTCGTCGCGACTTTGGCCGCAGCGATGAGATTCGCGATCAACTGGCCCAGCGCGGGATCATTCTCGAAGACACCAAGGACGGCGTGCGCTGGAAGCGGAAATGATCTGGAGGCAGTTTTCGGTCTTGCCAGTCCCCAACGAATGCTCTAATCTCAGTCTCGTCAATTCATAACTTGCCTGCGGGTTCCGTCTTAGTATGCTCGCTCGCTACTCATCAATTGGGGCTGTGATTCAACTTATCCAGGCTCAATTGATACCACGCCTTCAAGATTAGGAGGAAAACATCGCTTATGAAACCGCTATCAAATTCCATCCTGCGCCGGCTGATGCTTGGCGCGATTATCACTTTGGTCGGAGGAACAGTCTGCACTGCGCAGACTCCCGGCAGCAAACCGTGGAAGGTGAAATACGAATCCGGCACAGAGACTTTGACGAAAGGCGTCTCGGTTACCGTCACGGTTAGCGCAGACACGATAACCGGACAGGCTGCGAAGGGACAGTCATTCACTATCCCCGTCTCCGGCATCACCGAAGTGAGCTACGACACCGTCGAGAAGAAGCGCACCAAATCGGGAGCCGCCTTAATGGTCGCGAGTCCATTGGCCGGGCTGATTCTCATGGGAACCAAAACCACGCGTCACTTTGTCAACATCACCTCGAAGGTAGACGGGCAAGAGCGAGAAGTCAGCTTCCTGGTTGAAAAGGGCGACCGCGAAGCTTTCCTTGCCGAACTCCAGCGTGTGACGAATCATCCGTGGCGTGACCTCTCGGCTGAAAGGAAGAAAACGGAAACCGAACTGGACCATCAAAAGCGAGAAAAGACAGCGGTGCAACTAGATCGCAAGACGCGCGTCGGCGACGTCGAACTCAAGCCCGGTCTTTATCAAATAGTGTTGCTGGAACGAGAAAACAACACAGGCGAGTTGTATTTCTTTGCCGGCAAAGACGTCAAGCCGCAAAAGAGCGTGGCGAACGTAAAGGTTGACATTGTGACGCAACCAAGCACCGCGACAACCGCGAAAGTGAGTTATCAGGAGACCGGCGGCGTTAGTGCCATCTCCGAAATACAAACAGCGGCGAAGACATTTCGCGTGCGGAAGGATCAGTAGCACCGCCGCCGCCAGGGAACAAGTGAACCATTCACAACCTCACAAGGAACTGAATGCGAAGCACTCACTGAACGGGCCGGCCTGAACTCTGCCGCCTCGCGCGCAACCGTAGTCAGGGATGGCCGTTCAGTGCCCGCCCTCAACCCGACCCCTCCCGTCGGTTACGCGTAACCTTCTTACATAACTATTACACGCGCCGGGGCGAATCGGTACTAAGATTCGGTCACGATGTTCGCCCCCTTTCTTACTGATTTTCCAAAGCCTGACCGGCAACATGTATCTGTGACAACCAAGTGAGGATGCTATGAGAGTGCTCTTATTGAATCCGGAATTTCCCGATACCTATTGGAGTTTTCAACACGCGCTGCCGTTCGAAGGCAAGCGCTGCGCGTTTCCGCCGCTGGGATTGTTGACCGTTTCGGCCTTGCTGCCGGAGTCCTGGGAACGGCGGCTAGTCGATTTGAACGTGCGATCGCTGAAGTCGTCGGACATTGAATGGGCGGATATTGTTTTTGCTACGGCGATGCTGGTACAAAAAGATTCGCTGCGGCAACTCGTCAAACGCTGCAAGGCGCGCGGCAAGCGGGTCGTGATTGGCGGACCGTATATCACGACCACGATCGAACCGTTACCCGAAGCCGATCACATCTTTCTCGGTGAGGCGGAGACAACGCTACCTCAATTTGTCAAAGACCTTGAGCGCGGCGAAGCCAAGCGAACTTACCAGGCGGCAGAGCGGCCACCGCTCGCAGTCACGCCCGTCCCACATTTTCAGCTCGCGGATCTTAAACGCTACAGCGCAATGTCGGTGCAATACTCGCGCGGCTGTCCGTTCAACTGCGAGTTTTGCGACATCATCGAAATCTACGGCCGCGTGCCCCGGACCAAGAGCAATCAGCAAATGCTCGCCGAGTTCGATGCGCTGCTCGAGCTTGGCTGGCGCGGCACAGTCTTCATCGTCGACGATAACTTCATTGGCAATAAGAAGAATGTTCGTACCCTGATGCCCGAGTTGGCCGCATGGCAAGAGCGAAACGGTTTTCCGTTTTCTCTCCTCACCGAAGCCAGCGTAAATCTTGCCGATGATGATGAACTGCTCAGCGTCATGCAGCGCGCCGGCTTTCGCCGGGTTTTTCTCGGGATTGAAACGCCAGTCGAGGAGAGTCTCAAGGAAGCTCAGAAGTCGCAGAACCGCGGCAACCTGCTCGACTCAGTCAAGAAGATTCAGAGTTACGGCATGGAAGTGATGGGCGGCTTCATTGTTGGTTTCGACAACGATCCCGACGACATTTT
>JBGPWL010000046.1:0-36387 GCA_041492185.1 Pyrinomonadaceae bacterium | reverse complement strand
TCGCTCGGTCGTACTTACCTGAAGCTGCATTTGCGCTTTGGCGGCCTGCAGCAAAGGAGAAACGTGCTTAGCATCTTGCTCAGGCGCCGCGCCCCGATGGTCTATCGATCTCTTCGCGCGCTGAGAGACTGGCTTTTTCGACAACCACTTAAACAGTAACTGCGAGGTCGTCTTATTATCCCCATTCCCGAGGCGAAGGTTGTGTAAGACCCCGTCTGACTCTAATATCTAATCCACGCTAATCATGATTTTTATCGAAACGGCACTCAAAGGCGCTTTCATCATCGAACCTGAGCCCATCAGAGACGAACGCGGGTTTTTTGCCTGCACGTGGAACCAGGAAGAATTTGCGCGACGCGGCTTGAATCCTCGGGTGGTGCAGGCGAACGTGTCTTTCAACCGACAGCGCGGGACAATACGGGGCATGCACTTTCAGATGAGTCCGCACCAGGAAGCGAAGCTGGTGCGTTGCACAACCGGGTCGATCTACGATGTGATCATCGACCGGCGTGATGATTCTCCGAGTCTTAATCAGTGGATCGGACTTGAGCTTTCCGCAGGTAATCGTCGGATGCTGTACGTTCCCGAGGGCTTCGCCCATGGCTTTCAAACGCTTGAGGACAACACCGAAGTTGCCTATCAGATTTCCGAGTACTACCATCCGGAATCTGCCTGCGGTGTACGTTGGGACGATCCCGCTTTTGGCATCAAATGGCCGCTCCAGGTTAGCGAGATCTCCGAAAAGGATCGCAGCTACGGTTTCCTCGGAACCAGCAACAGTGAGTTGAGCCCGTCGCGGGCCAGTACTCAGCGGCCGGACCTCTCTGGCGTGCGGGCTGGCGGTGGCGGCGCAATGGGCGACGATCGTGGGCCGGGCAGTGATTAGCATCCCGCAACTGGCTTAAGAACTTGCAAGAACATATCCCGCGTTCACTGGTATCGATTTGCATCCCTACTTACAACGGCTCGCGTTGGCTGGGTGAGTGTATCGACTCTGCTCTAAGTCAGTCGTATCCCGATCTGGAGATACTAATCGTCGACGATGCCTCAACCGACGACACTATCACAATAGCGCGTTCGTTTAAGGACCATCGGATACGCATCGTTGCCAACGAGAAGAACCGAGGGCTGGTCGCGAACTGGAACGAATCTGTCCGGCTGGCGAAAGGAGAGTTTATTAAGTTCCTCTTTCAGGATGACGTGTTACGTCCAGCCTGCGTCGAGAGGATGATGGAACTCTTTTCAACCCACCCGCGACTGGGTTTAGTTTTCTCGCCACGAGAAACAATCATCGAACCGGACGTCGGCGCAGAGGCTGCCCGGCGCTGGCTCGCTTATGGAGAGAGCCTTCACCAGAGCTTCGACGTCTCGCCGGGGCTGAACGATGGCCCCAAACTCTTCGAGCAGCATCTGGCGAAGAGGTTTCTTAGTTGTTGTATCGGCGAGCCGACCACGGTGTTGATAAAGCAAGAATGCTTTCAACGGCTCGGACTATTTAACCCACGCTTGCATCAGATCTGTGACATCGAGATGTGGCTGCGCATCATGTGCTTTTACGATATCGGCTTCATCGATGAAAAGTTGTCGGCTTTCAGGTTTCATGCGGGCTCTGCTACCTCGGCCAATGATCGCACTCGCAAACACACGTTCGATATGTTGTGGCTTTTAGAAGGATTATTGAGCCATGATAGGATTCGGATGAACCATCCGGCAGTCGAAGAGTTGCGCAATTACCAGTTGGCGCACAACTCCTTACTGAGACCGTCAGCCGGTTGGCGAAGCTTGCGCACCAGCGAAGGTCGCCGCCTGGCGTTGGACGATGTGGCGTTGCTGCCAAGGCGAACATTGTTGCTTGCAACCTATTACGCTTATCGATTGCGAAAGATTATCGGGAGTTCGCGGAACTGAGAATGGCGAGTCTGAGCAGACTAAGGAACATCAAGGGGATCCGGGGAACGATCTATCGTGTCGAGCAGTTGCACGCGCGCACCACGTTTGCCGCCGCGGGCATTGCCGACTTGCTGCGACTGCGAAAGCACGCTAACGGTTCGCGCCCGTCGATCACCGCAGTCGTCGTCGGCCGCAACGATGATTACATGTCTGACTTCGCGCAGCGCCTGCGGGCGACGATTGCCTGGAACGCGAAGCACCTGGCGAGTGAAGTTATCTTTGTGGAATGGAATCCGCCGGCAGATCGCGATCTGCTGAGCATCGATCTGGCAAAGCGTTTCCGTTGTCTGCGAGCTTACGTTGTGTCGCGCGAAATTCACGAGCGCGTCAGCGACAATTCGCGCGTGCCGTTGCTGGAGTTCCACGCCAAGAATGTCGGCATTCGTCGCGCGCGGTGCGAGTGGGTGCTGACCACCAATGCCGACGCTGCGTTTGGCCCGGGCGCCATTAGTAAGATTATTAACTCGGAGTTATCTGACGACCTTGTCTGGTCCGCGCAACGCATCGATATACCCTGGCGCGAAGGCCGCGAGTCGGAAATCAACGCGCTTGATTTTCTCCGTTATCGCCGTGTCATTCCCTATCATCCGCTGGGCACCGGAGAGTTTGGTTTTGCCAGCAAACGCATGTGGGAGCGCGCGGGCGGCTACGATGAATCGCTCGTTCACCATCGGATCGGAGTCGACAAGCGCGGCATCGCGCAGATGATCGCTCATGGCGCGCGCACCCAGCGCGCAGGCATAGTTTTTCATCTGGCGCATCCGACGTCATGCACCGAAGCGGTTCAGGAACATCACGGCGAGTGGGCAACGCTCGAGGGAGTGCCGTACAAAAACCCTCCTAACTGGGGCTTGATCGATTGCGAGGAATCGGAAATCGCGGAAAGAGTATGGTTGCTGAAATGAAAGAGTTGGTGCTGGGCGGCGAGGGATTGATTGGCTCGGAACTCGTGCGAACGCTGCGCGCAAGAGGCCACGAGGTCGTGTCTCTTGATTTGAAGAGCGGACACGATCTGAGAAAGCGTTTCGATCTAAAACCATTCGAAGAATGTGATCGCGTTTGGTTTCTCGCCTGGGACACGGGCGGCGCAAAGTTTCTCGAAGCGGAGGATCGCCAGCACGAACAGTACAAAAACAATTGCGAATTGTCGTTGAGAGTCTTCGATGCGCTGACGAAGACGAAGAAGCCCTTCCTGTTTACTACATCTCAACTTGCTGGTCTGCCCAATGCTTACGGCACCACTAAGTTGATGGCCTGGCGCTGGGCTGCCCATCTCGGGGGCAAAGTCGCGCGACTGTGGAACGTTTACGGCTGGGAAAATCCCGACAGCCGGAGTCACGTCGTCACCGACCTCGTGCTTTCCGGACTGCGGGGCCGCGTGAAATGTATGACCAGCGGCGGAGAGAAGCGCTTGTTTCTTTACAAGACTGACGCGGTTGCCGCTTTGCTCAGTCTCCTGGATAGCACTTTGCAAACGGCGGAGATTGCCGGTCCAAAGTGGTTGACGATTCGCGAAGTTGCCGAAGAGATTGCGCGTCAACTCGATGTCGAGATCGACCTCGGCGAAGCCAAAGGCTCAGAAGCGCCGATCGATCCGACTGAATTGCTGCCTAACTGGCAGCCCCGCGTTTCACTCACGGAGGGGATTGCCGCGGTAATCGCCGACGCCCGGGAATATTTGAGCAGGGACCAAAGCGCGGCAGTGGCGCGCTCGGAGTAACGAATACCTCGATGTCATTCAAGTGGCTGAAACGACCCGTCGTCGCGATCATAGGCCGCGAGCGGGCCAACAGAATCGCCGCGCCGTATCACGACCGGCGTGCGCGCCAACGCAGTTTGCAATTCATTGCGAATCTGCCGAAAAAAGATCTGCTCGTAAATCTTGGCTGCGGTTACCGGCCCATGAAGGGTTGGATCAATGTCGATCGCGCGCGTGGGCCTGAAGTGCAGGTAGTTTGGGATCTAGCTCGTGGACTTCCCTTTCCCGATTCCAGTTGTTCGGCAATTTTTTCCGAACACTTGATCGAACACGTCACGAAGGAGGACGCCGCGCGTTTGCTGAATGAGTGTCATCGCGTCCTGCAGAGTGGCGGCGTGCTGCGTGTTTCTACTCCTGATGCGGAATTGTTTTTGCGATCCTATGCCACGAACAAGAAATTTCTCGCGCATCCGGGATTTACCCAGCCTATTGATGCGCCGGTGGATCGCGTGAACTACATGATGCGCGAATATGGACAGCATTTATGGTCGTACGACGAAGAGCTGCTGGCGCTGATGCTCCAGCGCGCGGGATTTAGTAAAGTGGTGCGCAAACGCTTTGGTGTTTCCCTGCACCCGCGTATGAACAATATCGATTTCGACGCGCGAGAATTCGAGAGTCTTTACCTTGAAGCAATCAAAGAGACAAAGAGTAGTTTGAGTTGAGGCGTTTAGAGTTCAAGCTTTAGCTTGCGTGTTCCGCCCTGCGACAACCTGAAGGTTGAACTCGCAACGCCTGTTATCGTCATGTCTGAAAGCGTGAGCATTGTTGTCTGTTGCCATAACAGCGCGCGGCTGCTGCCCGAAACTCTCGCTTGCCTTTCCGCACAACAATTCTCCGCTTCACAACCAGGCTGCGAAGTCATAGTCGTCGATAATGCTTCCAGTGATGATACGTCCGCAGTCGCGCGCGCGCGCTGGCCGGGCGATTCCCCGATTCCATTACGCGTTGTCGCCGAACCAAAACTTGGATTAAGCAATGCGCGCCGGCGCGGAATTGCGGAAACGAAATACGAAATAATTTGTTTCGTTGATGACGACAATCGCGTGAGCAGCGATTGGATAGAAAACGTCGCGCGCGTTATGTCAGAGCGTCCGGAAGTCGGCGCCTGCGGTGGGCAGATCGAAGCCGCACCCGAAACCGTACTGCCTGCCTGGTTCGATCGCTTTCAAAATTATTACGCCGTGGGCCAACAGTCCGAGCACGCAGGCGACGTCACGGAATCGCGCGGCTATCTGTGGGGCGCGGGCTTGTGTTTGCGAAAGAAGGCTTGGGCCATGCTCGCCGAAAGCGGTTTTGATTTTACGCTCGCGGATCGAAGGGGTGAATCTTTATCTTCGGGAGGCGACGCCGAGCTGTGTTACGCGCTGCGATTGAATGGCTGGCGTCTCTGGTATGAACCCAGCTTGAAGATGCGGCATTACCTGCCTGCATCGCGACTGCAATGGAGCTATCTGCGGCGTCTGAGTCGCGCATTCGGCGCGGCCACTGCCGGCTTCGATTCATACGAGATGGCGCAAAGCGACAAGCGTGCGGTCTTTGCGCAATCGCTGCGACGGACCTGGGGCTGGCAAACGTTTGCTACGATAAGATACCTGTTGCGAAGGCCAGTGAAGCTGGTGCGAGCTTCAATGGAAACCATGGAAGGCGATGCGGATGCCTTGCGCGTTGAGAATCTTTGGGGGCGTCTGATCGAGTTGCTTCGCCATCGGCGCAACTACATTGCGAATCTTAAAAGGATCCGCGCTTCCATGTCCGACAAACCTTAGTTTGTCGCGGATTGACCCCAGAGGCCTCTAATGCAACCAACGACAAACTGTGAAGTTTGTCGGACAATTCACCATGCATTATCACCTGATCGGAATTTGCGGTACCGCGATGGCTTCCCTGGCCGGAATGCTGCAAGCGCGCGGACATCGCGTGACTGGCTCGGACGAAAACGTTTATCCGCCAATGTCCACGATGCTTGAGTCACTCGGTATTCAATTGATGCAGGGATACAAGCGCGAACATCTCAGCACGGCGCCAGATTGCGTCATCGTTGGCAACGCGATTCCGCGCGGCAATGCGGAGGTTGAGGAAACGCTTAATCGAAGGCTGCTGTATCGTTCGCAAGCCGAAGTCGTCAAGGAAGAATTCATTCGCGGTCGACGATCGCTGGTCGTCGCCGGCACACATGGCAAGACAACGGCGACGAGCATCGCGGCGTGGGTGATGGATCAGGGGCGACTCAATCCGACGTTTTTGATTGGGGGCATCGCGCAGAATTTCGGCGTCAGCTTTCGCGTGACTGACAGCGATTATTTCATCATTGAAGGCGACGAATATGACACTGCTTATTTCGACAAAGGGCCGAAGTTCATGCACTACCTACCGGAACTCGCGGTCGTCAACAACATTGAATTCGATCACGCCGACATTTATCAGGATCTGGCAGCCATCAAGCTCGCTTTCCGTCGTTTCATGAACCTGGTCCCGGGCAACGGACGATTGATCGCGGGTTGGGACAGTCCGAATGTCCGCGACGTCGTCGCCTCGATGGGCGAAAAACTTTTCACGCAGCTCGAAACGTTCGGTACGACTAATGAGGCGAAGTGGCAGGCGCGCGACATCGATCATACCGGCGAGATGTCGTGCTTCCGCGTCTTTCGCGAGGGCAATGAGTGGGGGCAGTTTCAAATTCCGCTAATCGGAGACTTCAATGTGCTCAACTCTCTCGCCGTAATTATTGCTGCCGACGCATGGGGCATTGAGAGAAAAGCAATCGCTGACGCGCTGGCGACTTTTCGCAACGTGCGCAGGCGCGCGGAAGTGCGCGGCGAGGCAGCGGGCGTCACGGTCATCGACGATTTTGCGCATCACCCCACCGCCGTGCGCGAAACGTTGCGCGCTTTACGCACGAGATACGGACGACGCAGATTGATTGCCGTCTTCGAACCGCGTTCGTGGTCGTCACGCCTGGCGGTGTTTCAGAATGAATATGCGCAGGCTTTCGACGCCGCCGATTACGTCGTCATCGCAAATGTTTTTGACGTGCAGAAAGTCCGAGAAAAAGGTGCAATGCTTAACACCGCTCAATTGATCGAAGATATTGCCGCCCAAAATAAACCCGCCCTCGCACTAACCGGCGCGGAAGAAATCGTCAAGCACCTGGTGCCCGAACTCCGCGAGGGAGACGTCGTGGCCATCATGTCCAACGGCGGCTTCGGCGGCATTCACGATAAATTGCTGGACGCCCTGAGTAGGCAGTAGACAGTAGGCAGTGAAGCGCGCGCGATCATTGTCGCGAATCGACGCCTGGTTCTTCTTCGGAGGTAATAACGAGTAGCGGTTTTGGTAAGAGCTGGTCGTCATCTTTCTCTGTCCCGACTTCGACACGCGAAGTGAGCACGCGACGAATTCTCTTCGGCAAGAGTTTGCCGGCGAGCAGCGCCGTGGCCTCGACAAGCTGAACGATGTCGCCGCCGCCGTTCCAGTGTTCGCGCAAAACTTTCTCGTCCGTGCGATCCATCAGACGCAAGAGCGTCAAGGCGATCAGGTAGGCGTCGTCAACCTGCCCGATGAAAGGAATCATGTCCGGAATGAGATCGAAAGGAATAAGCGCGTAGACAATCGCGCCGGCAACCAGCGCGCGCTCAGTGCGCGGCACGCGCGGGTCCGTCATCAAGCGACCGCAAAGCAGCATCGTGTTCGGAACGAACAGCAACAGATTCTTCATTCGCGATCGGAGTAACATAGGCCTTGTCGCAAAACCCCCCGTCTGGCGGGTATCTTGTTGGATTTCCGGTCCACCTAAACTATCACGAACTGTGCCCGGCGCAAAAACTTGTTCTCTCCTCTCAAGTTGGTTAGACTCCGAAGTCAAAACCAAACTGGAGATCAGCGATAGTTAAGCGACTTTGAACTCGAACATCTGACCCTATGGATATTCTCGAACAAATCAGGCAGCGCGCGGCGGGCCGGCCTCAGCATATTGTTTTGCCCGAAGGCGACGACGCGCGCACGGTCATTGCCGCGGCTCTCTGCGCCCAGCGCCGCATCGCCCGCATTACATTAATCGGCGACGAAGAACGTGTGCGCGATACGGCACAGAGTGAGCGTGTCGATCTAAGCGGCGTCGAGGTCATCGATCATCGCCGCGCCTCTGACTTCGAGAAAATGGTCTCGATGTTTCAAGAGCTGCGACGCGCCAAAGGGATGATGACTGACGAAGCCCGCACGATGCTCAAGGACCCGCTCTACTACGGTAACCTGATGGTGCGCATGGGGAGGGCGGACGGTTCCGTCGCCGGCGCCACGAACACTACTTCGCACACGGTGCGCGCGGCGCTTCAGTGCATCGGCGTGCGCCCAGGTTTCAACCTCGTGTCGAGTTTTTTTCTGATGGCGCTCCGCGACAGCAGCTTTGGACATAACGGCGCGATGATCTTTGCGGACTGCGGCGTTGTTATTGAGCCGACTGCCGCGGAACTCGCCGAGATAGCCATCGCTTCGGCTGATTCATGTCGCGCGTTATTAGGTACCACGCCGCGCGTTGCGATGCTTTCGTTTTCCACCAAGGGCAGCGCCAGGCATCGGCTTGTCGATAAGGTCGTCGAGGCAACGCGCACGGTTCGCGCGCGCGCGCCTGAGCTGCAAATAGACGGCGAGCTGCAAGTTGACGCCGCCTTGGTGCCATCGGTCGCCGAATCGAAAGCACCCGGCTCGAGCATCGCCGGTCGCGCGAACGTTCTCATCTTCCCCGACCTCCAATCCGGCAACATCGCTTACAAACTTACCGAACGCCTGGCAGGCGCCACCGCGATCGGCCCCGTCCTGCAAGGGCTCGATAAACCCGCGAACGATCTTTCCCGCGGCTGCAAGGTCGAGGACATCGTCGATGCCGTGGCGATTACCGCGGTGCAAGCGCAGGCACGCGCCGCTGCCGGTTGAACATCAGGCAACGCGACGCGCGCGGCCTCCGTCAAACAAACGCTAACGTTTCTAACTTTTCTTCAGGCGGCTTTCATTGCTACATCGCAAGTCTTCGCTCGTAATTTTTGCCACCTTCATATTGGCGACAGTCGTATCCGTCGCTGCCCAGGAAAAAACTCCGCGGCCTTCTCCTTCGCCAAAAGCGACGCCGTCTCAGCTCGAACAAGAACCGGTGCGAGTGTTTACCGAGGAGGTACGCCTGTCGATTGTCGCTCTCGATCAATTTGGACACTACGATCCGACGGTGGTGGCGGACGACATTCTCGTGCTTGAGGACGGCGTGCCTCAGCAGATTCAAAGCGTGCGCCACATTCCGGCAAACGTTTTGATAGTGATGGACACTGGCGGCGAGTTGAGTGGACTCGGCGGCATGTCAAAACACACAAACCTGACGAAACAGATCGCGATGGAGCTGGTGCGCAGTCTGCATCAAGGCGACTGGGTTTCGCTCATGCAGTTCAACAACACGGTCGAACGATTGCAAAGCTGGACTACAAATCGCGACGACGCGTTACGCGTATTGAAAACAAAAGTCTCTTCAGGCAAGCGCGATGTGTTTTCCGACGCCATAGCGGCTGCGGCGCGAGAAATCCAGGACCGGCCCGAGGGAAGCAGGCACGTCGTCCTCATAACAGACGGCGTCGACACGCCGGGCGTCAAAGCAGATCGGGCGAAGGTCATCAAGCAGTTGATCTCCACGCGCGCCACGGTGCACATTATCAGCTACACCGAGTTCGTGCGTCAGAAGGACGCCAAAAAGCCGCCCGACATTCAGGGAGGAATACGCCCAGCTAACGATCCGATCACTACCACTGACCCTACACTGGCTCCAGGCCAGACTCGCAACCAGAGCATTGGTGTCTCAATCAGGTTCGATCCGGCCATGCGCCGCCAGCGCAAGGCCTATGAAGCGGAGACAAAAAGGAGTCAGCAGATACTTGCGTCGCTCGCGCAGGAAACGGGCGGCACGATCTTCCTTCCGAAAACCAGCGACGAAATGATTGGCGAAGCCACCGCGGTGGCGCGAGAAATCGGCGCCGAATACGTGATCACTTATCGTCCGAAAAGGCCGCTTGCCGAAGCTGAGCCTGGCGAGTATCGACGCATCCAGGTGGGCTCGCGTCGAGTCGGTCTCACCTTGCGCTCGCGCCGCGGGTACGTCGTTAACCCAAGGCCCTAGCCTGGTAGTGTCTGACTTGATCTATTGAGCGGAAAATATCTGGCGGGAAAAATCTTAACTCACTAACACTTCGTATCTGGATTCCAGCATCGCTCCAACCAATTGGCGCACTTCAAACTTTTCTTCCCGTGGCCGCAGTGAACGACGATGAAGTTCTTCCCAATCTTCCTTGGGAACACGATGAAAAGCTTTGACTACTTGCGCATCAAACTGCGTTGCGGCCCAGGCGTCCAACTCTTTCGCCGCTTCTTCATAACTCTTTCCGCGTCGGTATACGCGGTCGCTGGTGATGGCATCGAACGCGTCCGCTACCTGGAAAATGCGCGCGCAGATGTCGATCTCTTCGCCGCGCAGCCCGAGCGGATAACCGGAACCATTCCACTTCTCGTGGTGCTGCGCTACTACTCGTGACGCCCCTTCCAGAAATTCTATTCCGCGCAGGATCTGCTGGCCGTGCACCGGATGCTCGCGCATTAGTATCCACTCTTCCTCCGTAAGTTTGGCTGGTTTGCGCAGAATCGCGTCCGGCACTCCGATCTTTCCGATGTCGTGCAGCAACGAGCCAAACTCCAGCGCCTTCATTTGCTCTCGATTTAATCCGTATTCAGTCCCCAGCCGCAAACTGTAGCTCACCACTCGCTCGGAATGCCCGTGCGTCTCAGAGTCGCGTGTCTCCAACGCCGCCGTCAGCGCTTTCAACGTCGAACGATATGCATCTTCCAAAGAATCGATCGCGCGGTCCAACTCCGCCGTACGCTGCTCGACCAGCTCTTCGAGTTGGTTCTCGTAACGCTGCTTCGCCACGATCAACTCGTGATGTTCCAACGCGCGCCTGACTACAGCCTCAACCTGACGCAGGTCGAAGGGCTTCATCAAATAATCAAACGCTCCCAGTCGCAACGCCTCGATCGCGCTTTCGACGGTTTGCATTCCGCTGATCATCACTACCACGGTGTTGGGCGAGATCTCTTTCACGTGCGGGATCATCTCCAAGCCACTCATTCCCGGCATCGTGATGTCGCTAATCACTAAATGAAACTCGCTCTCGCACAATCGTGCGAGCGCTTCTTTTGCCGAACCCGCGGTTTCACAGTCGTGTTCCGCGCACAACAAATCGGCAAGGATCTCAGTGATCTCTCGCTCGTCGTCAACGATAAGAATGCGAGATCTACTAATGCCGTCATCTGGCATGGTACGTTTGGCTCCTGATAACTCGGGAATGAAAAAACAGTCGAGTGTTTGCCAAAACCCTTTTGATCGTCTCTTGCGATGAGGAAGGTGATGCGGCGGCTTGGGATAGCCTTGCCTGCTCCGCACAACAGGGCGTAAGCATTCTACAATTTTTGATCCTTGCTGGCAAACATGTTTTTACACTGCGTCTAAGTGGTTGAGTCGAAAGGCTCTTAGTGGAGTCTTTCGCGGGTCTGGGCCCCGGGATCGAGCGGTGCCTGAGCATTCAATTAATTACTGAACGGCGAGCGGTAGCGACAGGAGGCTAAACTCGACTGCGCTTCGACGCAGTTGTGCTTTCATAAAAATACAAGAGGGTTGAGACTAGGATCCGGTCGCTACCCCGACAGGTCGGGGTTCTGTATTGAGCCATGGCGTTGCCACGCCTACTGACCCACCACCGGAGAGACTCTCGGTGGTTGACGCTGCAAACTCCATCCTTCTATTATGGCGTGACCCAAATTGCCGGAGTGGCGAAATTGGTATACGCACCAGACTCAAAATCTGGCGAGGTCACACTCATGTCGGTTCGAGTCCGACCTCCGGCACCACTTCATCAAACGAAAGTGGCACGCCCTCAATTTCGGAAGACTTTCGCTGACAAAACAGTTCTTACTGGTTCACAGCTTTTTCGGTGGGTACCATCGCCGTTAAATGGTCGCCGTTTCCCTCGGCGGGAGTGTAGTAGTCTTTGTAGTGCCGATGATAGTAGTAGTAATTCTGCGAGTGCGTATCAATCTTGTTCAGGACGACTCCGATAACCTTCGCCCCAATCTCCAGCAGCATCTGTCGCGTCCGCTTCACCACTTGCCGCGAAGTCTTGCCGGCATGGACCACGAGCAACACGCCATCGACTAACGATGAGATAAGAACTCCGTCAGTAAAGGAAGCAATGGGCGGCGAGTCGATCACGGTGTACTTGAATTCAGAGGCAGTCAGCGCCAGCAGGCGTCGCATTTGATCTGAGCCAACCAGCTCAGCCGGGTTCGGAGGGATCGCGCCGGAATTCAGCAGATAGATGTTGCTGTCTTTGTACTGATTTATCATGGCGAAGATTTCGGCATCGGAAATCTCACTGGACAGAATGGAGCTGAGGCCCTGTCGGTTCTCCATGCCAAAAACCAGATGCAGCCGCGGCCGGCGCATGTCCGCATCAATGACCAGCACTTTGGCTCCGGTTTGAGATAACACCGTTGCGACGTTCGCGACCGTCGTTGTCTTGCCTTCAGCGGGAACACTCGACGTAACCAGTAAGGTCTTTGGCGCTCGGCCAGGCGTGGACAGCAGAACTGACGTTCGCAGGTGTCTGTAAGCTTCGGCCTGTAATGAAGGACTGTCGGAGTGCAGCAGGAGTTCAGGCGTTGGGCCATGTCCATTGCCCTTTCGTCCTGGCAGTGAAAGAAAGCGGCGAGCAGTTGCGCTGCCGGCCAGCGGAATGAACGCCACGGCGGGAAGGCGCAATTCCCTTTCCACGTCGCCGGCGGAATTGACAGTATCATCCAGGTACTCGAGGAAAAGCGCCAGCGCCACACCAAAAGCAATTGCCAGGACAAGCGCAATCAGCACCGCTTGCAATCTTCTCGGGCCGACTGGTCCTGTGGGAACTGCGGCATAGTCGACGACATGAATGTTATTCGGCGTCCCCGCCATCGTCACGTCGTTCTCTTTGGCGCGCTGCATCAATCCTTCGAGCAGGCCCTTGTTGGTTTCGATCTCCTGCTTGAGGATGTTGTAGTTGATGGCGGCCTGGTTCTGCGATACGGTCTCAGCGCGTTGCTTAGTGAAGGCTTCGCGCAAGGCGATTTCGCGATCGAGTGTCTTGCGGTAATTCGTTGCCAGATTTGTCGCGAGCACGTTCTTGGCGTCTGATCGCGAATCCTGCAACTGCTTTTCCAAAACTGCTATCTGTTGAGTCACGTCCTTAACTTCGGGCGATTCCTCGGTGTCAGTCAGAAGCAATTGGGCCCGCTTCTGTCTCAATTCGGCGAGACGCGACTTGAATTCAGTAACTTGTTTATCCGTGACTTCGACTGAGGCTTCCGCGGCGCCCGGCGCGATGCTCGCGTGATAAGCAGCTTCAGCGAGGTTTCGCTCGTTTTCAGCTTCGAGCAATTGGCGATTCAACCCGGTGAGTCGTTCGACCACCGTGTTTTGATTGGCGTCCAGCGAAAGAATCTGGTGGCCTTGCGCATAATTGGCTAACTGCTCTTCTCCCTGGCGAATCTGCGCCTGGAGTTCGGCAATACGTCTCTGAAGGTAAGTGCCCGCCAGGGTATTCGTCTTCGTCTTTACCTCGAGATTCCACAGTGCAAAAGCGTCGGCAGTGGCATTACACACTTTGGTTGCGACCTGGGGATTCGAATGCGTGCAGTGAAGATCGATCAGGCGCGTCTTCTTGACCTGGTCGACCGTAATCATTCCCTGAAGGGCGCCCACATAAGGCGCCAGCCGATCGACTTCGTCCGCGTCACCAATCGGCTTCGCGTCGTTCGCGAGTTCCAAACCGTCACCAGCAACAGTTGTCGGGACAATCGCGGGCGCGGGAATCTTTTTTTCCGCACCGCCAAAGCCAAACATGCGCACCAGATTCTGCCAGGTTGAGCGGTTCTCGGCGGGTGGATTCAGAAAGTTTCGATTGTGCTCGAGGTCAAGCGTCCTGGCCACGCGGCGCAGGAGAGTCGGACTCGAAAGAATCTGCACTTGAGTATTGAAGTAGTCAGGATCCATGTAGCTGTTATCGACCACGATCGTGCTGCGTTGGGAAGCGCCCAGCGCCGGGCTGTAGGTTTCCGAATCGACCTGTACGCGCGCCTTGGCCTGGTAATAGTCAGGCTGCCGGGCCTGGTAAATCATGCTCAGCGCGCCAACGAGCGCAGCGATGCCGATGATCAGCCACAAACGTTCGCGGATAATGCGCCAGTAGTCTCGCAAGTGCATTTCGCCTTCTCGCGAAACGTCCTCGCCATAACCGACGAGCGGCGGGGTGGCATAACCGTTACTGTTCCCGTTCGTGTGCTCGAGCGCTGTATTCTTCAGCAAGACGTCTATGGCTTTAGCTATATCCGATGGTTCTTTCATAACTACCTAAATAATCGCGACACAACCAGTCCCGTTAGGGACGGAATATCTATAGATGGAAGTTTGCGCTGTTCCAGCAGCTCCGTAGGAGCGACATCTTGCCGCTTTGTGCGCCTGGTCCGTCTACCGGAACATGTCGCTCCTACGGAGCTAGTGATTGGTGTTACTGCCGGGCAACTATAAATATTCCACTCCTACGGAGCTTAATGCGTCTGTCTACGTCAGAGTAAGTCCCCACTCATCGTATTCGCATCGTCGGATCGCCCAGCAGGATCCAGGTGCGGCGCACGTCGTTGTCGCCTATAGACACCTTGGCGTTGCGGATTGCGTCCCCCAGTCGCGGCGATGTACCGCCGAAGACCTGCTGGTAGAACGACGTGCTCAGCGCAAACTGCGGCTCCGGCGACGTGAATCCCGACGAGGCCCACACCGCTGCCGCGCCGCCATTCTGTGACTTGATCAAAGCCTCGCCGAGGCTGTCGATGTAGGCATCACCAGCGTAGCCGTTCAGACAGGTCATGATCACAAACACCGACAGACGGCTGTTATTGCTCAGCGTCGCCGCGTTTGCATCGTTCAGCACACCGGCGCCCGTCCAGACATCGACCGAGCCGTGGCCGTAGTAGTTCACCAGCATTGGCCCGGCGTTGATCGCGTCGATGATCTGACTGCTCATTCCATTATCGTCGTTGACCTGCGCCCGATCGATGGTCTGCACCGGAACGCTGGGCAACAACTGTGCTTTCGTCTGGCTGTTCTCGCCTTCAAAGCCACGGTCCGAAACCAGCAACGCCCCGCGCGGTGGCCCACCTGCCTGCTGCGCCACTTCGTACGCGTTGATCTTCGAGACCATCAGATTGATCTCCGCGCTGCTGCGGCCCGGCAAACGACCAACGGCCATCTGGGCCAGGCCCGTGTTACTGAAATCCGCCAGCCAATCGTCAGACATCGTCTCCATCAACGACGTGTCGATCAATTTCGTCGGCACGAAATCGTTGCTACCCTGATCGAGATAGTTGCGCGGGTCCCAACTGCTGTCGCCCACCAGCAGGACGTATTGTGGCGCCGTCTGCCAGTGCGTGGTCGTCCACGCCAGAAAATCTCGGACTGCGTAAGGCGTGTGCGCGCCGTAGCTGAACTCGTCAAAGACGTCTTCGACATCGACCACGGCGACGTTCAAGCCCTGGCTGCGGCGTTGCATCGCCAGCGGTTCAATCGCCGAGCGGAAATCCTTGTGCGTGATGATCACCAGGTCGGCTGTGTTGACGCCGGAGTTCCAGCTCGAGGGCTGGTTCGCCGTCACCGTCGCCGGATGCTTCACCAGATCATCCGTGAAAGCGATGAGCGTGCGCACGGTTGCGCTCCTGGTTTGCAGCTTCGCCGCGTAACCCGTGCCCGCTGGACCAACGCTTACCGGCACTTCACCGACTGCGTTCGGATCGGTGATGTCGATGACGCGAATGTTCGCATTGGTAAATCCATCCACGCGCACCGCCTGACCCGCCGGCGCGCTGAAGGCCAGCGCGTTATTGTCCGCCGTGTATTGATGGCCGTAGGTTACTCGCACCCAATCAACCAGCGTGACATCTTCGTCTCCGTTCTGGGCCACGAGCGTCAAAGTGTTATCGCCGTTATGCAGCAGCGATGGATCGAGCGCAAACTTCGTTACCTTATGATCGAACGCGCTCAGGTTGATGGCGCCGACATTCGCGCCATTCAGTTGCACTTGCACCTGGTGGTTCTGCAAGGTACCACCCTGCAAGGCGATCTCCAGTTGTGGCTGCGGCCCGTTCGGGTCGGCGCCGCTCACACTGATTGTTTCGCTGGTCGGGTCAGTCGAGATCAAGTCGCCGAAAATGTTTTCCGCTTCGCCGTTGAGCAGGCTCGGGAAGTAAATAAGCTTGTCCTGCCGCTGGGTCGTGTAAGCGAAGTTGCGCGCCACACTCTCGGTGAAGAGGTCCGTGCCTTTCAGCTTCGACCGCTTGTTACTTACGCGCATCCCCGGCGTCGTGCCGTTGATCAGATAATAGACATGCGTGTCGCTGGTCGGCGTATTGAGCGCGACACCATAGAACTCGAGCGTGTCACTTACTCCCAAACTTACGCCGTCGTTGCTCAATCGAATCGGCACCTGCTGACCGTCAACATAGAGTTGCAGGTTCCGCGCATCTGCCGAGGCGTTGAGTCCCGCGGCTACCAACTCTGGTTGGCTGACGCGATACCAGCCGCTTTGGCGCACCGCAATTTTCACGGCCTGGCCCGCCGCAATCTGCTGCTGCAACGCGAACGACTCACGACTCACTTTGATCGCTGCAACGCCCTCCCTCACGGTCGGGCTTCTGCCCGCCGGCCAGGATTGCTGTGCCTGTTGTCGGCTAGCCGCCGTCATGTCTCCCAAAAGAATCGCGCGCCGCCCTTTGCCAACCGGACTCTCGCCATAGCCTCGGGCTGGATAGAGTGGGCCGATCCACTGTCGCGCGCCGTTCAGATCGATTGCCTCCAGGTAATAGGCAGTGTTGCTCGTCCCCTGTGGATCAAACCATGAGTAGGAGTAACCGGCAGTCATTTGCCTGCCCGCGCCAATCTTCAGCGCCGAACCAGCAACGATTGAAGGCGTCACTCGCGTGCGCATTCCATTCTGCTCGCGATACACGCGGTAACCGAGATTGTTCACCTCGAACCCGCTCTCCCACACGAGCGACACGCCGTCTGAGAAACTCGCCGCGTTGAAGCGCGTGAGATTTACGGCTGTGGGTGACAGACCTCCATTCGCCATCGTCCACGAGGAGAAAGTCCCGATACCTGTCTGCTGTACAGAAACGTTTGCGGTGTCAGTGAGGCCCGTGGCCCCATTGTCCGCCCAGGTTGTTCCGTTATATCGGTAGAGGTGCAGACTCCCCGCAGTATTTCCGTTCACGTCTCCGCTCACATAATGAAACTTAAGTGTCGCGCTGCTCACGCTGCCGGCGCCGATCGTCAGCGTGTAGATGCGTTTGACGGAGGTGAAGTTCTGCGGAGCGCTTTTGACCAGAGTCACTGTCAGCGTCATAGCAGTGCCGTTCAGCACCGTTGTGTTCAGGTTACCGAAGGCCTTTGCGGATACGGTGATATCGTTTCGCGTCACGTCCCCAACCACGTCGGCCGTCCCTGCCGAAGTGCTACCGGATGCTGTAAGAGCGATGCCATTTGAAACATCAGTCGTCAGATCATTGTTGAGCGTAAGTGTCGTAGCCACGCTGCCGTTGGTGTTCAGTGTCACACCGGCGCTGTTGCTGATTGAAAGGCCGCTAAATGTCGTGGAACTCGCGCCGCCAATTGACTGCGCCGAAGCGCCATTGAAGTTGATTGTGGACGTGCCCGCAGTGAACGTGCCCGCATTCGACCAGTTACCTTTAACATTGATGGTCTGCGCACCCGAAAGGGTCAAAGGTGCACTGGCGTTAATCGTGACGGTGCCGTTGACGGTGCGCGTTGCGGCTACTGTCCAGGTCTTAGTCTGCGTAGAGCCTGTGATGGTTAGGTTGTTGTAATCGGTATCCGTAACAACCTGCCCGCTCGTCGCATTGCGATTGTATTCCACCGTGCCATTGGTAGAGATACTGGTGGTAGTCCAAGTTCCAGTGCCTTGTGTTTGCAGCGATGCATTTGTTGCCGGCCCAAGGCCAAGATCATCGACCGTTCGAATCAGTCCCGCCGCTGCCAGCGTCAATGTAACGGCTCCTGACGCACCTGTTCGGATATTACCTGTGGATGAAGTGAAATCGAGGGTTCCATTGACCACCAGCGAACCGCCCGAGGCCATCGTCGTTTGGATTGCCGCTTCGTCGAGCGTTGTCCCAGAACCGATTGTGAATGTGCCGTTGACTATGGTCGCCGCCTGCATGGTTTTAGTGCCGCTCCCGCTGGTGGTGAGGTGACCATAAGTCTCCGCGGAAACGTTTTGGGCCGTTCCTGAATACTCCACCGTACTGGTCGCGCCAAGGGTGTGAGTCGAATAGTTTGTCGGGAAAGTGTTCGTCCCACCGATCTTCAGGGTGGCGCCGTTGCTCACTGTCAGCGTTCCACCGGCGGCGCTTCTATTTATCGTAAGGGAACTCAAATCAAATGTCCCTGTAGTCACACTGAGGTTGCCATCTGGCGCTCTGTTTACGTCGAGAGTCAGAGTTTGGCCCGCCGTGAGATTTGCCGTGACATTATTTAGACCGGTGCCGGCAAGTTCAGTGGACGTTGTCATCGAATTGCCGGTATAGGTAACGTTGTAAATACCCGCGCCTTGCGGCGTCCCAGTCATCGTCCCACCGCCGCGAGTGATGCTTGACGTTGTTGCCATCGTGAGATTGGTACCAGCCGCAAACGTGCCCGCGATGATATTCACGGTGCCACCGCTGGCAATTGTTCTGGCATTATCAAGCGTTACGGTGTTGCCCGGATTATTGATGGTAAGAGTCCCGGTTAGACCAGTGGGCAAGCCCGTTCCCGTGGCTTGCGCGGCGGTGCCGTTGTAAACGTAATTTGCTCCCGTAGAAAAAGAAATTGTTCCGGTTACTTGAATATTTCCAGATGCACCGGTCGATGAAATGCCTGCGGTTGATCCGATCCTGAGAGTGGCACCCGAACTTAACGTAAAATCGCTGTTATTTGTGCCACCGTCATCGTTGATGACTCCAGCGCTTGCGATAGTCAGATCGCCGTCAACTTGAAAAAGTCGGTTTGTAGAACCTGAATGCATGATCACAGTCCCGGAAATGGTTCCTGTGCCGGTTGAAGAAAGGACAAAAAGTATCCTGGTGTTATTGCCCAATTCAAATGTCTTTCCGGCCGCCACGGTAAAAGTGCCAGTAACCGTAAGCGTATTGGCGGTAGCACTCGCATCAAGATTACAGTTGCCGCTTATGGTGAGGGTGTTCAAACTAATCGTGGGTACTGCGGTAATGTCACTGGACTGATCGCTGCTAATAATCACAGTATCAGTTGCGGCCGGCACACCATTGTTCCAGTTGCCCGCTGTCGCCCAGGAACCGCCCGTAGTCGGAGTCCAGGTCGTGGTCTTCGCCGCCGCCGACGTGGCGCCAAACAAAAGCACGAACGCCGTCGCCAAAAACAATCCCACACTCTTCATAACACCTCCGGGCTTAGCCAAGCTCGTCATCGATCGGTCGCCTGACCTTGTTAGTCCGTTTGAATAAACCTGATTCTCATTCTTGATTTGTGAGTTCACGGCTATTACCTCTCAGCTTGTGACGCTCGGGGCGTCGCGTTTCAATTGTTTTTATACCGAGTCATCCGAAAAGCGGCGGCCATACACGAACAACCCCTATCGGCAAGTGCCGTTGCCTTTACAAAAACCGGAGCAGCATTGCGCGGAAGTGCTGCAAGCGACGCCGGGCGCTTTGCACGTAGCCGCTTGTGCCGGCGTTGGCGCAATGATTGTTGTCACGAGCGGAATTGCGATCACGGCGCCGATGCCGATGCGCCGCACTGCTTCGCGCCGCGTCATGCGCGGAATTGCCGCGGGCCATTCGACGCGCTCTTCGAGCAGGTGATCGCGGCCGAGTTG
The DNA here is from genome assembly GCA_041492185.1 of Pyrinomonadaceae bacterium. Classification (GTDB taxonomy): domain Bacteria; phylum Acidobacteriota; class Blastocatellia; order Pyrinomonadales; family Pyrinomonadaceae; genus JAOAPY01. Next base: position 16,659 of record JBGPWL010000046.1, on the reverse strand, counting down.
CTCGAGCGCCAGCAAGACAAACTGCTCGTCGATCGGCGAGCCCGTCTCTTGCTTGATCGCGCTGGTGATCTGGGAGAGCGTAGTTCGGCCATCACAGCGTCGCCAGATGGCTGCGGCCGAATGGTTAAGACAATGAGCTTTGTCGCGAGCGAGATCGTAGACGAGGACTTCCTCAGGGAGGTCCTTGACGACGAGCCCCTCGCTGCGAGCTTGTGGGCGAAGTTTGTTAGACGATTGTTTCATGAACAACTCCAGAAAAACATTTTCGACTGGCCCGGACTACTGGCACTGCGCGGAACTGTGTGTCAGGTCAGGGACTCAAAAGACCAGCGGGGGCTGTCGGGTTCAGAGACCTTCACGTTAAGAGAAGAATTGGTTATCCAGCTACATCCAGGAAAACGAGGATTTGATAGCTCTTCCACAAAACCAACCAGGAACCCCACTGATTCATCGCACTCGGTAAAGCACAGAAAAAAAGACGCACCACTGGGTTTTTGGTGCAAACCGCTAGAAAGTAGGGCGAATCTACCATTATCAACAAGGTTAGGTCAACGACATTGAGGGGCATCCAGGGACACCAGCCCCGGTTTTGTTGAGGGAAAGGGAGGCCCCGGAGCGGGGGCAGGCCCCCTTCCTGACTGTGAGCTGATCTGAGTTGAGAAGTATTTCCTTAGTTGAGAGACTTTTGTTTGGAGCTGAGTTTCTCCACGCCTATGCGCAATGCTTATTGAAGCCAAACGGAACACAGGCCGGATCCGCGATATTGCATTGGCCTGATCCGCATTGCGGACCGTTCTGGCAACAAGCTCCCGGCGGTAAGAGCGACGCAGCCTGGGCCGGTGTCGGCGCAATGATCGAAGTAATCAACGGCAACGCGACCGCGGCGGCAAATCCCAAAGTGCGAACCATCTGGCGGCGTGACACGCCATTCACCTTATCAGGCTTTGTTATTCCTTCCTGCAATAGTCTGAACTTCTCAAGTTGGTCCAATGCCAGCCAAACCACATTGTCATCAACTGGCGCGTCCAACTCTTTCTCGAGCAGCCGCCTGATCTCGCTAACGCTCTTGCGGCCGTCACAGTTGTCCCACACAAATGCGGCGGTGCGGTTCAGGCAGTGGGCCTTGTCCGTCTTTAGATCGTAAACCAGAACCTCATCAGGAAGAGTTTTGATTACCAGCGACTCGTTACGAGCGCGTGGAACTGTATATTTCATCATGGGCCTCCAATAGAATAATGCCTTTGAATCATCCGACTGGGGAATTCGAATGAGGAGACTCTAACCAAAGCGCACCGGACAGTCAACAAGAAACCCGCTAAATAAACCGGCTGAATAAGCCGGTGCCAGCGCAAAGTGTTGGCCTGCGATCAAGCGATGAGGATCAGTGCTCAGGCTGGTCCAGCACCGGAAAGAACACATTATCACTCTCGATTTTGTTTTGGAGAGAGCAAGCGAGCGAGCCGGCGCAACATTATGTGTCACGCCGGCTCGATGCCTGCCCAATGGAGCAGGTGAATTAACAAACCAGATGTGAGAGCGGACGAGCCTCTCAGCGACGTCTGCGGATGGCTGCCCAACGCTTGCGGCCAAAGCTTGCCGCAATGCCAGCCAGGCCAGTGCTGAGCAGAAGCATACTTGCAGGCTCTGGTACAGTCGTCGCCCCAGGGGTCGCACTCACCGAACTGGGTCCTGTACCAAACAGCAACACGACATTGCAGATCTGAAAGCCCGCCGGCAGGTTCTGGCTCAGCGTCAGACTGAAAACGCCCGTCTGGTTTATGAACGGGTTGTGCGGACCGTTACCAGCAATCGAAGCGTTCGGGCCGCTCAGAGATCCAAGGATGGTCTCATCCGGCGGATTGGTGCCATTGCCTGTGAAGCCCAACGCCGTCATAGTAAAGCTCGGGCCAGCGCTGCTCAACCCCCAGCCTGAGGCTAACGTCCCCAAGTTTGTAACGTTGCCACTGCCGTCGACGCTTACCATGGCGTTATTTTGGGTAGTGATTGAGCCGGTAAGGTTCAAGACATTTCCGCTCGCATCGCAGATCTGAAACTGGATCCCGCTAATGGCTTGACCTACGTTCGCCGTGACCCCCAGATTCTGGAGGCTAATCTGCAGCAGGTTTCCGCCGCTCTGGTGAAAAGTCGCCTGAGCGTTGACCTGACCGGTACCGCCGATAGTTGTATTCACCACGAAAACCTGGTCCGCTCTGACAGCAGAAGCAGTCAGTCCGAAACCAATGAGCGCGACCGCCAATAGAATCGTTCTCCGAAAACCATTTGTAGGGGGCATAAGTGTCTCCTTCATCTTTTCCTCTTAAAGCTTATTTCGCGCGACAGTTTTGAAGCGCAAGAGATAGAATTTCATAAATCCTGCTGCAAATAACAAGCCACCACCCTGAGTCGGTTCAATTCAGGCTCAAGCCCTGTAAAATAAACAATTCCTTTGTCCGGGATGGTAAGAAGCCTCCTCGCTTGTCCAAGACTCAGACCGGAATTCTAGAATGCGGACAAACTTGGTCGCGTTAATATTGGTCGCGTTAATATCGGTTTGGAGAGTTGAGCTACGGAGCAACGCGTTTTCAATTCAACTGAATCGGATCTGTTACGGCTGCAGCTTGCTCTTATCCGAAACCGGTTAATAGCTGATCTGAGTTGAGAAATACTTCCTTAGTTGAGAGACTCTCTATCTGGCGTTGATCTGAGTTAAGAGACACTTCTTAGCAGGTTGCTGAAAAACTATCGAGGACGGCGGAGCCTTTGGAGCGCGGCGGCAACGACGCCGCACTCCAAATAGTAGTTTCCCGCGCACCTTGAAGAGTTTTTTTCACCGAAAGATTTGGCTTGAGAGATTCCTTCCCATCTGAAACAGTTCCTAAACCACCACTGAAATGGGCGGGTGGCAAGCGCTGGTTGGTTCCTCATGTAGCGCCGCTCTGGCAAGAACACAAACACCGTCGCTACGTCGAGCCGTTTTGCGGCGGGTTGGCAATTCCCCTGGGGCTAAGGCCGGAACGCGCGCTGTTGAATGACATCAATCCGCACCTCATCAACTTTTACCGTCAAGTGCAGCGCGGTTTACGCATCACGATCGAAACCGAAAACGATCGTGCGCTATTCTATGCGCACCGCGAGCGCTTCAATCTCCTGATTAGAGCCGCAGAGTCCGAGACAGCGGAGGCCGCGCAACTCTTTTACTATCTCAATCGCACGTGCTACAACGGGCTCTGCCGCTTCAACCGCAGCGGCGAATTTAATGTTCCGTTTGGCAAATACAAAACGATCAACTACGTGACGGATTTTCGCGCCGTTCGTGATCTGTTCGTCGGATGGTCCTTCAGTAATTGCGATCTGGAAAGTTTGCCGGTCGAGCGTGATGACTTCATCTATGCCGACCCACCGTATGACGTCGAGTTTACGAGCTACAGTGCTGGCGGCTTTACGTGGGACGATCAAGTGCGCGCCGCGGAGTGGCTCGCGAAACATCGTGGTCCGGTCGTGCTGTCCAATCAAGCAACAGCGCGAGTTGTAAAACTCTACGAGCGGCTCGGTTTCAAGTTGAAGTATTTGAACGGACCGCGCCGGATAAGTTGTACCGGCGACCGCACGGCCGCACGCGAAGTCCTGGCCGTGAAGGGTCAGAACCACCTGCGGCAGCGGGTGGTTTGTGTTGACTGACCTGGGCTCCCCGTTATTAAACCACCCGCTGCCGCAGGTGGTTCTGACAGACTGGAGGTCACGATGCGTTCTCGTCCACTTCGCTTCATCATCACCACCGCGACACTGATGGTCTTCATCAGCGCCACCGCGAACTCCCAGTCAGCCACAAGAGTTCTTCACGATCTTTTCGATCGCGATTGGGACTATCAAATGGAGCACAATCCGACGTGGGCATCGTCGCTGGGCGATAGGCGTTGGAATGATCGCTGGCCCGATGTCAGCCTCGAAGCAATCAAGCAAGAGCATGAACATGGCCTCGGTGTGCTGGCCCAGCTCGCGAAGATCGATCGCGGTCAGCTCTCGCCTGCCGATCAGTTGAACTACGATCTGTTCAAGAAGGATTACGAAACCAGCGCAGAAGAATACAAGTTTCGCTGGTACTTGATCCCGCTGAACCAGCGCGGCGGCATTCAAACCGAAAACGAGTTGGCAGATTCGCTGCGCTTTGAGACGGTGAGGGATTACGAAGACTGGATCGCGCGCCTGCGATCTTTTTCCGTCTACATGGATCAGACCATTGCGTTATTGCGCGAAGGCATCAAGGAAAAGATGCTGTTGCCCGAGGTGATCATGCAGCGCATCCCGGCGCAAATCGACAAACAGATCGTCAGCGATCCGCAGCAGAGTCTCTTCTACAAACCCTTCAAGCGTTTTCCGAAAACAATTCCCGTCCCCGACCAGGAGCGGTTAATGCGCCGGGCGCTGCAGGCAATCGGCGCCAATGTCATTCCCGCTTACAAACGCTTCAAGCAGTTCTTCGTCGAACAGTATTTGCCGGCTACTTACCAAGAGGTGGGCGCGTGGCAGTTGCCGCAGGGCGACGAGTTGTACGCGTTCTTTGTGCGCCGCTACACGACAACCAATATGACGCCGCGCGAAGTGCACGAGCGAGGTGTGAGCGAAGTCAAACGCATCCATGCCGAGATGCAAAAGGTGATGGATGCGGTCGGGTTCCGGGGAAGTTTCGCCGAATTCTTTAATTTTTTGCGCACCGATCCGCGTTTCTATTACAAGACTCCGGAAGAATTATTTAATGCTTATAAAGTGATCGCGAAGACGATCGATCCGAATCTCGTGAAAGTTTTTCGCACGCTGCCGCGCATGCCTTACGGCGTTGAGCCGATTCCGGCGGCGATTGCGCCCGACACAACCACTGCTTATTATCGCCAGCCCGCTGCGGATGGCTCGCGCGCGGGAACTTTTTTCGTCAATCTTTACAAGCCGGAGACGCGCCCGAAGTGGGAGATGATGGCGCTCAGTCTGCACGAGTCGGTGCCGGGTCATCATTTGCAAATTGCGCTGGCGCAGGAGCAGGGCGAGATTCCGAACTTTCGGCGCTACGGCGGCTACACGGCTTTTGTGGAAGGCTGGGGCTTGTATGCGGAATCGCTTGGCGAAGACATGGGCCTGTATGACGATCCGTATTCGAAGTTTGGGCAACTGACGTACGAGATGTGGCGCGCGGTGCGGCTGGTGGTTGATACGGGCATGCACTACCTGCACTGGACGCGGAAGCAGGCGATCGATTTTTTCATGGAGAATGCGCCGAAGCAGGAACTGGATATCATCAACGAGATCGATCGCTACATCGCGTGGCCGGGGCAGGCACTCGCTTACAAGTCGGGTGAACTAAAGATCAAGGAGTTGCGCGCTCGCGCCAGTCGCGAGCTGGGTAATCAATTTGATTTGCGCGAGTTTCATGATGTGGTGCTGCGATCGGGCGCTGTTCCTCTTGATGTGCTGGAAAGAAATGTGAGTGAGTGGCTTGGGGAGAAGAAGAAGGCAGTAGCCCGACCGTGAGAGCCTGTGTCAAACTAACTTGATCGGCAAAGAAGTACTAAACTCAACGCAAAGGTCGCAAAGTTTTCCGCAAAGGTCGCTGAGGAAAAGCCTGTTTGCGTTCCTTTGCGAATTCCCTTGCGACCTTTGCGTCGGAGTTATGATGGAAGATTCCTGAATATGGTGAGTAGCACACAGCAAGCCTGGTTTCCCGATTTGATCTACTCCGCCGGCGGCTTTCAGCGTGACGCTGCGCTTGTCTGCGACAACACTGGCCGAATTGCTCGCATCGCTTCCGCTGCTGAAGTGGAAGATCCGATCCGCCTCGCTAACCGCGCGCTGCTTCCCGGACTAATCAACACACACTCGCACGCGTTTCAGCGCGTCATCCGCGGGCGCACGGAACATCGCACGGGAGACAGACAGGATTCTTTTTGGACCTGGCGCGAGATGATGTACAGCGCCGCCACTCGCCTTTCGCCCGAAGACGTTTATGACGCGGCGCGCATGGCGTTTCTCGAAATGGCGCTGAGCGGCATCACCGCGGTCGGCGAGTTTCATTATCTGCATCATGCGCCTGACGGCAGCGAGTATGAAGATCCAAATCTGATCGCGAAGGAAGTTGTGCGCGCCGCGAGCGACGTTGGCCTGCGCATCGCGCTGCTGCGCGTGGCTTACGCGCGTTCGGGTTATCAAGCGGAGCCCAATCCACAACAGGCGCGCTTCATCGAAGGCGAGCCGGAGATCTATCTGAAGAATCTTGAGAGACTAGTTGAGGATGTGAATCGGGGCACTAGCCCGACCGTTAGGGAGGGCTCATCGGTTCACGATAACAGCAGAGCCCTCCCTAACGGTCGGGCTAATGCCCCGCACGCGAGCGCGTGGGTGGGTCTCGCGCCGCATAGCGTGCGAGCGGTGCCAAAGGATTATTTGAAGGAAGTGATTCGCTACGCGAGCGAGCACAATTTGAAGATCCACATGCACGTCGCGGAACAACAGGCGGAAGTTTCCGCGTGCATTCAAGAGTATGGCCGATCGCCCGTGGCGCTATTGGAAACGGAAGGACTCCTGAGCGATCGCTTCACCGCCGTGCACGCGATCCACGTCACGCCAAAAGCGATTCACGCGTTGGCGCAAGCGCACGCGATTGTGTGCGCCTGTCCCACGACTGAACGCAATCTCGGCGACGGTGTGGTACCCGTCGGTCTTTTCTTCAAAAACGATATTCGCGTGGCGCTCGGCACGGACAGCCACATTCAGATCGATCTGTTGGAAGACGCTCGCGAGCTCGAGTATCACTTGCGCTTGCAGAAAATGCAGCGCGCGGTTTTGGCGCCTGCGGACGATGATCAGCGTTCAGCGCTTGCCGCGCGGCTCTTTGATTGCGCAACGATCAATGGCGCGGAAAGCATTGGCGCCCCAGGCGGTAGTCTCGCGCCCGGTCGCGCGACAGATTTTTTCACGGTCGATCTCAACGATCCATCCGTTGCCGGAACAGGCGAAGAAGATCTGCTCACGAACATAGTCTTTTCGCTTTCGCGCGCCGCCGTACGCGACGTCGTTGTTGGCGGGCGACAGATTGTTTCAGACGGAAGGCATGCGGATCAGGAAGAGATTGTTGAGAGGTTCAGTGCGCTGCAGAAAAGATTGTGGAAATGAAATTAGCCACAGAGACACGGAGGCAAAAAAGGCAGTAAGCAGGTTATTCCTCGTTTGTGCGTCTGCCCTTTGGTTTCTACGCTCTGTGTCTCTGTGCCTTGTGGCTTTCTGATTAACATGACAATCAAAGAAACACTCGCCGAGCTTGTTTCGATCGATTCGGTCTCGTCGCGATCGAATGCGAACATTGCTGACTATCTGACCGGTCGTTGCGAAGCGATGGGCTTGCAGATTCGTCGTCTTCCTGCCACAGACCAGTCCGGTGTCGAGAAGATCAACTTGATCGCGCTGGCTGGCGGAGAGTTCTCTGACAGAACCGAAGTTGAACTAGCACTGGTCGGACACACGGACACGGTGCCTTACGATCCCGCGTGGGCGGAGGCGACGAAACTCACGGAACGCGATGCCAAACTTTTCGGTCGCGGCTCATGCGATACAAAAGCATTCATCGCCGCGGCGCTAACGGCTGTCGGCAACTTCGATCTTAAGAGTTTGCGTTGCCCACTGGCCTTGATCTTCACTGCGGACGAAGAGATTGGCTGCCTCGGTGCAAAGCGTCTCGCGGCCATGAGGCCTCTGCGCGCGCGTAAGGCAATCGTGGGTGAACCAACGTCACTGCAACCGATGCGCGCCGGCAAAGGCTATTGTCTTGCGGAGATCACGGTGCGTGGCCGCGAAGCGCACAGTGCCTATCCAGCGCTCGGAGCTTCCGCAGTCTTTCGCGCCGCGCGGCTTGTTGCGCAAATAGAAAAGTTCGCGGAGCAATTGAAGGACGAACAGCACGCGGCGTTTGATCCTCCATTCACCACTTTGAATGTGGGTCTGATTCGCGGCGGCACGGCAAAGAATGTTGTTGCCGGCGAGTGCACCTTCATTCTTGAATGGCGATCCATTCCGGGGCAAGCGCCAACTCGGGTGCTCGATATGCTGAAGCTTGCCATTGAATCGCAGCAGCAACGGGAGCCGGACTTCGATTGCGAAGTTGATGCCGCGCGCGCTGATGACGGATTCGAGACGCCCGCTGATTCTCAACTCGTTCGCCTTCTGGAGACAGCCACGGGCCAGCAGGCGGGCACCGTCGCATTCGGCACGGAAGCGCCGCAGATGATCGAACTCGGCGCAGAAGCAGTCGTCTTTGGCCCGGGCGACATTCGCGTCGCGCATCGCACCGGCGAGTTTGTGCCCGTCGATGAACTGCACAGATGTGTCGAGATAATCGGCCAGTCCATTGAGACTTTTTGCCTGTAATCGTGCCACACAGTCTCGCCGCTTCCGGCCCAGCCCTGTTTGCGCTAATCTTACATCGAAACCGGACAACCACGGACTAGTTGGTTCCATCAGACGTTACCGTATCAATTCCGTTTCGTAGAAAGCTTTACTGAAGATGTACCACATTCATCGCCGCTGCCTGCTCGCAATCATTTCCACGATTTTTTTCATCTTGCCGGCGACAATTTACGCGCAGTCTCCGCCCGGTCAACCACTGACCAGCCAGGAACTGGTGCAGCTCGTTTACCAGTTGCCGAAACATCCGGAGAAGCGCGATGAGATCGTCGAGACGATTCGGCAGCGAGGAATCGGTTTCCCGCTGACAGATGGCATGCGATCGCTCGTCGCGACGAAGAGCGGCAGTGACGCGGTCTTGCGCCGCACGCTCGAAGAAGCCGAGCGCCGCAGAGTGAGCCCCACCACTGAAGCGCTGCCTCCGGAGACCGAAGCGCACGATCTGCTTGAGCGTTGTCGCGCAGTCACGCTCGCCTTCGCCAACGCGATGCCTGACTTTGTCGTCCGACAACAAATCAAGCGCTCGGTTGCTTACGGCAATACTGCCAACTGGATCTCCCAGGACACCCTGAGCATCGGCGTCAGCTACCGCCAAACTGCCGGCGAGGAGTATCGCGTGCTCGCGGTTAATGGCATGCCGCTGGGCCAGGAGGTGAAGGAAGGAAGCGATTACAGCAAGTACGTAGGCGGCGCAACTTCGAGCGGCGTGGAATACTCGACGGGACTTGCCAGCATTTTCAAAGCAGAGGCGCGCGCGACATTTAAGATGGTGGACACCGACATCGTGCTGGGGCGGCGGACCATTGTCTACGAGTATGTCGTGAAGCGGGAATTTTCAAACTTCAGTCTCAAAGCCGGCGAAGGCGCCAGCACGATAGTCGGATCGCGCGGCCGCGTTTGGATCGATCGCGAGAACGATCGCGTGTTGCGCTATGAACAGATCGCGACGGAAATCCCAGCGGATTTTCCGATGACGGCGGCGAGCAGTTTGATCGATTACGACTGGGTCACGATCAATGAGAAACCGTTTTTGTTACCATCTCGCGCGGTGATCTTGATGACCAGCCTTTATCAGGGCCGCCAGTCGATCGAGAGCCGCAACGAAATTCGCTTCCGCGGATATCAGAAGTTTGGCGCGGAGTTGAAGGTAGTTGACGAAGTCGATGACACAGATGTCCCGCCTCCTGATAAGCCGGAAAAGCCCAGTCAGCCTGTCAAGACTAAACCTCCCGACCAACGCTGATATGCGACGCTTCGCCCTTTTTCTTTTTGTGATAGCTCTCGTCTTTGGCACTCAGCCGCAGGCGAGCGCCCAGTCAAAGCCGGACAAGGACTATCTCATCTATGTCCTTTCCGAGTCGGCCGACACGATCGCGCTGGTGCGCTTTGGGCCAAACGGCGCGCGCGTCGATCACAATCTGAAGACTGGGGCGATGCCGTCTGATCTCTCCGGACAAGAAGTTCTATTACGTTTCGCTGGCTCATGGCCGGCCGTTTGGCACTGTCTGGAAATATAATGTCAGTGATGATCGCGTCGTCGGCGAGACCACGTTGGGTTTGTTTCCCGCGACGATGGATCTCAACCAGGACGGCAGCCTGCTTTTTGTCGTCAACTTCAATCTGCACGGTGACATGGTGCCGTCGTCCGTTTCAGTTGTCGCAACCGAGCCGATGCTCGAAGTCGCGCGCATCCCAACCTGCACGATGCCGCACGGTTCGCGTTTGAATCCGCAAGGCACGAAACAGTATTCGGTCTGCATGATGGACGACATGCTGGTCGAGATCGACACGCACACGCTAAAAGTCTCGCGCCACTTTCTGCTGACCAAAGGCCGCGAGATGGGAATGAATGGACCGATAAAACGCGCGGACACGAGTATGTCAGACATGCCGGGCATGAAAGGGATGGACATGGGCGGTCATGGAATGGAGCCGCCGAAACCCGGCGACAATTCATGTTCGCCGACGTGGGCGCAACCCTCCGCCGATGGCGCTTCAATTTTTGTTGCCTGCAATAAGTCGAGCGAGATCGTTGAGGTCGATGCCGCAAAGTGGATGGTCACGCGACGCATCGTCGCGCGCGCCGGAGTCTACAATCTCGCGATAACCAAAGACGGCACGCGTTTGATTGGCACGAACAAACGAGATCAGTCGGTTTCCGTTTACGACATCAAGTCGGGACGCGAACTCGCCCGACTGCCAACGAAAAGAAAAGTTCTGCACGGCGTTGTTATCTCGCCCGACGACGCTTATGCCTTTGTCACCGTCGAAGGAATCGGCGCTGAGCCTGGCACAGTTGAAGTAATAGATCTCAATACGCTCAAGACCGTCGCAACGGTGGATGTTGGGCAACAGGCCTCGGGGATCGATTTTCTAAGAACCGAAGCGCCGAAGTGACCAATTGTCTACACCACCCCAACTTATCTGTTTACTCCCGTCTACACGTAGAGTTTCTTGCTAGTTGGTTCTAATCCTCAGGACTCATCAGTCGCTTCTCACGTTTTGCACACGGAACGATCGTTGCCTAGCTCACTTGTTGGGAATCGAGGGAGTATAAGGAGATGAATCAAGATGAAGCCCAGAATCTTGATCGTCGATGATGACCCGGCAATCACACAACAATTGTTTTGGACGTTGTGTGACGACTACGAGGTGATGACGGCCAATGATATGCCGACGGCCGTGCGCCGGGCCACGATCTACGAGCCCGCCGTTTCGATTCTCGATCTGCATTTGCCGCCGACGATTGATTCACCCGACGTGGGGCTGCGAATCCTGAAGTACATCAAGGCTCACGTTCCCGCTTCGAAAGTGCTTGTGATCAGTTCGACTGATAGCATCGAGACGCACAAAGCCTGTTCCGCGGCCGGCGCCGACGAATTTCTCGATAAACCGTTTGAGACTGAACAGGTACTGGCAGCAATGCGCCGGATGGCGCCGCAAAGAACGCTTGACGTTGCCTGATTTGAGATCGGCGACTGCGTTTTTCGTCTCTAATCACTCACCCGCTACTGACTTTCGGTCTGTCACTCTGCGATAATGTCCCGCACGCAAAATTCGCTTTGACCGTGCGACAGGATACGCGCCTGGCAATTCTCTGTTATCCGGTTGTTAAGGTCCCGATTTTGATTCATGACTGAAGCCATGGAAAGAGTTCGAGGAGTGCGCGAGTTGCCGCTCTTCCCGCTGCCGCTGGTCTTGTTTCCCGGCGTGCCTCTGCCGCTGCACATTTTCGAACCGCGTTATCGACAGATGCTAAGCGACATTCGGGTTACTGATAATTTTTTCGGTCTTTCCTACTTCGACTCGAACACCTCGGACAAGGAACTCCCTCCGGTCGGCCACGTTGGCTGTGTCGCTGAGGTCAACGAGACGCAGCCGCTGCCCGACGGGCGTTCGAACATTCTCACGATCGGACTAATCCGCTATCGCGTGGAAGAGTATGTGGAGCGCGGCGATCCCTATCTGGTTGCGCGCGTCAGTTTTTTTGAAGACGAAGAGGAAGATCCGGAGAGCCTCAGCGAACGTGCGCACGAGGTTGCGGAGATGTTCACGCGCATCGCGCGGGCCGTGCGGATCCTTAACGATGAGCGCGCTTCATTGCCGGACATTTCAGACACGGAACCGCAGCGCCTTTCTTTTCTGGTCGCGGCGGCAATGGAGATCGACGCCGAGGTCAAGCAGGAGATGCTCGAACTGCTTTCAACGTCCGAGCGGCTGCGCCGATTGAGCGACCTGCTCGCGCGTGCCGTGACAGGTTATGAAGAGCGTGCCCGCCTGCACGAGCTGGCCAAGGGCAACGGTCACGGCGGCCGTAAGATCGAGATCGAGTGATTCAATCGCAGGAACAGGAACCCTTGCCTAAACAAGAGGAGATCAACGTGCGCGTGCTCTTCTTTGGCGCGGCTCGCGACGTCGCTGGTCACAGCGAGGTAGACTTTACGTTGAATGTTCCCGCCAACGCAGCGAGCGCGTTTGACCAAGTGCTCGCTGCATATCCGGAATTACGTCGCTTTGGCCGCTCGCTGCTGTTTGCCATCAATCAGGAATATGCGCCACGCGAGCGTGAAGTGCGCGATGGCGACGAGTTGGCGGTGTTCCCGCCGGTGAGTGGTGGGTCAGCGAAGGAAGAAGCCACAGAGACACCGAGGCACAGAGACAAGGAGGAATTAGGAAAGGAAACGCCGACCGCTGGGAGCGCAGACATCCTGTCTGCCTCAAGCTTACCTGGCGACTTCTTCGAATTAACTAATCAACTGATCGACGTCGGATCGGTGGCGCGCCGAGTGGTTCTGCCCGAATGCGGCGCAACCGTCACGCTCGATGGCTACGCACGCGAATGGACGCGCGGCCGGCGCACCCTCTATCTCGTTTACGAAACGTACGAACCGATGGCCTTGAGCGAGATGAGAAAGTTAGGCGAACAAGCGCACGAGAAATTCGACATCGCGCATATCGGCATCGTGCATCGCACTGGACGCTTGGAGATTGGCGAGACCAGCGTTGTGATCGCGGTCAGCGCGCCGCACCGACGCGCCGCATTTGAAGCTTGCGAATGGGCCATCCGCGAATTAAAACGCAAAGTGCCGATTTGGAAGAAGGAGTTTTTCGAAAACGGCGAGGTGTGGGTTGAAGGCGAAGGCGCACCGATTCCCGGCCCTCACGCTTGATGATTGTGGCGGCCAGTGTCTAGAATCAGTCTGGGAGGCGAGGCAGTGGACAACAACTACGTCAACGTCGATGGAGATTCTTATCGAATTACCGGGACTCGTGTGTCGCTTGATTCAGTCGTCTACGATTACCTAAGCGGACTTTCTCCCGAAAGCATCGCGGACAACTTTGACACGCTATCGCTTGAGCAAGTGTACGGCGCCATCACCTTCTATCTTTCCCACCGGAACGAAGTCGAGCGGCACCTCATGCAGAATCGCGCCAAGTTCGATGCCCTGCGTAAGGAGGCCCGAGAATCCCATCCTCTTCTCTATCGCAAGCTTGAGGAAATGCAAGAGGCTCTCCCTTGAGAATCCGTTTTCAAGCCGACGCCGATCTTCGTGTGCCAATTGTTAAAGGCCTGAAACGACGCCATCCGTTTACTTCGCAACAGCGCATGAGGCGGGACTTGTTGGGCTGGATGATGGCGCGGTGCTCGCGCTGGCGGCCTCAAATGGAAGAGTGCTTGTCTCGCACGACGTTAGCACAATGCCGGAGGAGTTTTCACGATTCATTCAGGAGCGAACCAGCCCGGGTGTGATCCTCATCTCTCAGGAGCTGTCTTATCGTGAAGCGATCGAAGGATTACTGCGAGTCTGGTCAAGCACTGAAGGCGAGGATTGGGAGAATGTTTTGTCGTTCTTGCCTCGATGAGATCGTCAGCGCGCCGCACCGCCGCGCTGCTTTCGAAGCCTGCGAATGGGTCATCCGCGAACTGAAACGCACCGTGCCGATTTGGAAGAAGGAAGTTTTTGAAGACGGGGGTTTGGGTCGAAGGCGAAGGCGCGCCCTCGCAGTAGGAATCAGTTTCGCGGCTCGTTCTGCGGCTTTGCCGCCTGATGTGCCTAAGATCTTTCTGCCTTTCGCTCCGCTAGGAGCGAGATATTTATAGTATCAATCGTCCAGTGAACAACCTAAGCTCCTTTAGGAGCGAAATGGCGGTGAGCAAGGGTCACACATTTCGCTCCTAAAGGAGCTTGGAATTTTTGCTTCGGCGTCAGAGCTATAAATATTCCGCCCCTACGGGGCTTTTAACCCGCCGGGGTTTCTTCACTCTCATCTTCAGTCGCCGCCTCAACCAGCGACGCGCTCGTCACCATGTCGTCTTCATCGACCTTGATTAGGCGCACGCCCTGAGCGCTGCGACCGGTCTTGCGAATGGCGTCGGCTTCCAGACGAATCAGTTTTGCCTGCTGAGTAATGATCATGATCTCTGAATCGGCGTCTACCGGAAACACGGCGACTACCTTGCCGGTTTTCTCGGTCGTCTTCATGTTGATGACGCCCTTGCCGCCGCGCGATTGCAGACGATAAGTCGAGATCGGCGTCTGCTTGCCATAGCCTCTCTCTGAAACGGAAAGCATTTTTTCTGAATCGTCCGGCGACACGGGGCAGACCGAAACCACGAAATCATCCTTGCGCAAGTCGATGCCGCGCGTGCCGCGCGTGGCCCGGCCCATCGGGCGCGCATTCTTTTCATCGAAACGAATCGCAAAGCCGTTGTGGGTGGCGATGAAGATTCGCTTTGTTCCATCGGTTGTCACCACGTCAAGGAGTTCGTCGCCTTCGTCGATGTTGATGGCGATGATCCCGTTCGAGCGAATGTTTTGAAAGTCAGAGAGCGCGGTCTTCTTGATCACACCTTTCCTGGTGACCATCAGCACGAAACGGCCTTCCGAGAATTCGCGGACCGGCACCACGCCGGCCAGTTTGCGCTCCGAAGCGATCTGGATCAAATTCACGATCGCCTTGCCGCGCGCGGAGGCAGCCGCATCCGGCACTTCATGGACTTTGAGCTTGTAGACCAATCCATCGTCAGTAAAGATCATTATGTAGGCGTGCGTCGAAGCGATGAAGAGATGTTCGACGTAGTCATCGTTCTTGGCCATCGCGCCAAAGCGCCCTTTGCCGCCACGGCCCTGACGAGTATAGGTCGTCACCGGCGTGCGCTTGATGTAACCGCTCTTGGTGACCGTGATCGCTACTTCTTCGTCGGCGATCAGGTCTTCGATGGAATAATCGATTCCGGCGTCGGTAATCTCGGTGCGACGCGCGTCGCCAAACTCTTTCTTAACGTCTTCGAGCTCGTTGCTAATCACGCGGCGCAGGGATTTTTCGTTGGCCAGAATCTCTTCCAACTCGGCGATCAGTTTGATAATCCCCTCGTACTCGTCTCTGATCTTTTGCCGCTCGAGCGCTGACAGCCGCCGCAGTTGCAGATCAAGAATGGCTTGCGCCTGAATCTCAGAAAATGCCAGGCGCTCCATCGCTTTCTTGAGCTTCGGCAGGTATTTGTTCAGCGGTTCCCCGGACGGTATGCCTTTCCAGGTTTTCACTTCGCTCGTCGTTTTCAATTCGCCCGTCAGCCACTGGCGCGCTTCGTCAACTGAACGCGAGTTACGAATCAGCGTCACGATGTAATCCAGCGCGTCGATCGCTTTGGTAAGTCCTTCGAGGATGTGCGCGCGCGCTTTCGCTTTGCGCAGTTCGTACTCGGTTCGCCGGCGCACAACTTCGCGACGGAAGTCGACAAAGCATTCCAATATCTGCTTCAGATTGAGCACGCGCGGCTGGCCATTAACGATCGCCAGATTGATCACGCCGAACGATGATTGCATCGGCGTGAGCTTGAACAGCTTGTTCAGGACCACCTGCGGCACCGCATCGCGTTTCAGCTCGACGACGATGCGCATGCCCGAGCGATCCGATTCGTCGCGCACCACGGTACCGTCTAATTTCTTTTCGTTAATCAGTTCGGCGATACGTTCGATCAACCTGGCTTTGTTAATCTGGAAAGGAATCTCGGTGATGATGACTGCGTCGCGTTCCTGCGTGCCGCGGCCGATGCGATCAATTGAAGCTCGGGCACGCATTTGCAGAATGCCGCGTCCGGTGAGATAGGAATTGCGAATTTCTTCGCGGCCACAGATAAAGCCGCCGGTGGGAAAGTCCGGACCCTTCACGATCTTGAGCAAGTCCTCGATGTCGATCTCCGGATCGCGCAGGACCGCGATCGTCGCGTCAACGATCTCAGTCAAGTTGTGCGGCGCGATCTTCGTCGCCATGCCCACGGCAATTCCATCTGAACCATTAATCAACAGGCTGGGAATTCGCGCGGGCAGGACGGTCGGTTCGCTCAAACTCTCGTCATAGTTCGGTTGAAATGTGACGGTCTCTTTCTCAATATCGGCGAGCAATTCGTTTGCCAATTTCGACATGCGCACTTCGGTGTAACGCATGGCTGCCGGCGCGTCGCCATCGACTGAGCCGAAGTTGCCCTGCCCGTCGACCAGCGGATAGCGCATGGAAAAGTCCTGCGCCAGGCGAACAATGGTGTCGTAGACCGCGGTGTCACCATGAGGGTGGTACTTGCCAATGACGTCGCCGACCACGCGCGCGCTCTTCTTGTATGCTTTGTTGTAAGTATTGCCGAGTTCGTTCATGGCCCAAAGCACGCGCCGATGTACGGGCTTGAGACCATCGCGCACATCCGGCAAAGCTCGCCCG
>JBGPWL010000091.1:0-18567 GCA_041492185.1 Pyrinomonadaceae bacterium | reverse complement strand
GGAACGCCAGGCCCGCACTTTCGCGCAACTAGACACGCATAAAGCTCAATCAAATCTCAGCCCTCTACTCGGGCCAGATTGCGTTGAGCAGCGCGGCCAGCCGATATCCTCCCCAGGCAACTCGCTGGCGGGCGACCTTAGTGGCTTTACTCTTGTATGCCGCGCTTGGCTTTGCGCCGTTTGCAATGCCCTTGTAAGTGACATCCTTCGCAAGAGCAAAGCTCTCGTCGGCCCACGACTGAAAGTTGAACGGATCATTCAGTTTCAAGGCCGGGTCAGTATCGGGATTGCCTGCCGTTGCTTTGGCTGCCGCGGCGGGAATCTGGCTGAGTGGCGGAGGCCTGAAATTTGGTCCCGTCCTCGGAAAGGTGCCAATGCCGCCATCCCAAAAACTGTGGAGGTTGCTTTTCGTCAGCTTGCCGTTTTGGCCGGGGATCTTAATCGACACCAGATTGCCACCTCGATCTCCCTCGGGGTGAGCACTATCGACTCTGGTGGTGCAATGAAGTGGTTGATGAATGTCGCCGACAAAGTGGATGATGAACCGCAATGCCTGAGCTTGCGCGTTCTTGTCTGTGCTCGTCTTGAGTATGTTTACATTCTCCTGCAAGGCCGTGACTATGTTGGGTGTGGGTACGGGTGGTAACGCGGTGCCATCTGTGGAAAACGGAGTATCGATGAAGTGAAGCGCTTTGAAGGAATCAAACTCCGGGAACTGTCTGAGGTCGTCAGGCCAGTGCGCGGCATTAACGAAGTCTTTGCTTCTCGCCGAGACGTTGGCGGGATTTATCGGGATAGCCAAGAGCATGTTGGCCTGCGCTTTTGCTTTTGCATTGAGTCGCCCGAACGCGATCTGGGCCACCATCATGTGTCCGCCCGCTCCCCAACCCAGGGATAGTGACGGAGTACATAGAATGAGGCAGATGATGCTAATTGCGATTACGCTCTTGAACACGCGAGGCTTGCTTTCGTTTTGCATGGGATTCTCCTTTGAGTGGTTAGGGTAGTAGAGAGCAAATGGGCCGCATTGAGTTGCGACACAGTAAACTGAACTCCAGAACTTCTTTCGAAATCTTCACCACCGGCGAGCGTGGAGACAATCGCCGGCACAGCAACAAACTTTGCAACAGAGAGCGTGCTGTCTATACCACAGATGATGGCGTTACGGCCAGTTATTTGCGCTTTTTAGCCGGGATCTTCCGTCAATTTGAACGACGACCAAATGAAAGAGAGGTCGAGACAAGCTTTGACGGGCTTTCCAAATTGGGGTTTTTTCGGGATGCTAAAGCGGTTGCTTGGGAAGCACCTCTCTGCGCGCTAACAATCGGCCTGCGCTCGCGGACCCAGCGCTCAAAGCGCTGGTCTATTAACCCTTCGGGAAAGCCGTCAGAAGACGGCTGCTGACTGTGAGAGACTTCAAACTGTCTCTTGTCGAAGAATCACTTCACGCGCGGGTCCATCTTTACCATGAGTGGTTGCGTGTAACTCTTTTCGCCGACTGTAAGCTTCACGGTGTACGTTCCCGGAAGCACGGCGGCAGCGCCGCGACCAAAGCCACCGCCTCCGCCACCGCCGCCACCACCAGCTCGCGGAGCAGACGGAGTCGGGCGCAGGTCCCAAACGTATCGATGCATTCCTGCTGTGGCAAGCAACGGTTGAGTTGTGCGCGCCCAGAACGGAGGAAAGCTGAGTTTGCTCGCGTCCACCGGAGGCGATTTGTCTTCGCTTGAATAACGCCGCACCAGCTCGCCTGACGGATCAATAATCTCGATCGTCACCGGCCCCGAGGCGTTCGACTTCAAATAATAATCAATCAACGCACCCGAAGGAGGATTTTCAGCCAGCGCTTCGTCGCGCGGTAGCGGCGTGCCATTGTCGCCGCCCGGGGCCATGTTGATAGCCTCCGCGGGACGAAACAGGTAGGCGGCGGAGTTCGAGACATCGTCATTGAGTTGACGCAGCGGCGTAATGTCGTCGAGCACCCAGAAGCCACGCCCGTGCGTCGCGACGATCAGATCGTCATCGTGAACAGCCAGATCGCGCATCGATGCCGGCGGCAGATTGAGTTGCAGCGATTGCCAGTGATCGCCGCCATCGAACGAGATGAACACCGCGCGCTCAGTTCCGGCGAATAACATTCCGCGGCGCTGTGGATCTTCTTTCACGGTCTGCACGTAGATACCTGCGGGCAATCCGGTCGTGATCTCAGTCCAAGTCTTTCCCGCGTCGCGCGTGCGATAGATGTGCGGCGCGTAGTCTTCAAGCTGATGCCTTTCCCACGCGGCGTAAGCTTCTTTCACATCGAAGTGCGACGCTTCGATCATCACGACCTTGCTCCACGAGGTCATCGACGGCGGCGTCACATTCTGCCAGGTCTTGCCGTCGTCGTTGGTCAGATGAATCAAACCATCGTCGGTGCCGATCCAAATCATCGGCGCGCGCAACGGCGAAGGCGCAATCGTGTAAATGACGCCGCGACGCTTGTCCGCGGGCACATCAGCAGCCGCGGCTTCGTTGAGGTTCGCAGGCACGCCCGCATCTTCGCGCGACAAGTCCTGGCTAAGCTGCGTCCAACTCTCGCCGCCGTTCGTAGTCTTGTAAAGAAATTGATTGCCGTAGTAGAGCGCGTGCGGATCGGCTTGCGAAAAGACCAGCGGTTGCGTCCAGTCATGTCGATAAACGATCTGACCGCTACCGCGTTCAGGCGAAACGTTCTTTGTCTCGCCGGTGATGACGTTGCAACGCGAGACCGTGCCGCCGAAGAGGATTTCCGGATGCAATGGATCAGGCGCTGTATAACCTGATTCGCCGCCGGCGCACAAACCCTCCCAGTCGCGATTCGAAATCTCTGAATGTCTACTGCGCGAAGGCGCGCTGATCGCGCCGCTGTCCTGTTGCGCGCCGGTTAGCCAATAGGGAAACCTATGATCGGGAGCGACGTGATAGAGCTGCGCGGTCGATTGGTTGTACCAGGAACTCCAAGTCTCAGCTCCATCTACTGAAACAATCGCGCCCTGATCGCTGCCGAGCACCATGCGCTTTGGATCGTCGGGATAGATCCAGAGCTGATGAAAATCATCACCGGTCGGATCGCCTTTGATCGCCGTCCATGTTTTGCCCGCATCAGTCGAGCGATACACGGACGTATTCATTACGTAAACGGTGTCGGCGTTTTTCGGATCGACGGTGACCTTTTCGAAGTACCAGCCGCGGTCCCACAGACGTTTTTCGGCGGAGAGCCTCGTCCAGGTCGCGCCTGCATCATCCGATCTAAAAATGCCGCCTTCTTTTGCATCGACAGCCGCATAAATGCGATTGTGATTTGTCGGCGCGACCGCAACACCGATATGCCCGCGCCCCTCGATGGGTATTCCTTCAGAAATTTCTTTCCACGTCGTGCCACCGTCAATTGATTTGAAAATGCCACCACCCGGCCCATTCGCCGGCGCATAGATGAACCACGGCGGACGACGCACATCCCACAGCGTGGCGTAAACAATCTGCGAGTTCGTTGGATCGAAGGCGAGATCGATCGCGCCCACATCATCGTTTTTGAACAGGACCCTTTGCCAGGTAGCGCCGCCGTCGCGTGAACGATAGACACCGCGATCCGGATTCGATGCGTACGCATGACCCAACGCGGCGACAAAAACAATGTTCGGATTCTTCGGATCGACAATGATGCGGCCGATCTGTCGCGTGTTCTCCAGACCGACGTGTTGCCACGTCTTGCCCGCGTCGACGGATTTGTACATGCCGTCGCCGAACTGGATTGAGTCGCGCATGTCGGCTTCACCAGTGCCGACGTAGACGACTTCCGAGTTTGAAGGCGCCACACCAATCGCGCCTACTGACGCCGAAGACTGCGCGTCGAACACCGGTAACCAGGTGCGGCCGGCGTTGGTTGTTTTCCACACGCCGCCGCCAACCGAACCAAAGTAGAAAGTGTTTGGCTGCCCAATGACGCCGCTAACGGCGTTGACGCGACCGGCGCGAAAAGGGCCGATGTTTCGCCAGTGCAAGTCTGAATAGAGACTCGCGTCATATTGCTGTTGGGCCTGGGCCAGCGAAAACGCGAAGCTAACGATCAATGCGACGATACTCGTCACCACAAAAACGCGCACCACAACGCGCCGCACATCAAACATAGACGGTGCTCCTTTTTTTCGTTAGCGCTTCAAAGCGCCAACTCTCGTTTTTCTTTAAGGCGTTGCCAGGCTTCAGAATCTTTGGGCTGCACCCAATCCCACCCGATGCGCGCCCAGTCTGGATCGTTCGGGTCGAGTCCCAGATCGCGAATGCCTTCGCTCAAGGTGACGAAGAAATGATTTTCATACGGCAGCAGATAGCCGCCTTCTGAGTCGAGCGAAGCGCGCGCCGCTTCGTAAGTCGTGAACCAGCGATTCAGCACGGCATCCATCCGCGCCACATACATGATTGGCCCCACGTCATTCGCTGCGGTCATCTTCGGTCCCTTGATGCTGTGATCACGGACGATTCAGTGTCACAACTATCGACCCTATGCCTGTTCATCCTGCAGCATCTTCAGCGCGTCGCGCTCCTCATCTTTGAATCGGTTCGCTACACCTTTTTGAACGTCGAGCGAATTCTTCGCAAAATGAACGAGGATGCCTTGCGCGTTCCTTCGTCCACGCTCAGCATAGATGGCGCTGATCAGTAGCCTATCGAATGTCGGATCGTCCGGACTACTCATAGCGCCCATTGCCTTTTGCACAATCGAATTGTGCGCACCATGTTGCACGGCCGTGGACCAAACCACATCCTGAATCGTATGGGAGCGAGTGTTCACATCCAATCTTTTGTCCCTGAGAATATCCGCGACGAGTGGATCGTAGTGCGTCCGCTTGATGAACTC
Organism: Pyrinomonadaceae bacterium; assembly: GCA_041492185.1. Classification (GTDB taxonomy): domain Bacteria; phylum Acidobacteriota; class Blastocatellia; order Pyrinomonadales; family Pyrinomonadaceae; genus JAOAPY01. The sequence continues at coordinate 13,691 of JBGPWL010000091.1, read as the reverse complement.
ATGCTGGCTTTTCTGAAACGCTTCCGGTTGGGTCGTGGCAATTGCTTTCCACTTCGCGGTAAATTCCGCGCTGCCGGGACGTAGATTCTTGAAGTCATCGCGGAAGAGAAAGTCGGCTTCGGAAACAAACTTGCCGACCGTTCCGCCTGACACGCTCGTCATCTGATACGAGCCATACGAAACACCGCCGGCGTCTCCTTTCCCGGTCGATACTGTGCCGGGTCCTCTTCCGCCTACCTCGAATTTTGCAGACAAGCCCCCCAGTTCCCGATCGCCTTTCGCGGATGGCTGAGGTTGCGGCTGCGGCTGTGGCTGCGGTTGCGGTTGCGGTTGAGCCGGAGAAACAGGTTCACCGCCGGGTATGTTCAGCACATCGCCGACTCGAAGCTTATTTGGGTCTGCCCTAAACTGAGGATTCGCATCCAGTAATTGGGCCAAAGTTATTCCGTTGGCTTGAGCAATTTTTGAGAGGTTCTCTCCGGGTTTGACTGTGTGGTTCATCAACTAAGTCTCCTTTTTGGTTTTGTCTTACATTACGTCAATGAGGGCACGCTTATCAATCAACAATTTCTAGCGCATTAAATCGTATTAAGTCGACTTCTTCAATCGCGCGATCCTTTCGCGGCTTTCCTCTTACTTTAACGACGAACGAATATTTCTTCTTCAATTCGAATTGCTCCGGTTTGTCAGTAAAGATTCTCAGGTGCTTAACGAGCGTTGGATCTGCTTCCTTAACGTTATCAGTTATCACAATGTGATCGCCGATACAAGGCTTACACATCGCACCTGGCGGACAGGGCGGACATTTGTAAGTTTGAATCACATAGCCTTCGATCCGAAAAGGCGTATCGTCGCGATCTCCCTTTTGCAAATCGCCAAACGTTAGTAACGGCAGCTCGGGGGTTTTATTCTCTTGAGAAAAGGATGCGGTCCCCAACAAACAGAACAGCACAACGCCAGTTGCCAGGGTGCTTCGAATCGTCATCTTTGCGGTCCTCCAATAGTTGCGTAGCACTAAGAATCCGACCTAACGCTTTATCAGATGTTACTGGACTGGCTGCGAAAAGATAACACATTGCCGGTGAGCAAAGCCCGCGAACCGTTAACAACTTCAGGCGCCGAACTGCCGCAAGTGGTGATCGAAATGTTTGTGGATGAATACGCCCCAGTTGCATTCACTCATATGACCAAAAAGGGCGTGCTCAGGCCAGGTATTGTCTGGATCGCTCGCGCCGAATCGCTTCAGGAGCGTTTCGAGTTCCCCCACATCCGCCTCCCATGATGTTGGCTGAGTCATGAACGCTTCGGGCGGACCCTTGATTCGGCCCTTCGGCCAGGGCAGCAAGTAAATCGACGCATAGCGAACTGGCGGCCAACGCAACGGACCTTGCCTTGCTTTTACAGGACCGTCGCCCAGCGCGTGGTGCATCTGGTCCGTGAGATGAGCGACCATCTGCGGCGCGTTCATGCGACCCCAGCGAGCCGGCGCGTCGGGCCTGAGGCCTCGCAGGCGCACAAGCATCGCGTCGCGGCAGGAAACATCAAACATGCTGCGCCAGAATTTCACTTTGCCATTTTCCACCAAACGATCATCATCGCCGAACGGTTGAGTTGAGCAGGATTGCTCCACCTCCCACTGCCGATTTACTCAAAGATACTCAAAGGTACTTAAATGTAAGCGTGCTCGCCGTGCAGCGTTTCGTCCAAGCCCATCTCTTCTTCGGCGACCGTGACCTTCACGCGCGTGATCTTATTGATAACCGCCAGCATGATGTACGTGAACACGAACGCGTAGAGGGCGGCCCCCAGCACGGTGCCCACTTCCTTGACGAAGAACGCCGCGTTGCCGTGCACCAGTCCGTCGGCGCCGCCGTCGGGATTCATCGCCTTGTACGCGAACAGCCCGAGCGAAGTTACGCCGACGATGCCGCCGACACCGTGGACGCCCCAAACATCCAGCGCGTCGTCCCACTGCAAACGGTTCTTGAGCCAGACCGCGTAATAACAGATCACACTGGCCAGCACGCCGATCAGAATCGCGGTGCCGGTGCTCACATAGCCCGCTGCCGGCGTGACCGCGGCCAGCCCGGCGATCGATCCGGTGAGCAGCCCGACGAACTTCGGTTTCTTCTCAGTAACCCACGCCAACACGAGCCACGTCATCGCCGCAAACGACGCCGCGACGTCAGTGTTGAGAAACGCGAGCGACGTTACCGGATCAACTTTGAGTTCGCTGCCGGCATTGAATCCATACCAACCGAACCACAACAGCCCCGTGCCGAGCGCTACCAGCGGAATGCTGTGCAACCCGGGGTCTGCCGTGCGTCGCCTCCCGACGTAAAAGACGGCAGCCAGCGCCGCGAACCCCGCCGTGCAGTGCACGACGATGCCGCCGGCAAAGTCGAGCACGCCGTGTTTTTGCAGGATGCCGCCGCCCCAGACCATATGTGCGATCGGAAAATAAACCAGCAGCAACCAGGCGACGAGGAACAACAGATAGGCTTTGAACTTGACGCGATTGGCGAAAGCGCCGGTGATGAGCGCGGGCGTTATTTGCGCGAACATCATCTGGTAAGCCACGAACACGATCATCGGTATCGTCGGCGATCCAGGGAACAGTGTCGTCGGCGTGAGGCCCTGGAAGAAGGCCAGCTTGAAATTTCCGATAACGCCGAGAATGTCGGGGTTCGCAGCGTCTCCATAGCTGCCGCTGAAGCACATCGTGTAGCCACAAACGACCCAGAGGACGGTGGTGACTCCCATCGAAACAAAACTCTGAATCATGATCGTGAGGACGTTCTTTCGTCCCACCAGTCCGCCATAAAAAAAGGCGAGCCCGGGCGTCATGAGCATCACGAGGCTCGTCGAGACGAGCATGAAGGCGATGTTGCCAGTGTCCCAGTTCATCGTTTACTCCTCTCGTATTTCTGATTGATGGGCGGCGTCCGGTATATCTTCGGAGCTATAAAAATGCCGGCGGGAATTGTATGAATTTAGTTTTAAGCTACGAAATAAGCAAGCGTCTGACGTCGGAGTTGCCGGACGTGGTGATTGGCAATAACGTCGAATTCGCGTTTTCTTACTTGCTCCGCTTCTCCCAATCGAATCCCTCGGCCCGAACTCCACGGCTCGGGGTGATTTGGTACGACTTTACTGCATACCGCAGCACAACTTTTTTGTTCGGTACATATTCAACAACTTTGAAGATAAACAAGCCCCGCTTGTCGCTCTCGTTCAGAAGAACCGCGTAGGTATGATTCGCCACGACCTTGACCGTGTCGCTGAATTTGGAATACTCGGCATAAGAATGTACTCGCTTAAGATTGAAAGCGCGTGAAGCGGAAACTTCTTCGAGAGAAACTTCAGTGCCCAAATCCGCGATCAGGGAAAAGTCATCGCCGGCAGTCGAAGCCTGAAAATCGTCGTCCGATCTGCAAGCTCCGTTAAAGAGCAAATCGGGACTGTTGCGACGTTTGGAATACGCCGACAAAAAAAGCGCCGAGTTTGCGTAGCCCTTCTGAAACTCATCGGCTGAACGACAACTGTAAGAAGGCGCGAGCGTCACAGTTCTTATCGTGTGCAGTTCGGGAAGCCCAGGGTCTTGCGATGCGTTTTGGGCAAATAGAGCAACGGTCGAAACGAGGAGAAAGAAAACGGACAAGCCAAAGGTTTTCATCATCATGCCCTCCAATCTTCATATTGTAAGGCCAACCGCTCGCAAGTTTCCATTTACTGGGGAATTCGGTGCTGTTCAGTTTGAAAAGTGGCACGGGCGTCCCGCCCGTGAATCACGCGCAAGATGCGCGTGCCACAAGCGAACTGAACCAGCAAAACAATTCATCGTGGCGTTGCTTTGTACCAACCCTGCCAGCATGTCCTGCTTCGCCGAAACATCAACATGAACAATGGATTTGTCCAGACCAGCGTGCGCCAGAGACGCCACTGATCAAAGCGGCGAGTCGAGGGAACGACTCTTATGTCCGCTATAAAAACGACGCCGCCACTCTGCCGCTTCGCAATTCGCTTCAAGCGCCAATGAAAATCTACATCCTCACCCATAAACAGCGTCTCATCATAACCGTTCAACGCAAAGAAAATGTCCCTGCGGCAAAACTGAGTCGCTCCCTGCGCCATTCCCATTAACTTGCCGACGACTCGCCAAAACTGGAGGTAAGCTTTTACCGTTAGTTTCATCGGTCGGTAATCCGTATCTACTGCTCCGCCAAAACAAGTGCCGTCTGACATCGCGTCAACAATGCGTGACAACAAGTTGTCCGGCACGACCGTGTCAGCGTCGACAAAAACGATTGTCTCACCACGAGAAAGTTTCGCTCCGGTATTGCGAACCTTCGCGACATTGTGCTGCGTCTCTCTTGCGACAGTTGCACCGAGGGCGCGCGCGACATCTGCCGTCGCATCATCGCTGTCGTTATCAACTACGATAATTTCCGCTTGCAGACCCCTTTCGCGTTGCAGGAATGCTTTTGCTCGGTTGAGACTGGCGAGTGTTTCGCCAAGGTAAGCCTCTTCGTTGAAGGCAGGGACGACAATTGAGATCAACATTCCTACATTTTGAACAGGCGTTAATGGGGAACCAGGTTGATGTCACCTGAGTTGTTTGAGACGACGTGGCCAGTAAATGTTTTTAGTTTCTGCCGCACTCACGCCCTCTCCCTCCCAATGGGAGCGCGCTCACTTTCCTATTCGCCAGGGCTTGGGAAATAATCTCCACTGCCCATTCACATATGCTAATCCGTCATAGGCCATCCCCAGATCCTTTCCCGGCTCGACAAACTTGAACCGATAAATGGTTACCCCACCTTTGAAGTTCGCTGCTACGTCCTTGTACCCTCCTGGAAATGGCTGGGCCTTCTCGTTCCATTGCTTTAAGTCTTCACTGGTCGCACTCCATAGTTTCAGTTCAGTCTGTTCCGGTTTCCGAGTTATCACCATCTCGCCCTTATTCCATGCCTGAGCATAAGTGGCTTCCGCCTTTTTGGCGAAATCTCCTTCGAACAGCACCTGGTAATCCGCAGATGTGGGCTGTAGCGGCTTGGTCAGAGCCGCATAATCTGCGCCAGTTTTCATAAATTCACCAAGCAGCGCCTTAGCACCTGCTTCTGTGCCTGGATACTGCGATGGCTTGGCTGACGTATTCGTAGACCCGCCATCTCCTGTCTTGCCTTTGCTACATCCAATCAATAAACACGCAAAGGCTCCCAACAGAATAAGCTGAGTCAACTTGCGGTATTTCATCTGTTGTCTTGTCTCCATGAGTCTCCTCCAAAGGTTGGTATTTTGCTGCCTAACGGTTAAGACATGTATTCAAGCTCAAGTCTCAACGACAATTCAAGCTCAAGTTACGTGCGAAAACATTTTGCGGAGCAGCGAGCGGGCCTTTGCTTACGAAGCCGGGCCCGTGGATGCCGGCGGAATTATGAGCGTCGCCTTGTCCACTCCTGTATTACCTGTCTGCTGCTGAAATGCTGAAACTATTATCTCGTATATCTCTGGTTGTCCTGTTTCGTTCTTCGGTACGAGCCACTTATTTTCAAACTGGCTTGGTATTCCGTGCGGGGCCTTCTCATCATATTTGAGTGGAAGCTCGACAGAATAATATTCCCCCCGCTTGATGACCGCTATCACGTCGAATAGCTCCGGATCCCACGGCGAGACCCCGATAGGGCAACCGCACATCATTGTCACGTTAGCTCGGATCTCGATATGCTGAGGAGCAGTCTTCGGCAGGAAGTGGGTAGGAGGATTCAATACCTGAACTACCAGGCCCGGAATCTCCAATAGGAATCCGCCAGCATTCGCGCCGCCTATATTCTTTCCGGGATAAACCCACTGCGTCAGAGAGACTGTGTTAGCCGACTGCTGTGCCGCCAGCGGTCCGTAGGCAGTTACCCTGATCAAGCGTGGCTCATCTAAATCAAGTGATACCGTAAAAACTGACGCGCCATCAACCGGCAGGCCTTCCGAGCGGTTCACACATATATCCATAAGATTTTTCAGTCCTGAGCCGCCGCTGGTCGTCCCGCGAGCCAGCAACTCGTCAGTATGAACATCGCGAATAGTCACCAGCGCTCCGCCGATATCATCGCCCAGGTATTTGCCACCCTTTGCGATAACTCTCACATCTATTTGTGTTGGTATTCCCATAATCCATCCTCTCTTTTCGTGGTGCAGTGACCTTCGGTCAACCGCGCGATCCCACGGTTGCGCTGGTTACTCCGTTTCGGTAAATAAACCGTCCTCAAGCGGCATCACGTCAGAGACATGTATGTTGAATGTCAGGTCGCTTGACTAGAATGAGTTGCCGTTGAGCAGCCTGACTCAGTAAGAAATCGACGATGACAATTCAATCCCAGCGTAGCGGGGAGTAACGAGTTCGCTAATCTATTGCGGCAATCAAAGCCGAGTCTGGAATCGACTTGGTCCTGGCGCCATTGCCCTGGGTCTCAGGAGCAGTTTGAGTAGCCGCCTTGGGGTCATGCGCAAGCGGGGCTTGCGTGGCCGCTGCTTCGAGAGCGGCTTGCGCCGCCGCCAAACGCGCGACAGGAACGCGATATGGTGAGCAGCTTACATAATCCAAACCGATCTCATTACAGAAAGCGATCGAGCTGGGGTCGCCGCCATGCTCACCGCAGATGCCGACTTTGAGCTTTGGTTTCACACTGCGGCCGCGTTCCGTGCCGATGCGCACCAACTGGCCCACGCCATCGCGATCGAGCACTTGAAAAGGATCCTCCGGCACAATCTTCCGCTCGACATAGTTTGAGAGGAACCGTCCTGAATCGTCGCGGCTAAGACCGAACGTGGTCTGCGTCAGATCGTTGGTGCCGAACGAAAAGAAATCCGCGTGCGCCGCAATCTGATCCGCCATCAGGGCCGCGCGCGGCAATTCGATCATCGTGCCGACCTGATACTCGATTGTCATGCCGTGTTCGCCCATCACCTGGCGCGCGACTTCGTGAATCAACTCGCCTTGCTGGCGCAGTTCTTCGCTCAGAGAAACCAGCGGCACCATGATCTCCAGCGCTACTTTTTTCTTTTCGCCCTGCGTCTCACACGCGGCTTCGAAAATGGCCCGGCACTGCATGCGCGTGACTTCGGGAAACAGCAGACCCAAACGGCAACCGCGGAATCCGAGCATCGGATTTGCTTCGCGCATGCGAATGACCTGGCGGAGCAGCGTGCGCTTTTCGTCAATCTCGTCCAACAACTTGTCCATGTTGGCGAGCGTGCCCGCGCCGCGCACCGCCATCTTTAATTCCGCCAGCTCGCTGATCAGATCGTCGACGCTGGGCAGAAATTCGTGCAGCGGCGGATCGAGCAGCCGAATCGTTACCGGCAGTCCGGCCATCTCGCGAAAGATGCCGACGAAGTCGGCGCGCTGCAGCGGCAATAATTTTTCGAGCGCTTTCTCGCGCGCACCGACGCCATCCGCCAGAATCATCTCGCGCATTGCCGCCAGCCGTTTCTCGCCGAAGAACATGTGTTCAGTGCGGCACAATCCGATGCCTTCGGCGCCAAACCCGCGCGCCACCTTTGCGTCGCGCGGAGTGTCGGCATTCGCACGCACGCGCAGTCGCCGAAACTTATCGGCCCAACTCATCAACTCATAAAAATCCGGACCAAGGTTGGGCCGCACCGTCGGCACCTGACCCAAAAATACTCGGCCCGTCGATCCATCAACCGTAATCCACTCGCCTTTAGTCACTACGGCGCCGTCAACACTGAATTGCTGCTGACTGTAATCGATGTTGAGCGCGTTGGCGCCACTGACGCAGGTCTTGCCCATGCCGCGCGCGACCACCGCGGCGTGCGAGGTCATGCCACCGCGCGCCGTCACGATCGCCTGCGCGGCCACCATGCCGTGATAATCGTCGGGGCTGGTTTCCTGCCGCACGAGAACGACTTTGGCGCCTTCGCGCGCCAACTCTTCCGCTTCATCGGGACTGAAAACGACCTGCCCTTGCGCGGCGCCAGGACTGGCGGGTAAGCCGGTGGCCAAAACGGTGGCGTCAGTTTTTGGATCGACGGTTGGGTGCAGCAGTTGATCGAGTTGTTCGGGGCTGACGCGCCGGACTGCCGTAGCTCGGTCGATCAATTTTTCCGAAGCCATATCGACGGCGATGCTCACCGCAGCCGCGCCGGTTCGTTTGCCGGTGCGCGTTTGCAGCATCCAGAGTTTCCCGCGCTCGATCGTAAACTCGACGTCCTGCATGTCCTTGTAATGCCGTTCCAGCAGATCGGCGATGGCCGCGAACTCTTTGTAGGCCGCGGGCAGTTCTTTCTTCAGTTCACTAATTGGATTCGGCGTGCGGGTGCCCGCAACGACGTCTTCGCCTTGCGCGTTCAGGAGATACTCGCCATACAATTTCTTCTGGCCGGTCGAAGGGTTACGCGTAAATGCGACGCCGGTGCCGCTGCCCGCGCCCATGTTGCCGAATACCATCGCCTGCACGTTGACGGCGGTGCCAAGCGAATCCGGAATGCGATTGACGCGACGATAATCGATGGCGCGCCGGCCCATCCACGAATTGAAGACGGCGGCAATCGCAACGCGCAGTTGTTCGTAAGGATCTTCGGGAATAGCCTGCTGCTCGGCCAGGATGATCTGTTTTTCGGCGGCGATGATCTCGCGCAGGTCATTGGTTTTCAGATCCGTGTCGCGCCCGCCTTTTGTCTGTGCCTTGAATCGATCCATTACGCGCTCGAACTTTGTGTGCGCCACCCCCATCACGATCTCGCCAAACAACGACGCAAAGCGACGGTAAGCATCGAGCGCGAAACGCAAATCGCCGGTCTGCGCCGCGAGGCCCTGAACGGTTTCTTCATTGAGACCGAGGTTCAGCACCGTGTCCATCATGCCCGGCATCGAAAACGCCGCGCCCGATCGCACGGACACCAGCAGCGGATTTTGCGTATCGCCAAAACGCTTGCCGACTTTCTCTTCGATCTGCTTCAACCCTCCCTTGACCTGGTCCCACATTCCTTCGGGAAAGTTTTTGTCGTTGTCGTAATACGCGTTGCACGCTTCGGTAGTAACGATTAGCCCCGGCGGCACCGGCAATCCGGCGCGCGTCATTTCGCACAGGCCTGCGCCTTTGCCGCCCAGCAGAGATTTGTCGTCGCCGCTGCCTTCCTCGAAAAGGTAAACCCACTTTTGATCACTCTTTTTCGTCACGTCACTTCACCTCGGAGAAATTCGTCGGGACCCGGCTTGCTCAAATAATACACCCGAAAATGCAAAAGTCGCGTTATCGGAATAGGCGCAGTTCGGCTCCGCCGCAAATTATCTCACGTTTGCAGGTTTGAGGAAGGGTGCTGAATGATTAGCGCGTGGATTTTCGCAGCAAATGTTGCGGCAGTCGCCGGCGCTCTCTCCTGCTTCCCACGCGCGGCCGCTTCACAAACTTTTCTTCCGCGTGCGTGAGATCGTGCCAGCCTTTGCCGTCGCCAAAAGTGTAAACTGAAATGTAGCCACCCCTGGCGAGAGTGAACGGCGCCTTGAGCTTCTTCAGATAATCGTACATTCCCCATTTTCGATGATCCGGATAGTACCAGGCCTCAGTCACGAAATTGGAAACTTCGGTCTTCCCGATAAAGTAAGTCTGCTCCTGCACGGGATCGCAAACTTCGATCGAATAGAGCCGCATGCCGCCGCCTTTGAGTTCAAGACTCGCAACCTTATTGACGTAGCGATCAGCCAGCATCTCGAGAATCTCGTGCGACGCAGTCGTCGTCCACTTCTGGCCCAACCCTTCGCAAAAAACTTTCGACTGCGCCCGCCCCGAAGGAGTCAAATCGTGATAGCCGAGATAATCTGCTTCGTCTGAAGTATCAAGCAGGACCAGTCGCATGTAGTTTTGCGGGACTTTGTCATTCGCAAAGAACTCCACTGAAGCCCCGATGCCCCACAGTGGCTCAAAGTGTTCGGTGACTTGAGTCTGTAAGTTCGGAGTATGCTTGGCGACGTCTTTATCCTTTACCGCTTTACTCTTGTTGATGATTCCGATCCTCAAGTCCATGATTCATTTCCTCCTGAAGAGTGAGCTAAGTGTTGATCTGAACGAGAGCGTCAGGCCCAGATCCTTCTGATACCCGCGTGAAATTTTGCCAGGCGCGCGCAGAATATTTGAAGAACTGCCCGGAGTCAAGAAAACGCGGCGAAGTAGTGCGGAGTGCCGGACTGCACAAGCTGGCAGCTTGCGCTACATCCACCGCGCACATTTGTTTGACTTAGCCGGCTTTGGTACTACAATTTCGCTAATTCCAAAATCTTCAAACTTTGAGGCTGCGCCTATGTCGAAAGTTACCTCGCTCAATGTCAACGGCAAGAAATTGGCGGTGGATGCAGACTCTGAAACGAGCCTGCTCAGTGTCCTGCGCGACGATCTTGATTTGACCGGCAGCAAATACGGCTGCGGCGAAGGTCAATGCGGCGCTTGCACGGTGCTGATTGATGGCCAACCGACGCGGTCGTGCATCACGGCGGTGGGCCGTGTGGCCGGGAAACAGATCACCACCATTGAGGGACTGGAAATAAACGGCCGCCTGCATCCCGTGCAGGAAGCGTTTCTCAAAGCCGATGCGATGCAGTGCGCTTATTGCACTTCGGGAATGATCATGGCGGGCGTTGCGCTCTTGAACAAGAATTCGCGCCCCGCGAGAGACGAGATCATTCGTTCGTTGGACGGCAACGTCTGTCGCTGCGGCACGTATCAGCGAATCGTGGCGGCAATTGAGTCTGTCGGCAAATGATGGAGATCGCAAAATGAGTTACACGGATGATGAAAACCTGATCGAGATAGAGCGTTACGAATTCAACGAGAACTCGCCTTATCGCTTTGCATTCGACCGTCGCGAATTCATGAAAGTTTTCGGCGGCGGCATCGCTCTGATAATTCCGCTCAGCAATGCGTTAGCGCAAGGAGGACGGCCGCAAGGCGGCGAGTCAGGACGTGGCGCCGGCAATCAACGCACGCCGAACGAGATCGGAGCGTGGCTGCATATCGACGAGGATGGCGGCGTAACTGTTTACACCGGCAAGGTCGAGATGGGCCAGAACATTCGCACGTCGCTGTCGCAAGCGGTCGCCGAAGAATTGCGCGTGCCGGTGCCGATGATTCGACTCGTGATGGGTGATACCGATTTGACGCCGTACGATCAGGGCACTTTCGGCAGCCGCACAACGCCGACGATGGCGCCGCAACTGCGCAAGGCTGCCGCCGCGGCGCGCGAAATGCTGATCGATCTTGCCGCGCAACAGTGGAACGTGGATCGCAACTCAGTGCGCATCGTCAACGCACGGTTCGTGAATCACGATACGAGAAAGTCTTTGGGTTTCGCGGACGTTGCGAAAGGCCAAAAGCTCGTCAAGGTCATTCCGGAAAACGTGGCAACGACTCCGGCAAAAGAGTGGACGATTGCGGGTACTTCAGTGCCGAAGATCAATGGCCGCGATCTAGTCACCGGCAAACATCAATACACTTCCGACGTGAAGTTGCCCGGGATGTTGTACGGAAAAGTAGTGCGGCCCGCCGGCTTCAATGCCACGCTTGTGTCGACTGACACCAAAGCAGCCGAAGCGATGCCGGGCGTGACGGTTGTGCGCGACGGAAACTTTATCGGCGTCGCCGCGCCAAACCAATTGACTGCGACGCGTGCGGCAAATGCGATCGCCGTTGATTGGAAAGCACCGGGTCAACCTTCCAATGCGGAGTTGTTCGATCTTTTGCGAAAGCCGTCGGCTGAAAGTGGTGGCAGAGGCGGTGAAGGCGGCGGTGGTGGCGCGCGACCGCAAGGTTCGATCGCGGATGGTTTGACTGCCGCGGACAAAAAACTCGAACAAACTTACACGGTCGCTTACATCGCGCATGCGCCGCTCGAGCCGCGCGCGGCTGTCGCCGAATGGAAAGACGGCAAGCTCACTGTTTGGACTGGAACGCAGCGGCCTTTCGGCGTGCGCAGCGAACTCGCCGAAGCGTTTCGCATTCCGGAAGAGCAAGTCCGCGTGATCATGCCCGATACAGGATCTGGGTACGGCGGCAAACACACGGGCGAGTGTGCTGTAGAAGCGGCGCGTCTCGCGCGCGCGACGGGCAAACCGGTGAAGCTTGTATGGACGCGCGAAGAGGAGTTTACCTGGGCCTACTTTCGTCCCGCCGGCGTGATTGATGTGAAAAGCGGAGTTAAGAACGACGGCACGATCACGGCGTGGGAGTTTCATAACTACAACTCGGGCGGCGCGGGTATCCAACACAAGTACGACATTGCGAACCAGAACATCCAGGTGCATCAGTCGCAGTCGCCGCTGCGTCAGGGTTCGTACCGAGGCCTCGCGGCAACCGCGAACCACTTCGCGCGCGAGAGCCACATCGATGAGCTGGCTCAGAGCGTCAGTATGGATCCGCTCGCGTTTCGTTTGAAGAATCTTAAAGACGAAAGAATGCGTGCAGTCCTCGAAGCGGCGACAAAATCTTTTGGCTGGGGAACAAAACCCGCGCTGGGTCACGGTGTTGGTATTTCGTGTGGTTTTGACAAGGGCGGCTACCTCGCCACGTGCGCTGAAATTGCCATCGAGCGGCCGCCGACTAAGGCAAACGAGAAGGAAGTTGGCAGTAAAGTGAGAATCGTGCGCGTGGTCGAAGCCTTCGAGTGCGGCGCGGTTGTCAATCCGCTGCACTTAAAGAATCAGATCGAAGGCTCGATCGTAATGGCTATGGGCGGCGCCTTGTTCGAGGCGATTCAATTTGAGAATGGAAAGATTCTCAACGCGCGCTTCTCTCGTTATCGCGTGCCGCGCTTCAGCGACATGCCGGCGATCGAAGTCGTGTTAGTCGATCGCAAGGACTTGCCTTCGGCCGGCGCCGGCGAAACGCCCATCGTCGGCCTCGCACCCGCGGTCGGCAACGCCATCTTCAACGCGACCGGCGTTCGACTGCGATCGTTGCCGCTTGTGCCGAAGGGGCTGACCCTATAGTTTCAAGCTGCCTGCAAAAGGGACTTCTCGACGGCCTGAGGCAGGTTAACGATGATGAAGTAGTCGGCGGGATACAGATAATCTTCGCCGCTCTCGTCGATGACGCGAATGTCGCCATCAGTTGCGGCATCTTCATCTGTTAAGACTCGATAAAGCTTATGCAACTCCAGCGACGCGGGATAGTCCGCATTGTTGACGCAGACCACAAATTTGTGAGCCGGCTTTCTTTTTTGTTTCATGATTCTTAGTCCAAATATCGTTTGCGCTTCATTTCCTTTCGCCCAATCCCGTGCGCTTCGTACCAGTGAAGCTCCGCAAGCCGAATCCTACCACTTCTCAGGCGAACCCGCGCAATACCTTTAGTTTCCGCCAGCGCCCTCTACCATATCTTTTCCGGAGTCTTCCGATATCACGGATTCTGCCGCCAACAGCGATCGGTTCGACGTTCGTGATCTCGCTGATGATCTCAAAGTTCATCGGTGACGCAAGCTCTGGTCAACCCGCACGTAACCTGTATAACTAGTTTCTCCAGTATGTGTTGCAGATATTCAAGCGCTGACTGTGGCATACTCCACCTCGCGCAGGATGTGTGGGCCGATATGGGGACTCAATGACTCAGTTGTCAGCAAGTCGACTTTCCGTTCGAAAAGATCCTCGAGATAGAAGGCAAGGTGCATGAAATTGTCGAAGGTTTTCT
>JBGPWL010000025.1:0-51596 GCA_041492185.1 Pyrinomonadaceae bacterium | reverse complement strand
GATAGCCTGATGCACACGGTCGACCAGGTGCTGCAAGCCGGACGCGCTCGTCAGCGGCAGCAACGAACCATCAGATCCTTTATTGATCTTGGCGAGTTGGTGCGCGAGTGCCTCGACGTCGCCCGCGTTCGTTACAACCTCGACGCGGATGCGTTTCTGTATTCTGAATCACTCAATGGCGAGCGCAGCCGCGTGGCCGGCGACGCCGACGAGTTACGCGCAGTCTTTTCGAATCTAATTGATAATGCGGTCAAGTATTCCGACAAAGACGTTCATGTTTCCGTCGAAGTCGCGGCCCTTGATGCGCAGCGCCTGGCGGTGCGAATAGTGGACCGAGGGATCGGCATCCGCAGCAGTCAACTCAAGCGAATCTTCAAACGATTCTATCGCGCGCCCGGACGCTTTATGGCGCGAGTGAAGGGAACCGGGCTCGGGCTTTTTATTGTTCGCTCGATCGTTGAGAAACACGGCGGCCGCGTCTTTGCCGAAAGTGCCGGTCCGGGCCGGGGCAGCACGTTCACGATTCAACTTCCGAGGGCGTGAAGAGCTAAGGGCAAAGAGCGGAGAGCAAAGAGAAAAAAGCGATGGGCGTGGTACTGATCGTTGAAGACGAAAAACATCTGGCTGACGGTTTGCGCTTCAATCTCGAGGCTGAAGGTTACGACGTTGAAACGGCAGGCGATGGTGAATCTGCGCTGAAGCTGCTGTTCGAAGAACCGCGGCGCTACTCCTGCGTAGTGTTGGACGTGATGCTGCCGGGCAAGGACGGTTTTACGGTCGCGTCGGAGCTGCGCGCAGCAGGACAGTTTGTTCCGGTGCTCATGTTGACGGCGCTGGGCCGGCCCGAAGAAGTGTTGCGCGGGTTCGAGTCGGGCGCTGACGACTATCTGCCAAAGCCATTCGAGCTGGCGGTCCTGATTGCGCGGATTAACGGATTGCTGCGGCGACGCGAATGGTTTGATAGGGATGCGCGGAGCGTCGATAAGCGCGTCGAAGAAACTCGCGACGAAAACAACCAATTTGTTTTTGATGGGAAAACGATCGACTTTGGAAAGCTTGAGCTGCGCACGCGCGACCAGACCGTGCGCCTCACGCTGATGGAAGCCGATCTGTTGCGGTACCTGATCCAGCACGAGGGCCAGATCGTCTCGCGCAAGTCGATGCTTGAAGACGTTTGGGGATTGCGCGAAGACACAGACACGCGCGCCATCGACAACTTCATCGTGCGCTTAAGAAAATATCTCGAAGACGAGCCCGCTAAACCGAAACATCTGCTGACCGTGAGAGGCGTGGGTTATCGGTTTGTTGGCGACGCGGGTCGCCCCGTTTGACAGGTCAATACAACAAGCATACTGTGGCGGTGCGTAGGATTTGATTCTTGTAATAAGAGCGTTGCTCAAGCAAAGCTTTACTTTGGTATGCCAGCATTTGAATGTTGGACCAAATAAGGGAGACACCATGATGACAACCCCGAAGCGGAAATCGGTTTTTCTTTTCGTAGCAGGAATTGCAGTTATGGGATCGGTTATCAGTGCGGTAGTCTTTAGCGCGAAGAGACAACAGCCGAAGAAACAACATCCAAAAGTCTGGCTGACTTCAATACCGCCCGTGTTGTCCAAGGTCAAAGATCTGGAAATAGTCAACGCGAGGATAGTCAGGGCGGGTAGCGACGCGCCAGGCGTAGCGTTTGAGATACGAAATAACTCTAACCGTGCCGTAACGGCCGTAGATATTACGTGTGGTGAGGCAGGTATTTCGAAGGATGGACTCGGCGATGAAGAACATCCGACAGTGGTTATCGAACCATATGGCACGCTAACAGCGGAAATGAACGACGAACTATCTCCTGGATTTCCAATTGTGCTGAGTGGCGCTACATACGAGGATGGAACAGAAGAAGGTACCGAGTCTTCTCTGAAGGCAATACACAGAGCGCGAGCGCATGAGAGAGCTCGACGCAAGGCCGAGAAAGAAGGGAAGGGTGCGGAAAGGAAACCTAACCAATGAGGTACACGGCGCGGATCCTAGTGCTGCTGTTGATTATGCTCTTGGTTGGACGGTCGGCTGCGGCTGGTTGCGGGGACCGTTCGGACTTCCTGTTTGAGGATGATGCAAGCGTTCCCGCCTGCGAACACGCTACTTTCTTAAAGAGGGTGTTTTGGAGGATTGTCTGGACAGATAGCCTAGCCGAGGAGCGCAATGTTCTCGACAGTGGTGTTTCCCGTTACTACAACTCAGGTCTTTCTTGCGAGGCCTGCCGGCCAGTTTTCCAGACGCCATATTTCGATGAGGAGGGGACAACGACATACTGGAACCAAATCACCTACGCTGGAAAAATCAATGACAACGGGAGTTGCGGAAACGTATCAGTTGGCTGGAACCACAGGTATGGCCACACCTGCCGGACACCAAAGGAACAGTGTACGGACAACGGTATGTACTGGAACTTCACAAACAACACCTGCAACGACCAGCCGGTTAGCTGCCCGGAATATTGTGTTCCTTACTACCCAGTGGACGAAGGCGGCTGCCCTAGTGCGGCGGATTACTGTCCCAATGAGTGGGGCTGCGGATTTGGTTTGACTGATGGAGGTGAGGGCTGCTGCTGTTACCCCACTCCGATCCTGATAGACGTCTCGGGCAACGGCTTTAGTCTCACCGATGCCTATACAGGTGTTCACTTTGATATGGGGGGCGATGGGCATCGCGAGCCAATCGCCTGGACGACAGCCGGTTCCGATAACGCCTGGCTCTGCCTTGACCGTAACGGCAATGGAATGATCGACAGCGGCAAGGAGTTGTTCGGCAACTTTACGGACCAGCCGCATTCAACGACTGTGCGAAATGGATTTCTCGCGCTGGCCGAGTTCGATAGACCTGAGAATGGCGGCAACGGTGACGGTGTGATTGACAGCCGAGATGCGGTCTTCGCGAGTTTGCTTCTCTGGCAAGACACTAATCACAACGGAGTTTCTGAACCCAATGAGTTGCACACGCTGCCCGAACTCGGACTGCGATCTATCGATCTCGACTACAAAACATCGAGGCGTACAGACCAGCATGGCAATCAGTTTCGCTACCGCGCAAAGGTCAAGGACGTTCATGGCGCACAACTCGGACGCTGGGCTTGGGATGTGATACTGAAAGTGAACCCTCCGCCGCAAAGTCCTTAACGTTTGGAGTTTTCGCAATCTGAATCCTTAACCAAGCGCTGTGACTATTGACGCCCGGACGCCGAGCAGATCCGAAAAGTCTTTTGTGTAGACCGCGTCAACCTTGCGAATCTTCGTCACCGTGTCAACCAGTTCGTCACTCGAAATGAATCCGTTCTCGGTATGCATAATGGCCCACGCAGGGATGTGCGCGGCGCGTTGTAGCAAGTCTGTTACGAATCCCAGGTATTGCTGTTTGCTCTGAACGTGGGAGCCGAGCATGCCCATCTGATTTCTTTCAAATTCGTCCCAGAAATGATCGCCACCCTGTAGCCATTCCTCGCGCCATGCCAGCAAGTTATCGCGCTCCGGTTTAGGCGTGAGCAGCGGAGCGGGCAGCCGCAGGAAGAGGAGGTCCGTATGCCGGCGTTCGGCGACAAAGGCGCGCACGTCCTGGTTCGAGCTCTTGTTGAGCAGCGAATTGTCGAATGGGTAACCTAACGTCTCGGCCAATTGGCGGAAAACTTTCGACAACGATAGCGGCTCGCGAAGCTGGCGAGTCTCGTCATCAAACGAAAGGACGTAATCGCCCACCATCATCCCGAGCGTCAACGCGAGCGCGCGCTTGTATGGCGACGCGACGAGTTTTTCGGCGTTGAAGCGGACGTTGTCGAACCACCATGCATCCGTTTCGTTGAACCATTTCAGGGCCGAAGGACTGTCGAGTCTATCGCGCGGCATATATGCATCGTCGAGTAGCGCGTCAAGATCTTCATCCGTCAACAACTCGCTGCGGTTCTCGACAAACGCAGTAGCTTTCGTAAAAGCCCACAGCATTGGATCGTTAGCCGCGACGCGCGCCTTCCAGCGTTTGAGATGGACCGAGAGATCAGGCTCGCCAGTCAGCGGCAATGCGACAGACTTGAACTTGAGCCGGCGCAGCACGCTCAGCTCAAATGCGAGCCAGCCGTTTGGAAATGTTCCGGGAGTGTTATAGGGCACGATGCGATTCAATTTCGAGCCAAAGGGCAAAGAGCAAAGGGCTAAGAGCCAGGAGCGATGGCAAAGGATTCGAGTTCTTTCAGCGGTTCGAGTGCCAGTAGCGCGCTAACGATCTTCGGATCAAATTCGATGCCGGCCCAGTTCGCCATGTGCTTTCGCGCTTCCATCGTATTCAGTGCCGGGCGAAATGGCCGCGCATCAGTGATTGCGGCGTACGAATCAGCAACTCGCAGAATACGCGCGGCCAGCGGAATCTCCTGGTGCCGCAACGCATCGGGATAGCCGCCGCCATTCCACCACTCGTGATGCCAGCGCACGATCAATTGAGCGGCACGGTCGGCGCCGACGATTGCCGCCTCACTCTCGCCAATAACCGGGTGCCGAGCAAGATCCAGTCGCTCTTCGTCGGTTAGCGATCCGGCACGCTCTATGTACTCGCGTTTCATTGCTGCTTCGCCCAGATCGTGCAACAGCGCGGCGATCCGCAGCGATTGACGATCTCTCGATGCCAGGCTGAAGACTTTTCCGATTTCTTCCGCGAGCGCGGCGACGCGCTCTGCATGAGGATGCGAGTAAGCCTCAAAGTCGTCGGTGGTCTCGGCGAGTTTCAGAAAAACTTTGCCGTCAAGATTACCTTTCGCGATAGGTTTCATTTGTTCGACTCGAGCGCTTTGAGCATCTCGCGCGCCTCGCTGTTTTGGGGATCGAGCGCCACAGCACGCTCCAATTCGGCCAATGCCCGGCGATGAAAACCAAGATCTCGATATAGCGACGCGAGCATCACGCGATACGATGCGTTTCCTGCATCGAGCTTGACCGCTGCCTGCAATTCAGCCTCAGCCAGCCGGCGAGTCTTTGGTCGAGATGCCAAAGCGCGACCGTAGAAAGCACGATACACGGGTTGACGCGGCCCCAGTCGCGCCGCCGCTGACAGACACGAAATAGCAGCCGTGAACTGACGCATTTGCAGCGCGGCCAGGCCTTCCTGAAATCTCTCTTCTGCTAGTTGCGCGTCGCTCTCGCCGCGCTCTGAGTTTTCGGGCTGCCCGTCCGTTTGCGGGCGCGGTGCGTTAGCGCCTGGTGACAACCGGCCTGCGTCTCGAACTTGCTTCAGAGCGGCGAGTTTCGCGTCGTAGGCCGCACGCGATTCTAGATGAACCAGCACTTCGTTGGCTTGTGTGATGCGGGCGAAAGCTGACGCGAGGCGCGCGTGGGTTGGCGTTCCGGCAAGCTCGTGAAATCTGTCAGGGTGAAAGCGCCTCGCCAGCGAGTGATACGCTTGTCTTATCTCGCTCACATTCGCGGATGCTGGCACATCCAAAACTTCGTAATGACTTGTGGCCTGGCCCTGCCACTCAAAAAATTCCTTCAGTTCCTGTTCCGCGTTGAGCGCTGGCTTTGCAGTCTCGCCGGGTAGGGGCGCATGGGAAGCGAGAGCAGATCGAAGAGGACCCTGCTCCGATCCGTTGACGCCTTTCGGCGCGTTGGTCTGGAAAACATACGGCCAGAGTTCTCGCTTGAGGAAACCGGCAAGCACGAGCCCATAGACAGTTCGCAGGGCATCTGGTTCGCGCATTCCGCTAAGTGCTGCAAGGTCGCTCACCGTCTGAGGGGTTTCAACTCGAGAAAGCAGAAAGCCCTCAGTCGGTGAGAGAGCAAATCCATTGAGCGGCGCCTGAGCGGCGGAGAGTAATTCGTTTGGCTTCTTAAATCTGGATGAAGCGAATTTGAGATCCATGCGTCGCGTGCTCTCGAGCAGGAGTTGTTTGATTTTTGTCCGCGCGCGCGTTGCCTCACTGAGGCGCGCACGGTCGTCAAAACTCCATTCGCCATTGGGCCAGAGCAGCAACAGGCGCAAAACGTCCGCGACCTGAGCGTCGATAGTTTCGTCGAGCGCGTCGCGAGTCACAATGGAGGCCGACAAGAGCGCCGCCGCCAATGCGAAGTCAGAGCTCGCATTCTTAACTGCGGCGATTTGTGTTGCCGAAACAAGGCCACGCTTCTGGAGGTACGCTGCCAGGCGATAGCTGCGAACGTTCGTCGAAGCAAAAATCAATTCGCCCGCGTCGAAATAGATCACGGCCTTGACGCGCTCGCGCGTAACGCGCAAGGCGCCCGATAAATTCCCGGCGGATATTTCGCTGATGAGTTCCGCGAGCGGGTGCTCGCTCAGTTGGCCGTTCATCCGTGGCTCTAAGGAAGCTAACTTCAGCCCTTGGCTTTGCAAAACCGGGCCGAGAGCATCATAGCACAGATGGCAGTGTGCGGTAGGCAGTAAGCAGTGGGCAGATGTATCGCGCTTACATCACTGCCATGGTGCTGACTGCCTTCCTTGCTCACTGTATTTCTTTTGACAGCAATACGCGCCAGTCCTATAGTGATTGCCACCGAACAAGCAATCGTTTGCGGACAGTGATCGTCCGCGTTAGCAGCAAACCCGCCGGGCATCAATGGGTGAAGGGACGAGCAAGAAGCAGAATCGATTCGGCGGAGACGAGTCTGTCGCAACTGCGGGCAGCGCCACGTCCGACTTCGCTCGGAACGAGCACGTCGAGCAGTTGATCGAGGAGTTGGAGCGACGTAGCGCGGAGCTCGAAGAGGCAAACCGCGAGCTGCGGCGCGTGTCGCATTATCGATCGCTGTTTCTTGCTCGCATGTCGCACGAACTACGGACGCCGCTGACATCGATTCTCGGTTTTAGCGAGATCCTGCTCGAGCAAGAGCAGTTATCCGAAGCTCAGCGCCGCTTTTGTCAGAAGATTCAGGATTCCGGCTTGCAACTGCAGACGAGTTTGAATCAACTCGTCGATTTGTCTCGCATTGAAGCTGGTCAGACCGAACTTTTTCTGGAAGAGTTTTCCCTGCGAGAGGCGCTGCGCGATTCCTGCGCCGCGGTTGCGCGCCTGGCCTGGAAGAAACAGGTCAAGGTTGAATACCAACTCGCGGCCGATCTCACGACCACTGTTACCGATCGGGGACGACTGCGACAGATTCTCTACAGCTTTCTCGCCTGGTCAATCAGCCGCAGCTCGAGCGACCAGTGCGTGAGGATTCAGGCGATGAGCGCTGAGCCCACGCGTCTGCATATTCGGATCGAGGATGAAGGCGACCAGATTGAAAACATTTCGCAACTGCTGGATCCCGGGAAGAAATCGACCGGAGATCTGACCAACGTCGATGAGTTGGGGATAATAATCTGCCGGCGCTTGCTGGATATGATGGGCGGCGCGGTGAATATTGAAAATCGTGAAACAGGCGGCGCGCGGGTGATGATTACATTGCCAATGCGTCCAGCGAAGGAATAAGGAATGCCCGTCGAGATCGAAATCCGGGAGTGTACAACCGTTGCCGAGTTGGACGCGTGCGTACAACTGCAGCGACAAGTGTTTGCGCTGCCGGATCTGGAGATTACCCCGCGGCGACACTTGATTGTCTCACAACGAGCAGGCGGCTGGACTCTCGGCGCTTTTCTGCAAAACGAACTCGTCGGTTTTGTGCATCACCTGGTCGCGGTTCGCGGCGATGACGAAATCTTTGGCTATTCGCACATGATGGCTGTGGCGGCGGATTACCAGAACAAAGGCATCGGCGCGCGGCTCAAGTGGGCGCAGCGCGATCGCGCTCTGACGCAAGGGCGTAACTTCATCATGTGGACGTGGGAGCCGATGCGCGTGCGCAACGCGCATTTCAATCTTAATCGTCTAGGCGCAACAGCGGCGAGCTATGCCGAGAACCTCTACGGCACGGATTACGTGACGGACCCGGACGAGAAAATTGCGGGCGCTCGCGGCATCGACAGCGATCGAATATTTGCCGGTTGGGATCTTAGCTCGGAGCGAGTCACTTTGTTGGCGAGCGGTGCAGAGCCTCCGCCCCCTGGCGAACCTGTAGTCACGATCGAGATTCCGCCAAACTGGTCCACCATGCTGAAAGAGGACGCCGCGGCGGCAAGACAAGAACAGTTGCGAGTACGTGAAGAATTCAGGCGAGCATTTGACGCCGGATTGGTCTGCGCCGGATTTGATCGCGAAGCTCCGCGGCCGCAATACCTTTTCTACGAAGCCGGCAGGCTTTAAGCTAAACTGACTGTTATGGGCTTCACTCGTTTCGATCGCTACGTTGACCGGCACTCGCGCAGCTTTGCTGAGCGGCTGCAAACATTGTGTCGCATGCCTTCCGTCGCTGCGCGTGGCACCGGCATGCGCGCGATGGCCGAAGCGGTCGAACAACTGATGCAGCGTGTCGGCGGCGGCACGCGAAGTTTTCGCATGGGCGCGGGGTATCCGATCGTTTACGGTGAGTGTGGCGCCGGACCCCGCACGTTCATCGTCTATGGTCATTACGATGTGCAGCCGGTTGGGCATTTGACGGATTGGTCGGTTGGACCCTTTGCCGCGAGCATCGTTGACGGAAAACTCTACGCGCGCGGCGCCGCCAACAGCAAAGGCGATCTATTGGCTCGTCTGGCGGCGGTCGAGGCTTATCAAAAAACGTTTGGCAAACTTCCCGTGTGTTTGCGCTTCATTGTCGAAGGCGAGGACGGTCTTGGCAGTCCGAGCCTCTACCGGTTTACCGCGGAGCATCCGGAGCTGTTGCAAGCTGAAGGCTGCATCTGGGACGAAGGCTATCGCGACACCAAAGAGCGGCCGGTAATCAGTCTTGGTTTCAAAGGCATCACGTTTCTTGAGTTGCGCGCGCACGGAGCGCGTACCGATCTTCATTCGAAGTGGGGCGCGATCGTTCCCAATCCCGCGTGGCGTCTGGTTCAGGCGCTGTCGACCATCACATCGCCGAAGGGAGTGATCACAATCGACGGTTTCTCGTCGCACCTTGCGCCTATAAGCGCCGAAGATCTGGAAGCACTAAAGGCCATCGAGCTGGACGAAGCCGGACTGAAGCGCGAGTTTCGCATTAGCGGGTGGGTGCACTCGATGAAAGGTCAGGCGTTGGTTAAGGAGCACATCTTTGGTCCCACCTGCACGATTTGCGGAATTCAGACTGGCCATACGGAAGCCGGAGCCAAGACTGTTTTGCCGAGTACGGCAATGGCGCGTTTGGATTTCCGACTGGTGCCTGATCTGACTCCGAAGTTGGTGGTCAAACTGTTACGTGAACATCTGGATAGGCGCGGCTTCAGGGATATCGAGGTGATCGAATTAGGCAGCGCGCCGCTGGCAAAATCGCCGGCGAATTCAACGGTGGCGCGGGCGGCGATTGAATCGGCGCGCGAGATATACGGCATGGCGCCAATTGTCTATCCGATGGATCCGTCAAGTGGTCCGGTTGGCGCTGTGTGCGGAGCGAATAATCCACCGGCGCCGGTAGCAAGTTTCGGCACGAGCTACGCCGGATCAAATCCGCACGGACCGGACGAGCACATCAGGCTCGACGATTTTTTGCAGAGCATCAAATTTATTGGCCGCGTGATTCATCGTCTTGGCGAGGGAAAGTCAAAAGGTGGCGGCAACGCGCAAGATCACCAGTCAAGAGATGGTATCGCACATTTAAGGAGGTAATTTCATAACATTAAAAAGTGGCATTCTGCTAAACTTTGAAGGTGAATACCGCTTGGGAGGAATGAATGGCAATTTACGCGTTTTGGAACAATAAAGGGGGTGTCGGGAAAAGCTACCTCACCTTCCAGGTCGGGAGCGAATACGCCAGGATCCATCCAGACAAGAAAGTCTTGGTTGTCGATCTCTGTCCTCAAGCAAATTCGTCTGGGATGTTGCTTGGTGGGATGGAACGCGGCGATGCCTCTCTTGATCTTTTGAGTACTCGTACGCCACGACAAACGATTTCGGGATACATCGAGGACCGAATAACAAGTCCATATGTGAATCCGAAAACAGGCGAGCAATTTCTTATCAATGTGTCGGGTTTCAATTCTCTTGCCCCGAAAAACCTGTTCCTAGTCGCCGGTGATGAACAGTTAGAGGTACAAGCCTCGCGCGTACGCGGGGCTACTGTCCCCGGGCGCACTGATGCATGGAGGATAGTCCATACTTGGATCAGCGATCTAATACAGGACATTCAGAACTCTTGGAACCAAGAAAACACTACAGTCTTCGTTGATTGCAACCCGAGTTTTTCCATCTATACCGAACTCGCGATGTCTGCGTCAGACAGATTGATTATTCCATTTTCGGCCGATGGTTCATCTAAGCGAGCAGTCCGAGCTGTCCTCGCACTTCTGTACGGTAGAACGCGTTTCCCTGGAAGCCTGCAATCAGAGTTCTATCTTAACTCTCAGCCAGCCCGTTTACCCATCCCAAAGATTTATTGCTACATCGGCAACCGCCTAACTCAGTACAAAATGTCGGCGAAGGCATTCAGAACTGTTGTAAACGAGATTGGAAATGAGATTTGGTCTGTTTGGAACAGCAACCCCAACGTTTTCCATATTCATCCAGCCGGCGCACCAAGTCCGCTGAGTCGATCGGCTTTCAAAGAAATGTTCCAATTCGAAATCGTTGATGCGAATACTGCGTCTGTTGTGTCAAGTTCTTTAGGGATACCGATTAATCGCTTGGCGGCGGGGTTGCAGACAATTGCCGGAAAAAAAGTAATGGTCAACCAGTCGCAACTCAACACTCAACAGCCGAATATCACAGAGCTTGTTCAGGCAATCGAATAACATATCCTTTTGTAAGCATCCGACATAATGCCGAACTTGACGCGGCGGTCGCTCCAAAACAAGATCGAAGCACTACGTGATGAGATACGTCATCACGATGAACTCTATCACGTTCATGACAATCCCGAGGTTGCCGACGTTGAGTACGACGCGCTCTTTGCCCGGCTGAAGGCCCTCGAAGAAAAACACACCGAACTAATTACTCCAGACAGTCCCACGCAACGCGTCGGCGGACGTCCCGCCGAAAGTTTTCCGAAAGTGGTTCACCGCCGGCCGATGCTTTCGCTCGACAACAGTTACAACCTCGACGAGCTGCGCGCGTTTGACGAGCGCTGTCAAAAACTTGCCGATGGGCGAAAGTTTGATTACGTGGCTGAACTAAAGATCGACGGACTTTCGATCTCGCTGCACTACGAAGATCAATTACTGGTGCGCGGCGTGACGCGCGGCGATGGGCGCACCGGCGAGGACGTAACCCAGAATGCGCGGACAATTCGCAGCATTCCGCTGCGCTTGCGCGATGATCCAAAGGTTGTCAGAGAGATTGAAGTCCGCGGCGAGGCATTCATACCGCGAAATGTTTTTGAGCGAATCAACGCGGAGCGCGAAGAGGAAGGCGAAGCCAGGTTCGCGAATCCACGCAACGCAGCCTCGGGCACGATTCGCCAACTCGATCCGAAAATCACGGCGTCGCGCAAGCTGGACATGTTTGCCTACGATTTGCTTGCCGGCGAGCGGAAACCGTGCGCGACGCATTGGGAAGCGCTCGATTGGTTGCAGCGTGCCGGCCTTCACGTGAATCCTCATCGCGCGCTGTGCGCTTCGATTGACGAAGTGATCGAGTTCTGTAACGGGATGGAGTCGCAGAGAGACGATCTCGATTACGAAATCGATGGCGTGGTGGTGAAAGTAAATTCCACCTCGCTGCAGGACGAGTTTGGCGCCACGCAGAAAGCGCCGCGCTGGGCCATCGCGTACAAGTATCCGGCGCGGCAGGCGACCACGCGCGTGCTATCGATCCACGTGCAGGTTGGACGAACGGGCGCGCTGACGCCGGTTGCCAACCTCGAGCCCGTCTTTCTCGCCGGAACCACCGTAGCGCGCGCGACGCTGCACAACGAGGACGAGATCAAACGACTCGGATTGCGCATTGGCGACTGGGTTCTGATCGAGAAGAGCGGCGAGATCATTCCGAAGGTTTTGAAAGTGATCGAGTCGCGGCGCACCGGCGAAGAAAAAAAGTTCCGCATGCCGAAAAAATGCCCGGTATGCGATGGTGCAATCTCGCGTCCGGAAGGCGAGGTGGTTTCGCGTTGCGTGGCGGCGGATTGTTCGGCGCAGCTAATCGGCAGGTTGCTTCATTTCGCTTCGCGTCGCGCGATGCGGATCGAAGGACTGGGTTACGTGCTGGCCGATCAACTCATCGAGAAGAAAATCGTGCGCGACGTCGGCGATTTATACCGGTTGAAGCTCGATGATATCGCTGACCTTGAACGTATGGCTGAGAAGTCAGCAACAAACTTGCTGGCGCAGATCGAAGCAAGCAAGTCGCGCGGTCTTGCTAATCTGATTTACGCGCTCGGCATTCGTCACGTCGGCGATCGCACCGCGGGAATTCTCGCGCGACATTTTGCTTCGCTTGAAGCGCTGGGGAAAGCTACCGTCGAAGCTTTGGACGAGGTGCATGAGATTGGTTTGACCGTCGCCCAAAGCGTGCGGGATTGGTTCGACGACAGGGGCAACGTTGCGCTTTGCGAGCGGCTGCGCGCCGCCGGCGTGCGCACGGAAATCGAGCGCGGGACGGAAACAACCGTTGATGAGAAGTTTTCGGGCAAACAATTTGTTTTGACCGGCACGCTGGAAAATTTCACGCGCGACGAAGCGCGCGCGCTGATCGAAGGGCGCGGCGGAAGAGTTACTTCTTCGGTTAGCAAGAAGACAGATTATGTGGTCGCCGGTGAGGAGGCTGGGTCGAAACTGGATAAGGCAATCGCGCTCGGAGTCAGCGTGATTGACGAACCAACGTTCAAGTCACTGCTTGACTAATGGTTAGTGACCTATTTTGAAATCCAACCCCCTGCTCTTCTGGCGCACACTAGTTGTCCAGAGTGCCTTTACTGTCTTCCTCCGCTGCAGCTTGCTTCTTTAACATTGCATCTTGGTAAATCTGTAGCCGTGAATACCACAGGTGAAAACCCACGACCGACATGACAAGGCCCCCGGAAACAGTGAGAAGGGCGATGACGAAAACAGCTCTTGTGGCCTTGGTGTACCAGATTAGCACCTTGAGATTGTGGCTGACCTCCAAGTTTCTTTTTGCAGTGGCAAGTAATGCCTCGTCCTGAGCCTTCCTCATCTGCTCAAGCTCTCTGTTCTTTTCCAGCCACTGAGCTCTTAGGCTCTCGATCTCTTTATTAAGGGCTTGTTTGCCAGAGCGAGAAGTCAGGAGTTGAAGTTCGTCCATTTTCGTCTTTAGATTCGCTGTGTCGACCCGAAAAAACTTCTACTGAAAGCCCAAACTGTAGGGATTCAAGCGAAAAGTGATTTACTTCCGCCTTCAGTATTTGTTGATCTCTCTCCACTTCGTACTGCGAGAGCACAAGCTTGTTTAGAAGCCACGGCGGCCAAGTAATTGAGACCAAGAAGAGAATCAGGCCGGAGAGAGCGAGAAACTTGTAGAGACTATCGGTGGGTGGTTTCAGGAACTCCATAAGCCAGACTCTTCAAATTAGGCCACGACCGACCAATGGCGCAATTAGAACATCCAAGGCTGGTATTGTAAACTTCGTCTGCGGCACCGCAAGAAAAGAGTCACGGGAGAGACACATGAACGTTCAAAACGAAAAAACGAAGCTCGAACTTATTTACACCCTCTTTTGCGACGATGTGCGTCTCGAGGCGGGCAATAAACTCTCGTTCATGGGTGTGTTCCAGAACATCATGGTGCAGCAACTACCCGTCTCGCTGATCAAGTTTGCGGTTGTCAATCACTGGCGCGGTGATGGCACACATTTATCCGAGGTGCGCATCCTGACTCCCGATCGCCAGCAGCCGGTCGTTGTTTCCCAGCCGACGCGATTCGAGATCGCGCCTGGCGGCTTTGCCGACAACATCAGTTTCTTTGTTAACGTGACGTTTCCGACGGCCGGGCAATACGTGGTGCAAACTCTGATCGATTCCAATCTATTTGACGAGCAGATACTCACCGTGAGCGACAGGCGCGAGCAGACAACAGAAGACTCTTCGGAAGCGGTGAACTGAAATGTCCGACGAACTGGCGGTTGACCTCTCGTCATCGAGAGCGAGTCAATGTCAGAGTTCAACCACCCGCTACCGCAGGTGGTACTGACAATACAACGACAAACTGAAGTTTGTCGGACAAGAAAGGCTTCAGTATTCGATATTGTAAAGCTTGATTTTTGAATTGAGCGTCGTTGCCCGCAACCCCAGAAGCTTCGCGGCCTGCGCCTGATTGCCTTCCGTTTGTCCGAGCGCGAGTTTTATCAAAGCAGTTTCGAATCGTTTCACTTCGCCGTAGAAATCAAGACCCTGGGCTACGTCAAGCCCGCGAAGTTTGGGTGACTCGTCAGTGAACGCCTTGTCGCGTGCCAGAATCTGCGCCTCTCTCATCAGCGATGACGCGAGATCGACGAGCCGCTTGACGCGATTGTCCCTCGAATTCTCAGCTACAGCCAGTCTCAAATTAACGGTTTTGTTCGCACGCCTGGTGCGTCCTTTACCTATTGTATCGATCAATACGGCTCGATTGGCACTCATGATTTTCCCCCTGATGAAGACTCTGGTTCTAATACGCAAACACCACACCCCCGGGTTTCGTGGCATTTTAGTAGCGGCAAACGATTTTTTGGTTGGCTCTACTAAATGGAGAGCGAAGAAAAAGCGAGCCTCGCAACCGACTCGCAATCAATTCATTGAGAAGATGTCCGATTTAGGTAAAAGCTGGTGGGGATGAGAGGACTTGAACCTCCACGATGTCACCATCACAGGCTTCTGAGACCTGCGCGTCTGCCAGTTCCGCCACATCCCCGCGGGGAATTCGAATATACGAAGCAGGATGTAGAGTGTCAAGGCAATGAGTCTTTAGAACAGCGTTCGCGACAAGTTTGCGCGATTTGTTATAGTTGACGCTTCGGATTGATTGACGAGAATCGTGATGGCCGAGACAGCACATGCATTGACCGGTTTGAGCGAACGGCTTGATGACGTTCGCGGCAGAATCGCAGCGAGTGCGCGGCGCTGCAATCGGTCACTCGAAGAGATCACGCTGGTGGCTGTGACCAAGACTCACGGTCTGGATACACTGAAGAGCGCGCTCGCCCTGGGCCTCACTGACCTCGGAGAAAATCGCGTCCAGGAAGCAGAGCCAAAAATTCTCGCGTTGGGACGAAATAGTGCGTGCTGGCACCTGGTCGGACATCTACAGGCAAACAAAGCTCGGCGCGCGGTCAACCTTTTTGACGTGATCCACTCGATCGATTCAACGTCGTTGGCCCAGCGGTTGGATCGCCTTTGCGCCGAAGAAGGACGCGCCGCGTTGCCGGTGCTGATTCAAGTCGATCTTGCCGGAGAAGAAACGAAGTCAGGGGTCAATGAAAGCGGATTGGATGAGTTAGCCGAGACGATCGCCGGTTGCGACCATCTGCAACTGACGGGATTGATGACGCTGCCGCCGTTTTTTGAAGATGCTGAACGCGCGCGGCCTTTCTTCAAGCGCCTGCGCGAATTGCGCGATGGTCTGCGAGCGAAAGGACATTTCGGCGATCGGGCCGGTGAGCTTTCGATGGGCATGACGCACGATTTTGAAATCGCCATCGAGGAAGGCGCGACCATGGTACGGGTTGGCACAGTGCTGTTTGGAGAGCGCCAACCAAACGATGAGCTGAATCCAGAATGAGCTTTTTGTTTATCGACAGAATCAATCAGTTTTTGTATTACGGCGTAATCACTGCGATTGTTTTCGTCGTGGCGTTGGTGATCTTGCGTCTGATTGCGAATTACTCAAATCTGAATTTCTTTGGCTGGCCCGCGGTAACGATTCGACGCTTAACGGATCCGCTGATCGGTCCGGTGCGACGCGGGTTGATTGGTTTTGGAGTGGATCCAAAGTACGCGCCGCTGGTCACGATCCTGATTGTGATTCTGCTCGGTTGGATGTTGTTGCAAGTGACCGGCGGCATCCTGGGCACCATAGCCGGCGTGATGCTTGCTGTGCAGGAACATTCGATCCCGCGAGTCATCGGTCATCTGCTGTACGGTTTGCTCGGCCTTTACACTCTGCTGATCTTTATTCGAATAGTTTTTTCCTGGGTCGCGGTAGGCTATTCAAATCGCGTGATGCGATTTTTGATTAATACGACTGAGCCGTTGCTCGGGCCGTTGCGGCGCGTCGTTCCGCCGGTAGGAATGTTTGATATCTCGCCCTTCGTGGCCTTCATTATCATTTGGCTGTTCCGCGCGGCCGTCGCCGGAACGCTACTGCGCTGATGATCGATTATCTGGAGAAAGACGGATCGATTAGCTTTAAGGTCCAGGTCGTGCCACGCGCGTCGCGCAGCGAGATTGTTGGTGAACACAACGGCGCGTTGCGCGTGCGCATAGCCGCGCCTCCTGTTGACGGCGCAGCTAACGAAGAACTCATTCGCACGCTCGCCCGCACGTTACGGGTAGCAAAGAGAGCCGTGCAAATTGCCGCTGGTGAGACTTCAAAGCTTAAACAAGTACGCGTCGCCGGAGTGTCAGCTCAAGCCCTACAGAAATTGATTGTTGGGTAATACTGAGACCTCGAGCCGACATTGGGGTCTAAACCCAAATCATTCGAAGGCGTTGGCGCGCTTCGACGAACCGAGCTGTAATCTTCCAGCGGTCTCTTGTGCTATATTGCAACGCATTCGCAAGTACCCTTGGTTGAGGATTGATCGTTTCAAATGTCCGGACATTCGAAGTGGCATAGTATCAAACACAAAAAGGGCGCGCTCGATGCCAAGCGCGGCAAGCTGTTCACTAAATTCATCAAGGAAATCACGGTCGCGGCACGCTCCGGCGGCGGTGACCCTGACGGCAACGCGCGTTTGCGCAAAGCCATCGTCGACGCGAAGGCGGGCAACATGCCCAACGACACTATTGACCGCGCGATTCGCCGCGGCACCGGCGAAGAGGAAGGCGTGCACTACGACGAGATCACCTACGAAGGTTATGGACCCGGCGGCGTCGCGCTCATGGTCGAATCCATGACGGACAATCGCAATCGGACCGTGGCGGAAATCCGGCACATCTTCTCGAAAAATGGCGGTAACCTGGCTTCCGCCGGCGCAGTGAATTGGATGTTTGAAAAGAAGGGTTATATCGTCGTGCCGAAGTCGGCAAAGTCCGAAGAAGAACTTTTTGAAATAGTGACCGATGCCGGTGCCGAAGACTTGCGCGACGACGAAGAAAATTTTGAAATCATCACTGCGCCGTCAGACTTTGATCGAGTGCTTGAGGCCGTCAAAAAGTCCGGCGTCGAGCCGCAGGTTGCTGAAGTCGAAATGGTCGCCAAAGAATACAAGAAGTTGGAAGGCCAGGACGCGCGCCAGATGCTCAAGCTAATGGAAGCCCTCGAAGACCACGACGACGTCCAAAAAGTTTCCGCCAACTTCGACATCAGCGAAGCAGACATGGCCGCGGCGTAGGCCGACCAAAGGGCGTCTACCTCGAAGAACTCAGATTACGTAGCTTTTCCTGGGAGACGGCGTTATCATTCGCCGCTGATGCGTGTTTTAGGAATCGATCCAGGCAGTGAAACCACCGGTTGGGGAATTCTCGAGGGAGATGGCCGCCGTTATCGACTCGTCGAATTTGGATCGGTCAAGGCTTCGCCGAGCGAAAAGTTTTCCTCGCGTTTGTTGAAGATTTGCGATGGCCTTGAAGCAGTGATTGCGCGTCTTGCTCCTGACACCTGCGCGATTGAAGATGGTTTTCTCAAGACCAACGTCAAAGTCACATTGAAGCTCGGTCAGGTGCGGGGCGTGGCATTGCTTGCTGCCGCGCGCGCGTCCCTCGACATTTACGAATACTCGCCGCGATTGATCAAGCAGACAGTCGTCGGCTACGGCAACGCCGAAAAGCATCAGGTACAGGAGATGGTGCGCGTGCTGCTTTCACTCAAGAGCATTCCACACCCGCACGACGCCGCCGATGCCCTCGCCGTTGCTATCTGCCACTTCCATCACGCAGGTGTTAGAGAGCGCATCCTGGCTGCGGATGCGCGCGTACAAGTCTCGTCCTCGATTGCGACCCACCGTCGCGCTTCGCGTTAACCGGCAATTACTCAACGCGAAGTCTTTCGTCAACCTTAACGTTGCGAGGAGGCGGGGCCATGAACATCAACTCAATTACCAGACTCAGTCTAATACTGCTTTTTTCTACCATGCTGGCCGGCTCTCAGGCCGGAACAACTTTCGCTCAGAAGCGCCGAATTCCGACCGGTGGTCGATTGGCAGTAGTGACCGACGAGCGTCTCTCGGCGTTGCGCGTGGCGCCCAATCTTTCGGCGAGGCTGGTTGAGAGATTGAGTCGCGGGCGTTTCGTTGCCGTCATTGGAACGACTCACGATCGCGACGGTGTTACTTTTTATCGCGTCAAGGCGACGCGTCGCAGGCATGGTTGGATCCAAAGCGACGCGGTTATTTCCTCCTCACAACCCGCGGATGAACAACGCTTGATGCGCCTGATTCGCGATGCGAAAGAGTTTGAACTCGTGGCGCGGGCGCGCATCTTTCTGGATGTTTTCCCATTATCGCCGTTGCGACCGACGGTGCTTCTGCTTTATGGCGACGCGGCTGAGGAGGTGACCGAGAAGTTGTCAAACGAGGCCGCGCGTCGTCTTGATGAAGAGAAGATCGCAGCGAACGGCGCGCCGCAGTTTACTTACTTCATGAACTACAACGGCCTCGATCGTTACAATCGTCAGGGCGTCAAATTTGTTTTCGATCGTTCGGCCAAAAGATTTCATTACGACGGCGCCGCCTGGCGCGAACTCGTACAGCGATATCCTCAGAGCCCCGAAGCCGCGGAAGCCCGCAACCGGCTTGAAGCGGCGTGGTTGAAACGCTGACCTCGTGGTTTAGTTTTCAGCGCGACAAAAAAGCTTGCTCGAAACAGTTGTCTGCCAATACACTGTGCCCCGACAAGAATAGGAAGTGTTACGCAGATGGCGGAATCGAGAACAGCGATCGATCGCGGCGGCTTTGGCGCAACCACGCGGCCTGATACGTGGTGGCTGGAACTGATCCCTGTCATCATCGTGCTCGGCGCCTTCAGCGTTTACGCGACGTGGCGGACGTTTGAAAACGCCCACTACGAATGGGGCCCGTACCTTTCGCCTTTTTACTCGCCGCTAATCAGACCGCGTTGGTGGCCGCTTTCACCGGCGATGTTGATTCTCTGGGCGCCGCTCGGATTCCGCGCCACCTGTTACTACTATCGCAAGGCTTACTATCGTTCGTTTTTTCTTGACCCGCCGGCGTGCGCTGTTGGTGAATCGCGGGCGCATCGCTATCGCGGCGAGACCGCGTTTCCGCTTATCCTGCAGAACCTGCATCGCTATTTCCTTTATGTCGCGCTCATCTTTTTGATCATCCTTTGGTACGACGCCATCAGCGCGTTCTGGTTTGACGGTCACTTCGGCGTGGGGATGGGCTCGTTGGTTTTGTTGCTCAACATTGTGTTGCTTTCACTCTATACCTTGTCATGTCATTCGTTGCGGCATCTTGTCGGCGGAAAAGTCGATTGTTTTTCCTGCGTGTCGTTTGGTGGACCGCGCCATACGGCGTGGCGTGGGGTTTCGTTGATTAATGAACGCCACATGCTCTTCGCGTGGCTGAGTCTTTTCTCAGTTGGGCTTTCGGATCTCTACATCAGATTGGTGCACACCGGCACAATAAAGGACTTGAGGTTGTTTTGATAATTATCACTTGACCTCAGTCAGAACGGAAAGCGTATGGATCCCACTTAGCGAGCCCAGCTAATGAAACTTCCGAACCGCGAACATTCCTTTATCCGTCCCGCTAAGCTTAATGATTATTTGTTATCCGAACAGCACCCAGTGGGGAGATCGAAGGCCAAGATACAGAGGTCCCGAGGCTTCAACGAAAGCAACACTAAAAACCTGGAAGAACAACTGCTCGTATTGCGAGGGCAGAGGACGTTCAGGAGGTCGAGACAACGCCCTATGGGGTGAAGTATGTTATTGAAGGAA
This sequence comes from Pyrinomonadaceae bacterium, assembly GCA_041492185.1. Taxonomy (GTDB): domain Bacteria; phylum Acidobacteriota; class Blastocatellia; order Pyrinomonadales; family Pyrinomonadaceae; genus JAOAPY01. The sequence continues at coordinate 31,549 of JBGPWL010000025.1, read as the reverse complement.
CGATTTCGGCTCCCGATGGTAGTATCATCAACCTCCGTACTGTTTGGATAATCGATACCCGTGAGGCTTATCCACGTTTCGTAACCGCGTATCCTTCTGAGTAAGCTGGAGAGGCTAACATGCCAATGGAAGAGTTGGACACAGTAGTTCTTAGCCATGACATTGAGGAGCATTGCCTAAAACAAGGCGATGTGGGGGCGATTGTGCACTGCTATCGTGACGGTGAAGCTTACGAGGTCGAGTTCGTGACTGCGGAAGGTAAGACAATCGCTGTGTTAACCCTTAGCAGTGCGGATATCCGACCAATGAGTCGCACCGAGATACTACACGCACGCGAGCTGATTCCGGCGTGAACAAAGCAAGACCGATCCCGCAAGAGTTTGGCAGTTACGAAAAGGCGGCGGAAGTTTTGGGATACGCAAAAACGACGAACTCTTTCAGCGGTTCGCACTCCTGATGGAAAAATACGAGACACACGAACACGATGTGCTGATCATCGGCGCGGGCGGCGCCGGATTGCGCGCGGCGATTGAGGCGCTCGCGCAGGGTGCGACCGTCGCTGTGGTGTGCAAATCGCTGCTCGGCAAAGCGCATACCGTCATGGCGGAGGGCGGCATCGCCGCGGCGATGGCTAACGTCGATCGAAGCGACGACTGGCGCGCGCACTTTCGTGACACGATGCGCGGTGGAAAGTTTTTGAATAACTGGCGCATGGCGCAGCTACACGCGCAGGAAGCGCCGGAACGCGTGCGCGAACTCGAGCAGTGGGGCGCGCTATTTGATCGGACGAAAGATGGCGACATTTTGCAGCGCGCGTTTGGCGGCCACACTTTCAAACGTCTCTGCCACGTCGGCGATCGCACGGGCCTGGAGATGATCCGCACGCTACAGGACCGGGGCGTCAATCTCGGCATCGACGTTTACATGGAATGCGCCGTTACGCGTTTGCTGAAAGATGCAGATCGTGTGGCCGGCGCGTTTGGCTACTGGCGCGAGACCGGACGCTTCGTGGTTTTCAAAGCAAGATCGATCGTTATCGCGACCGGTGGAATCGGCAAGGCGTGGCGCATCACGTCGAATTCCTGGGAGTACACCGGCGACGGGATGGCGCTCGCTTACGACGCGGGCGCGGATTTGTTGGACATGGAGTTTGTGCAGTTTCATCCGACGGGAATGGTCTGGCCGCCTGGAGTGCAGGGGATTCTTGTCACTGAAGCCGTGCGCGGCGAAGGTGGGATTCTTACAAACAAAGACGGCGAACGTTTCATGGAACGTTACGATCCCGAGAAGATGGAATTATCGACGCGCGATGTGGTGGCGCGCGCTATTTACACCGAAGCGAAAGAAGGCCGTGGCACCGAACACGGCGGCGCATATCTCGACATCTCGCACAAGCCGCCCGATTATGTGAAAAAGAAACTGCCGAGCATGTATCACCAGTTTCGCGAGTTGGCGGACGTCGACATCACAAAAGGGCCGATGGAAGTTGGGCCGACGTGTCATTACATGATGGGTGGGATTCGCGTTGAGGCAGAGACAGCGCAGGCGACCGTGTCGGGCCTATTTGCGGCGGGCGAGGCAGCCGCGGGACTGCACGGATCAAATCGTCTGGGCGGCAACTCGCTTTCGGATCTTTTGGTTTTTGGCCGACGCGCCGGTATTGCCGCGGCGGAACAGGCGAACCAGGTTGCATCGCCCGCGGTAGACGAGGCACAGATCGACGAAGCAGCAAAAGAAATGCTCGTCCCGTTTGAGCGCGCTGATGGCGAAAGTCCGTATGACGTTCATCGTGACCTGCAAGAGACGATGCAGAACTACGTCGGTATCTTTCGGAATGAAGATGATTTGAAGAAGGGCCTCTCGGAAATTGATAAGTTGAAGGAACGCGCTGAACGACTGCGCGTTGAGGGTTCGCGGCTGTTCAATCCCGGTTGGCATCTGGCGCGCGATCTGAAATCCATGCTGACGGTTTCCGAAGCGGTGGCCATAAGCGCGCTCGCTCGCCGAGAGAGTCGCGGCGCGCACAGCCGGATCGATTATCCTAAGTATGACGAAACATGGGCGAAACAGAACAACATCGTCTCGCGAGATGAAGACGAAATGAGATTGACGCATTCGCCGACTTCGGAGCTGCCTTCCGATCTTAAGGCGATCCTGGAAGCTACGAAATAATGCCTGACGCAACATTCAAAGTCTTTCGCGGGGATCGCGATGGTGGCGAGTTAGTTGAGTACCAGGTGCCGATCGCGCCGGGCATGGTCGTGCTCGATGCGCTCCATTACATCCAGGCGCATCACGCGCCCGATCTCGCCGTCCGCTGGAATTGCAAAGCAGGGAAGTGCGGCTCATGTTCGGCGGAAGTGAATGGCCGCCCGCGGTTGACTTGCAAGACGCGGCTTGATGCGCTGCCGCTCGATGCTCCGATCACTGTTCAACCGATGAAGAGTTTTCCGGTGATGAAGGATCTGGTGACTGACGTGTCGTGGAACTATCGAGTGAACAAAAAGATTCCGCCATTCACTCCGCGAGCGGGTGTCGAATGGAAGATGGATCAGCGCGACGTCGATCGCGTCCAGGAATTTCGCAAGTGCATCGAGTGTTTCCTTTGCCAGAACGTTTGCCACGTGCTGCGCGATCACGACAAGCAGGAAGAGTTTGGCGGTCCGCGCTTCTTTGTTCGCATTGCAGGGTTGGAGATGCACCCGCTGGATGGTTTGGATCGCACTGCGTTGTTGAAAGACGAACTGGGCATCGGCTATTGCAACATCACGAAATGCTGCACCGAGGTTTGCCCCGAAGACATTCACATTACCGACAACGCAATCATTCCGCTTAAAGAACGCGTCGTTGACGAGTATTACGATCCGGTGCGCTGGTTTCTGCGAAAGTTGGCAGGACGCAAGCGCTGAAGTTGATGCGTACTTGTCGCGGAAAGCGACGTGCTGATAAGCTCGGCAGCAGGAGCGTGTTATGGGACTCACTCATGTGACAGTCGCGTTAAGGAGCATGAGCTCGCAGAATGGTACCTACGAGGCCGACTTCCTCGTCGATACTGGCGCCACAGATTGTCTGGCATCAGCCTCGGAGCTGAAAAAGATTGGCGTGCGGGAAGTTGGCAGAACAGCTAACGAACTTGCGAACGGGCGAGTTGAAGAATATTCGTTTGGGCTGGTCGAGATAGCGTTTATGGGTGAGATCACGGCGGGACGGGTGATTTTTGGTCCCGATGGCATGGAACCCATTTTGGGAGTCACCGCGCTGGAATCAGTTGGGATCACGATCGATCCTGCAAGCCGCACTCTTAAGCGTTTGCCGGCGATTCCGCTGAAGTAAAAGGTTTTCAGTTGTACACAAATGAGCCAACAAGCATATCCGCCAGGGTGGGACGAAGAACGCGTGAAACAAGTTCTCGCTCACTACGAACAACAGAGTGAGGACGAGGCGGTCGCTGAAGACGAGGCCGCTTTTGAAAAGAATGGTGAGGCCGTGATGGAGGTGCCTTACGAACTGATTCCAGCCATCCGTGAGTTGATCGCCAAGCACCGGAGCTAGAATCTTCAGGAGTCCACCATGCCAGAGTTCGTAAAAGTTGCGAAGACTGACGAGATAGCTCCGGGCCAGGCGAAGTGCGTCGAAATAAACGACAGAGAGATAGCCCTTTTCAATCTTGACGGAGCGATCTATGCCATCGACAATTCGTGCACGCACGTTGGCGGTCCGTTGTCAGAGGGCGAACTCGACGGAAACCACGTCACCTGTCCCTGGCATGGAGCGGTTTTCGATGTCACGACAGGTCAGGTGCTTGGTCCGCCGGCGGGCGAACACGTGAGCAGGTACAACACGCGTCTATCGGGCAACGATATCGAAGTCGAATTGTGATTTGGTTTGGTGACTCTGGAAAGGACGTCGCTTGGATCTAGAATTGAAGCCCATCTCCAAAGGCGGCATCCCCGCTGCGATTTCGAAGGCGGAGGTTTATCGTTACCTGAACGAGCCCGGCGAGGCCGAATCGATCTGTCGTGACATCCTGGCCGCCGAACCTGATAACCAGGCGGCGTTGCGCCTGCTGGGTCTGGCGATTACGGATCAATTCACAGGCGGCACGGCGGATCGTTACGATGAAGCGGAAACGATCTTTCAACAACTCACAGACGGTTACAAGCGCGTCTATTACCGCGGGATTCTGCACGAGCGAAAAGCGAAGGCGCAGCTAGCCGCGGGTCGCTTGCCGCACACGGTGCTGCCAATCTTTGAAGAGGCGATGCACTATTTCGCCGAGGCTGAAAAGACTCGACCGCCCAATAATGACGACGCGATCCTGCGTTGGAACCGTTGTCTGCGAATTCTGCAAAGCCGCATGGGTTCTGAGTGGCGCAAAGAAATGCAGGAGTTTGACGCGAGTGAAGGCCCGCCCGTCTAGTAGTGACACCATCTGAAGCAGAGTAGGGCGGACCTCGGGTGTCCGCCCGCTCTGTTTTAGAGAAAAAATCCTGACGCGGCTGTTAATAGGTTCTGCTGAGGCTCGTTTTATGAGTGGAGACGATAAGAAGGAGGGCCAGGTGCAGGCAGCAGCCGTTAAGCCATTGAGATCACTTCCTGACCCGCCGGGAGAGCTTGAGATTCTCTTCCGAGCGCACCACGAACGTGTTTTTCGCGCGGCGCACCGGATTACCGGCAGCGCCGCCGACGCCGAAGACGTGCTGCAAACCGTTTTCCTTCGACTCGTCAAGAGCTCCGAGAGTTATGACCTGTCGCAAAACCCAGAAGGCTATCTTTCGCGCGCGGCGATCAATGCCTCGCTCGACCTGATGCGTAGTCGCAGCCGATCAAGAGCAGTGGGACTTGAGGATATGAAGTCTGAGCTTGCAGATAACGCAAAGACTCCCGAGTCGCAACACGCCGATCGCGAGTTGCAAAAGCTGATTCGGCAAGCAGTGGCGCGCCTGGGGTCAACGGCAGCCGAGATGTTTGCGCTGCGTTACTACGAAGGTTACGACAATCGCGAGATTGCGAAGCTGCTCGGCACTTCGCAAATGGTGGTTGGTGTGGTGCTGCATCGGGCTCGCACAAAACTAAGAAAAGAAATTGGCCATTATCTGGAGAAACATCATGAAAAGCAATAAGGAACTTGATTCCATCCTCGACAAAGTGGTGAGCGAAATCAGCAATGATACCGTTGCGCCAAAGCAGGTTGACGCGGCGGCAGAACGTGTTTGGGCACGGCTCCCCGCCGCAGGCGCGGCCGAATCGCAAGTTGCCGCCATGCCGGTTGAACGCATTGAAAGTTGTAACGACTTCCAATCGCTCATTCCGTCCTTTTTGAACGGCTCGCTTTCCGAAGCGCGGTCGCTGCTGCTGGTAGATCACACGCACGAATGCATTCCGTGTCGTCGCGCGATGAAGGATGCACGCACTGGCCTTGCGCCGAAGCAACAGCCGAAGAAACAAATAGCCGCGCCGCGTCCATTCAACATCCAGCCGGTGATCTTGCGCTGGGGTATTGCGGCAGCGCTGGTCATCGGATTCACGCTGCTGGCTATTCCGTTGCTACAGCGCTATTGGCCCTTTGGCAATAATTTGGAAGCGACGGTGCAAGCGGCCGAAGGTCAGGTCTATCACATCTCCAACACGAAGACAGCGCTGGTGGTTGCGGGTGAGCGGCTGCAAAAAGGAGAAAAGATTCGCACCGCGAGGGATGCGCATGCAGTGGTGCGGCTGGGCGACGGCTCGTTGATCGAGATCAAAGATCGATCCGAGTTTTCGATCGACCGGAATGCGCTAGGCACGACGATCCGTCTTGATCGCGGCAACATTGTTGTTGAAGCAGCCAAACAAGGTAAGCAGCATTTGTTTGTCGACACCGGAGACGCTCGCGTTTCCGTAACCGGAACGATTTTTTCCGTCAACAATGGAACCAAAGGCGCGCGCGTGTCCGTGATCGAAGGCGAAGTTCACCTGGAGCACGCCGGCAGCGAGCGTGTCCTGCACGCGGGTGAACAGGCGACAACCAGCACGAGCATCACCGCGATTCCGGTCAACGAAGAAGTCGCCTGGAGTCACAATGCAGACCGTTACGCGCAAACGTTAGCGGGTCTCAGCGCTCTTAACAAAGAGCTGACGAAGGTGCAGCAGCCGGGCGTGCGCAACTCGACGCATCTGCTCGATCTCATGCCTGAGAACACAGTGTTTTACGCCGCGCTGCCAAATCTCGCCGCGACGCTCGTCGAGTCGCACCGCATCATGCAGGAGCGCATTACTCAGAATCCCGCGTTGCGCGAGTGGTGGGAAAGGGATCGCGCGCGAAGCGGCCCCGACATGGATCAGGTGATGGGAACGGTGCGCGAATTCGGCGATTATCTCGGCGACGAGATCGCGGTGGCAGTCGGCATGGACGAGAAAGGCCAACCCGTATCGCCGCTCGTGCTCGCGGAATTGAAGAACGGCGCCGGCTTCCGCCAATTTCTGGAGCAGCAGATCGCCAAACACGCGACCGGCGCAAATGACAAGACGCGAATTCAATTTATTGACGATCCGCTGAGCGCTAATGAACAGAAGGATCAACTCTACGTCTGGATTCATGAGCGTCTGTTTGCCGCAAGTCCGAAGTTGCAGGAGTTGCAGAATCTGGCGACCCTGCTTCAGAAAAACGCGCCGAGCAGCTTCACCTCAACGCCTTTCCATGCGCGCGTTGTTCAAGTCTACAGCGAAGGCGCGGGCCTGGTCGTAGCCGCCAATCTCGAACGCATCATCGCGCAAACGAAATCGCAACGCGCCACAGGGCCCGACGCTGAAAAGCATGAGAGTGCGTTGAAGCAGATTGGCGTGCTGAATCTGAAATACTTCGTGCTCGATCAGAAAGAGATTGACAGCAAGACGCACACGCGCGCCGTACTCTCTTTCAACGAATCGCAGAAGGGCATTGCCTCATGGCTGGCAGCGCCTGCGCCGATGGGTTCGCTGGAATACATCTCGCCCGATGCGAACGCAGTTGCCGGCTTTGTAGTCAAGAATCCCGTCGCGCTGGTTGATGATCTGTTGGGAGTTATCGAGACCGTCTCGCCGGATCTGCGCAAGCACATGGATCAACAGCAAGCCAACCGCGGGCTGGACATCCGCAAAGACTTTGCCGCGCCACTCGGCGGAGAGTTTGCGTTTGCGATCGATGGTCCAATCCTGCCGACGCCTTCATGGAAGATGATCTTTGAAGTAAACGATCCGGAGCACTTGCAGCAAACGTTCGAACGCGTAGTTAGCGAAATCAACAAAGAGGCGGCCAGCCACGGCAAGGCAGGTTTGGTGTGGGACAACGGCGACTTTGGCGGACGAACTTACTACACGTTGAAGTCCGCGAACTTTGGGGTCGAAGTGAACTACACGTATGCGAACGGTTACATGATCGTCGGTCCCAGCCGCGCGCTGGTCGAGCGCTCGGTGCAGACGCACGACAGCGGTTCCACTTTGCTCCGTTCGCCTCGGTTCATTGCGGGCTTGCCGGCTGATGGCAATGCAAATTTTTCCGCGGTCTTCTATCACAACCTCGCGCCGCTGGTGCAGCCGTTTGCCGAGCGGATTAACAACTCTGCGAAGAATCTTCCCGAGGACAAGCAGCAGGCGATCAAGCAGATGGCCGCGGGCATGCCGCCGACGCTCGCATACGCCTACGCGCAGGGAGACAGCATTACCTTCGCGGCGAATACTGAAGGCGGGCCGTTCGGCTTGAGTCCGGCAACGCTGCTCGGCATGCCAAACGCATTTGAGATTCAGCACATCATGATGCAAGGCCTGCACGAGAAGAAATGAGCGGTAGGGTGTAGGGTTTTGGGATATTTCAATTTCTGATTTGCTTTCTGAGTCCAACGCCCTACACGCGCCCCACATGCCAATTCCCAGGAGGCTGCTCCATGAAACTCGTCTCCATCTCGCTCGGTTCGTGGTTGCTCGGTCTCTCGGCAATTCTGCTGACGTTTTCCTTTTTGGAAGGCGAGAGCTTGAGCGCAACTGACGTCAAAGGCGTGACGCTGATGTCGTTGATGACCGCCGCGCTGATCTTTTCTCTCGCTTATGCGCCCTCACTATTCTGGCTCAGACGGCGGCTCGGCGGTTGTCGACCAGCCGCAGTGTTTCCGCTCGCATCCGCAGTGGTCCTGAATCTTCCCGTCTTCCTGATTGCCGCACTCGCAATTGGCAGAACTTTAGCGGCCACCGAAGCGTTAGCATTCATCGGCGCATTTGTTTTGATGGGCGCGGCCTTCGGGTTCGGTTTTGTTTGGAATTATCAAGACCGGAGGGTATAAGGATGTCCGACAGACTTCATCAGTTTGTTGTGATCGCGCCAGGGAGTTAGCAAGACGAAATCGATTCGCGGGAGCAATCGACAAACTGAATTTTGTCGGACATCAAGCGGATAAGGGAACCACTGTGGTAGCAGCATTGAAAGAAGATCAGATCGTTCCTCAAGCTCTGATTGAAACGCCGGTCATCGAACTCGATGGCCTCAGTGTGCATTTCGGCAAACGGCCAATTCTGCAAAATCTGCGCGGTCACCTGCGCGGGCGCGCAATCGGTTTGCTGGGGCCGAATGGCGCCGGCAAGACCACACTGATTCACACGCTCCTCGGTTTTCATCCGCCTTCCTCGGGCGGCGCCCGCATTTTTGGCCGGGACATTACTGACGACGCCAAAGAGATCAAATCGCTGGTGGGCTATATGCCCGAGCGCGACTCGTATATCGCGAAGATGAGTTGCGTGCATTTTGTGCGCTTGATGGCTGAGCTCAGCGGCTTGCCTGCGGCGGCCGCGCTTGAACGCGCGCACGAAGCGCTTTTTTATGTTGGGCTCGGCGAAGCGCGCTACCGCAAACTCGAAACCTATTCGCTCGGCATGAAGCAACTTGCCAAACTGGCGCAGGCGATTGTTCATGGTCCGCAATTGATCTTTCTCGATGAGCCGACGAACGGGCTCGATCCACCGACGCGCGCGCGCATGATCAAACTGGTGCGTGAGATTCGCGACAGCGGGCAGGCTCACATTGTGATCTCGTCGCATCTGTTGCGGGACGTCGAAGAATGCTGCGAAGAGATACTGATCCTAAAGGACGGGCGCATCGCGACCTATTGCAATCTTGAAGAAGAACGAAAAGCGAATCGCAAGTTTCTGGTGCTCGAAACGCGCGGCGATCACGCCGCGTTCACCAAGGCTGTTGGCGCGCTCGGTTGCGAGTATGCCGTTACTGGCGAACACCGCGTAAAGCTTGTGTTGCATGAAGGAATCGAGATTCGCGATCTCTATCAAATTGCCGTTGAGCACAAGATCCAGATCCGCCGCTTGAATTACAAGCGCGACTCTTTGGAAGACATTTTCCTGAAAGCGATGGAGAACGGTCATGGCAGTTTATGAACACACTTATCGGCGCTACGCCGGAGTGCTGACTCCCGAATGGAGCCGCTTCCTGCTAATCCCGCGTCATGCCTATCGCGGCGTGTTCAAGTCAAAGCTGTTCACCGCGTTCTTCGTGGTCTGCTTCATTCCGCTGCTGGTTGAAGCGATCTTGATCTATCTCCATCACAACACTCAGGCCCTCGGCGTCTTCAAAGCTCAAGTCAAGGATCTAATACCCATTGATGCTTCCTTCTTCGAAGCGTTTGTCGGCGTTCAGGGAATTTTTGCGTTTCTCCTGACGCTGCTGGTTGGACCGCCGCTGGTCGCGCGCGATCTGACGAACAATGCGTTGCCACTCTATTTGTGCCGGCCGTTCACGCGTTCGGAATACGTGTTTGGTAAGATGTCCGTCGTGCTGATTCTGTTATCGGCGATCACCTGGGCGCCGGGGCTCGTGCTTTTCCTGTTCCAGTCGTATCTGGAAGGATTCGGTTGGTTCTCTGATAATTTGTGGATCGCCAGCGCGATCTTTCTTTCGAGTTTCACCTGGATACTCCTGCTGGCGCTGCTCTCGCAAACCATCTCAGCCTGGGTGCGGTGGCGGATGGCGGCGAGCGCCGCGCTAATCGCTCTGTATTTGGTCCCGGCGGTATTTGCCGAAGCCATAAACCAGATCTTCACGACCAGATGGGGCCACATTATCAGCATTGATGCGTTGCGAAAAAATGTTACCGCGGGATTGTTCGGCACGTTCGTGCGCGCGACGGGACAAGTCACTGACTTTGATGGCGGAGTGGCGCGCGAGGTGATCTTGAGCGAACCACCGTTGTGGTTTTGTTGGCTCGCGCTTTTTCTGATCTGCGCAGTGTGTCTGGCGCTGTTGTCGCGAAAAGTAAAAGCGTACGAAGTAGTGAGTTGATGCTGGGAGCGCAGACATCTTGTCTGCATGACGGATGAAGACAACCGACCAACTGATCATCTTCGACGATGTCTCCAAATTCTACGGAGAGATCCTCGGCGTCAATCGCGTCAACCTGCAGATTGGTCCGGGCATCACTAGTCTGGTTGGCCCAAACGGCGCGGGCAAATCGACCTTGATGAATCTGATGACCGGCCTGCTCCAACCGACGCGCGGTCAGATCACCATTCATGGCGTGCCGACGACGCGACCGGAAGAGCTTTTCGGCAGAGTTGGCTATTGCACTCAATTCGATTCATTCCCTCGCGGACTTACGGGTCGCGAATTCATCAAATCGTTCCTGTTGGTTCATGGCTTTGAGCGTAAGCAGGCAGAGGAAATGGCCGTCAGCGCGCTCGCACGCGTCGGCTTGTTGGAGGCCGCCGATCGCAAAGTCGCGGCTTACAGTAAAGGCATGCGCCAGCGAATTCGTCTCGGGCAGTCGATCGCCCATCAACCATCGGTAATGATTCTTGACGAGCCTTTGAACGGTCTCGATCCGATGGTGCGCGCCGAAACGATAGCGCTCTTTCGCAAACTGGCAGCGGAAGGTCTGCATCTGATCATTTCCAGCCACATCCTGCACGAAGTCGACATGATGTCAGACTTTGTCGTGCTGCTGAATAACGGCTACGTGGTCGCCGAAGGAAACATTCATGGCGTGCGCGACGAGATGGAAGAGCATCCGATGCAGATTCTTATTCGCTGTGACAATCCGTCTAAGCTCGCGGCCCAGGTTTTCGCGCAGGACAACGTCGTCGAAGCTCGGCTGCACGAAGATCGGGGCGGCCTGTTCGTCAAGACGCGCAAGCCGGATGACTTCTATCTGCTGCTCAATCGCATCGTTGCCGACGGCGAGATCAATATCGAATCGATAGCGCCGGTGGACGACGATCTGAATGCGGTTTATCAATACTTGATCGGATCCGAAGGAGGCGCATCGTAAACGGACAAATGCGTGATTGCGGTTGACTGCGAGGCTGGATGTTATGATCGAGGCTGGAGGCTATTGAGCAAAGAACCAGATGCAATTGAACAAACGGTCAGAGCTCAACCAGTCCCGTAGGGACGAAGTATCTATAGAAAGGCGTGCCCGAAATATTCCCTGAGCTCCGTAGGAGCGGCACATCGCTTAGTTGATCGATTCCATAAACTGGAATATGCCGCTCCTACGGAGCTCCGGAATGCTCGTGGATCCGCGTAGCTATAAATATGTCGCTCCTCTGGAGCTGCGTTGCTAATAGGCTGTCGGCAGCTCCTCCCGGGGGTAGGCGCTGTCGAAGGAGAGGGACTCCTTAGAGAGGCAAATGAGAAATGAGCTCTACTGTTAACACCGTACCCGACAACAGCGCGAAGGCCGGCCTGCCGTGGTCACTCTGGTGGCGTCAGATCCGCGCGATCTTCCGGTTGGAGATCAGAAAGAATTTTCTTGGCAAGCGCTCGATCCTGATTTACCTGTTGGCTTTCTTTCCGATCTTTATCCTGGGCAGTCTGGCTCTGGTTTTCCCACCAAAAACGCACAACTTCGCTAACCTTCACACGATCTTCGCCTGGATCTACGGTGGACTGATTTTGCGGACCGTCGTCTTCTTTGGTTGCGCCTGGATCTTCATGAACCTGTTTCGTGGCGAGCTGGTTGATCGCAGCCTGCACTACTATTTCCTGTCGCCGGTGCGTCGCGAGGTGCTGGTAGTGGGCAAGTATTTTTCGGGACTGGTTACGTCGATCGCTCTTTTTACCACGACGACTGTCATCGCGATGCTGCTGCTATACGTGCCACACTTTTCTTCTGAGAGCAGTCGCTTTTTCTTCGAAGGTCCTGGACTGGGCCAGTTGCTGACTTACGTCGGCATCACAGTGCTGGCCTGTATCGGCTACGGTGCATTCTTTCTGGTGGTCGGATTGTTCTTTCGCAATCCGATCATTCCCGCGCTGGTGCTCTATGGTTGGGAAGCGATTAACTTTCTGCTGCCGCCGCTCTTGAAAAAGATCAGCGTGATTCACTACCTGAACTCGCTGACACCTGTGCCCGCTCCGGGAGCAGGGCCTTTCGCTGTTATCGCGGAACCGACACCCGCATGGCTCGCCATACCCGGGCTGCTCATAGTCACGCTCCTGGTACTTGTCGCCGCCGGCTATCGCATTCGCCGGCTCGAGATCAAGTACGGCGGCGATTAGCGTTTGCTGACAAAGTTGTTATTGCGAATCCAAAACCGCCAGGGTTTGGCGATCCATTCTTCCGCATAGTCGATACCAATGCGTGGGCCGGAGGCGATTGATCGAGAGGAAACCTTCTCGCCTTCTTCTATCCAGACTTGATCACCTAACAGGTCGGCGTGGTCGAGTTGGCGATCGATTCCTAAGGCGATGCAGAGTTTGCCTGGGCCGTTGGTGAGATTGTGATCGGGTTGACCTTTCCGGCGCTGACGCATCACTTCGATTCCTTCGACCGGTTCGAGCGCGCGAATCAGCACTGCGTGAGGAATATCCTTGACGTTGGTCACGACATTAAACTGATAGTACATGCCATAGACGAAATAGACGTAAGCCGTGCCGCCGATCTGGTACATCGTCTCCGTGCGGTTTGTGCGCCGATCATTGTAGGCATGTGAAGCTCGATCTTCCGGACCGCGATAGCTTTCGGCTTCGACGATGATTCCGGAAACGCGCGTTCCATCCTCGGCAGACACAACCAACAGCTTGCCCAACAGTTCTCTCGTCACCGTCAAGACATTGGAGCGCGTATAGAATTCACGCGGAAGTTTTCTATTAGTCATCCGGTGGACTACCGCCTCAGTTTCCAGATCATCGCAAGAAAAATCGCAAAGCCGATCAGCACAATACCTCTTCGCACCCAGGTTTGCCCGACGCGCACGGCCATGCTCGCCCCAAAGTAACCGCCCAGCAATGCGCCTGCCGCCAACACCAGCGCATCGTGCCAGACGACGAGATGCGTAAGCGAAAAGCTCAACACCGCAATGAAGTTGATGCAGATGCCCAAGAAATTCTTGATGCCGTTGGCGCGATGAAGATCGTGCAAACCGAGCAGCCCCATCGCCGCCAGCATCAGGATGCCGTTGCCGGCGCCAAAATAGCCGCCATAGATTGCGGAGAAAAACTGAAACACCATTGCGCCCAACCACCAGAAGGCTTTGGGATCGGCGGCGATTGGCTGCAACTGTAACCAGCGATTGATGGTGCCCTGGACCATGAACAGAATCGTCGCGAAGAGAATCAGAAATGGCACCATGCGCGCAAACGTTGGAGATGGCGTGGCGATCAGAAGCCATGCTCCGACTGCGCCTCCGATAACGCTGATTGCTCCCAGTCTCACCAGGATCGCTGAACTGTGCTCCAGCTCTTTGCGAAATCCGAAAAGGCCGCCGAACAATCCAGGCCAGAGCCCGACCGTGCTCGTGGCATTCGCAATTTTCGGATCGAGACCAAGCCAGATCAAAAGCGGAAAAGTGAGGAGAGTGCCGCCGCCGGCGATTGAGTTCATTACGCTGCCAACAAACGCGGCAGCGAACATGATGATGCCATGAAGTAAGGTGGAGTTCATTTTGGGAATTCCAACAACCGTCGCGACAAAGAATTGGCATGTTAGAATGCCTTTTGTATTTAAACCAGCGTTTAGCGTACCGACTTCAATCGGGCTTTTTGTTGCGGTGCGAAAACCCAACTGAAGTTGGTACTCTGAACGCCTGTTACTTTCGCTGCTATGTTGAATCAAATGCTTCGAAGAGTCTGGAACACTTGCGCGTTATCAATCGCACTTTTCGGGCTTGCCTTTGCCGGCACTCTCCCGCCCTCTTTTTCACCCGCGCACGCAAAACTGCGCGTGATGACTTACAACATTCACGTCGGCGTGGGCATGGACAAGAAGCTGGACCTGCAACGCATTGCCGAGGTGATCAATCAAGAGCATCCCGACCTGGTTGGATTGCAGGAAGTTGATCGCGGCGTGAAGCGAACGCAGGGCATTGACGAGATCGCCGAACTGGCGCGCATGACCAAAATGGAATACGCATTCGCGCACAATCTTGATTATCAGGGTGGACAATACGGGGTCGCGATTCTTTCGCGCTTTACGATTCTAAAAGTCGATCATCGCAAGTACGAGAACACGCGCGAAGCGGAACGCCGTGGCATGATTCGCGTTGAAGTGAATGTCAACAACCGGATCGTGAGTTTCGTGACGACGCATCTTGATTATCAATACGAAGACGGCCGCGTTTTTGAAACGGAACAACTCCTTAGATTTCTCAAAGATCAAAAAGGCCTGTTGATCGTGGTTGGTGATTTCAATGAAGAGCCGAACGGCGATGCTTACAAACTGATAGCGGCACACTTCCGCGACACATGGCTGGAAAGCAAAGCCAGGGAGACGGGACTTAGTTATCCGGCAGACAAACCAGCGAAGCGTATTGATTACATCTTTCATCGAACGAACGATGGCGTCCGGGCGAAGCGAGCGTGGGTGGTCAACACGTTAGCGTCAGATCACATTCCGGTCGTGGCGGAGCTGGAGATTCGGTAGGACGATCTGTGCAACGTCTGATCCTCGCTGTCTATTTAGTAGCGTCAGGAGAATTCTGGCGTCCTGGTGGTTAATCAGTGTCCGTTTTGCGAGGTGGGCAAAATGATCGTCACTTCCAGTCCGCCATCCTTCGCATTGGTGGCCTTGACGCTGCCACCGTGCAGATGAACAGCACGCGCGGTGATGGCCAAACCCAGACCACTGCCGCCCGACTCGCGGTCGCGAGCGTCTTCGGTGCGATAGAACGGTCGGAAGATATTCTCGATCAATTCTTCCGGCACGCCATGGCCATGATCGCGCACGCTGATCAGCGCCGCATTGTCGCCCGCGCCGTTTTGCGCGTGAAGCGCTATTTCTACCTGTGTGCCCTCGGCTGTGTAGCGCACGGCGTTGCGCACGACGTTCTCAATTGCGCTGCGCAGCAACTCTTCCGTGCCGGTCGTCAAGCACTCGTCGCAGGTTACTACCTGCACCGACCGATTGCGGCTACGTGCTTCAAAGTCGGCGTCATCGGCGACGTCGCGTACGAGTCTGGCGAGATCGACTTCGGTGCGTTTCACTCCATCAGTGCCGCTTTCGAGACGAGTCAGCGACAACAACTGACCGATCATTTCGTTTAGTGTTTCGGCCTCGCGCTCGATTCGATCAAGCGCGCTTTGTGCTTCGGGCGCAGCGCGCTTGCGCGCCAACTCAAGCGCTACGGTCATGCGCGCCAGCGGTGAGCGCAACTCATGAGAAATGTCGCCCAGCAGGCGATGCTGCGCCGCAACCATTGCTTGCAGCCGCTCGGCCATCAGGTTGAAGTCACGGCCGAGTTGCGCGATTTCGTCGCGTCGTTTGACTAGTTTCGGCGCGACGCGGGCATTGAGATTGCCGTCTGCGAACTCATGCGTCGTTTCGCGAAGTTTACGAATGTCCGTGGTCAGGTAACGGGCGAGGCCGTAGCAGAGCAGACCCCCAATCAACGAAACCACAAGGAGGCGTAAAGCGAGCGCGCGAAAGTTAAAGCTGGTTGGCGTGCGCGGCAAGCGGGAAACATAGACGTAGCGATGACCCTGCGGGGTTGCCACCTGTTGCGCCACGACCAGCGCGGTGCTCGAAACGTTGAATTGCGCGGTGCCGGTCTTGGCAGCGCGACCCGCTAATTCCGGCCAGCCCGGAGGAACTGCATGGCCGGACAATTCCGCGCCTTTGTCATTCAACAGAATAGAATCGATACCGTTGCTTTGCTCGAATTCTTTTAGATACGCAGTCAGTGCTGCTTGTCCTTCGCGGTCGTAAGTCTCGGCGGCTTTCTGCGCGGCGGAGCCCATCAGGCTGAGATCGCGCCACGGTCGGTTTGATGGAGTGGGCCTCATGGCGGCGAACATAAAAAACAACGCCACCATCGCCAGGATCATACCCAGCCAAAACCAGATAAAGATTTTGAGAAACAGACTTCGCATAAATTCTTAATCACCATGATCTGCGCCCGGCGCAGCATAGATATAACCAACACCACGGATCGTCTTGATCCGTTCCATGCCGTTGAGTTGATGCCCTAGTTTCTTGCGCAAATTGCTCACGTGCATATCGATGCTGCGATCAAAGGGCGAGAGTTCGCGGCCCAATACTTCTTTGACGAGTTCTTCTCGCTTCGCAATCTGGCCGGCGGAGCGCAGCAATCGTTCCAGGAGATCGTATTCGACCGCAGTTAGCTCAACGGCTTCGCCTGAACGTCGCACCGCGCGCCGGGCCGTATCCATCTCGATGTCGCCGACAACCAGCGATTCGCGCGTGCCGCCGGCTTGCGCTTCATCAGGTTGCATCCGTCGCAGCACGGCGCGAATGCGCGCGACGAGTTCACGCGGATTGAAAGGTTTCGGCAAATAATCGTCAGCGCCGATTTCGAGTCCCACAATTCGATCGACGTCATCGCCGCGTGCGGTGAGCATCAAAACCGGTATACGCGATTTGGACCGGATGCGCCGCAGCACATCAAAGCCGTTCATGCCCGGAAGCATCACATCAAGAATCACCAGCGAATGTTCGTTCGAAAGCGCTCGGTCTATTCCGCGCTCACCGTTGTGCGTTGCTTCCACGTCATAGCCTTCAGGCTCGAGATACTCTTCGACCAGTTCGCAGAGACCAACATCATCATCGATGACCAACACTCGTTCCATGATTGCCGTACCGTCTTACACTAAACGTTTATTCTAGCGCACTTATGTGTCGTTGCACCGTAAAGAAGTGTCAAGTTGCCGCCACGCCTCGCTGACAAAACTTTACACTCCGTTGACAGACTTTTGACGCCAACATTCGTTACAATGCCGTCTTACGCAAGTGAAGGCGCAAGAGGCTAATTGTATCCACCGAGCACTTGCTTAGAAGGCAAAACTTAAAGGAGCTCTCCAGAAATGAAACTGTTACTGATTGTCGCGCTGTGTGCCAGCGCCGTTTTAGCCCAGCAGGCCACCGGGTCGCTTAGAGGACAGGTGCTCGACGAGTTTGGCGCAGCGATTGTCGGTGCAACAGTCGTCGTGGTCGATGCAAGTGGGAAAGAGAAAACCACCAAGACCAACGGTGAGGGGTTGTACGTGATTGCCGGCCTGGCCCCGGGAAAATACACCGTGAGCGCATCGGCCGCCGGCTTTGCTCTTTATCAAAACACGGAAGTCGATGTTGCGGCCGTACGCGGCGGCCAGCAACTCAATATTACTTTGAAGGTCACAATCGAAGAGTCCAGGGTGACAGTTACTAATGATCAATCGTTGAGCACCGAGCCGGATAACAATGCCGGCGCGCTCGTGCTCAAAGGTTCCGACCTCGAAGCGTTGCCCGATGACCCGGACGATCTAGCGGCTGCTTTGCAAGCGCTGGCGGGACCATCTGCCGGTCCGAATGGCGGACAGATTTTCGTCGATGGCTTTACCGGAGGTCGTCTGCCGCCGCTGTCTTCGATTCGCGAAATTCGCATCAACCAGAATCCATTTTCGGCAGAGTTTGACCGGTTGGGCATGGGCCGCATCGAGATCCTGACGAAGCCGGGAACCGACAAGTTTCGTGGGCAAGCGTCTTTTAATTTCAACAATCAGTCGTTGAATTCGCGCAATCCGTTTGCGCCGAATCGGCCTCCGTATTTGCAACGGCAATACGGCGCTAATTTCAGCGGTCCAGTCTCGAAGAAGAAGTCCTCGTTCTTCGTTGACTTTGAGAAACGCGACATCAACGACGATGCCGTCATCAACGCCGTAATTCTGGATCCCAACCTTAACGCTACGTCGTTTAGCCAGACTGTCGCAACGCCGAACCGGCGAACGACGTTCAGTCCGCGCTTTGATTACCAAATCAACGCAAACAATACTTTGGTCGCGCGCTACAACTACACGCACCAGAGCAGCCTAACCGGTGTTGGCGGCTTTTCTTTGGCGTCACGCCTCTATAACCGGGCGAGCACCGAACAGAGCGTAAATCTAACTGAGACGGCCGTCATCAATAAGAAGATCGTCAACGAGACGCGGTTTCAATTTGAGCATCAGGTTTCAAACTCGAACGCCAATAACTCGATTCCCACACTCAACGTGGCTGACTCGTTTACTGGTGGCGGATCGCAGGTTGGTATTGCGTCGAATACCGAGAACCAGTTCCAGTTGCAAAACAATACTTCACTGGTTTTGGGTCGGCACTCACTTAAATTTGGCGGACGCCTGCGCCACGTGAGCATCACAGATAACTCGCCGTCGAATTTTGGCGGGACGTTCACATTCACCAGCATCAACGCTTACCGGCAAACGCTCTTAGGGTTGCAACAGGGACTTCCGGCTGCGCAGATCCGCGCCAACGGCGGCGGCGCAAGTCAGTTCACTATCACGGCCGGAACTCCGCTGTTCAAGGTTACCCAGTTAGATGTCGGCTTCTACGCTCAGGACGATTGGAAGGCTCGACGGAACCTGACTGTCAACCTGGGACTGCGCTACGAGAACCAGGACAACATCAGCAGCAATTACAATTTCGCTCCTCGCATCGGCTTTGCGTGGGGTGTCGGAGGTGGGCAGCAGCCAAAGACGGTGGTGCGCGGCGGCTTCGGCATATTCTACGATCGCATTAACGAGAGTCTGACGTTAACGGCGAATCGCGTGAACGGCATCACTCAGAAACAGTACATCGTTCAGAATCCGGACTTCTTTCCGGTGATTCCCTCGACCGCAACACTCGACGCGTTCCAAGTTCCCGTTACGAAGTATCAACTGGCGAACGACATTCAAGCGCCATATACCATGCAGTCTGTCATCAGCGTTGAGCGGCAATTGCCGCACAGTTTCACGGTTGCGGCGAGTTATATCCACGCGCGCACGTTGCACCTCTTGCGCGTCCGCGCCATTAATGCGCCATTACCCGGAACCTTCAATCCGCTGGTACCCAATAGCGGCGTGCGCCCGTTGGGAACAAATGCCGGCAACGTCTTTCAATATGAATCGAGCGGCCGCTTCAATCAGGATCAGTTCATCGTCAACATGGGCCATCGCTTCAACCGGACCTCGAACATAAATGCATTTTACGTTCTGGGCAGGGCGAGAAGCGATACGGACGGCGCCGGAAGCTTTCCGGCGAATTCCTACGACTTGAGCGGCGAGTATGGCCCGTCGTCGCAAGACATCCGTCACCGATTTGTCGTGACGGGCTCGTTCCGTACATGGTGGGGCGTAAGCTTGAATCCTTTTGTTATCGTCACGTCGGGTCGCCCGTTTAATATCACGCTCGGACGTACGGATTTGAACGGCGACACCTTATTTACCGAACGGCCCCGATTCGCGACCGATCTTACAAAGCCCAGCGTGATTGTTACTCAGTGGGGCACATTCGATCGCGATCCGAATGGAACCGGCGCAATCATCCCGCGCAACTTCGGGCGCGGGCCAGGCTCTCTGACTACGAATCTGCGAATCAGCAAGACGTTTGGATTTGGTAAAGAAACAAGCAGCGCCGCCGCGCGGAGGCAGGGCCAGGGCGGCGGTGGTCCGGGCGCAGGCGGCATGGGCGGCATGGGTGGCGTGGGCGGTATGGGCGGCGGCGCCCCGAGAGGCGGCGGCGGTGGTGGTGGCGGCGAACGAGGTCCCGGCGGAGGCGGCTTTGGCGGCGGCGGAGGAGAATCCGGCCGGCGCTACAACTTGACGGTGTCGCTAAACTTCCAGAACATCCTGAACCACGCAAATCTGGGGAATCCGGTTGGCAATTTGGCTTCGCCACTATTTGGAATTTCCAACTCCGGCTTTGGAAACTTCGGTGGTTTCGGCGGCGGTCGTGGCGGAGCCTCAGGCGCGTACAACCGATTGGTTGAGGCGTCGGTTCGCTTCAGCTTTTAGCAGACCGTTATTGACAAAACTTTACTGTCGTTTGACAACTCTTTACGTCTCTGATCAGCGAGTCGCTCGTATTACAAGTGACGAAGGGCGCGCTTCGCAAAGGGCGCCCGAGCATTTACGACAAGGAGTATGGAAATGAAAAAACGAATTCTGATCATCGCCGGTCTTGCGGCATTGATTCTGAGCGGCAGTGTCTACGCGGTTGTCAGACACGAACGAGCAAATCGTAATCTTTCTTTTGCCGATCGCATCGTGGCCCGCATCACGAAGCAATTGGATCTGACCGACGCGCAGCAAGCCAAGGTCAAATCGATTCTCGCAGCCGAGCGGCAAAACGTCGCGCCGTTGTTTGCTCAGGCGGTAAAGAACCGCCAGCAACTGCGCGAGGCCACGGCCAACGGGAAATTTGACGAAGCGCAAGTGCGTTCACTCGCTGCGCAGCAAGCGCAGACGATGACCGAACTGATCGTCGCCAGGGAGCGCGTGAAGGCGAAGATCTACAACGAAGTGCTGACGCCTGAGCAGAAAACCAAGGCCGACCAGTTGATGCAGCGGATGGAGCGGATGGGAGGCCACTTTCGCGGTCGCATGCACGACCAGGATTCGGCAACTGTTCCGTTGGCGCCATAGTCTCCCCAGACGGATGACTAAAAAGGCGGGATGACGCTGGTATTTTTCTAAGGATGCTTGCAGGGGGCGCGCCTAGCGCAAAGCAAGTGTCCCGAAGAGAGCGTCGCCCGCCTGTCATCTTTTTTAGCAGCGGCTTATTTCTTCAAATCCTTCTCAGCCCTTTTCATCAAGGTGAAACTTGTGCAGCATGCGATGAACAATCGGCGAGAGCGCAACACCGATGATGCCGACGAACATCAGCCCACTGAAAAGCGCGTACGCCGAGGCAAAAACTTTCGCTCCCGAGGCGCTCAGTTGATTGACGGGACCCATGCCGCCGAGAATCATCGACGCTTCCAGGAGAGAATCGATCCAGCCAAAGCCTGCGATCCAGTGGTACCCGGCTACGCCGATGAATAACGCAGCCGCGATCAAGAGACATGCCAGCGACAGCGATACCGCCAGCCTCTTATAAAAGACAGATACAGGCGCCAGTTTTTGGTGCTTGCGCTCAAACGGAAATTGCATCAGCGGCCTTTCGTTTCCGATCGATCTATTTGCGTTTCGCGGTTTTTGACTTACGACCTTTAGAGGGCTTTGCCGCTACGTTCCGCCCAACTGCGTAATGCAGGCGCACAACTCCATCCTTGAATTTTTTCACTGATCTCAGCGACAGCGGAACGTTCCGATGGCGAGGCTGGACCAGCGGAATACCTTCGCCGATCAATGTCGGAATCACGTGGATAATGAATTCGTCGATCTCGCCGGCGTCCAGAAACGACGCGATGATCCCGGCCCCACCCATCATCCAGACGTTCTTTCCGGGAATAGCGCGAAGTCGTTCGGTGAAATTCGCAATGTCTTCGTCAACGATCTCCACGCCGGGCGGTGGGACAAACTTGCCGCTTTTGAATCGCTTACCCAGCTTGCGCGAGAAGACATAATTCTTGACGCTGGTATCGAAAGCCGAATTTGGCACTCCGGCTTTTTGAAATTCCAGCGCCAATTCATAGGTTTTCCGTCCCCAAAGAATCGTGTCGATTGAGCGGTAGAACGCGCCGATGCCATAATCGCCCGCAATCCGCGGGCGGTTCAGCCAATCGACGTCGCCATCCTTGCGCGCGATGTAACCGTCAGCGCTCGTCGCGATGTAGACGATAACCTTTCGCTGTTTTGACGTCTTCATTTAACGTGTCGATTCATTGAAGAAAAACCCGCGCGATTTCCGAAAAAGTTATTTGACGTGCAAAAGGGGTTTCGCGAAATAGCCGGGTCGGTAGCGAAGTTTTATTTGCTCTTTACGCAACTCGGGATTGACAATCTCGATCTGCATCCGGCGGTACGCGCCGTCTCGCTCTTTGTTCGTGGATGAATAAGCGACCAGGTATTGCGTGCGAAGCTCCTGCTCGATCTCCACGAAAGCTGTTTGCAGATCCGTTTCCTTTTTCGGGAAAAAAGCGCGGCCACCGGTGCGTTCCGCTACTTCGCGCAGTGGGTTTTTATCGACGCCTTGCTCTTTGCTGTCACCGATGCCGATTACGTAAATGACTGTCTCCGCATCGATCGCCTGATCTATCGCCGCGCTCCTATGCATTTGGCTGTTGGTGTCCCAGCCGTCAGTCAGCAGAATGATCGCGCGCCGTCTTTGCCGCGGACTATGCGCCATCACTTCGCTGGCGGTCACGACGATCGCGTCCCAGATTGCGGTTGCACCTTCTCGCGCCCAGGTTGTGCCGGGGCCTGAAGCGATGCCGCCTATCGGACGTCCCCTGCCCGTGTAGGACGGCACCGCGACTTCCACATGTTCCAGCGCGCGATAGATACCGATCACATCACGCGTCAAGCCCTGCTCGAGAAACGCGGAGCCGGTGAAGGGAATGATCGCTGCTTCATCTCTGCTGGATCGAATTATCTTTTCGATAAACGAGCGCGCCGCCCCTTTCTCCTGCGGCAACGTGCGTTCTTCGGAGCCGCTCACATCAATCAGGAAGGCAATCGCCAGTGGACGATCCGTCTCGCGTTGAAACGTGAAAAGCTGTTGCGGCACGCCGTCCTCGAGCACGCGAATGTCTTCCTGGCGCACGGTCGTGATGTAGCGATTCTGTTTGTCGGTCGCGGTAAAGAGAAGATTAGTAAGATCGACTTCGGTTCGTATCACATCTTCATCCTGGCCAGCGGGCGTTTGCGCGCACACGCTGCCTGCGAAGGCATTGCAAACGAGACAGAACGCCAGAACTATTGATAATCGAAAACGCACCGATTTTGTTCTAGTTGAAAAGGTACCGCATCAACCGCTTAGCTCATAAGCAGCTTTGAGCCAGCGCAACAATTCTGCATCGATCTCTGCCGGCTTTGTTAGTTTGATCTCATGATGAAACCGGCTGGCCGACGCTTGTTCGCTCTTATGAATGCGCGGACTAACCAGACGGCGATCGCTCTTGACGGTCAAGACGATTGCGTTCTTGCGCGTCGCCACGCCCGCAAAAGCCGTTGTATTAACGAGATGAATCGAAGTCTTCTTTGGATCTTCGTCGAACGAGCCAAAGCGGCGGACCTGCTTCACCAACTGGTCGTAGATCTTCCGCACAACCGGATCCTTGCCCGCGAAGTGGGTCTCTACAGTAAACGCGCCCGTTAACTTGTTCATTACGACTTCGTATCGACGAATTGGATGCAAATTCCTTACTCGCGATACCCTTGATCGATCCGATCGAGTTTGCGGAGCAGACCCGGCCACGCGAGTTGACCGCCCATGCCGACAGTCGCGGCCGCCAACTGCTTAGCGACCTTTCCCAAAATGGCCGGAGCTACCGGCAACAATTCCGAGCCACCCGATTGGGCCAGGATCTGAATGCGGCACGCGCGTTCGAGCGTGAACATCGCGAGAAACGCTTCCGCAGGATTCTTGCCAACGGTCAGCAGACCGTGGTTTCTCAGAATCATGAAGACTTTGTTGCCGAGGTCCGCAACCAGCCGCGGCTTTTCTCCTTCGTCCAGCGCGACGCCTTCATAATCGTGATAAGCCAACGAGGCAAGGCAAAAGAGCGATTGCTGCGACAGCGGGAGCAAGCCATTCTTTTGCGCGGAAACCGCAATGCCGGCGTCTGTGTGCAGATGCATCACGCAAAGCGCGTCCTCGCGCGCCGCATGCACGGCGCTGTGAATCGTGAAGCCCGCCGGATTGATCTGGTAAGGCGACTCCAGCACTTTCTGGCCGGCGAGATCCACCTTCACCAAACTTGATGCCGTCACCTCTTCGAACAACATGCCGTACGGGTTGAGCAAAAAGTGATGCTCCGGCCCCGGCACGCGCGCCGACAGATGCGTAAAGATCAGATCGTCCCAGCCGTGAAGCGCGACGAGCCGGTAAGCAGCGGCGAGATCGACGCGCGCCTGCCACTCCGGCTCGGAAACCTGCTCCCGAATAGTTGATTGCTTCTGCATCGTGCTGCTCATAAGGCTCCCTTTGCTTAAGTCTTTCGACATCTAGTGTAATGTCTCGGAAATAGCTGTACAACTGCCAGACTGGCTTCGCTCGCTTCCTGAATGAAAGAGACGGGTGACGCGCGCCGATCGTCTTTCGGTAGACAGGGGCTCGATCCACGCGCATCACACGAGATCGCGTGACGGCCCTGACGCCGCGTCTTTCAACAAGCACTTATTCAATGTCGCGGTATCTCGATCAAATCCCGCGATCGCGGAATGCTATGGGGTCGTATCAGCCAGGTTCGATTTGTACCTGGTGTTGGTCTGGCGATCGTTCAGCTCGATATAGACGTAGCTTGGGGGCACTACATCGCTCTCAAGCGCGAACCATATCCCGCCAAGATCGCTCGCCTTGCCTAAAGCGCAAAACCCGTAGAGCCGTTTTCCCCGCTGATCGAAGATGTCCACCCAGGTGCGCGATGCTTTGGTGTTTGCGCCGCAAGGCGGCAGAGCGGGCGCGGCAGCGAAAAGCGCGTCCGGGTAATCAGCCTTGTTCAGCACGTCGTAGTTGTAGCGAATGAACTGCTTCCCGCCCGTCTGAAAAGGCTCCGTTCCCATCAAGTAAAGCACCGGATTAGGTAACGGAGGCGGCGTAGTCGCGGCTTTCGAGTTGGCGAGCATTGCCAAACCGAGGCTAAGCAGCAACAGCAGACTTGTCTTTCTCGTGGTTGATCTCATTTTGGGATCCTTCCTTTCGTTTCAAGAGAGATGTGAGTTCTACTTCTAAGACGCCAATGTCGACTGAATAAGCTTATCAAAGCGACTTGAGTGCTCACTCAGGTTGTAATCGCAACGTGGCAATCTTACCTTCCTTCGTCAAGACCATTGTGCATGATAGAACAATTTCTCTATAAGTAAGCCGGTAACGATAAAGACGATTCTCGGTTTGTTCGCCGCGCTCAATCAACTCGATTGTATTGAGCGTACCGAATCCTTTCAAGGGCTCGCGGGACGCGGAGGCATTGCGCGAGATTTCGGGCCAGGCTTCAGCGGTAAAAATTCCCGCCTCGAGCTTGCCTTCGATTACGTCTTGTATGACTTTCTTCAACAGCGCTGTCACTTCCGGCTCTTTGTCTTCAATTGCTTTCGGCGGTACTGGTTTCAGTTCAGGATTGTAAATTGCGGCGACGCCGTGCGCGATCCTTGTCGGATTTGCCTGAGCCAGATTGGCGAACACGACAATCGTCAGCTTGTCGTCGACGTAGCGCGCGATGTGCGATTTGAATCCCTGCCACGCGCCGCCGTGCTCGATGATGTGATGCCCGTTCACTTCGCCAAGGCCCCAGCCGAAACCGTAGCCTTCAGTCTTGCCGCTGTTCAGTTTCACCGGCGTCCACATTTCCTGGAGACTCGATCGCCTCAAAAGCTTTTCCGTGTACAGCGCCGCGTCCCATTTCGCCATATCGTACACGGTAAGATAAAGCGCGCCGTCGGCAGTTGTGTTCAATGTCGGCGAAACCCAATCCTGGTTCTTCAGTTCGCCTTTGACTAAGCGATACCCCATGGCGCGGTTCGGGACGATGTCGGCTTCGCTGATGATGCGCGCCGTCGTCATACCGAGCGGTTGGAAAACTCGCTCTTGCAAGAAGTCGCCATAAAATTTGCCACTCACTTTGTGAATCAGAATGCCGAGCAGCACATAGCCAAGATTGCTATAGCTCCACTTTTCTCCCGGCTGAAAAGCCAGCGGAATTGCTTCGGCGCGCTTGAGCAATTCGTCTTCCGTGTAGTCGCGACGGAAATCGAAATCCCTGGAATAGTCGGCCGTGCCCGCAGTGTGCGTGAGCAGATGCCGCACCGTGATCTTCTGCCAGGCTTCCGGCGCGTCTGTAAAGTATTTCGTGATCGAATCGGCGAGACTGAGCTTGCCTTCCTCGACCAGCATCATCACGGCTGTGGCGGTGAACTGTTTGCCCATCGAGCCTGATTGAAAAATCGTCTCCGGCTTGGCGGGCGCCTGATGCTCGACATTCGCGAGACCGTAACCTTTGGCGAGAATGATCCGTCCATCTCGAATCACCGCCAGCGAGAGTCCGGGAATGTGCTGCCGCTGCATCTCGGCCTTCACATACTCGTCAACCTTCGCGGTGACCGCATCCTGCGCGGCGCAGGGCATGATCAATAGCAGAAGGCTTATTGCAATAGTCGCGAATGAACGTTTCATAGTTTAGTTGTGGTTAGAGCCAATACGGAACCGGGAGCGGTAGCGACCGGCTCTTTAGGAACGCACCGCCTTCTTCGTCAGTTTGAGACCCATCGCTACCGAGACTGTGTGAAAACTAAATTGAGCGACAACGAATCAATTGGCTTAACCGCAAAGGTCGCAAAGTTTTTCGCAAAGGTCGCGAAGGAAAGCCTTCTTTGCGTTCCTTTGCGGATTCCTTTGCGCCCTTTGCGGTTAGTGTTAGCGCCTGATCCATGGCACACGCTGAGTTTTCACACAGTCTCTACCGCTCCGCGTTTTGTACCGATACCAGCGGCAACTCGACAAAGCTCGCTTGTCCGACCGCATGATAGATCCTCTGCGTCGCCTTGCGATAATCGCCCGGCTTGGCCCAAAAGATGTTCGGCACGAAAGTCTGCGGGTTGCGGTCGTAGAGCGGGAACCAACTCGATTGGATCTGCACCATGATGCGATGGCCCGGCAAAAAGACGTGGTTCGCCGTAGGCAAAGCGAAACGATAAAGCAGCGGCTCGTTCGCTGCGATCGGTTTCGGCGTCTCCAGACTCTCGCGATAGCGGCCACGAAAGATGTCCATCGAAACCGCCAACTGATAGCCACCCATGTTTGGCTGGTCCGCGACTTCGTCCGGATAGACGTCGATCAATTTGACTACCCAATCCGAATCCGTTCCGCTGGTAGAGGCAATCAGATTCGCGATCGGTTGTCCGCTGATTTTTGTTGGCGCGGTCAGAGTATCTGAAACGAACGAGACCACATCCGGACGCCCGGACTGTTCGCGCTGGTCGTCCACCAACCATAGGGCCCAGAAGGGGCCGCCGGCGGGTTTGATGGGCCGCGCGCGAAAGGGAACTGGTTTCGCCGGATCGGAAATGTATTCGTCGTAACCGCTCGGAGCGCGCGGATCCTCCTCGCCCGGCTGAATGCCTCGCGGCGGCGGGTTGTAGCTCAACTTCAAACCTTCGTTCAAATAAAGCGGCGTCGCTTTAACTGTGCATCCGCGGTCGCAACCACTCGGCCATGAATTGAGTCGCAGCCAATGATTCGTGCCGGTCTCAAACGCCGTCACCGGAGCGATGTCCGCTTTCGGCGCGTCGTCTTTTAGATATTGATCGAGGAACGGCCGCAGAATGTGTTGGCGAAAATAAATAGCCGTGTCGCTGTTAAATTTGATAGCGCCGAGAGAGCTGCCCTCGCGGATCTCCTGGCCGTGATGCCACGGGCCCATCACCAGAAAAACCTTGTCGTTGTTCGTGTCCTTCGGCTCGATTGCTTTGTAGACGGCGATGTCGCCGTAAATGTCCTCCTGGTCCCAAAGGCTATGGACCAACATCACCGGCACTTTTAGCGGCAGCGTCGCCAGTATTTTGTCGACTGCCTGATCGCGCCAGAAAGCGTCGTAGCTCGGATGCTCGAGCAGCTTGCGCCAGAAGCCGATCTGTTCGAGTCCGCGCCGCCGTCCCAGCTCGCCCGCCGATCCGGCCTGCATATACATATCGTAGTCATCAAAGTGGCTGGTCCACCACAGCTCATCATTCGCGCGCGTCGCCACTTGATCGTAGATGTAGGGCATGTTCTGTTGCCGGAACGCGCCGTTGTGAAACCAGTCGTCGCCCATCCAGCCATCGACCATCGGATTCATCGGCACCGAGACTTTCAGCGCCGGATGCGGATTGACCAACGCCATCAAAGGCAGAAAGCCATCGTAGGAAATGCCGAGGATGCCGACTTTGCCGTTGCTCTCCGGAATGTTCTTCACGAGCCAGTCGATGGTGTCATACGTATCCGTGGCGTGATCGACGGGCGTCGGGTTCTGCGGCCCGTGCAATGGACGGTTCATCACATAGTCGCCTTCCGATCCATACTTGCCGCGAATGTCCTGGACTACGCGGATGTAGCCGCCTTCGACGATTACGTCCGTGGCATTGTCGTAGCCTTGAAGACTGGGACCCAGATGAGAGCTTGCGCTGTGCGTCGTCAGCGCAGTCGCGTTGTAGGGCGTGCGCGTCAAAAGTATCGGCGCGTGCCCTTTATTAATAAGGGCACCCTTTGGTACGAGAATGACGGTGTGCAGTCTCACTCCGTCGCGCATGGGAATCATCACGTCGCGGCGGACGTACTCGAAGCCGTCGTTTGTCGGCTCGAATTTCTCCGGCCGCTCGCTCGGCAGAGTTTGGGCGCTAGTGCAAAAAGCGACTAACGTAATGATGGTGGCTACAAGGACGAAAGACCAAATTGAGACCTTAGACTCTGAGACTTGAGACTTGAGCATTAGTCAGCACCTTTGTGTCGAATTGGATTGAGCGCCGTCAGGCGCGAGATGTTTATAGATCAAATGAGGTTAGAAAGGAAATTCTTTCTTCGATTTCGCTGACCCTTGCCGACTCCTGACCCCTGACCCCCGACTCCCCGTCCTGGTCACGCAGCGTTCTTGAATTGGAGCTTTGCCTGCACGCCGAGCGACGCCAAAACTCGCAGCATGAGATCGGTGGAAATGTCATGCGTGTTTCGATTGAGAATTGCCGTTACGCGAGTGCGTGACGTCCGAGCCAGGCTCGCAACTTGTGAGTGAGTCAGACCTCGTTCATTTACCACTTCAATAATCTTATCGTTCAAGTCACTGCGAATTTCGATCTCCACGCCGTCCGCCGGCGCGAGACCCAGCGCCTTCGCGAGCTCTCTCGCGTTTCGCGCCACTACGGGCTTCACCTTTTTCATAGCATCTCCTTCAATCTCTTTCGCGCTACTTCGATTTCGTGTGGCGGCGTCTTTCCAGTCTTCTTTTCAAAGGCGTGGAAGATCAGCACTGCCGTCTCCAGTCTCGCGAAATAAAAGACCCGATACGCTCCCGACCGATCCTTCACGCGTAGCTCTTCGACACCTGGCGCGACCGAAGACATCGGCCGCGACAAAGGCATTGCGAGCTTGGCGCCTTTCTGCAAATCAAAGATCGCTTTACCAAATTCTCGCCTGACATCGTCCGGGAAACTCCTCAACACCGCTCGTGCCTTGGGGTGGAAGAGAGTCGGCTTCACTTGACTAATGTCTCAGATATGGGACAGGGCGTCAAGGTCTGTGAGATTGATCGGTTCGTTCGATTATTCCGCGCCTTCAGCGCTCGACGGATTGGGATAATACTAGTTTCCTAGGGCGATGCCCCAGGCTTTTACATCACGCGCCGTTGGCGCTCTCTTAATCACGCTGAAGGCGTGAAATGCAATAGCCGTGGGCATCGCCCACGGATCGCGAAACCACATGTCCTCCTCACGCCGAAGGCGTGAAATAGCAATCCGACCCTTTCAGGGTCGCATGAATCGTGTACTTCCCATCTTCCGGTGGCTGAATTCGTCCCCTGCGGGGACGGTCTTTGCGTCTACGGCGTGACATTGAATTAGCCGTGGGCTCGCGCTGTGGGTGGATGCGCCAGCTCGCGCTCACCACACGCGCGCGCTTCCGCGAGATGCCCGCAAAGTGCGTTTCGACAGTCGCAGCCAGCCCCTCCGCCACGTGGTAAGTCGGTTCGCGCGTTATACTTGATTCTATGCGGAGATGATGTGGATTGCACAGGAGAGATTGGGTCCCGCTTATGGGCAGTAGGTCACCGACCGATGGCGCCAGCTCCAGATCTCATGACGCGCGTCGAAAACGGTTACGTTTTTGCTTCGGAGAACGGTTAAGCTATGGCAGAATTCGCCAGCAGCGGAGAGGAGCCTTCCCATGTCCCACATCTTCGAGGAAACAAGCTTGTGGCATAAATCCCTTGCGACTCAGCGCGATGAAGACAAATCTGCTGAGGCACGTGAACGTTTGCGAAATGCTTTCCTGCGATTTCGCGATCACGCGGCAGTTATTGCAGCGGAAATAAATCGAGATCTTCCGGACTATACGGTTCACGACATTACTCATCTAGATGCGCTTTGGGAAATTGCCGATCTAGCCGCTGGTAAAGAGTTCACATTAACTCCGACGGAAGCGTTTGTCTTTGGCGGCGCAGTTCTACTCCACGACTTGGGAATGGGTCTGGCTGCCTATCCTAATAAAGTTGATGATCTTCGCAACGAAGAAACTTGGCCAGATATCGTTACTGCTGAGTTTGAAACTCACTATGACCGCCGGCCAACATCGGAGGAACTGGCTGACCCTCCCGACCAAATTAAGAAGGAGGCGACTGCCCTATTGCTGCGAAATCTCCATGCGAAACATGCAGAACGATTAGCCTTGATTCACTGGGAGCCAAAACCGGGGGACGACCCGCAATATTTGATTGACGATACCGAGTTGAGACAGGCATTTGGACGGATAATAGGCTTAATTGCCCATAGTCACTGGTGGGCGGTGGATCGGTTGGAGAACTATTTTCCAAGAGTGTTGGGAGCTCCTTATTGGTGCCCGAATGAATGGGTTGTCGACCCCTTGAGGATTGCTTGTTTGTTGCGAGTTGCTGACGCCGCGCACATTGACGCGAGAAGAGCACCCAGTTTCTTAAGGGCTGTAAGACAGCCGCGATCTGTCTCCGATGAACACTGGAAGTTTCAAGAGCGATTACAAAAGCCTCACGTAACTGACGATGCTCTGACCTTTTCATCTGGCTACGGCTTTCCCCTGCAAGATGCCGAATCGTGGTGGTTGTGCTTTGACACCCTAAACATGATCGATAAGGAATTAAGATTGGTCGATAGTCTTCTGGCTGATAAAGGCCTACAACGTCTCACAGCACGCAGAGTCGCAGCAAACGACATGTTTTCGACTGGCTCGACACGAAAATTATCTGGAGAAAGATGCGGCGCAAGCGACGTGGCCAGCGCTCTTGTCTGCGCGATCGCTTCAGGCGATTCATCGACGCCACAGACATCGAATCCCGTTTTCAAGAAGTAGTTTAGATTGCGCCCCATCCCACATCCGGCATCAAGCACACGCATTCCGGGAACGAGGCGCCCCTTCAGCAGTTGATCGAACAGATAGATGTCGATACTGCCGAACCAGTCCTGGAGATTTAACTGCGAGGCCATTCAATTAAGCTTTCCTTCTGCCGGGGAGAGGGAGAAAAGGAATAG